>NZ_JBGMWH010000005.1:0-234929 GCF_041514305.1 Salinarimonas chemoclinalis
GCGGCCGTCGTCCTCCCCTCCGGGGAGGTGGCGGGTCGCGGCCTGCATCGGCGCTGCCGGTGGGCGGGCGCGGATATCGTCCTCGCGGGCGTGACGCTTGACCGGGCGCGCCGGCGCGCGCGACACCCCTCGCCTGTCCGGGCATCGCGCCCGAAACCCCGAACGCCCGAGGAGAGCGAGCATGGACACGCGCAACGTCGATCCGGTGTGGGATCTCGTGGAGGCCAAGCGCGAGGACTTCGAGAACCTCGCCGACCGCATCTTCGACGCCCCCGAGATCGCCTACACGGAGCGCCGCGCCGTGGCCGAGCACACGGCGATGCTGCGCACCCAGGGCTTCCGCGTCGGCGAGAACGCGGCCGGCATCCCCACCGCCGTCGTCGGCGAGTGGGGCGCGGGCGGGCCCGTGATCGCCATCCTGGGCGAGTACGACGCGCTTCCCGCACTCAGCCAGCAGGCGGGCGTCGCCACCCACGCACCCGTCGAGGAGGGCGGCCACGGCCACGGCTGCGGCCACAACCTGCTCGGCGCCGCCGCCATCCTCGCCGCCACCGCCGTGCGCGACTGGCTGGAGGCGGAGGGCATCCCCGGCCGCGTGCGCTACTACGGCTGCCCGGCGGAGGAGGGCGGCGCGGCCAAGACCTACATGGTCCGCGACGGGCTCTTCGCCGACGTCGATGCCGCGATCTCCTGGCATCCCTACTCGCACACCGGCGTCGACCCGGCGCGCTCGCTCGCCAACACGCGCATCGACTTCACCTTCCACGGCAAGGCCGCCCACGCCGCCGGCGCGCCCGAGCTCGGCCGCAGCGCGCTCGACGCGGTGGAGCTGATGAACGTCGGCGTCAACTACCTGCGCGAGCACATGCCGGACGACGCGCGGGTCCACTACGCCTATCTCGACGCCGGCGGCATCGCGCCGAACGTCGTGCCCGCGCGCGCCACCGTGCGCCAGCTGATCCGCGCGCGCGACCTCGCCGGGCTCGCCGATCTCGTCGAGCGGGTGCGCGCAGTCGCCGACGGCGCGGCGCTGATGACCGGCACGCGGGTGGAGAGCCGCGTCCACTCCGCCGTCTCGAACCTCGTCGGCAACCGGCCGCTGGAGGAGGCGCTGCAGCGCGTCCTCGAGGGGCTCGGCCCGGTGCCCTTCGACGCCGCCGACCGCGCCTTCGCCGCCGAGATCCGCCGCACGCTCTCTCCCGGCGACATCGCCGCCGCCTGGCGCGACATGGGGATCGATCCCGCGCTGGTGACGGACGCGCAGAACGAGGCGCCGCTGTGCGACTTCGTGCTGCCGCTCGACCGCCCCTTCCTCGGCGGGATGGGCTCGACGGACGTGGGCGACGTCAGCTGGGCGGTGCCGACCGTGCAGGCGCGGGTGGCCACCTGCGCCATCGGCACGCCGCTCCACACCTGGCAGATGACGGCACAGGGCAAGGCACCGGCGGCGCACGAGGGCATGGCCCACGCCGCCAAGGCGATGGCGGGCCTCGCCCGGCTGCTCATGCGCGACGAGGGGCTGCGCCGGGACGCCGCCGCCGCGCACGCGGCGCGGCTGGCGCGCACGCCCTATTCCTGCCCGATCCCGCCGGAGGTTCGCCCGCCCGTCCAGGCGGGGTGAGGCGCGCGGGCACGGGTCACAGGCGCCCGAGCGCCTCCGCCACCACCGCCTTCAGCGCCAGCCCCTCCACGGGCACGAAGGCGATGTCGCGGGTGCCGAGGTAGGCCTCCTGGTTCGTCGCCGTCCAGCCGTTGACGGCGACGCGGTAACGGGCCCCCGGATCGACGGCGATCTCGGCCGCGTGGACGAAGTCGCCCGTGCGGGCGTCGAGGCTCGCCGCCCGGTGCTGGTTCGCCCGCGCGAGCATCGCGGCGAGCGTCGCGCCGTCGACCTCGGCGACGCGGATGTCGCCGTCGAAGCGCACGAAGGCGTCGAAGTCGTAGGCGGTGAGCGGCCCGGCGGCGAGGGGTGCGCCGAAGGTCGTGTGGCCGAGGAAGGCCACGTCCGCCTCCGCGGCCGCACGCACCGCCTCGGTGGCGAGGAGGATGCTCTCGGGGAGGTCGCGGGCGCGGTCGAGATCGGCGATCACCACGCGGTCGGCCTCCGTGAGGTGCTCGGCGAGGATCGCGTCGATGGCCGCCGCGAGGTCCGGATCGGCGTCGTCGGCGACGCCGACCGCGTGATGCGCCAGGTCGATGCGCGGGTCCGCCCCCTCTGCGAAGCCGATCCCCACCACGGCGAGCTCCGCGCCCCAGGACCCGGTGTGGACGTAGCGCGTCGCGCCGGCCGCATGCTCGAAGCTCAGGTGGTCGTGGCCGCCCACGAGCAGCGTGCCGTCGGCGAGCCCCGGCAGGATCGCCTTGTCGGCGACGACGCCGGCGTGGCTGAGCACGACCGTCGCGTCCGCCCCGGCGGAGAGCGGCGCGAGCGCGGCCTCGGCATGGTCCACCGGATCGACGAGCACGAGCGTGTCGCGCACGGGCTGGCGGTAGACGAACGGATTGTCGGTCGCGAGCCCGACGACGGCGAGCCGGCGCCCGCCGAGCGCGAGCCGCTGGACGGCGGGCGCGAACAAGCGCCCGGTGCGCGCGTCGATCAGGTTCGAGACGAGGGCGACGCCGCGGGCCGCCGCCTCCGGCGGCAGCGAGGCCATGTCGTCGAGGATCGCGGTCTCGTGGTTGCCGAGGTTGAGCACGACGGGCGCCTCGCGGGCGAGCGCCTCCAGGAACATCCAGTCGGCGGCCGCGCGCGAGCGCAGGGCCGCCACGTTGCCGCGCTCGAACACGTCGCCGTTGATCAGGATCGCCATCGGCCGCCCCGGGTTCGCCGCCGCGATCGCGCGCACCGCGGAGAGGATCGCCGGCAGGCGGCGGTAGGGGCTGTGCAGGTCCGACATCACGATCAGCAGGACGTCTCCCGCCACCGACGGCGCGGCGCGCGCGCCCCTGGGCAGCGCGGCGGCCAGCGGCAGGACGGCGGCGGCCTGGAGCACGTGGCGGCGGGAGATGGTGCAGGCGACGGGGCGCATCGGTCGGTTCCTCCTCGACGAAGACCGCGGCTCGCGACGGCGCGAGCCGCCGGGCTCTAGCGCGCCCGGGCGACGGCAGCGTGACGCGCATCCCTCTTGAACGCCACGCCGGCGCTTCCCATCTCGGAAACGTGCCGGCCAGACGGCGGCACATCGACCCGGTCCGGCCCCAGCGGCGGACCGAACGGCGAAACCCAGCATGTCGCTTCAGCGAGAGGATATGCCATGCGTCACTTCGATCTCTCCCCCCTCTATCGCAACACGGTCGGCTTCGACCGCCTGTTCTCCACGCTCGACCAGCTCGCCGGCGTCGACGGCGCGCAGGGCTACCCGCCCTACAACATCGAGCGCAGCGCCGAGAACACCTACCGCATCAGCGTCGCGGTCGCCGGCTTCACCGAGGACGACCTCGCCATCGAGGTGAAGGAGCACACGCTCTCCGTGCGCGGCAAGAAGGCCGAGGACGAGCGTCCCGCCCAGTTCCTGCACCAGGGCATCGCCGCGCGCGCGTTCGAGCGCCGCTTCCAGCTCGCCGACGGCGTGCAGGTGACGGGCGCCAGCCTCGAGAACGGGCTCCTGCACATCGACCTCGTGCGCGAGATCCCCGAGTCGAAGAAGCCCCGCCTGATCCCGATCGCGGCCACCGACAAGGCCCCGCGCACGCTGGAGGCCAACGCCGCCTGAGCGGGCTCGCCCGATCGGCTTTCGTTCGACGCCCTCCGCGCCCTGCGCGGGGGGCGTCTTCGCGTCTGAGCCGGCTCAGCTCCGGTACAGGTCGGCCCAGCGCTCCCTGAGCGCCGCCTTCTGCACCTTGCCCATCGTGTTGCGCGGCAGCTCCGGCACCACGAGAACGCGCTTGGGCTGCTTGTAGCGGGCGAGCCGGTCGGCGAGCGCAGCGAGCACGCCCGCCTCGTCCACCGCCGCGCCCGGCTCGGCCACCACCACCGCCGTCACCCCTTCGCCGAAATCCGGATGGGGCACGCCGAAGACCGCGCTCTCGACGACGCCCGGCAGCGCGTCGATCTCCGTCTCGACCTCCTTGGGGTAGACGTTGTAGCCGCCGGTGATCACGAGGTCCTTGCCGCGCCCGACGATGTGGACGTAGCCGCGCGCGTCCACCTTCCCGAGGTCGCCGGTGACGAAGAACCCGTCCTCGCGGAACTCGGCCTTGGTCTTCTCCGGATTGCGCCAGTAGCCGACGAAGACGTTGGGCCCGCGCACCTCGATCATGCCGATCTCCCCATCGGGCAGGCGCGCGCCGCTCTCCGGGTCGACGACCCGCAGGTCCACGCCCGGCAGCGGAAAGCCGACCGTGCCCGGCACGCGATCCCCCTCGTAGGGGTTCGACGTGTTCATGTTGGTCTCGGTCATGCCGTAGCGCTCGAGGATCGCGTGGCCGGTGCGGGCCGAGAAGGCCTGGTGCGTCTCGGCGAGCAGCGGCGCCGAGCCGGAGACGAACAGGCGCATGTGCGCCGTCGCCTCCCGCGTCAGCCCGGGATGCTGGATGAGGCGCACGTAGAAGGTCGGCACCCCCATCATGGTCGTCGCCCGCGGCATCAGCCGCATCACCTCGTCCGCGTCGAACCGGGGCAGGAAGAGCATGGAGGCGCCCGCGAGCAGGATCGTGTTCGTCGCGGTGAACAGGCCGTGCGTGTGGAAGGTCGGGAGCGCGTGGAGCAGCACGTCGTCCGCCCCGAAGCGCCAGATCTCCTTCAGCGTCCGGCCGTTCGAGGCGAGGTTCTCGTGGGTGAGCATCGCCCCTTTCGAGCGCCCGGTCGTGCCCGAGGTGTAGAGGATCGCCGCGAGATCGTCCGGCCCGCGCGTCGCGTCCGCGAAGGCGGGCGAGGCGCCGTCGGCGGCCGCGCGCAGCGAGCCCGCGCCCTCGGCGTCCAGCGTCTCGACGGCGCCGACGCCGCGCGCGGTGGCGAGCGGCGCCAGCGTCTCGCGCGCCTTCGGATCGCAGACGAGGAGGGCTGGCTCGGCGTCCTCGACGAAGTAGGCGAGTTCGGCGGGCGTATAGGCGGTGTTGAGCGGCAGGAAGACCGCGCCGGCGCGCAGGCAGCCGAGCAGCAGGAGGATCACCTCCGGGCTCTTCTCGACCTGCACCGCCACCCGGTCGCCCTCGCCCACGCCGAGCGCCCGCAGCGCGTTGGCGAAGCGCCCGGCCTCTTCGAAGGCCTCGGCATAGCCGATCCGCCGCCCCGCCGGCGTCTCGATGAAGATCCGGCTCGGATCCGCGATGCCCCCGCGGATCTCCTCGTAGAGATGTGCGCTCATCCGACCGTCGTCCCCCCGATCCTCGCCCGGTGCGACCCCGGGTCTCACGCCTCGTCGAGCCCGGCGATCGCCCGGGCGAAGTCCTTCGCGGCGAAGGGCTCCAGATCCTCGACGCCCTCGCCCACGCCGATGAAGTGGACGGGCAGCCCGAAGCGCTCGGCGAGCGCCACCAGGATGCCGCCGCGGGCGGTGCCGTCGAGCTTCGTCATCACGAGCCCGGTGACGCCCGCGGCCTTCTGGAACAGCTCGACCTGCGAGAGCGCGTTCTGCCCCACCGTCGCGTCGAGCACGAGGAGCGCCGCGTGGGGCGCGCTCGGGTCGACCTTGCGCATCACGCGCACGATCTTCTCGAGCTCGGACATCAGCCCGGCCTTGTTCTGCAGCCGCCCGGCGGTGTCGACGAGGAGCACGTCGGTGCCCGCGCGCCGCGCCTCGGTCAGCGCGTCGAAGGCGAGGCCGGCGGCGTCCGCGCCCTGCTCGCGGGCGACAACCGTCGCGCCGGTGCGCTCGCCCCAGACCTTGAGCTGCTCGATCGCGGCGGCGCGGAACGTGTCGCCCGCGGCCATGGTGACGGAGAGCTTCTGCGCGCGGAACTTGGCCGCGAGCTTGCCGATCGTCGTCGTCTTGCCCGCGCCATTGACGCCGACCATGAGGATGACGAAGGGCTTTCGCGCCCGGTCGATCTCGAGCGGGCGCGCCACCGGCGCGAGCGAGCGCTCGACCTCGGTGGCGAGCACGCGCTTGACCTCCTCGGGCGGGATCTCCTTGTCGTAACGGCCCTTGGCGACGGCCTCGGTGATGCGCGTCGCCGCCGGCACGCCGAGATCCGCCTGGATGAGGATGTCCTCGAGGTCCTCGAGCGTGGTGGCGTCGAGCTTGCGCTTGGTGAACAGGCTCGTGATCGCGCCCCCCATGGAGGAGGAGGTGCGCGCGAGCCCTTGCGTCAGGCGGCTCCACCAGGAGGCCTTCGGAGCGGCGGCGGGAGAGGGCGGCGGAGCGGGCGCGGGTTCCGGCTCGACGAGGGCCTCGGGCGTCGTCTGCTCGGGCGCCGGCGTGCCGGTGGGGCCGGGCTGCGTCTCGGGCTCCTCCGCGATCGCGGCCTCGCGGGCCTCGTCGCCCTCGGGCTCGATCGGCTGGAGGTCGGCGCCCGCGAGCTCGGGCGGCACCGCCGTAACCGCGTCGGGCGAGGGCTCGGTGACGGTGGAGGCGGCGTCCGGTGCCGCCTCCTCGCGCGACGTCTCGCCGCTCGGCGCCTCGTCCGCCTTGCGCCCGAACAGCCGCGAGAAGAAGCCGCGTTTCTCGGTCCCGTCAGCCATGCCTCGGCGCCTCCCGCATTCGCGCTTGCCGTCTCGCGTCGTCCGCTCTAGCGGATTTCGCATGAGATCCGAAGAGATAGTGTCGCGCATCCTGCATCGCGACGGCCTCATGCTCGTCCTCGACAAGCCCGCCGGGCTGCCCGTCCATCCGGGTCCGGGCGGCGGGGAGACGCTCGCACGGCACCTCGACGCGCTGCGCTTCGGCCTGAAGTGGCGCCCCGAGCTCGCCCATAGGCTCGACCGCGACACGTCCGGCTGCCTCGTGCTCGGCCGCCACCCCAAGGCGCTGCGCAGTCTCGCGGATCTGTTCGCGACCGGCCGGGTGGAGAAGACCTACCTCGCCCTCGTCGCGCCCGCGCCCGCCACGGCGCAGGACGCCTTCACGATCGACCTCCCCCTGGCTCCGGTCGCGCCGGACACGCCCTGGCGGATGAAGGCGTCGCCCGACGGACAGGAGGCACTGACGCGGGTGCGCGTCCTCGCCCGGGCGCCGGACGGCTCGCGTGCGCTCCTGGCGCTGGAGCCGATCACGGGGCGCACGCACCAGCTGCGCGTCCACTGCGCCGCCTCCGGCTTCCCGATCGTGGGGGACGCGATCTACGGGGGCGCGCCGCGCGGCGCGGCGCTCCACCTCCACGCCTGGCGCATCGCCGTGCCGCTGTCGCGCGCGAAGCCGCCGGTGCGGGTCGCGGCGCCGGTGCCGGAGCCGCTGGCGCGCGCCGCCGCGGCGCTCGGCTACGATCTCGGCGCCACGGAGCCATCCGGCACCGCAGGCGTTTGAAAATTGAATGCCGCGGAAAATACAGGCAGCCGGGTGCGGTTGGACCCGATATTGCATAGCTCCGGGAACCTGACTACATCGTGTGCGTTGTTCATCCACCGTTCATGGAGGGACCGATCATGCACTTCTTCAGAATGCCCAACCGCGACCTGATGCCGATCGTGAGCCTGTCCTTCGTGTTCGCAGCCGTCGGGCTGAGCGCCGTCCTCGCCCTGCTGGCCATGCCCGGTCCCGAGTTGAGCCTCGTCGCGCTCAGGCCGTGACGCGTGTTCGCTGCCCGTTTCGCGGGCAGATGATCACGCATTTTCCGCAGTCGATCTTTCCCGGGGAGGCGGCGCGAACCGCCTCTCTTCTTTTGCCCGACCTCACCCGTGCGCCGCGCGCAGCGCCTGGTCCAGGTCCGCGTGGAGGTCGTCCACGTCCTCGCAGCCCACCGACAGCCGCAGCAGGTCCGGCGGGCAGGGCGTGTCCGGGCCCTCGATCGAGGCGCGGTGCTCGATCAGGCTCTCGACGCCGCCGAGCGAGGTCGCCCGCGTCCACAGCCGCACCCCGGCCGCGGTGGCGATCGCCGCCCGCTCGCCGCCGGCGACGCGGATCGAGAGCATGAAGCCGAAACCGTTCTCCATCTGCCGGCGCGCGATCTCGTGCCCCGGGTGGCCGGGCAGGCCCGGGTAGAGCACGGCGGCGACCCGCGGGTGCGCCGACAGCCGCTCGGCCAGCACCATCGCCGAGGACGCCTGAGCGGCGGCGCGCAGGTGGAAGGTGCGCATGCCGCGCATCAGGAGATAGGCCTCGAACGGCCCCAGGATGCCGCCCTCGCCCTTGCGGATCGTCACGAGCCGCTGCCGGAAGGCGTCGTTCTCCCGCATCGCGAGCGCCCCCGCCACCACGTCCGAATGGCCGTTGAGGATCTTCGTCGCCGCGTGCATGACGACGTCGGCGCCGAGCGCGAGCGGGCGCGTGTGGAAGGGCGAGGCGCAGGTCGAATCGACCCCGAGCCGCGCCCCCGCCCCGTGCGCGATCTCGGCGGCGGCGGCGATGTCGGTGAGCGTCCAGAGCGGGTTCGCCGGCGTCTCGATCCACACGAGCTTCGTCTTCCCGGGCCGCACGGCGGCGCGCAGGGCTTCGAGGTCCGCGGTCTCGACGAGCGTCACCTCGAGCCCGCCGCGGCGCCCTTCCGTCAGCAGCCACTGCCGCAGCGCCCAGTACATCACGGCGGGCGCCACGACGTGGTCGCCCGGGTCGAGCGCGCGGAAGACGGCGGTGGCCGCCGCCATGCCGGAGCCGAACAGCAGCGCGCCGGCGGACGCCTCCTCCAGCATGGCGATCACGTCCTCGGCCTCGCGTACCGTGGCGTTGTCCGGGCGGCCGTAGACGAAGCCGGAGGAATAGCCGTTGTCGGGGTCGCGCAGGTAGGTCGTGGCGACGTGGATCGGCGGCACCACGGCCTTCGTCACCGGATCGACCCGCCCCATCGCCTGGACGGCGAGGCTGCGCTTGGACAGGCTGGGCTTGGAGAACGGACGGTCGTGGCTGGAATTGTCGGTCATGCGGGGCTCCAGGCTGGGCTCCCGTTCAAGCAGAGCCGGCACGCGGGGGCAAGCGGGCGGCCCGCGTCCGCCCGCCAACCCCCTCAGCCGAGGGGCGCACAGGCGCGGGCGAGCCAGCCGCGCGTCGTCTCGTCGACCAGCGGCGCCAGCGTCTCCAGGACGCGGGCGTGGTAGGCGTCGATCCAGGCGATCTCGCCCGCGTCGAGCAGCGCGCGGTCGACGAGGTCGCGCGCGTAGGGCGCGAGCGTCAGCGTCTCGAAGCCGCGCATCTCCCGCTCGGCGCCGGGGATCTCCCGGCGCTCGACGAGGATCAGGTTCTCGATGCGGATGCCGTAGGCGCCCGTGCGGTAGTAGCCCGGCTCGTTGGAGAGGATCATGCCCGGCTCGAGCGGCGTCGTCCCGGTCTTGGCGATGCGCTGCGGCCCCTCGTGCACCGAGAGGAAGCTGCCCACGCCGTGGCCGGTGCCGTGGTCGAAATCGAGCCCCGCCCGCCACAGCGGCGCCCGCGCGAAGCCGTCGATCTGCGCGCCCGTCGCACCCTTGGGGAAGACCGCACGGGAGACCGCGAGGTGGCCCTGGAGCACGCGGGTGTAGCGGTCGCGCATCTCGGGCGTCGGCTCGCCGACGGGCAGCGTGCGGGTGATGTCCGTCGTGCCGTCGCGGTACTGCGCGCCCGAATCGATCAGGAACAGCTCCCCCGCCGCCAGCGCCCGGTTGGTGGCGCGGCTGACGCGGTAGTGCACGATGGCGCCGTTCGGCCCGGCTCCCGCGATCGAGGGGAAGGAGACGTCGACGAGCGCGCCGGTCTCCTCCCGGCAGGCTTCCAGCTTCTCCACCACGTCGATCTCGGTGAGCCCGCCGGGCGCGGTCGCCGCGAACCAGGCGAGGAAGCGGGCGACCGCGGCGCCGTCGCGCACGTGCGCGGCGCGGGCACCGACGATCTCGGCATCGGTCTTGATCGCCTTCATCCGCCCGATCGGGTCGACGCCGACGTCCGGTTCGGCGCCGGCGGCACGCACGACGTCGGACAGCGCCCGGGCCGCGGTGTCGCGGTCGACGCGAATGCGCGCGCCGCGCCGGGCGATCTCGGCCAGGGTCGGCGCGAGCGCGTCGGGCGCGCGGAAGGCGGCGACGTCGCCGACGGCGTCGCCCGCCTCGTTCGTCACCTTGTCGGGATCGAGGAAGAGCGTGGCCGGGCCCTCCCGCGGCACCAGCGCGTAGCCGAGCGGCAGCGGCGTGTGGGCGACGTCGCCGCCGCGCAGATTGAACAGCCAGGCGAGCGCGTGCGGATCGGAGATCAGGAGCGCATCGAGCTTCTCCGCGGCCAGCGCCTCGCGCACCCGCGCGATCTTCTCGCCCCGCGAGAGGCCCGCGTATTCCTCGGGATGCGGTCTCACGGGCGCCTTCGGCGGCGCCGGGCGGTCCTCCCAGATCACGTCGATCGGGTTCGGCGAGAGCCGCTCGAGCCGCCCGCCCGCGGCCTTCGCGGCGCGCTCCAGCCGCGCCACCGCGTCCGCCGTATGGAGCCAGGGGTCGTACCCGAGGACGGCGCCCTCGGCCAGGTTCGCCTCGACCCACCGCGCGGCCGACGTCTCGCCGCTGTCGACGACCGTGATCACCCCCGTGTCCGTCTGCGCCGGCGCCTGCAGCGTGTAGCGCCCGTCGACGAACAGCGCCGCGCGATCGGCGAGGATCACCGCCGCGCCGGCGGAGCCGGTGAAGCCGGTGAGCCAGGCGAGCCGCTCGGCGCTCGGCGGCACGTACTCGGATTGGTGCTCGTCCGAGCGCGGCACGACGAAACCGTCGATGCCGCGGCGGGCGAGTTCGGCGCGCAGCGCGGCGACACGCGGGGCGGTGCGGGCAGGATCGGCGAGGTCGTCGAAGGTCTGGAAGCGGCTCATGGCCAAGGGGTACGCGCAAGCGGGCGCACGTGCAACGGGAGCCGCGGCGGCGGCGTCGGGGAGCCGCCTCGACTGCCCACGAACCATGCAGAAAATGGGCACCTCGGCTCACATCTCGAGCGAGGCCTGCGTGAGACGCATGACGGCTCCCGTGCCTACGGCGTAGCTAGGACAGCGTCACTGACCTATATTGCGTCGCAACAAGGAAACGCTCGGGCCGTCCCACAGCCGAGATCCACGATCGGAGACCGCACCATGGCCTATGCCCTCGATACCTTCCGCGGCGCCGCCCGCGACACCGCCGCTCCCGCCGGCGAGACCGCCCGCCCCGGCCTGTTCACGCGCATCCTGCGCCGCATGCAGGCCGCGCAGATGGAGCGCGTGCGCCGGGAGCTGCGCCTCTACGCGCCGCATCTCGAGGCGCGCATGGAGAACGAGGGCGTGCGTACCGCCGGCCTCGCCGACGACGCCCGCCTGCCCTTCGTGCGCTGATCAGCGACCCACTGGCCTCGCGGCCGCGCCGCCCCGCTTCAGGGTGAGCGCGGCCCAGCCCTCGAGGTCGCGCCGCTTCGCGAGCGCGAAGCCTTGCGCGCGATAGGCCGAGAGCACGCCCGGCACGTCGCGCGCGAGCAGGCCCGACAGGACCAGCGTCCCGCCCGGCGCCGCGACGCGCGCCAGATCCGGCGCGAGGCGCTTCAAGGGCCGCGCCAGGATGTTGGCGAAGACGAGATCGAAATGCCGGGTCCGCGCGGCCGAGCCCGAGCGGATGCCCGGGCCTACGTAGAGGTCGAGCCAGGGCGCCACGCCGTTCGCCCGCGCGTTGTCGCGCGCCACCGCGATCGCCACCGGATCGATGTCCCCCGCCACCACGCGCCGCCGCACCGCCTTCGCCGCCGCGAAGGCGAGGATGCCCGTGCCGGTGCCGACGTCGAGCACCCGCGCCGGCCGCCGACGCTTGAGCTCGTCGACGAGCGCCAGGAGGCAGCCGCGCGTCGTGCCATGATGCCCCGTGCCGAAGGCGAGCGCCGCCTCGATCTCGATGGCGAGATCGTTCGCCGCGCGCGTGTGCCGGTCGTGCGATCCGTGCACGAGGAAGCGCCCGGCGCGCACGGGCTTCAACCCCTCCAGCGACGCCGCCACCCAGTCCTTCTGCGCGATCGCCTCGAACACCGCCCGATCGGCCTCCGTGCCGATCACCGGCCGGATCATGGCGCGCACCGCGTCCTCGTCCGGCGGCGAGGCGAAGTAGGCCTCGAGCAGCCAGGTCCTGCCGTCCTCGGCCTCGAAGGCGGCGACCGCCGTCTCGGCGGGGTCGAACATCTCGCCGATCACGTCGGTCGTGGCACGCGCGGCGCGCTCGCTGGTGGCGAGGCGCATGACGTGGGTCGGGCGGTTGGGGTGCAGGCCTTCGAGCATGGGCAGGGCTCCTAGCACTCCCGACGCCCGGTGCAAAGGAGATCAACGCCCGCGCCGCGGCGGCTCCGGCGTCAGCACCAGCCGCCCCGCCGCGAGCGTCGCGAGCGCGCCGCCGAGCGTCTCGCGGAACGGCGCGCCGGCCGCGATCGCCGGGGCGAGGCGGCTCCAGAAGGCCTCGAGCCGGGAGAGCCTGTCGTAGCCCGCGGCGCCCCCCGCCTCCCGAAGCGCCCGCGACAGGACGCGCAGCGCGATCTCCTCGGGCTCGGCCATGAGGCCGGGGGCGTCGAGCGCGAGCGGAGCCTCCCCGATCGCGAGCCGCGCGAAGGCGGCGGCGCTCTGCGCCTCGAGCGCGTCCTCGGCCCGCGCCGCGCGCGCCGCGAGCCGGGCGAGGCGCGCGGGGCCGAGGCCTTCCGCCGCCAGGAGCGGCGCGATCCGCCGCAGCCGGGCGCGGGCGAAGCGCGGGGCCGCGTTCGACGGGTCCTCGACGAAGTCCCACGCGCGCGCGACGCAGGTGGCGACGAGGCGGGCCTTGGGCAGGTCGAGGAAGGGCCGCGCCAGCACGAGCCCGTCGAGGTCGGCGCGTGGACGCATCCCCGCGAGGCCGGCGGGGCCGGAGCCGGCGCACAGCCGCATGAGCACGGTCTCGGCCTGGTCGTCGCGGTGATGCGCGGTGAGGATCGCGCCGGCGCGGGCCGCGTGGGCCGCCTCCGCGAGAAGGGCGTAGCGCGCGGCGCGCGCGGCGTCCTGGAGGCCTCGGGCCGGCTTCTCGCCCGACCAGGCGCGGATCTCGTGGGGAAGCCCGGCCTCGTCGGCCCAGTCTGCGACGCGCAGCGCCTCGTCGGCCGAGCCGGGGCGCAGGGCGTGATCGACCGTGACGACGCGGGCGGGGGTGCCGGTCTCGCGGGCGAGCGGGGCTGCCAGGCGCATGAGCGCGACCGAATCGGGGCCGCCGGAGACGGCGAGGATCAGCCCGGTGTCGCGGAAATCACGGAAGAGCGGCGTCAGACGGCTCCGCGCCTCGGCATCGGCGAGGGGAGCGTCGTCCGGCACGGCCATCGCGGGCGAAGGCTCAGCCGCAGGAGGCGCGGCGGCGCTCGCGCTCCACGGCCTCGCGCACGGGCATGGAGGCGTCGTCGTAGCGGCGCGTCAGCTCCGCGAAGGTGGCGCAGGCCTGCTCGCGGGCGCCGAGCTCGACGAGCGAGGTGCCGAGCTTGAGCATCGCGTCGGGCGCCTTGGGCGAGTCGGCGTGCTCGGTCGAGACCTTGAGGAACTGCTCCGCCGCCTCCCGGTGGCGGCCGCGCTGGGCGTAGGTCTCGCCGAGCCAGAAGGTGGCGTCCGGAACGAGCGCGTCGCGCGGGTGGGACTGGAGGTATTGCCGAAAGCCCATCTCGGCGCGCTCGTACTGGCGCTGCAGCAGGTAGGCGTAGGCGGAATCGTAGTCGAAGCGCGGGTCCTCCGAGCCGGTGGCGGCGATGGACGGACCGGCGCGCTCCACAGACGGCAGCGGCGCCTCGCCGCGCAGGATCGCGGCGATGTCGAGCGGCGCGCCGCCGCCCTCCGGCGGGGGCGCCTCGGCGGCGCCGAGCGGCGCCGAGGGCGTCGTGGTGCCGAGCGGCTGCGGCGCTCCCGGCGCCGAGGGGCTCGTGCCCGGGTCGAAGGCGTCGGAGCGCTGGCCGGGCGCGGCCGAGGGCGCTCCGGACGGCGCCGAGGCCGGCGGCGGCAGGGCGGAGGCGGGGCCGCCCATCTCCTGGAAGCGGAAGTCGACGTCCTCCTGGAAGCGCTGGAGCTGCTCGCGCAGCTGGCGATTCTGGAACGTCAGCTCCTCCACCTGCCCGGAGAGGCGGCGCACCTCCTCCTCGAGCTGGTTGAGGCGCACGACGACCTCCGTCGCGCTCTGGGCACGCACGGGCGCGGTGCCCGCGAGGAGGGCCGCGAACGGGACGGCGAAGGCGAGCGCGACGAGCGCGAGCGCCGGAGCGAGCACGCGATGGGAACGGGGAAGGAGCATGGAGCGCGGTACCGATCGAAGCGGGGGAACCTCCCGATACCACAGTCGCCCCGGGCGGCCAAAATATGGCGCGTGGAGGCGCCGTCCGGGCGGGCAGGCGCCGCCGCTCAGGCCGGCGCGCCACCCTCGCCGCGGGCCTGCTGCTCGGCCTCGACCGCCGCCGCCAGGATGGCGAGCGCGACGCCCTCCGCCGCCGCCTTCACGTCGGCGAGGGACGGGAAGCTCGGGGCGATGCGCAGGTTCTCGTCGCGCGGGTCGGTGCCGCCTGGCCAGGTCGAGCCCGCCGGCGTCATGGCGATGCCGAGCGCCTTGGCGGTGGCGACGACCGTCCTGGCCGTGCCCGGGCGCACATCCACCGAGACGAAGTAGCCGCCCCGCGGGCGCGCCCAGCGCGCGGCGCCGGTGCCCGCGAGACGCGCCTCGAGCGCCGCCTCCACCGCCGCGAACTTCGGCGCGAGCAGCGCGCGGTGCCGGTCCATGTGCGCGGCGAGACCGGCCGCGTCGCCGAAGAAGCGCACGTGGCGCAGCTGGGCGAGCTTGTTGGGGCCGATCGTGCGCAGGCTCGCCTTGGCGAGGTACCAGGCGACGTTGGCGGGCGAGGACCCGAAGAAGGAGAGGCCCGCGCCGGCGAAGGTCACCTTCGAGGTCGAGGCGAAGACGAAGGCACGGTCCGGGTTTCCCGCGGCCGCGCAGGCGTCGAGCACGTTCGCGAGCGTGTCGCCCTCCTCCACGAGGTCGTGGACGGTGTAGGCGTTGTCCCAGAACAGGCGGAAGTCCGGCGCCGCGGTCTTCATCGCCGCCAGCGCCTCGACCACCCGCGGCGCATAGGTCTCGCCGGTGGGGTTGGAGTACTTCGGCACGCACCACATGCCCTTGACCGACGGGTCCTCGACGGCGCGCGCAACCGCGTCGACGTCCGGCCCCTCGCCCGTGAGCGGCACGGGGATCATCCGCACGCCGTAGCCTTCGGTGATGGCGAAGTGGCGGTCGTAGCCCGGCACCGGGCACAGGAAGGCGATGCCCCCCGCCTCGCGCGACCAGGGACCCGCGCCGCCGGGCGCCCCGTGCAGCAGCGCCCAGACCAGGCAATCGTGCATCATCGCGAGCGACGCGTTCTCGCCGACCACGACCTGCTCGGGGGGCGCGCCCACCATGCCGGCGAAGAGCCGGCGGGCCTCGACGATGCCCTGCAGGCCGCCGTAGTTGCGCGCGTCCTCGCCGGCCTCGGTGTGGTAGTCGCCGTTGCCGGGCAGCGCCAGCATGGCGTTGGCGAGGTCGAGCTGCTCGGGCGCGGGCTTGCCGCGGGTCATGTCGAGCTTCAGCCCCTTCGCCCGGAACGCCTCGATGTCGCGCGCGACGTCGGCGGCGAGCGCCCGCAGGGCGTCTGTGGTGAGTTCGGCGAGAGCGGGCACGGGCGGCCTCCGGACGGCTGTGGATCGCCGGAGGTTAAGGAGCCGGGCGGCTGCGCTGTCAAGCGGCGAGGACGCGCGACGCGTTACGCCGCCGTCCCCTCCCGCGGGTCACGCGGGGCCTCGAACTGGCCGCGCTTGCGGAAGCGCTTGAGGTAGGCCGGGACGATCGCCTCGACCGCCGTCGGCGCGATGCCGATCCCCTCGAGCGTGCGGCCTTCGGCCTTCGCCGCCTCGGACACGACGTTGTCGGAGGCGAGCATCTTCAGCTGGTCGCGGGTGAGCACGATCTCGTCGGGAAGGAGGCCGAGCGTGACCTTGTCGAGCGTCTCGGTGAGCCCCGCCTGGAAGCGCGCGAGCTTGTCGGGCAGCGTCAGGATCGGGCGGCGGCGCTCGGTGTAGCGCAGCACGAGCTCCACCACCTCGCGGAAGGTGAAGACCTCCGGCCCGCCGAGCTCGTAGACCTTTCCGCCGGCGACCGTCCCGTCCATCACGCGGGCGATCGCCTCGGCGACGTCGGCGACGTAGACCGGCTGGAAACGGGTGCCCGCGGCGGCGATCGGCATCACCGGGAGCGCGCGCGCGAGCACGGCGAAGCGGGTGAAGAAACCGTCGCCCGGCCCGAACACGATCGAGGGGCGCAGCACCACCGCGTCGGGCAGCGCCTCGAGCACCCGCGCCTCGCCCTCCGCCTTGGTGCGGCCGTAGCGGGACGCGCTCTCGGGATCGGCGCCGATGGCGGAGACGTGGGCGAGCGGCGCGCCGACCTCGGCCGCGGCCCGCGCGACGGCGGCGGCGCCCTCCGTCTGCACGGCGGAGAAGGTCTGCTTGCCGCCCTCCTGGAGGATGCCGACGAGGTTGATCGCCCCGTCCGCGTTCTTCATCGCGGCGCGCACCGACTCGGGGAAGCGCAGGTTCGCCTGCACAGGCATGATCTGCCCGACGGTGCCGAGCGGCTGGAGGTGGTAGGCGAGATCCGGGCGGCGCACGGCGACGCGCACGCGGTAGCCGCGCCGCGCCAGGATCTGGCAGACGTACCGGCCGAGGAAGCCGGATCCGCCGAAGACGGTGATCAGTTTCGCGCTCGGCCAGCCTGCCGCCTGCATGGTCCCTCACCCCTCGCTCACGATGCGGGGGATCTCTAGAGCGTTCCGCAGCGCTGGGGAAGGGCGCGCGGTGAATTTGCCGCGCCCGGCGCGGGCTTTCCGGCTTCCGAATCCGTGCGCGTCAATCGCGCCGCGGAATCTGCGGCACGCCGTGGCGGCCGCGGTCGGCGACGCGCACCGGGATCGGCCGCAGCATGCGATCCTCGTCGCGATGCCCACCGCCCCCGCCGCCGGAGCCGCCCTCGTGGTCGTCGTCCTCCCAGGGCAGCAGCATCACCGCGGTGGCGATGGCCGCGCCGCCGCAGGTGACGGCGAGCCCGAAGGCGAGGAGGATCACGGCGACGAAGCCGTTGGGATCGGTGAGCGCGAGGGTCGCCACGCCGCGGAAGTCGACCGCGACGAGCACGGCGGCGATCGCCATGCCGAAGCCGATCCCCAGGAACCCGTTCGTCACGAACAGGCGGATCAGCGGCTGCTTCATCAGGGCACGCATGGCGGCCCTCCTTCTCGAGCAAGAGCGCGTCTATGGAAGAGTACGCATCCGAGGCCATTCTGGATCCGTCCCCGTTACGGATTTCCTGCATCTCCCTGGTAGACGCGGCGGAACGTCGCCGGGGACGCCATTCTCGCGGATGCGAGAAGGCGGCGAGAAAGACGATTGACGGCGCCCGCGGACCTGCTATGAAGCCCCCCACCGCGCGAGCGGGCCCAGGTGGCGGAATTGGTAGACGCGCTGGTTTCAGGTACCAGTGGTTAACAGCCGTGGAGGTTCGAGTCCTCTCCTGGGCACCAAGCACCGGCAATGCCGTTGTGCGTCGAGCTCCCGGATCCGGATTTAATTCTCGATGCCGCACCGTGCTGCGCACGGATGTTCTATTCTCTTGCCGTGCCCGCTTCCGCGCGCAGCGAGGGCGTCGAGTACTGCCGAGCGCTCCATTCCCAGGCGGCAGGACGACGGGCCGCCGGCTCGACCCTTCCGGCGAAATTCGACGCAATCGCCGTCTTCGGTTCGAGGTTGCCGCCGTTCTCGCCGAAGAGTAGCATACCCTCACCAGTACGGGAGAGGGTGCCGCGTGACTCCGGACGAGTTGGACCGGCTCCGGGCGGCGTCCCGCGATGTCGTCGCCCGCGCTCGCCGACATGCCCATCCGGGCCTCGCCATCGAGGCCATCGGCTTCCGCGCCAGGGCGGCCGCGAGGAAGTGGCCGATGACGGACCGGAAGGTCGACTGGGACTGGACCCGAATCACGAAGCGGACGGAGGTTCGGCGCATCGACGCCGCGTTCTGGGTCGACGAGACTCTCTGCGGCTTGGCGTACGGAAAGATCACGACGCACGGGCCGGCGCTCACTCGATTGGAGGGCGCCCCTGGCGAGCACGTCCTGAAAGGGCACATCACCGATCTGGCGATCGCTGTTCTCGAGACTCTGGCTGCGGCCTTGGGATCGACGCGGACGATGCTGGAGGACCCGGACCCGGATCTGATTGCCTGGTACGGCCTTCGCGGCTACCTGCCTGTGGCGGACCCGGAGCTTTCGCGCTATCTTGCGAAGGAGAGAGCCGCGAGATGACCGAGATGACGAAGAGAGCGACGACGGGCACGATTCGACGGGCGTCCATCAAGACCCGCACGTCCCGGGCGGGGCACGTGCTCACGTATGCCGTCGCCGTGGCTCCCTCGGGCAAGGTTCGCCTTCGCAAGCCACGGGGTGCGACGGGCTCCGCCGACTTCGAGGCCGCGTTGGCACGCCTGGACGCGCTTCCCGCGGACTTCCTCGACTGGATGGACGACGTCCCGGCATGGCCGCTGGACGGGCCCGAGGTGCTGGGCGGCCGACGGTAGAGCGCTCCCCCCTCACCCCTCCCCCATCAACCGATCCCTGATCGCCTTGTACCCCTCCACCGCGTGCACGGCCGGGCTGCCGTCCGCCTTCGGGCTCGTGTAGACGAGCGTGCCCTTGGCGTGGGGGTGGGGCTCGACGCGGACGATGTGGGCGATGTTGATCAGCACCTTGGGCTTCTGGACGGTCTCGACGGTCAGCTCGATGAAGGGCATGGGCGGGCTCGGGGCTCCTGGCGGCGGGGGACGCGCAGGAGGCTAGCGGGGGCGCCTTGACGATTCCCTGACGCCCCCCACCCCGAGCCACGCCCGCGCACCCCGGCCCCTCAGAGCGCCGCCTCGAACAGCCCCCGCACGTTCTGTGCCGTGAGCGTGACCGGGTTGCCGCCGCAGGACGGGTCGTCGAGCGCCATGGCGACCATCTCGTCGATCCGGTCCGCGGTGACCCCGAGGTCGGACAGGCGCCGGGGGATGCCGAAGCGGTCGTTGAAGGCCTGGACGAAGGCGCGGAAGCCCTCGTACCCGCCCTCGATGCCGAGATAGGGCGCCGCACGGTCGAAGCGCGCGCGGATCGCCGGCGCGTTGAGGTCGAGCACGGCGGGCATGCAGACCGCGTTCGTCGTGCCGTGGTGCGTATTGAACAGCGCGCCCACGGGGTGGCTCATGGCGTGGATGGCGCCGAGCCCCTTCTGGAAGGCCACCGCGCCCATGGCGGCGGCCGACATCATGTTGGCGCGCGCCTCGATGTCGCCGGGCGTATCGTAGGCGCGCGGCAGGTTCTCGATCACGAGCCGCATGCCCTCGAGCGCGATGCCCTGGCTCATAGGGTGGTAGAAGGGGCTCGAGAAGGCCTCGACGCAATGGGCGAAGGCGTCGAGCCCGGTGCCCGCGGTGATGGCCTCGGGCATGCCCACCGTCAGCTCCGGGTCGGCGATGACGACGGAGGGGAGCACCTTCGGGTGGAAGATGATCTTCTTCACGTGGGTCCGCGAGTTGGTGATCACGCTCGCGCGCCCCACCTCCGAGCCGGTGCCCGCCGTCGTCGGCACGGCGACGATGGGGGCGATGCCGGCGGCGTCGGCGCGGGTCCACCAGTCGCCGATGTCCTCGAAATCCCAGATCGGCCGGGTCTGGCCCGACATGAAAGCGACCATCTTGGCGAGATCGAGCCCCGAGCCGCCGCCGAAGGCGACGACGCCGTCGTGCCCGCCGGCCCGGTAGGCCTCGAGCCCGGCCCCGAGGTTGATCTCGTTGGGGTTCGGGTCGACCTCGGCGAAGAGCGCGCGGCCCAGCCCCGCCTCCTCCAGGATCGCGAGCGCGCGGGCGGTGATCTCCATGGACGCCAGCCCGCGATCGGTGACGAGCAGCGGCTTGCCGATCCCCGCCGCGCGGCAGGCGTCCGGCAATTCCGCGATGCGGCCGGCGCCGAAGCGGATGGCGGTGGGGTAGGACCAGGTGGCGCGGGGACCGGCGGGCGGGCTCATGAGCGAACCTTCTTGAGGTGGTACGATTTCGGGCGGGTGAGGGCGTGGTAGCCGAGCACGGACAACCCCGCGCCGCGGCCGGTGTCCTTGCAGCCGGTCCAGCAGAGCGCCGGGTCGAGGTAGTCGGCGCGGTTCATGAACACGGTGCCCGTCTCGACCCGGTCGCCGACGCGCATCGCACGCTCCGGATCGGCCGTCCAGAGGCTCGCGGTGAGGCCGAAGCGGCTGTCGTTCATGAGCCGGATCGCTTCCGCGTCGTCGGCCACGGGCATGATGCCGACGACCGGGCCGAAGCTCTCCTCGCGCATCACGGCCATGTCGTGGGTGACGTTCGTGAGCACCTGCGGCGTCAGGTACGCGCCGCCGTCGTCGGCGGGGTCCTTGGGCAGGTGGGCCGTCGCGCCGGCCGCGACGGCTTCGTCGATCTGCTCGCGCACGAGCTTGGCGAAGCGCACGTGCGCCATGGGGCCGAGCGTCGTCTGCGGGTCGAGCGGATCGCCGAGGCGCTGTCCGCTCGCCCACGCCACCGCCTTCTCGACGAAGGCGTCGTAGAGGCTCTGGTGGACGTAGATGCGCTCGATCCCGCAGCAGCATTGCCCGGAATTGAACATCGCGCCGTCCATCAGCCCGTCGACGGCCGCGTCGAGATCGGCGTCGTCCATGACGTAGCCGGGGTCCTTGCCGCCGAGCTCGGTGGCCACCGGGACGAAGGTGCCCGCTGCCGCCCGCTCCATCGCCTGGCCGCCCGGGACGGAGCCCGTGAAGTTGACGAAGTCGACCGCGCGTGCGGCGATGAGCCCGCTCGTCGCGTCGTGGTCGAGGAAGACGTTCTGGAACACGTCCTGCGGCACCCCGGCCGAGTGGAAGGCCTTCGCCATGCGCTCGCCGACGAGCAGCGTCTGCGTGGCGTGCTTGAGCAGCACCGTGTTGCCGGCGATCAGCGCCGGTGCGACGGTGTTGATCGCCGTCATGTACGGGTAGTTCCACGGCGCCACCACGAGGACGACGCCCCAGGGCAGCCGGCGGATGTACCGGCGGAAGGCGTCGTCGTCGCTCACGGGGATGTCCGCCAGCGCCTCCTCGGCGATCGCCGCCATGTGCGTGCCACGCTCGGAGAAGCCGCGGAACTCGCCGCCGTAGCGCACCGGCCGGCCCATCATGCGGGCGAGTTCGGGCACCACCTCGTCGTTCATGGCGCCGACGGCGGCGATGCCGGCGAGGACCAGCTCCGCCCGCTCGCGGATCGAGCGCGCCGCCCAGGCCGGCTGCGCCGCGTGGGCGCGCGCGGCGGCGGCGCGGGCGGCGTCCGTGGAGAGAGCCGGGCGCTCGGCGAACACCGATCCGTCGATCGGCGAGATACATCTGAGGATTTGCGTCATGCTCACGCTCTCTCGAAGCCCCGCTCGATCTCCCAGTCGGTGACCGCGCGGTCGAACTCTTCCTGCTCCCACTCGCCGCAGCGGACGTAATGGTCGACGACGGCGTCGCCGAAGGCCTCGCGCAGCATCGTCGAGCCGCGCAAGGTCCCGATGGCGGCGCGCAGCGCGCGGGGGATCTCGACGACGTCGCCGCTCGCGTAGGCGTCGCCCTGGTAGGGCGGCTCCAGGACGAGCCCCTCCTCCATGCCCTTGATGCCCGCGGCGATCATCCCCGCCTGGGCGAGATAGGGATTCATGTCGGAGCCGCCGATACGGCATTCCATGCGCACGCCCCGCGTCCCCTCCCCGCACAATCGGAAACCGGCCGTGCGATTGTCGACCGACCAGACCGCCTTCGTCGGCGCGAATGTGCCCGCGGCGAAGCGCTTGTAGCTGTTCACGTAGGGCGCGAGGAAGATGGTGTAGTCGCGGGCATAGGCGAGGAGCCCCGCAGTGAAGCTGCGCATCGTCTCGGACATGCCGTGCGCGGCCTTGGGGTCGTGGAAGGCGGGCTCGCCGTCCTTCCAGACCGACAGGTGCACGTGGCTCGACGAGCCGACCTTGTTCGCCGCCCATTTGGGCAGGAAGGTCGCCGAGCAGCCGTTCATCCAGGCGATCTCCTTGACGGCATGCTTGGCGATCGTGTGATGGTCGGCGCAGTCGAGCGCGCCGGCATAGCGGATGTTGAGCTCCTGCTGGCCGGTCTCGGCCTCCCCCTTCGAGTTCTCCACCGGCACGCCGGCGCCCACCAGGTGGTTGCGCAGGGGCCGCATGACCGCCTCTTCCTTCGTGGTCTGGAAGAGGTTGTAGTCCTCGTTGTGGCCGTTGAGCGGCACGAGATCGCGGTAGCCGCGCTTCTGGAGGCTGCGGTAGTCGCCCTCGAACAGGAAGAACTCGAGCTCGGTCGCCATCATCGCCTCGAGGCCCATCGCCTCGAGCCGCGCCGCCTGCCGGCGCAGCATCTCGCGCGGGGAATGCGGCACCGGCGCGTGCGTGTGGTGGTCGAGCACGTCGCAGAGCACCAGCGCCGAGCCCGGCAGCCAGGGCATGAGGCGCAGGGTCGAGAGGTCCGGCTGCATCACGTAGTCGCCGTAGCCCTTGGCCCAGCTCGTCGCGGCGTAGCCGTCGGGGGTGGACATCACGAGGTCGGTGGCGAGCAGGTAGTTGCAGCAATGGGTCTCGCGGTGCCCGTGCTCGAGGAAGTTCGCGACGTGATAGCGCTTGCCCATCAGGCGGCCCTGCATGTCCACCATGGCGACGAGCACGGTGTCGATCTCGCCCGAGGCGGCCTTGGCGGCGAGGGTCTCGAGGGTCAGGTTCGCGGGCATGGCGGGCTCCGATGGCGGGCGCGGGAGGGCGGCCCGCGCGGGGCCGCCCTCGTTCTCTTCGAGGCGGGCGGAGGTCAGAACGTGTAGGGCGGGCCCGCCTGGTTGATGATCTCGTTGTACTCTCGGAAGATCGAGACGATCTTGGCGTGCACCTCGCCCTCCTCGGCGATCTCGGTCCAGAACTCCTTGGCCGCGTTCTCGACCTCGGCCCATTCCTCGGCCGGCACGGTGCGGAGCGCGAGCTTGTCGCCGGTCGCCCGCAGCCGCGCCTCGCCGCCCCAGTACCATTGGTTACGGTAGGTATGGCCCGCGTCGATCGCCGACAGGACGAGCCGCTCGAGGTGGTCGGGCAGGTCCGCCCAGCGCCTCTCGTTGACGAAGAAGGAGCCGATCCAGGCGCCGGAGATGTTGTTCGTCAGGAAGTAGTCCGTCACGTCGGCCCAACCGACCGTGTAGTCCTCGGTGATGCCCGACCAGGCCATGCCGTCGAGCTCGCCGGTCTGCACCGCGACCTCGGCGTCCTCGTAGGGGATGTTCACCGGCACGACGCCGAAGCGGCTGAGGAAGCGCCCGGCGGTGGGGAAGGTGTAGAGCCGCAGGCCCTCGAGATCGGCGACGGAGGTGATCTCCTTCGTGGTGTTGAAGTTGCACGGGTCCTGGCCCGCGGCGGAGAGCCACTTCACGCCGACCTTGGCGTATTCCTCGTCCCAGATCTCGGCCAGCCCGTACTGGTCGAACAGCACCGGCACGTCGAGGATGTGCTTCGTGGCGAAGGGAAAGTAGCCGCCGAAGACGCGCAGCGGCGTCGGCGAGGCCATCGAATCGTCGTCGGAATGGACGCCGTCGATCGTGCCGCGCTGGAGCGCCTGGAACAGCTCGCCGGTGGGCACGATCTGGTCGGCGTAGAACAGCTCGATCTCCAGCTCGCCGTTGGCGGCGGCGTTGATGGCGTCGATGATGGGCTTGGTCACGTGCTCGCCGAGCGCGGCGCCGGCATAGGTCTGGAAGCGCCAGCGGATCGGCGACTGGGCGCGCACGATGGCCGGGGCGGCGAGCGTGGCGGGTGCCGCGAGGGCGGCGCTCTTCAGGAATGTGCGTCGTGTGGTCATCTCGGCTTCTCCTCTGGTTCGATTGGCCGGCCGGTTGCCCCGGCTCTGGTCCTTGCGATCACAGACCGTACACCCGAGCGGGGAGCCAGAGCGCGATCTGCGGGAAGATCATCACCAGCGCGAGCGCCAGCATCATGATGAAGACGAAGGGGATGATGGAGCGATAGATGTCCCCGAGCGCGATCTCGGGTGGCGCCATCGCGCGCATCAGGAAGAGATTGTAGCCGAAGGGCGGGGTCATGTAGGCGATCTGGCAGGTGATCGTGTAGAGCACGCCGTACCACACGAGATCGAACCCGAGCGCCGCCACCAGCGGCACGTAGAGCGGCGCGACGATGACGAGCATCGCCGTGTCGTCGAGGAACGTGCCCATCAGGATGAAGCTCAGCTGCATCAGGATGAGGATCACCCACGGGTTGAGCCCCAGCTTGTCGGTGAAGAGGTCGTCGATGGCGCGCACCGCGCCGAGCCCGTCGAACACCGCCCCGAAGGCGAGCGCCGCGGTGATGATCCACATGAACATGCAGGTGATGCCGAGCGTCTGGCGCACGCTCGTTTCGAACACCCTCCACGTCATGCGCCGCTTGGCGACGGCGGCGAGGAAGGCGGCGATGGCGCCCACGGCCGAGCTCTCGACGAGGCTCGTCCAGCCGTTGACGAAGGGCACCATCATGACGGCGAAGATGCCCACCGGCAGGAGCCCGGCGCGCAGCAGCCGCATCTTCTCGGCACGCGTGATCTGCTCGCGCTCCTCGAGCGAGAGCGTGGGGCCGAGCTTCGGGTTCAGGCGGCAGCGGATCGCGATGTAGACGATGAACAGCGCCGCCATCATCAGCCCGGGGATCGCGCCGGCGAGCCACAGCTGCCCCACCGGCTGGCGCGCGATCATCGCATAGAGCACGAGCACGACGGAGGGCGGGACGAGGATGCCGAGCGAGGACCCGGCCTGGATCACCCCCGTCACCATCAGCTTGTCGTAGTTGCGCTTGAGCAGCTCCGGCAGGGCGATCGTCGCGCCGATCGCCATGCCGGCGACGGAGAGCCCGTTCATCGCCGAGATCAGCACCATGAGCCCGATCGTGCCCATGGCGAGACCGCCGGGCATGCCGCCGGTCCAGACGTGGAACATCCGGTAGAGGTCGTCGGCGATCTTCGATTCCGACAGGACGTAGCCCATGAACACGAACATCGGCAGCGTCAGCAGCGGGTACCAGCGCATCACCTTGATGATGGCCGAGAAGCCGAGATCGTAGCCGCCGCGGTCGCCCCAGAGCAGGATCGCGGCGATCACCGCCACGAAGCCGATCGCCGCGAAGACGCGCTGGCCCGTGAACAGCATCAGCATCATCGTCGAGAACATCAGGATCGCGATCAGCTCATAGGGCATCGCGAGCCTCCTCGCCCTTCTGCTCCTTGCTCGTCCGCTCCCGGTCCTGGTGGCGCGGCGGCTCGCCGGTGGCGAGGAACAGGACGTCCTTGGCCAGCTCGCTCAGCGCCTGGAGCAGCATCAGCGTCACGCCGATGCAGATCGTCACCTTGATCGGCCACATGTACGGCCTCCAGGCCGAGGACGAGCGCTCGCCGCCGAAGGAGAAGGAGTAGATCGTGCTCTCGATCCCGCCCCAGAGCAGGACGCCGAGATAGAAGATCAGGAAGCCCACGGTGAGCGCGTCCATCAGCGCCTTGCGCCGGGGCGAGAGCGCGCCGTAGATCAGGTCCATGCGCACGTTCGAGCCCATCTGCATGGCGTAGGGGCCGCCCAGGATGAAGTAGGCGACCATCACGAATTGGGCCATCTCCAGCGTCCACAGGGACGGCACGAAGAAGGTCTTCGAGATGGAGGACCAGAGCAGGATGCCCATCAACGCGAAGAGCCCGAACATGACCACGCGGCCGATGGCCCAGTTGCAGCGGTCGACGACGGCGACGTAGGCGCGCAGCATCCTCATGGCGACGCCCCCGCCGCCTGCGGCGCCACCGCGAGCGCGCGCGCCAGCGTGCCCGCGAGGTGATCGCCCATGCGTGCGGCCGCCGCGTCGCTGGCGATCAGGTCGTTGCGCACCTCGATCATCAAGGACCGCCGTCCCGCACCCTCGCCGTGGCGCGCGAGCGTGTAGGTGACGCCGTCGGCGGCGGCATAGGGCTCGTCGAGCTCCGCGCGATGGATGCCGCGCGCGCGCTCGGCGGCGAGGGCGGCGCGCGCGAGCGCCGGTTCATCGTGGTGGAGGAAGCCGATCTCCACCGCGCGGGAAACGCCGAGATAGACCGGCGTGAAGCTGTGGACCGTGACGAGGTCGATGGCGCGCCCGCAGCGCCGCTCCTGGGTGCGGCAGACGTCGGCGAGCGCGGCGTGGAAGGGCTCGTGCACGCGCTCGAAGCGCAGCCGGCGTGCCGCCTCGTCGAGGCCCCGGTTGCCGGGGACGTCGAAGCGCTCGCTGCGCGCGGGGATGCAGTCGGGTGCCGAGAGCGGGCGGTTGCAGTCGTAGACGAGCCGCGACAGGCCGCCCGACACCAGCGGCGCGTCGAGCCGCTCGGACAGGCGGCGCGCCAGGACGGCGGCGCCGATGTCCCATGCGACGTGGGCGCTCCGCGCCTCGTCGTCGAGGCCGAGCGCGTCGAGCTCCGCGGGGATCGCGCGGGAGGCGTGCTCGCACACGAGGACGAGCGGCGCGGCGCCGGCCGATCCCGTGATCTCCACCGCCGTCCACCCGGACTCCGCCACCCCGCACCCTCCCCTCGCCCCGCGGCCGAAACCCCTTGCCGAGCGCATGTAAAATTCACTACAGGGGTTCGAGGCGTGTCAAGCTTGTTTCTGTAGCAGATCGATCATCATCGATCTGCGCTGAAGCGGAAAGGACATTTCTTGAGCAGGAAGCCCCTCGTGCGCGACCTCCTGCGGCGCAGGCAGGCGGAGCTGACCGCGGCCGAGCGCCGGCTCACCGCGGTTCTCCTCCAGGACTCGCTCGTGGGCGGGCTGCAGTCGATCACGAAGCTCGCCGAGAGCGCCGAGGTCTCGACGCCCACCGTCATCCGTCTCGCCCGCAAGCTGGGCTTCGACGGCTACGGCGGGCTCCAGGACGCGATCCGCGAGGAGATCGCCGCGCGCATCAAGCAGCCGCTCGCCAAGCTCGAGATGGCCGAGCCGCAGGCCCCGCGCGACCACATCCTGGCGCGCTTCGGAAAGGCCGCCTTCGAGAACATCGGCCGCACGCTCGAGCAGATCGACCTCGACGAGTTCGACCGTGTCGCCGCGCTCCTGTCGGCGCCCGAGCAGCAATTGCACCTCGTCGGCGGGCGCATCACCCGCTCGAACGCGCACTACTTCTACAATCACCTGCAGATCATCCGCCCGCGCGTCTTCCTGCTCGACAGCTCCCCCAGCGTCTGGCCGCAATCGTTGCTCGACATGGACGGGACCTCGACGCTGATCTGCTTCGACATCCGCCGCTACGAGCGAGAACTCGAGAAGCTCGCGCAGCTCGCGGTGAAGCAGGGCGCGCGCGTCGTGCTGTTCACCGACCAATGGGGCTCGCCGATCGAGCGCTGCGCGCTGCACACGTTCCGCTGCGCCGTCGAGGTACCGTCGAGCTGGGATTCGACGCTGTCCATCAACATCCTGGCGGAGAGCCTGATCGCCGAGGTCCAGAGCCGCAGCTCCCGCTCCAGCGTGGAGCGCATCTCGGCTCTGGAGCGGATGATCGGCGAGACCAACATCTTCCGCGGCACGAGCCCGACCCGGGACGGGGGCGGGTGAGCGTCCCGCCGGGCGCGCGGGCGCCGGCGAGCCCTGGGCACGGCCGCGAACAGCCCGCCACCGTGTGCGTGCCGGCGGGCTCGGCTGGGCGACGTCATCCAGGCGTCACGCGGCGGATGTACCGCTCGCGACCCGCCTTCCGAAGCTCACGATCATCCTCGGGGCGGTGGGCGAGCCGATCGCCCGTCGGTATCCTGCGCGCGGTCGACCGGTGGCTCTCCCGGGGCGGCGCGGGTGCGCTCCCGCGCCGAGGACGGCAGCGGCTCGTGCGGGCGGCTGCGGCCGTCGGGAAGGAGGTACCGGCATGCTCGACCTCAACGACCTGCGCCTGTTCGTCCACATCGTCGACTATCAGGGAATACTGAAAGCCGCGCGCGCGCTGGCCTTGCCGAAATCGACGATCAGCCGGCGGCTCGCGTCGCTCGAGGAGAGCCTGCGCGCGCGGCTGATCGTACGCAGCGGCGAGGACTTCGCCCTCACCCCGGTGGGCGCCGAGGTCTACGCCCACGGGCTCGCGATGGTGGAGGCGGCGCGGCGGGCGGAGGAGCGCCTGCTCGAGGCCCGCCGCGAGATCGGCGGCAATGTCTCGCTGTCGGTCTGCGACCTCTTCGCACCGCTCCTGCCGGAGCTGCTCGCCCGGATCACCGCCGCGCACCCTCGGCTCGCCCTCTCGGTGGAGATCGCCGAGCGGGACGCCGACCAGATCGGCGACGGCTTCGACCTCGTGCTGCGCGCGCACCATTGGACCCTGCGCGATTCCGCGCTGGTGCAGCGGCGCGTCGCGCGCAATCCGCTCGTCGTCGTCGGCACGCGCGCGAGCCTCGATCGCGCCGGGCACCCGGCGGACCCCGCCGACCTGGCCGCGGCCGACGTGCTCGTCTACGGCCTCGCGAGCACGACCCCCTGGAGCTTTCGCGGGGAGGACGGGAGCGAGACCGGCGTCGCCCTCGCCCCGCGGCTCGTCTCGGTGTCCGTCGCGCTCCTGCGCGAGGCGGCGCTCGCGAACGCCGGCTTGGCCATCGTGCCGGAGATCGCGGTGCGCGAGGATCTCGCCGCCGGGCGCCTCCTGCGGACGTTGCCGGGCTTCGCCGCCCCGCCGATCGCCGTGACGCTCCTCACTCCGCCGCGGCGGCTGATGTCGGCGACGACCCGGCTCGTCGCCGACACGCTGGCCGAGGCGGCCAAGGCGCACGCGCTCGCCGCGGGGGTTCCATGGATGGGACCCCGCATCCCGCTTTCGCGCCCGGCAAATGTTGTCCAAACGTCATGTGCGGCGCCTACCCCGGTCGTGCCCGTCGCCGAGGACGGGTGTCCGAACGACCTCGAAAGCGAGACGACCATGACCCCGATCCTCAAAGCCGTCGGCGCGGCCGCCCTGTCCGCCGGCCTCGCGAGCGCCGCGCTCGCTCAGGACGCCACGGGCCCGCTCGTGCTCTACACCAACGACTTCGAAGGCGTCGTCACCGAGCGGTTCGAGGCCGATACCGGCCGCGAGATCGACGTCGTGCAGATGAGCGGCGGCGAGCTCCTCGCGCGCATCGCCGCCGAGGCGTCGAACCCCCAATGGGACGCGTTGATCTTCAACGGTTCCTATGTGATGCACGGGCTCGATCTGCAGGAGCAACTCCTGCGCGGCGTGACGCCGGCCAATCTCGACAACCTCAACGAGATCGGGCGCACCTACCTGCCCGAGAGCCTGTCCTGGTTCCCGATCGGCCTCTCCTCCTCCTGCGTGATGCTCTATCGCACGGATCTCGTCGAGAACCCGCCCGCCACCTTCGAGGATCTCGCCGATCCGCGCTTCAACGGCATGGTCGGCATGGCCGATCCGGCGGTGGCCGCCCCCGCCTACCCGTGCGTCGCGCAGTTCTTCCACGCGCGCGGCTTCGAGGACGCGCAGGGCCTGTTCTCGTCCCTGTTCGAGAACGGGCTGCGGGTGTTCCGCACCAATGGCCCGGTCGGGCGCGCCATCGCGTCGGGCGACGTCTCCGTGGCGCTGATCACCTCGCAGGTGGCCTTCTCGCTCAAGGCGACCGGCGCGCCGGTCGAGGTGGTGTGGCCCGAGGAGGGAGCGCCGGGCTCGGTGCGCGGCGTCGCGATCCAGGCGCGCACCGCGCGCCCCGAAGGCGCCAAGGCCTTCGTGGAGTGGCTGCTCGAGCCCGCGACCCAGACCTATCTCGCCCAGGCCGTCCCCAGCGACGGGCTGTTCGAGCCGACCGTCGTCGGCGCCGAGCGCCGCGCCGACGGCCCGCCCGAGGGCGCGGTCTACCGCGTCGCGCCGGACGCCTTCGCGGTCGAGCACGAGGAGGCGATCAAGACCTGGTTCGCCGATCAGGCCCTGAACTGAGCGCGCACCGCGGCCCGGTCCCTGCGACCGGGCCGTCTTCCCGCCCCGCGATGCCCGGAGCTCGTCCGATGCCAGACGCCGCCGCCACGGCCGTCTCCCCACCGCACGCGGCATCGAGCCCTCCACGCCGCCTGCGGGCGGAGGACTGGCTCGGGCTCCTCGTCGTCGGCGCGCTCGTCGTGCTCGTCCTCGCCCCGATGGCGACGGTCGTCGTCCAGGCCTTCGTGCCGGGTCTGTTCAGCGGCCGGGTGCGCGCGATCGGCATCGACGGCCTGCTGGAGATCTTCGAGCGCCCGCTCTGGCGCCGCGCCTTGGAGAACTCGCTGTTCCTCGCGGGAATCGCGTCCGTCGTCGGCTGCGCCCTCGGGACGGGGCTCGCGATCCTGCGGCACGGGAGCGGGCTCGTGCTCGGACGGGCGCTCGACGCGGCCGCCTGGGCGATCCTGATCCTGCCCTCCTTCATCGTGGCGCAGGGCTGGATCCTGTTCGCGAGCCGCGGCGGCATCGCCAACCAGTGGCTCGGGCTGTCCTTCGTCCCCGACCTCGTCTTCAACCCGTGGGGCCTCGCCGTCGTGATGAGCCTCAAGGCGTTTCCCTACGCCTACATCACCGTGTGCGCCGCCCTCCACTGGCGCATGGACGACTACGTCGCCGCCGCGCGCCTGTGCGGCGCGTCCCCCCTGCGGGTGCTCGCGACGGTGCGCGTGCCGATGCTGATGCCGGCGGTGCTCGCCGGCGCGGTGCTGATCTTCATCGACGTGCTCGGCGATTTCGGGCTGCCCGCGGCGCTCGCCACCACCTACCGCTTCCCGACGTTGACCTACGCGATCTACGTCGCGATCAACCAGTCGCCGATCCGCTTCGATCTGGCCGGGGTGCTCGCCTTCTACGTGACGGGGATCATGCTCGCCGCGGTCTGCGCCTATTTCTGGATCCTGAGGCGGCGACGCTACGACTTCCTCGGCGCCCGGGCCCGGGTCGGGGAGGCGACCGGAGGAACGCGGCTCGGCTGGCCCGACGCCGTCGTCGCGCTCGCGCTCCTCGTCGCGCTCGTGCTGCCGATCGGCTCGAGCTTCCTCGTCTCGATCGCGGACCGCCTGCACGGCGGGTTCACGCCCGACAACTTCACGCTGCGTCACTACGCCTTCGTGCTCGAGACCGGCGGCGCCTTCCTGTCGGCGCTCGGCAACTCGATGGGGATCGCCGCGCTGGCGGCGCTCGGCAGTGCGGTGATCGCGGGCGCGGCGGCCTACGTGATGACCTTCTGCGACTTCCGCCTCAACCGCCTCATCGACCTCACCTGCACGCTCAGCCTCGCGGTGCCGGGGGTCGTCCTCGGCATCGGGTACATCTTCGTGTGGAACGCACCGTTCCTGGACCGCGCCGGCCTCTCTCTCTACGGCACCTGGCACCTCCTCGTGCTCGCCGGCATGGCCGGCGCGATCCCCATCGCCGTGCGGGTGCTCATCGGCGCCATGGCGCAGGTCCCGGCGAGCCAGCTCTCCGCCGCGGCGCTGCAGGGCGCGGGGCTCGTGCGGCGCATCCTGACCATCGTCGTTCCCCTCGTCGCCGCCGCCCTCGTGGCGGCGACGCTGACCGCCTTCGGCTCGGCGGTCTTCGACCTCGCCATCAACGCGATCCTGCGCCCGCCGCGGCTCGACGTGCTGCCCGTCTACGTCAACCGCGCCTTCGAGCAGGGCGAATTCGGCGCGGCGACCGCCGCGACCCTCGTCGCCGGCGGCACGACCGTGGCGATCATCGCCGGCGTCGACGCGCTCGCCCGGCGGCTGATGCGCGGGCTGTTCGCACCACCTCGCCGAGCCGCACCGGAGACCGCCTGATGCTCACCCTCGAACGCCTCACCCGCAGGTTCGGCACGAGCACCGTGCTCGACGGCATCGACCTCGAGATCGCGGAGGGCGCCGTGACGTGCCTCGTCGGGCCGTCGGGCTGCGGGAAGTCGACGATCCTGCGCCTCGTCGCCGGGCTCGACCGGCCCGACGACGGCCGAATCCTCCTGCGCGGGGAGCCGATCTCGGCCCCGGGCTGGGCGCTGGCACCCGAGCGGCGCCGCCTGAACATGGTCTTCCAGGACTACGCCCTGTGGCCCCACATGACCGTTCGCGCGATCGTCGGCTACGGGCTCGCCCGGCTGCCGGCCAAGGCGCGGGCGGCGCGGGTGGACGCGCTGCTCGCCGCGATGCGCATCGACGCGCTCGCCGATCGGCTGCCCTCGCAGATCTCGGGCGGCCAGCAGCAGCGCGTCGCCATCGCCCGCGCGCTCGCGACCGACCCGGACGTGCTGCTCCTCGACGAGCCCTTGTCGAACCTCGATGTCCAGTTGCGGATGACCATGCGCATCGAGCTCGCGGACCTGTTCCGCCGGCTCGGCCGGACCGTGCTCTACGTCACCCACGATCCCCTCGAGGCGGCGTCCTTCGCCGATCTCCTCGTCGTGATGAGGGCGGGCGCGATCGAGCAGGCGGGCGCGCCGCAGGCGCTGTTCGCGCGCCCGCGCTCCGCCTGGATCGCGACGCTCGCCGGCTACGAGGCGCGGCTGCCGGCGCGGGTGGCGGAGATCCGCGGCTCGGATCTCGCGCTCGACGTCGGCGCGCAGACGATCGTCGTGCCGCACGCGGCGGCCGCCGGCGCCGTCGCGGCGGGCGACGACGTGACCCTCATGCTTCATCCGGCCCGCACCCGGCTGCTGCCCGTCGATGCGCCGGTAGCAGCCGGCGAGGCGCGGCTCGCCGGCCGTGTCGTGCACGCCCTCTACGAGGGGCGCGACTGGCGCGTGGTCGTGGCGGTGGAGGGCGAGAGCGTCTCCACGAACGCCCCCGCGCCCGTCCCTGCCGACGCCTCCGTCGTGCTGGCGTTCACGCCCGACGCGGCGATCGTCTTCCCGTCGTGAGGCCCGAGCCGATGGACATGCACGATACCGTCTTCGTCCCGCTCCACGTTCCCCACGCGGACGGACCGATCGGCACGGCGACCCTCGCCGTCGCGGATCATCTGGTGCGCCGGGGCCTCGCCTGCGGCGTCGACGCCGGCCTGCGGCTCGACGCCGCCGCACGTCTCACGGATCGTCTCGAGGACGTGCGCGAGAGCCTCGCCCATGCCGGCCTGATCGGCCCGCGGCGCGACGAGCCGATGCCGGTGCGGGCGCGCTGCGACGGTCCCGAGATCGCCCGGGTCGACCGGAGCGCGCTGCGTGCCCTGGGGTTCTGGGCCGAGAAGATCCACGTCAACGGCATCGCCGTCGATCCCGGCGGCGGGCCGTCGGGCGTCTGGCTGTCCCTGCGGGCCAGGACCGCGCCCTCCAACCCGCTGGCCTTCGACACGTTGGTCGCCGGAGGGCGACCCTGCGACGCGAGCCGTCGGGAAACCCTGATCAAGGAGGCGCACGAGGAGGTCGGCCTCGACGCGGACGTCGTGGCGCGGGCCGACTTCGTCCGGACGATGATCGTGCAATACGTGAGCGAGCGCGGCTTCCACCAGGAACTCATCGCGATCTACGACCTCGCGATTCCCGCCGACTTTCGTCCCGTGCACCTCGACGGCGAGATCGAGGAGAGCCGGCGGCTGCCGATCGACGCGGTCGCGTCGGCGCTCGCGGATGGAACGCCCTTCAAGCTCTCGTCGCGCCTCGTGACGCACGATCTCCTGTCCCGTCTGGGCCGGCACCGAAGCGGGGACGCGTCCGTCGCCGGGTCGTAAGCGGGTCCGCGCTCGGACGCGGCGCCGCGACGACGGACGCGGGAGAAGCGTTGCCTCAGGTGCTCGGCACCGGCGCCGTGCAGAACGTCATGAACTGCGAGAGCGATACTTCCGCGCGCGCCCGAACGTCCCGCTCGGTCGGTTCGGGTAGGGCACCGATGACGCGGCGGATCTGGTGGTCACCGATCAGGAGCGTGACGAAGAGTTCGGCGCGCTCCGTCGGGTCGCCCGGTGGCAGGGCGCCGGTCTCGGATGCCCGGGCGATCACCGACGTCAGAAGAGGCACGATGCGCGCCCGCCCGCCTTCTGCGATGATCCGGCCGAGGCCGCCGGTGGGATCGCCGGCCGCGGCCCGGTTCAGCGCGACCGCGCGTTCGCCCAGAACCATCGACAGCAGGACGGGCGCGACCGCGCGCAGCGTCTCGAGCGGCTCGCCGCTGCCCTCGATCGCGGCCCTGAGCCGTTCTGCGCTGCGCTGCGCATTGCGTTGCACCAGGGCCGCGAACAGCCCGTTCTTGTCGCCGAACCAGCGATACATGGTCTCGTTCGAGGCTTTCGCGCGTTTGGCGACGTTCAGCATGGACGTGCCGCCGTAACCGCGCTCGGCCAACACCGCATAGGCGGCGGTCTCGATGGCGGATTCGCGGTTCTCCCGTCTGTCGTCCTTCATGGTTTTCCCTCGGACCCCTTGCGCGAAGCCGTATAGATTGATACGGCATCGTGCAAGGCGTATGGATGTATACGCTTTTGGTTCGGGCAGGCGCCCCGGGCCTCCGCCGACGACCATCGGCCGACGACGGCGCGGCGACACGCGAAAGGACATCCCCGTGCGCATGCTGACCACGACCTGCTCGCTCTGGTTCGCCTTGATGGCGGGCTTCTTCTTCGCCTTTGCGGCAGTGGTGATGCCGGGGCTCGACCGCCTGCCTCCGGCCGAGGCGGCCGTCGCCATGCAGGCCGTCAACGCCGCCGTCGCCAACCCGCTCTTCGCGCTCGGATTCTGGGGGGCGGTCGGGCTGGCCGTGGTCGCGCTGCCCACCGCGCTCCTCGGGCGGGCGCCGGGCTGGTCCTGGCTCTTGGCCGCAGCGGGCTGCTACCTCGCCGGCGTCCTCGCCGTGACCGCCGCCGGTAACGTGCCGCTGAACCGGGAGCTCGCCGTCATCGCTGGTCCCGAAGCGCTCCGGGCCGCCTGGCCCGGCTATGCCGCGGATTGGGGCCGGCTGAATGGGCTGCGCACGATCGCCGCACTGACGGCGGCCGCCCTCGCGCTGCGAGCGCTGGGGCCTTCGGGCGCCGGGCGAGATCGACAGGACCGGCCCGGACAGGCCGGACGACCCCAATCCCCATGACAGGAGACACAGGATGAAACCCGGGATACTCTTCCTGATCGGCGGCGCTGCCCTCTCCCTCGGCACCGCCGGCTGGCTGGCCTGGTCGGGCAAGGCCACGCAGGAGCAGATCACCGCCCATGAACGCAGCTTGATGCAAGCCGCCATGGATCGACGGTCCTTCGTACCGGAGAGGACATCGGAGCTCCCCGAACCGGTACAGCGCTATCTCGCCTTCGTTTTCCCGGGCGGCGTGCCGGAGGACGGCGGCGAGATCCCCGCCTGGATCGAATTCGACCAGGCGGGCGATTTCCGCCGCCCGCAGACCGAGAGCTTCGCGCCGACCACGGCGCGGCAGGTCGTCGCGACGGGGGCACCGGATCTGGTGTTCGCGGCCGACACGCCGGTCTGGGGGCCGATCCGGGCTATCGCCTACGACGCCTTCATCGACGGCGAGATGGAGATGGAGGCGCGGGTGCTCTCGGCCGTCTCGGTCATGCACGAGACCAGCTCGCCGGAACTCGACCGCATCTCGCTGCGTCGCTGGCTGCTCGAGACACCGACCAACCCCTATGCGCTGCTTCCCGGCGGTCTGGTGGAGTGGGAGGCGATCGACGAGAACAGCGCCCGCGCCGTCGTCGAGGCGCATGGCCATCGGGCCAGCATGGTCGCCGGCTTCGATGAACGCGGCGCGCTGATCAGCATGCATGCCGAGGAGGACGGGGATTTGACCACGCCCTACCATGGCTCGGGCGAACACGTGACCCGGTCCGACTACCGGCTGGTCGGGGAGGTGCGGGTTCCCATGGCCTTCGAGGTCTCGCGCATGGCCGACGGAGACATCATGCCCTTCTGGTCGGGGCGGATCACCGATGTCCGTTTCCGGCGGGACGACGAGGCCGTGAGGGGGCGGGATCGCCGGAACGGGCCGCGCGTCGAACACGGGCGAGCGACGGACGGGGAGCATCGCGACATCGGGAAGGGCCGCGGAGATGCGCCCGAAGCCGGATGACGGTCACGGTTCGCCCGGCCGTCATCGGGCCGGGCGGAACGCGGAACCACAGGATGGGTGAAGGCGAGCGCCACCGGGAGCGCGCCGCATGCGCTCAATCGGCGTCGGCTGCAGCACCGAGCGTGCCTTCGATCAGCCGACGAACGCCATCGAGATCGCCGCTCTCGCCCGCGAGCCAGCGGTCCAGCAGGAGGCCGTAGACCAACGCCCGCGCGAGCGGCAGCCACTCCGGGCCGACGGTCTGGCGGATCGCTGCGTCCATGCGCTCGCGATAGAGCGTGAGCGCTGCGTCGTCGGCGATCTCGGCCCGCGACCGGGCGCCGACGTAATCGACCATCAGCCGCAATTCGCCGCTGAAACTCTCCTCCAGCCGCGCGATCATCTGCACCAGCGCCGCGACCGGGTCCGGTTCGGGTTCGGCGGGCGACAAGTCGAGCGCCCCGGTGCAGGCGATGAACAGATCCTGCTTGGTGGGAAAGTAGTGATAGAGCGAGCTCTTCGGCACGCCCAGCGCCTCGGCGATCTTGCGCATGCCGATGCCGTGATAGCCATGCGCCTGGAAGACGGGGATCGCGCGCCGGGCCAGATCGGCCCGGAGCGCATCGTGATCGACGATCTTCGGCATCAGCCGCCGTGCCCGTGCGTCGGGTGCCAGTCCACCGGAAAGGCCACGGCGACCTTGAGGACGTAAAGCACGAGGATCAGCGGCAGTCCGAGGAAGGGGGCCGTGCCGAACGCGGCCGGGGCGAGCATGATCAGTGCGACCAGCCCGACGGCAGCCGAGACGGCAACGGGCGCAGCCGCAGCGCGGCGGCCTTGGGCCTCGATGCCGAAAGCCGTGACGAGCGTGAGCACCGCGATCCCTGCGACCGGCACGGCCCAGCCCGGAAAGAGCCAGACGAGCGCTGCGGGCTGCAGTACGTGGAGCGCCAGAAACACGACACGCGCGCGCCGACTTCTGTTGTAATGCGCATTGGTGCCCGGCGTGACGTTCGACACGACGCCGCCGGCGATGTCCACGACCAGCAGCGCCAGCAGCGCCACCGCCCAGAGCGGCAGCCCCTCGGCGAAAGCGAGCGCGGCGACCAGCGCCGTCACGCCCCACGCGCAGCCCTGCACGAGCACCAGATCGCGCCGCGTGCTGCGGGTTCCGTGAAGCTCGCGCAGCCACTTCGGCACCTCGATGACGTGGGATGTTGTCGCCTGTGTCATGCTGCGACCTCCTCAGCCGATTCGCTACGCATTGCCGCCGATCTCGCAGGCAGCCAGCCCGTAATCCACGTCCTCGTCGGCCATGCCGTCGTTCTGCAGCGTGATTCCGATGGCGCCGACGACGGCATCCACGCCGCGCGCAGATCCCTTCAGAGCATTGCGATCGGTCGCGGGAGAACACACCACCTCGTCGGCCCATCGGGCAATCGAGGCGTCCCGTTCGCTTCGTCGCACGAGAGCGCGTACATCGTAGCCGGCTGATACGGGCGCAGCACCAAGCGCGCGCCCGAGATGACCGGTTGCCCCGGCCTGCAGGATTCTCTCGGGCATCCCGACCTCCTTTCATCGTCCATATGGACGAAATAAGCGAGTCGCGCACCGCGCGCAACTTTTTTCGCCCGATCGGACGAAAACAATGTGCGATCGAACGGGTCGACATTGCCGACCGACCGACAGTCGCGCGCGGCACAATGCGGACGGGCAGAGCGTCCTGCACCTCGGAGCCCGCCGGCCGCTACGGCGCATCGGAAGGAAGGGAACCTCGCCCGTTGTCGGGCGCAGACCCTCCACCGCGTCGAGGGCATGGTCCTGATGGTCCATGGCACTCGCGTCAGCTACATCACGCCAGGCGAAACGATCGGACGGCCGATTTCGGCGGGATCGTCCGTGGGCGCTCGCCCTGCGGGTCGAGGCCGCCGGGCGCGAGGTTCGGATCCTGGGCTCGCGCCACGGACTTTCGAGGGTCCCGATTTCCGGGAATGGCGCAGGAGTGGGGCGAACGGCGTTCGCCCGCATGGTCCGAGGTGGCGGACAGGGCGGGATTCGAACCCGCGATACGGTTTCCCGTATACACACTTTCCAGGCGTGCGCCTTAAACCACTCGGCCACCTGTCCGCATCGCGGGGGGCGCCGAATTCCGCGACGCCCGCCCGCGGAGGCTCTGCATATATCCGGCGCCCCCCGCGGCGCAAGCCCCATTCCGGCTCCGCCGTCGAGCCCCGGCCCCGAGTCGTGTGTCGCCCGGATCCCGCGGCGCACGGCGAAGCGTGGCCGCATTTCGCTGTTGCGCGATTGCCGCGAGCGGGTAAGGCTTGTGGCAACATCGTGTCCTTCCGCGTTCGCGAGCGTGTCCCCATGATCCGTTTCATCGTGCGTGTACTCGGTCTCCTCCTCGTCGCGGCGGGGTTCGTGGGGCTCGTGGTGGACGGCACGCGCTCGATCGCCAACCACGAGATCGCCTTCACGCCGCTGGGCGAGGTGCTGTTCCAGGCCTTCCCGCAGAGCTTCCCCATGCTGGAGCCGGCGATCACGCGCCACGTCTCGCCGGTCCTGTGGGACCCCGTCCTGCTGACGATCCTGCTCTGGCCGGCCTCGATCGTCTCCTTCGTGCTCGGCGCGCTGCTCCTGTGGCTCTCCCAGAAGCGGCCGGAGCCCGTGGGCTACCTCACGGAGCGGTGAGGGCCCGCACCGCGACGGCCCCGCCCCTCGCAACGAGCGGCCCGCGGCGCCATATGACGGGGGACGCCACGAGGAGGCCTCTCCCATGTTCTTCATGCGCAAGAAGACCACCATCCCGACGCCGGCCGAGGCGCTGCCGGGCCGCGATCGCCCGATCCCGACGGCCGAGCGCCACCACGTCTCGGGACGCCCGCTGCAGGGTCCGTACCCGCCGGGCGCGGCGATCGCCGATTTCGGGCTCGGCTGCTTCTGGGGCGCCGAGCGCGCCTTCTGGCAGCTGCCCGGCGTGTGGGTCACCGCGGTGGGCTACGCCGCCGGGCATACCCCCAACCCGACCTACGAGGAGGTCTGCTCGGGCATGACCGGGCACAACGAGGTGGTCCGCGTCGTCTTCGACCCGGCCGCGATCTCCTACGAGCGGCTGCTCGAGGCCTTCTTCGAGAGCCACGACCCGACCCAGGGCATGCGCCAGGGCAACGACGTCGGCACCCAGTACCGCTCGGGCGTCTACGTCCACGACGAGGGCCAGCGCCGCGCGGCGGAGGCGGTGCGGGCGGCCTATGGGGAGCGCCTGCGCGCGGCGGGCTTCCCCGCGATCACGACCGAGATCCGCGAGGCCGGCCCGTTCTGGTTCGCCGAGGACTACCATCAGCAATACCTCGCCAAGAACCCCGGCGGCTATTGCGGGCTCGGCGGGACCGGCGTCTCCTGCCCGACGGGGGTGAGCGCGAGCACCGCGGAGGCGTGAGCCTCAGCCCCGCGTCAGGCCGACGCGGCGCGGGCGACCTCCGGTCATCCGCGCCAGGGTGTCGTCGCGCCGCAGCCAGTGGTGCTGCAGCGCCGCGCCCGCATGTACGAGCACGACGAAGGCGAGCAGGTAGGCCGCATAGTTGTGCACGGCGAAGATCGGCCGCGCGACCTCGAAGCCGCGCGCGACCGGCAGCGTCATCTCGACGCTCCAGAACAGGTTGACCGGCGCGCAGCAGGCGGAGGTCGCCGCCCAGCCCGACAGCGGCACGACGACGAGCAGGAGGTAGAGCGCGCCGTGGCTGATGCGCGCGGCGAGGAGCTGCCATCCCGGCATCGGCGCGTGCGCCGGCGCACCGTGGACCGCGCGAGCGACGAGGCGCAGGATCACGAGGCCGACGACGACGAGCCCGAAGGACTTGTGCAGTTCGTAGAGCGCGTTCGTCAGCGCGCCGGGGCCGATGCGCGTCATCGTCAACCCCGCGGCGATCATGCCCACGATCACCAGCGCGGTCAGCCAGTGGATCCAGATCTGCACCGCCGCGTAGCGCGGCACGGCCGCGATGTCTCGTCCCGCCATCGGCTCCCTCCCTCACTCGCCCCCCGCGGCCTCGGACCGCAGGTCGCAGTCGAACAGAACGTCCCCGTCCGCCAGGAGATAGGCCCGCGCGCTCGGGCGCAAGGCCTCCCCGATGGTCTCGATCGGCGTAAGCGTCAGGCCCGGGCGCCCCGAGCCGATCAGCATCGGCGAGACGAGCACGTGGAGCCGGTCGAGCGCCCCCGCCGCGAGGAAGCGCGACACCGTGTCCGCCCCGCCCTCCACCAGCAGCCGCGCGATGCCGAGCCCTCCGAGCGCCGCGACGATCGCCTTCGGATCGACGCGGCCGGCCTCGTCCGCCGGCAGCGCGAGCGCCTCGACGCCAGCGGGAAGCGGCGTCTCGACGCCGGCGCGGCGCAGCGCGATGCGCCGCGCGCCGTCCGCCCGCCAGACCGCGGACGTGGGAGGCAGGCGCCCGCTCGGGTCGAGCACGACGCGGGCGGGGCTCTCGCCGGGCACGCGGCGCACGGTGAGCAGCGGATCGTCGGCGAGCGCCGTGCCGACGCCGACGAGCACCGCGTCGACCCGGGCGCGGATGGCGTGGAGGTGATCGAGCGCCGCCGTGCCGTTGATGTACTTCGAGTGCCCCGTGACCGTGGCGATGCGCCCGTCGAGCGACTGGCCGAGCTGGCCCACGACGAAGGGCGCGCCGGGACGCCCCGCGGCGAAGGGGGCGAAGACGGCCTCGGGCGGCACACGCTCGGGCGCTCGGGGCGCCGCCGCACCGTCCCCCTGCGGCAATACGGCCGCGCTCCTCCCTGATCCGTGATTTCGCATGCGCCGTACCCGAATTGCCTCGCGCGACTTGCGCCCGATATAACGCGAGCCGGCATTCGGCGCGCGCGACTGGAGTAACGTCTCGCGGAGAGACCCTCTCGAACTAGCGTGGCGGGAACGAACGGCCAGGGTCGACGCTTGTCGTGCGGCCCTCTGGCGAAGAGCGTGTCCCGCCACGGGTGAAAGGCCAGGAAGTCATGATGCGTCTCGTAATGGGCTTGAGCGGGGATATCGACCTGACGCGGGTCGAGCGCGCCATCGCCGAGTTCCGCCACGCCCGTCCGGTGCTGATCGAGGACGGCGACGGGGCGATCGTCGCGCTCGGCGTGGAGGACCTCGACGCGGAGGCCTGCGCCCGGCTCGACGTCGTCGCCGGCGGCTCCGCCCGTCTCGTGCTCACCGGAAAGCGCCTGTCGCGCATCGGCCGCGAGCGCGCGGAGCCCGGCGCCGTCGCCCTGCCGCGGCTCGACGCGCAGCGCATCGAGTGCCTCTCCCGGCGCACCGAGACGCGGCTCGACGCCCCCGCCCACCCGATCGAGACGCTCGACGCCGACGCGCTCGAGCTCGCGCGCCTCTCCTTCGTGACGCCGGCCGTGGTGACCTTCCCCGTGCGCGCGGGGATCGAGCGCGAGCCGTGCCTGCTGCGCGTGTCGGCGGAGGCGATCCGCGGCTTTCGCGCCCGCCAGGCGAAGACGCTGCGCATCGCGAGCCGCGCGCCGGTGCCGCTCGAGGGCGCGCCCCAGACCGAGTTCGTCGTCTTCCGCGGCGGCGAGGGCATGCGCGACCAGGTCGCCGTGGTCGTCGGCGAGCCCGATCTCGCCAAGCCCGTGCTCGTGCGTCTGCATTCCGCCTGCCTGACCGGCGATCTCTTCGGCTCGCTCAAGTGCGACTGCGGCGACCAGCTGCGCGGCACGGTCCAGGCCATGGCCGAGGGCGGGGGCGGCATCCTCCTCTATCTCGACCAGGAAGGCCGCGGCAACGGGATCGCCAACAAGATCCGCGCCTACCAGCTCCAGGCGGAGGGCTTCGACACATACGAGGCGGACGAGACTCTCGGCTTCGGGCAGGACCAGCGCCGCTTCGGCTTCGCCGCCGAGATGCTGCGCCAGCTCGGCGTCGCGCGGGTGCGCGTGATGACGAACAACCCCGAGAAGATCGCGGCGCTGCGCGGCGCGGGGCTCGAGGTCGTCGCCGACGTGCGCAGCACCGGGCGCCGGCACCCCGAGAACGTGCGCTACCTCGCGACCAAGCGCGACAAGGCGGGGCACATGATCGAGCTCGACGGCGCCGCCGCCCCTGCGGCGGACTGAATCGCCGCGGAGCCCCCGCTCGGGCGGGGCGCGGCGCAAGCCGCGGGCGGCCCCTCGCGCCCGGGTTCCTCCCCGTCGCCTCCCGAGGCCGGGTCACGCCCCCGACGCGACGCGCCCCCGCGTCCAGCGGTCGCAGGTCCGCGGCAACCGCCGGAGGCCCGACCGCATGCGTCGCGTTTAACGCAAAGGTGACGGGTCGCCACCTACGCTCCGCCCGTCCCGGAATGCGCCGGGGGGCAGACCAGGGGCCGAACGACGTGGACGCAGAGACCCGTGCCGCCATCAAGAAGCTCGCCAGCGCCATCGACGGCGTGGCCGGAATGGCCGCGGGCTGCGCCGCCTACATCGCCGCGATGGAGAACGCGTCCTTCGCGGACCGGCGCAAGGCGGTGGGCGTGTCGCGGACCTTCGCGCCCGAGGGCCTCGCCGGCGAGGCCGGCATCCCGCCCGCGCGGGTCGCCCAGGCCATGATCGAGCAGATCGCCACCGTGGCGCGGCAGATGGAGCAGCTCAGGCAGCGCATCGACGCGCCGCCGCGGCTGCCGCTCCAGCGCGACCGCGAGGATCCCTCCCCGGCCGAGCGGGCCCCCGGCACGACGGTGCGGGCGCAGGAGCCGGCGGCGCGCAAGCGCGCCTGAAAGCCGTCGCTCGCCCCGCCTCTCGCGGGGGTCTTTCGCGCTGCGGCGAAGCCGTGCCGCAACGGCGTGCGCGGCGCTTGCGCCCCCTGAGATCCCATGGTATCGCAGCCACGCCTCGCGGGCACCGGGTGCCTCGCACACCCGCGGCCGAGCCGCAATCCAGACCTCAGCGAGCGCTCCTTCGCAGCCCCGCGGCGGCCGAGCGCTCCCATTCGGGAAGAGACTTTCGGTGGCTGAGCGAAATCAAGAAGGCGGGTCGTCGTCCGGCGGCTCGATCGTGTCGGGGGTCGCCGGCCGTTACGCGTCCGCCCTGTTCGAGCTGGCGCAGGACCAGAACGCGGTCGACGCGGTCGAGTCGGACCTCGCCCGCATCGAGGCGATGGCCGCCGAGAGCGAGGACCTGCGCCGCCTGCTCAGGAGCCCGATCTACACCGCCGACGAGCAGAAGGGCGCCATCGGCGCGCTGCTCGACAAGGCCGGGATCGGCGGGCTCGCCGGCAACTTCGTGCGGCTCGTCGCCTCCAAGCGCCGTCTCTTCCTCCTCCTGCAGATGATCCGCGCCTACAAGGCGCTGAACGCGCGGGCCAAGGGCATCGTCCCCGCCGAGATCCGCGTCGCGGAGGCGCCCTCCCCCGCCCTGCTCGACGAGATTCGCGCCACCGTGCGCGACATCGCCCAATCCGAGGTGTCGCTGGACGTGAAGGTCGACCCCGCGCTGATCGGGGGCCTCGTCGTCAAGGTCGGCTCGCGCATGATCGACGCGTCCCTGCGCACCAAGCTCAATGCAATTCGTCTCAGCCTGAAAGAGGCCCGCTGATGGACATTCGTGCAGCCGAGATCTCCGCGATCCTCAAGGAGCAGATCAAGAACTTCGGCCAGGAGGCCGAGGTCAGCGAAGTCGGCCAGGTGCTGTCCATCGGTGACGGCATCGCGCGCTGCTACGGCCTCGACAAGGTCCAGTACGGCGAGATGGTGGAGTTCGAGTCCGGCGTGCGCGGCATGGCGCTCAACCTCGAGACCGACAACGTCGGCGTCGTGGTGTTCGGCTCCGACCGCGAGATCTCCGAGGGCCAGACGGTCAAGCGCACGGGCTCCATCGTGGACGTGCCTGTCGGCAAGGGCCTGCTCGGCCGCGTCGTCGACGCGCTCGGCAACCCGATCGACGGCAAGGGCCCGATCCAGTACACCGAGCGCGCGCGCGTCGACGTGAAGGCGCCGGGCATCATCCCGCGCAAGTCCGTGCACGAGCCGATGGCGACGGGCCTCAAGGCCATCGACGCGCTGATCCCGATCGGCCGCGGCCAGCGCGAGCTGATCATCGGCGATCGCCAGACCGGCAAGACCGCGATCGCGCTCGACACGATCCTCAACCAGAAGCCGCTCAACGTCGAGGGCGCGCCCGAGAGCCAGAAGCTCTATTGCGTCTACGTCGCGGTGGGCCAGAAGCGCTCCACGGTCGCCCAGTTCGTGAAGGCGCTCGAGGAGAACGGCGCGATGGAGTACTCGGTCGTCATCGCGGCGACCGCCTCCGACCCGGCTCCGATGCAGTTCATCGCGCCCTTCGCCGGCTGCGCCATGGGCGAGTACTTCCGCGACAACGGCATGCACGCGGTCATCATCTACGACGACCTCTCGAAGCAGGCCGTCGCCTACCGCCAGATGTCGCTGCTGCTGCGCCGCCCGCCGGGCCGCGAGGCCTTCCCGGGCGACGTGTTCTACCTGCACTCGCGCCTGCTCGAGCGCGCCGCCAAGATGGGCGAGGACGCGGGGCTCGGCTCGCTCACCGCGCTGCCGGTGATCGAGACGCAGGCGAACGACGTCTCCGCCTACATCCCGACGAACGTGATCTCGATCACGGACGGGCAGATCTTCCTCGAGACCGACCTGTTCTACCAGGGCATCCGCCCGGCCGTGAACGTCGGCCTCTCGGTGTCGCGCGTCGGCTCCGCCGCGCAGACCAAGGCGATGAAGAAGGTCGCCGGCAAGATCAAGGGCGAGCTCGCGCAGTACCGCGAGATGGCGGCCTTCGCGCAGTTCGGATCGGACCTCGACGCCACGACCCAGCGCCTGCTCAACCGCGGCGCGCGCCTCACCGAGCTCCTGAAGCAGCCGCAGTTCTCGCCGCTGAAGATGGAGGAGCAGGTCTGCGTCATCTACGCCGGCGTGAACGGCTACCTCGACGCCCTGCCGGTCGCGAAGGTGCGCGCCTTCGAGGAGGGGCTCCTGTCGCTGCTGCGCCAGAAGCACTCGGAGATCCTCGACGCGATCCGCGAGAGCAAGGATCTCAAGGACGACGTGGCCGAGAAGCTCAAGACGGTCGTGTCGGACTTCGCCAAGACCTTCACCGCCTGAGGCGGCCCTAGACCCTCGCCGCCGCCCGCCGGCGGCGGGGCTTCCGCACCCGTCGCGAACACGAGAAGAGGTCTGGGCGCTCGATGCCGTCTCTGAAGGATCTGCGCAACCGCATCGCCTCCGTGAAGGCGACGCAGAAGATCACCAAGGCCATGCAGATGGTCGCGGCGGCGAAGCTGCGCCGCGCCCAGATGCAGGCGGAGGCGGCGCGCCCCTATGCCGAGCGCATGGCGAAGGTGCTCGGCAACGTCGCCGCCGGCGTGCAGATCGGGCCGGAGACGCCCAAGCTTTTGTCCGGCACCGGCAAGACGGACACGCATCTGCTCGTCGTCTGCACCGCCGAGCGCGGCCTTTGCGGCGCCTTCAACTCCTCGATCTCGCGCCTCGCCCGCGACACCGCCAACCGGCTGCTGGCCGAGGGCAAGACGGTCAAGATCATCTGCGTGGGCCGCAAGGGCTACGACGTCCTGCGCCGCACACACGGCAAGCTGATCATGGAGCTGATCGAGCTGCGCAACGTCAAGGTGCTCGGCTTCGCGAATGCCGAGGAGATCGGCAAGAAGGTGCTGAACCTCTACGCCGAGGGCCAGTTCGACGTCGCCACGCTGTTCTACTCGCGCTTCCGCTCGGTGATCCAGCAGATCCCCACCGCGCAGCGGCTGATCCCGACCGAGATCCCGCAGGTCGAGGAGGCCGGCTCGGGCGCGATCTACGAGTACGAGCCCTCCGAGCAGGAGATCCTGGAGAAGCTGCTGCCGCGCAATGTCTCGGTGCAGATCTTCTCGGCGCTGCTCGAGAACGGCGCCTCCGAGCAGGGCGCGCGCATGTCGGCGATGGACTCGGCCACGCGCAATGCCGGCGAGATGATCAAGAAGCAGACGCTGACCTACAACAGGACGCGTCAGGCTCAGATCACCAAGGAACTCATCGAAATCATCTCGGGCGCCGAGGCGCTCTGAGCAGTCAACGAGGACGAGACCCATGGCTGAACCCACCGGACGCATCTCGCAGGTCATCGGCGCCGTCGTCGACGTGACCTTCGAAGGGCACCTGCCCGAGATCCTGAACGCGCTCGAGACCGACAACAACGGCATGCGTCTCGTGCTCGAGGTGGCCCAGCAGCTCGGCGAGAGCGCCGTGCGCTGCATCGCCATGGACACGACCGAGGGCCTGACCCGCGGCCAGCCGGTCACCGACACCGGCGCACCGATCCGCGTGCCCGTCGGCGCCGGCTGCCTCGGCCGCATCGTCAACGTCATCGGCGAGCCGATCGACGAGGCCGGCCCGGTCCCGGCCGAGGCCTACCGCCCGATCCACGCCGAGGCGCCGAGCTACGCCGACCAGTCGACCGAGGCGCAGATCCTCGTCACCGGCATCAAGGTCATCGACCTGCTCGCCCCCTACGCCCGCGGCGGCAAGATCGGCCTGTTCGGCGGCGCCGGCGTCGGCAAGACCGTGCTGATCCAGGAGCTGATCAACAACGTCGCCAAGGCCCACGGCGGCTACTCGGTGTTCGCCGGCGTCGGCGAGCGCACCCGCGAGGGCAACGACCTCTATCACGAGATGATCGAGTCGGGCGTCAACAAGGACCCGCACGAGAACAACGGCTCCACCGAGGGCTCGAAGTGCGCCCTCGTGTTCGGCCAGATGAACGAGCCGCCCGGCGCCCGCGCCCGCGTCGGCCTCACCGGGCTCACCATCGCGGAGCACTTCCGCGACCAGGGCCAGGACGTGCTGTTCTTCGTCGACAACATCTTCCGCTTCACGCAGGCGGGCTCGGAAGTGTCGGCGCTGCTCGGCCGCATCCCCTCGGCGGTGGGCTACCAGCCGACCCTGTCCACCGACATGGGCCAGCTGCAGGAGCGCATCACCACGACGACCAAGGGCTCGATCACGTCCGTGCAGGCGATCTACGTGCCCGCCGACGACCTGACCGACCCGGCGCCCGCCACCTCCTTCGCCCACCTCGACGCGACGACCGTGCTCAACCGCGCGATCTCGGAGAAGGGCATCTACCCGGCGGTGGACCCGCTCGACTCGACCTCGCGGATGCTCGACCCGCGCATCGTCGGCGAGGAGCACTACCAGGTCGCCCGTCAGGTCCAGCAGGTGCTCCAGCGCTACAAGTCGCTGCAGGACATCATCGCGATCCTGGGCATGGACGAACTGTCCGAGGAGGACAAGATGACGGTGGCGCGCGCCCGTAAGATCGAGCGCTTCCTGTCGCAGCCCTTCTTCGTGGCCGAGGTGTTCACCGGCTCGCCGGGCCAGCTCGTGTCGCTCGAGGACACGATCAAGGGCTTCAAGGGCCTCGTCGAGGGCAAGTACGACCACCTGCCGGAGGCCGCCTTCTACATGGTCGGCTCCATCGACATGGCGGTCGAGAAGGCCGAGCGCCTCGCCCAGGCGGCCTGACCGCCGTCACCGGGACGACCCCCGACGGGCGCGCCCTGCGGCGCGCCCGGTGTCCAATCCACCAGGGTTCCAAGAGGGTTCCATGGCCAGCTTCCCCTTCGAGCTCGTCTCGCCTGAGCGCATCGTCTTCTCCGGCGACGTCGAGACGGTGGTGATCCCCGCGACGGAAGGCGAGATGACGCTGCTCGCGAGCCACGCCCCGATGATGGCCTCGCTCAAGACCGGCTTCCTCGTCGTCGGGTCCGGCAAGGGCGAGGAGCGCATCCTCGTCCAGGGCGGCTTCGTCGACGTCGGCCCCAAGGGTGCCACCGTGCTCGCCGAACGCGCCATGCCCGTCTCCGAGGTCACCGGGGACATCCTCTCCCGGGAGATCTCCCGCGCCGAGGCGGAGCACGAGACGATGGAGGACCCCGTCCTCAAGGCGGAGGCGGCCGACACGGTCGCGCAGCTGCGCGACGTGAAGGCCCGGCTGGGGCTCTGACCCGCCCGACGGGCGACGCCTGCAAGAGACGACGAAGGGCCGCCGCGAGGCGGCCTTTCTGCTTTGTGGGGGCGCGCCGTGAAGGCTGGCCGCGGCGTCGACCAACGCCGCCACCCACCCCTGATCACCCCGCCGCGGCGCCCTCGCCTCCCCACGGCGTCTCCGCCACCGGCGTCAGCGGCCCCGCGCCCTCGAACCAGGAGACGAGGTTGTCCACCACGAGCCGGCCCATCGCCTCGCGGGTGTGCACCGAGGCGGAGCCGACGTGGGGGAGCAGCACGATATCGTCGCGCGCGAGGAGCCCGTCGGGGACGTTCGGCTCGTCCTCGAAGACGTCGAGGCCCGCCGAGAGGATCGTGCCCGCCTCGAGCGCGGCGACGAGCGCCGCCTCGTCCACCACCGATCCACGGCCGACGTTGATCACGACGCCGTCGGGGCCGAGCGCCTCGAACACCGGCGTCGAGACGAGGTGGCGCGTGCCCGCCCCGCCGGGCGCGACGCAGATCAGCGTATCCACCGCGCGCGCCATCGCGACGAGGCTGTCGAAGTGGCGGTGCGCCACGCCCTCCTGGCGCCGGCGGCCGTGGTAGACCACCTCCACCCCGAAGGCGTCGAGCCGGCGCGCGATCGCCTTGCCGATGCGCCCGTAGCCGAGGATGCCGACCGTGCGCCCGCGCAGCGTCGGCGAGAGCGGGAACGCGCCGTCCGCCGTCCAGCGCCCGGCGCGCAGCCATCGTTCCGCCTGCGGCAGTCGCCGCAGCGTCGCGAGGAGGAGGCCGATCGTGAGGTCCGCCACCTCCTCGGTGAGGACGTCGGGCGTGTTGGTGACGATCACGCCCCGGCGCGCGGCGGCCGCCGCGTCGACGTGGTCGTAGCCGACGCCGAAGCTCGCCACGATCTCGAGCGCCGGCAGGCGCGCCATCAACGCGTCGTCGATCGCGCGGTGCGCCCCCGCCGCGATCCCGCGCACGCGGGCGCCGTGCGCTGCGAGCCAGCCCTCGCGATCCGCCTCCTCCCACAGCCGCGCGAGGCCGAAGCGCTCGGAGAGCCGCTCGACGACGAGCGGCATCATCCGGGCGGGCATCAGGATCAGGGGCTCGTCCATCGCGCCCTCACGCCAGCACGCCGTGGCAGTGCTTGAACTTCTTGCCCGATCCGCAGGGGCAGGCCTCGTTGCGGCCGACCTTGCCCCAGGTGGCGGGGTCGTTCGGGTCGCGGTTCTCCGGCGCCACGAGGCCGACCGCGACGCCCGCGCCCGCAGCTCCCGGCGAGCCGAGCCCGGTCGAGCCGCCCGTCGCCATCTCGTCCTCGCCGGTGACGGGATCGGCGTGGTGCGCCGCCATCTCGGGCAGTTTCGGCTCGGGCGGGCGCTGGTAGACCACCTCGATGCGCATCAGCTGGGAGGTGACAACCTCGCGCAGGCGGGCGATCAGCGCCTCGAACAGCTGGAAGGCCTCGGACTTGTACTCGTTGAGCGGATCGCGCTGGGCCATGCCGCGCCAACCGATGACCTGGCGCAGGTGCTCGAGCGTGACGATGTGCTCGCGCCAGAGCTGATCGAGCGACTGCAGCAGCACCTGCTTCTCGACGTAGGTCATCACCTCGGTGGTGTTCTTCTCGATCCGCGCGGCATAGGCCTCGTTCGCCTCCTTCAGGAGCCGCTCGCGCATCTCCTCGTCGGCGATGCCCTCCTCCTTGGCCCAGTCGATCACCGGCAGGTCGAGGTTGAGCAGGCGGCGGACCTCCTTGTCGAGGCCGTCCGTGTCCCACTGCTCGGGATAGGCGTCGGCGGGGATGTGGCGGGCGACGACGTCCTCCACGACGCTCTCGCGCATCTCGTCGATGGTCTCGCGCACGGAGGCCTCGCCCATGAACTCGCGGCGCTGCTCGAAGACGACCTTGCGCTGGTCGTTCATGACGTTGTCGTACTTGAGGATGTTCTTGCGGATGTCGAAGTTGCGCGCCTCGACCTTGGACTGCGCCTTCTCGATCGCCTTGTTGATCCAGGGGTGGACGATCGCCTCGCCCTCCTGGAGGCCCAGCTTGGTCAGCATGCCGTCCATGCGGTCCGACCCGAAGATCCGCATCAGGTCGTCCTGCAGCGAGAGGAAGAACTTCGAGCGGCCCGGGTCGCCCTGGCGGCCGGAGCGGCCGCGCAGCTGGTTGTCGATGCGCCGGCTCTCGTGGCGCTCGGTGCCCATGACGTAGAGGCCGCCGGCGGCCAGCGCGCGCTGCTTGAAGGCCGCGACCTCCTCGCGGATCGCCGCCTCGCGCGCGGTCCGCTCCTCGCCCTCGGGCAGGTCCGCGAGCTCGAAGCCGATGCGCATGTCGGCATTGCCGCCGAGCTGAATGTCGGTGCCGCGTCCGGCCATGTTGGTGGCGATCGTGATCGCGCCCGGCACGCCGGCCTGGGCGACGATGAAGGCCTCCTGCTCGTGGAACCGCGCGTTGAGCACCGCGAAGGTCTTGGGCGCGGTGGCGGCGCGGGCCGCCTCGAACAGCGGCGAGAGCGCCTTCGGGTCGGCGAAGTCGATCTGGGTGAAGCCCGCCTTCTTCAGCTGGGCGGCGAGCATTTCGGACTTCTCGATCGAGGTCGTGCCCACCAGCGTCGGCTGGCCCTTGGCGGAGGCCTCCTCGATGTCGCGGATGATGGCGTCGTACTTCTCCTGCACGGTGCGGTAGACCTCGTCGTCCTCGTCGAGGCGCGCGACCGGGCGGTTGGTGGGGATCTCGACCACGTCGAGGTTGTAGATCTCGGCGAACTCGTCCGCTTCCGTCGAGGCGGTGCCGGTCATGCCGGCGAGCTTGTCGTAGAGGCGGAAATAGTTCTGGAAGGTGATCGAGGCCAGCGTCTGGTTCTCGGGCTGGATCTTGACGTTCTCCTTCGCCTCGAGCGCCTGGTGCAGCCCTTCCGAATAGCGCCGGCCCGGCATCATGCGGCCGGTGAACTCGTCGATGATCACCACCTCGCCATTGCGGACGATGTAGTCCTTGTCGCGGGTGAACAGCTTGTGGGCGCGCAGCGCCTGGTTCATGTGGTGGACGAGCGTGGCGTTCTGGGCGTCGTAGAGGTCGTCGCTCTTGAGGAGCTCGTGTGCGCGCAGGACCTCCTCCATCTTCTCGGTGCCCGCCTCGGAGAGCGAGACCGCGCGCTGCTTCTCGTCGAGGTCGTAGTGCTCCGGGGTCAGCTGCGGGATCAGCTTGTCCACCGCCTGGTAGAGCTCGGAGCGGTCGTCGAGCGGGCCGGAGATGATCAGCGGCGTGCGCGCCTCGTCGACGAGGATGGAATCCACCTCGTCGACGATGGCGTAGACGTGGCCACGCTGCACCATCTGGCCGAAGTCGTACTTCATGTTGTCGCGCAGGTAGTCGAAGCCGTACTCGTTGTTGGTGCCGTAGGTGATGTCGCAGGCGTAGGCCGCCTTGCGCTGGGCGTCGTCGAGCCCGTGCACGATGACGCCGACGGTCAGCCCCAGGAACCGGTAGATCCGCCCCATCCACTCGGAGTCGCGGCTGGCGAGGTAGTCGTTCACGGTGACGACGTGCACGCCCCGGCCGGCGAGCGCGTTGAGGTAGACCGCGAGCACGGCGACCAGCGTCTTGCCCTCGCCGGTCTTCATCTCGGCGATCGAGCCCTCGTGCAGCACCATGCCGCCGATCAGCTGCACGTCGAAGGGCCGCAGGCCCAGCACGCGCTTGGAGGCCTCGCGCACGGTGGCGAAGGCGGGCACCAGCACGTCGTCGAGGCTCTCGCCCTTGGCGACCCGCGCCTTGAGGTCCTCGGTGCGCGCGCGCAGCGCGTCGTCGGACAGGGCCTCCAGCTCCTTCTCCAGGTCGTTGATGGCCTGGATGCGGGATGCGTACGACTTCAGCCGGCGGTCGTTGGCCGAGCCGAAGAGCTTCTTCGCGAGTGCGCCGAACATGGGGTCCTGTCGTCTCAGTGGGTCGTCGGATGCCGCGGAGGGCCGCGCGCTATATAGACCTAATCATCGCGGAGCGCATCCGAAAGGCACAGGGGCGATCACGGGGCGGTGACGGCGGCGGCCGCCCCCCCGCCCGGCTTGCATTGCATCGCCCGATGGGCCAGACCTGCGGCCGGAACCCGTCGCGCCGAGGGCGCGCCCCTCGCCCGTCCGCCGCGCCCGGAGGAAACGCATGCCGTCGAACGCCCTACTCCCCCGCCTCGCCCTCGCGCTCCTCGTCGGCGCCGCGATCCCCGCCTCCGCGCTCGCGCAGGACACCGCCGCCCCCGTCGCCGAGACCGCGGCGGCCGCCGCGCCCGTCGACCCGGCGACCGTCGTCGCCACCGTGAACGGGGCCGAGATCACCGAGGGCGACATCGCGCTCGCGGCACAGGACCCCGCCCTCCCGCTGCCGGGCATGAACGACGCGCAGCGCCGCGAGACGCTGATCAACTACCTCGTCAACCTCGAGCTCGCCGCCCGCGCGGCCGAGGAGGCCGGCATCGGCGCGAGCGAGTCGTTCGAGCGCCGCCTCGCCTACCAGCGCGACAAGCTGCTGCTGGAGTCGCTGCTCGAGGACACGATCGACGCCGCGGTGACGGAGGAGGCCGCCCGCGCCGTCTACGACGAGATGGTCGCCGAGGTTGAGCCCGAGCAGGAGGTGCGCGCCCGCCACATCCTCGTCGACACGCAGGAGGAGGCGCAGGCCGTCGTCGACCGCATCGCGGCCGGCGAGTCCTTCGAGGAGATCGCGACCGACCTCTCGACCGACCGGGGCTCCGCCGCCCAGGGCGGCGATCTCGGCTTCTTCACCCGCGGCCAGATGGTCGCGCCCTTCGCCGAGGCCGCCTTCGCGCTCGAGCCGGGCGCGGTCTCCGCGCCGGTGCAGAGCCAGTTCGGCTGGCACGTCATCAAGGCCGAGGAGCGCCGCGATCGGCCGACGCCGAGCTTCGAGCAGATGCGCGAGCAGATCGACACCTTCCTCGCCCGCCAGGCGCAGCAGACCCTGCTCCTGTCGCTGCGCGAGGGCGTCGAGATCGCCCGCCCCGGCGCGGCGGCGCAAGGCGGGGCGGTGCCGGGCGCGGCGCCCGCACCGCAGTGAGGCGACGCGGCCGGCGGCGAGACGCCGCCGACACCCCGCCCCGGCCGCCGCTCACTCGCGGCGCATGATCCGGTCGACCAGGATGTCGGAAACGAGGCCCGGCTCGAACTCCCGGGTCAGCGCCTCGGGGTCGTAGCGGGTCTCGACCCACTCCTCGAAGGTCAGCCCCCGCGCCTCGCCGTCGTCGCGCCAGCGCTCGAAGAAGGCGTCGAGGATGCCGGTCTTGGCGAAGCGGAAGTGGCCGTAGCGCAGCGAGAGCTGGCGCAGCGCCTCGTCCGCGCTGCGGCCCTCGTGGACGACGAGGTAGAGCGCCGACATGAAGCCGGCGCGGTCCGCCCCCGACTTGCAGTGCACGAGCGCCGGGTATCGCAGGTCCCGGAAGAAGGCGCGGGCGCGCAGGAGCGTTTCCTTGTCGGGCGCCGCGCGCGAGCGCACGACGAAGTCGACGAGCTCGAGCCCGAGCGCCTCGCAGCTCTCCTTCTGCAATTGCCAGGAGCCGTGCTCGCGCCCGCCGCGCAGGTAGACCACCGTCCGCAGGCCCTCGTCGCGCAGGCGCGCGAGCTGGTGCGGCGCCGGCTGCGCGGCGCGCCAGAGGTCTCCGGACACCCGGTGCAGGTTGAGGTAGGCGAAGCGGAAGACGCCGTGGTCGGCGAGGGCCATGTGCGCCCACGCCCGCACGCGGCCGAAGGCGCCCTCGATCGGGCGGTCCCAGCGCGCGATGCGCGCCAGCCGCCGGGCGGTGCGGGACTCCGTGCTGCGGAAGCGGTTGAGCACTCTGTCGTTTCCTCGTCCGCTCTGGCCGCGGCGCCTCGTCCGCCTGCCGAGTAGCAGCGCGCGCGCGCGCCCGCAAGCGCCCGCGCGCGGCGTGCGTCACCGCACCACCACGATCCGCTCCGCCGCGCGGGTCAGCCCCGTGTAGAGCCAGCGGGCGCGGTGCTCGCGGAAGGCGAAGCTCTCGTCGAACAGCACCACGTCGTCCCATTGTGAGCCCTGCGCCTTGTGGACGGTGAGCGCGTAGCCGTAGGTGAGTTCGTCGTGCTGGCGGCGCAGGGCGTAGGGCAGCTCCTCGTCGCCGCCCTCGAAGAAGGCGGTGGGGACCTCGACCTTCACGGTCTGGCGCGGGTTCTCCTCGGCGGCGATGCGCATGGCGACGAGGCCGCGGTTGGGCCAGTGCTTCGCCTCCGTCACGGACCACAGCCCGCCGTTGAGGAGGCCCTTGCTCTTGTCGTTGCGCAGGCAGACGAGCTTCTCGTCCGCCGCGGGATACGGGTCGCGCAGGCCCTTCAGCTCGCGGATGCGCCCGTTGTAGAGGCGCCGGGTCTTATTCATGCCCACGAGGACCTGATTCGCGCCCTGGACCATGCCGGCGTCGACGTCGCGGCGGTGGATGACGCGGCTCTCGCCCCAGGTGCCGTAGTCGAGCCGCCCGCCGTCGCGGATCAGCATCGAGAGGTGGACGATCGGGTTGTCCGCCGCCTGGCGGTGGACCTCGGTGAGCATCACGTCCGGCTCGGCGTCGGTGAAGAAGCCCCCACCCTTGACGGGCGGCAGCTGCGCCGGATCGCCGAGCACCAGCACCGGCTTGCCGAAGCCGAGGAGGTCGCGGCCGAGCTCCTCGTCCACCATCGAGCACTCGTCGACGACGATGAGGTCGGCCTTGGCGGCGGGGCCCGAGCGGTTGAGCGTGAAGGAGGGCCCCTCCTCCTCGTCCCCGCGCGAGCGGTAGATCATGGCGTGGATGGTGGAGGCGTCCGTGCAGCCCTTGGCACGCATCACGGACGCCGCCTTGCCGGTGAAGGCGCCGAAGGCGACGTCGCCGTCGATCCCCTCGGCGAGGTGGCGCGCGAGCGTGGTCTTGCCCGTGCCGGCGAAGCCGAACAGGCGGAACACCTGCGGCTCGCCCGTCTTCAGCCAGGCGCCCACCGCGGCGAGCGCCGCCTCCTGCTGTCCCGACCAGGCCATCTCACGCCCCCCGCGGCCGCGGCGCACGCGCCGTCTCGGCGCGCAGGTTGACGAGGATGCCCACGACGATGATTCCCGCGCCGAGGAACACGAAGGGGTCGAGCGGCTCGGCGTAGAGCAGGAGCCCCACGACCGCGATCAGGGGGATGCGCAGGAAATCGAGCGGCACGACCATGATGGCGTCTCCGTTGCGATAGGCGTTGGTGAGGCACCAATGGGCCGTGAAGCCGCAGATCGCCAGCGCCGCGAGCGGCAGCGCCGGCGCCTCCGCGAGCCGCGAGAGATACCCCTCCCCCGCGCCGGCGAGGTTGAGCGGCAATTGCATCGCGTTCATCCACAGCATGATGGAGGCCGTCGTCTCGGTGCGGGTGAGGCTCTTCGTCGCGATCGCGGTGAGCGCGAAGGCGAAGGCGGCGAAGAGCAAGTAGAGCGCCGGCCAGCCGATCTCGCCGGCGCCGGGGCGGACGATCACGAGAACGCCGAGGAAGCCCAGCCCGATCGCCAGCGCGCGCGTGCGCGTCAGCCGCTCGCCGAGCAGCAGGACGGCGAGGAGCGCGGTGAGGGCGGGGGCCGTGAACTCCACCGCGAAGACGACGGCGAGCGGCAGCAGCGTGACGCCCACCGTCCAGGCGTACTGCCCGGCGAAATGCACGACGTTGCGCTGGGCATGGCGCCCGAGCCGCCGGGCCGAGAGGCTCGCGCGCACCCGCGCGAAGAGCACGGCCGAAACGAGAATCGCCCCGAGCCCGGCCGCGTTGCGGAAGGCGAGCATCTCGAACGCCGACAGCGCGCCCGAGAGCTCGCGCACCGCTACCGCGATGGCCGAGAAGGAGACGAGCGCCCCGGCCATCCAGAGCACCACGATCGTGACGTTGCGCGAAGCCATGCGCCTGCAGCCGAACGTATGGAGAACAGCGTCATAGCGCGGATCGCGTCGGCGCGATACCCGAAAAGCGACCGGGTCCGCGCGATCCGGCCGATCGGCGCGCCGTTAACCAGTCGTTCACCGTCCGCTGGGAAATTCCTGCCTACCGGTCGCGGCGCACGCGGCCCGGTGGACGGACGATTTCGAGGGGCGTGTCGCGCGTGAACCAGACGATGGAGATCCTGACCCGGCTCGGCCCGGCGCGCCTCGCGGTGATGGGCGCCGTCACGCTGGCGCTCGTGGGCTTCTTCGCGTTCGTCATCATGCGCATGTCGCAGCCGGACATGGGCGTGCTCTACGCCGACCTGTCCATGTCCGACGCCGGCGCCGTGGTGCGGGCGCTCGAGAGCCGCGGTGTCCGCTACCAGACGCGTGGCGACGGCGTCATCCTCGCCGCGCGCGACGATCTCGCGCGTCTACGCATGGAGCTCGCCTCCGACGGGCTGCCGGCGGGTGCCGGCGTCGGCTACGAGATCTTCGACCGTGGCGATTCGTTCTCCTCCACGAGCTTCGTGCAGAACATCAACCAGCTGAGGGCGCTGGAGGGCGAGCTGTCGCGCACGATCTCCTCGCTGGCGCGGGTCGAGGCGGCGCGGGTGCATCTCGCGATTCCCGAGCGGCGGCTGTTCGAGCGCGACCGCGAGGACCCGCGCGCCTCCATCGTGCTGCGCGTGCGTGGCGAGCTCGACCAGGCGCAGGTGCGCGCCGTGCGCCACCTCGTGGCGACCGCGGTCGAGGGCCTGCGGCCCGACCGGATCTCGATCGTCGACGAGGGCGGACGGCTCCTCGCCGACGGCGCCACCGCCGGCGATTCGATGGCGGCCGCCGCAGCGGACGAGACCCGCATCGGCTTCGAGAACCGGCTGCGCGCCCAGGTCGAGGACATCGTGGCGGGCATCGTCGGGCGCGGGCGAACGCGCGTCCAGATCGCCGCCGAGTTCGACACGAACCGCGTCGAGGCCCGCTCGGAGACCTTCGACCCGAACGGCCAGGTCGCGCGCTCGATGCAGACGCGCACCGACAACGCGGTCTCCACCCAGGGCGATGCCGGCGTCACCGTGGGCAACGAGCTGCCCGGCGCGGGCGGGGACGCGGCCGGCGCCGGCCCCCGCGACCAGCAGGAAACGACCGAGGAGACGATCAACTACGAGATCTCGCGCTCGACCCGCGTCGAGATGCTGGAGGGCCCGCGGCTCGCCCGACTCTCCGTCGCCGTCCTCGTCGACGGCGCCTACGCGACCGGGCCGGACGGCAGCGTGACCTACGAGCCGCGCACCGCCGAGGAACTCCAGCGCATCGAGGCGCTGGTGCGCACGGCGATCGGCTTCGACGCGGACCGCGGCGACCAGATCGAGGTGGTCAACCTGCGCTTCGCCGAGGGACCGCAGCCGGAGTTCCTGCCCGAGGCGCCGACCCTCCTCGAGAGCCTGCTCGACCCCACCCGCGAGGACGTGCTGCGCGCGATCGAGCTCGCGGTGCTCTTCCTCCTCACCCTCGTCGTGATCTTCACCGTCCTGCGACCGATGATGCGGGCGTTCTCCGCCTCTCCGGTTCTGGTGGCGGCGGGCGCCGGCGGCGGCGAGGCGGCGGCGATCGCCGGCGGCGACGGCAGCGGCGGCGGGACGGCGGCGCTCCCGGCGCGCTCGGACGCGACCTCCCAGATGATCGAGATGGCCAAGGTGAACGGGCAGGTGCAGCAGGAATCGCTCGAGCGCGTGGCCGACCTCGTCAAGCAGAGCCCTTCGGAGACCGTGTCCGTGATGCGCCAGTGGATCCACGAGAGAGGCTGAGATGAGCGCCGGGTTCGTCTTCGACCGCGACTTCTCCCGCCCGAAGGGCACGCCCTCGCCGAAGGCGGAGGCGGCGCTCGCGCAGGCGGAGGCGCGCGGGCACGCCCGCGGTCTCGCGGAGGGCCGCGCGGCGGCGCACGCCGAGGCGGACGGGAGCCTGCGGGAGGCGCTCGCGCGCGTCGCCGAGGCCTCCCGCGCCCTCCTCGCCGACGCCGACGCCCGCGGGCGCGCGCTGGAGACGGAGTCGATCGCCTTCGCCGACACGCTCGCGCGCACGCTCGCCGGCGCGGCGCTGGATCGCTTCCCGCTCGATACGATCATGGAGGCGGCGCGCGAGGCCTTCGCGCACCTGCGCGGCGTGCCGCACCTCGTCGTGCGCGTCGAAGAGAGCCTCGTCGACGACGTCGAGCGCATGATGAAGGGCCTCGCCCGCGAGCGCGGCTTCGAGGGCCGCCTCGTCGTCATCGGCGAGACCGACATCGCGCGCGGCGACGCGCGCTTCGAATGGGCCGACGGCGGAGTGGTGCGCGACGGCGCCGCGCTCGCCGCCGAGATCGCCCGCAAGCTCGTCGGCGAGGGTGGCGACGCCCCCCGGACCGACGCACCCGACGAGAGCACACCCGGAGCGGCGACGCGATGAGCGACGAGTTCACACTGCCCCAGCTCGACGACGAGGACATCGGCTTCGATCCGCAGGCGGCGCTGCCGGCGGAATCGACCCGCGACGGGCCCGTGATCCAGCGCACGGCCGCCGATCTCGAGCAGATCTTCGACGTTCCCGTCGCCGTCTCCGCCGTCCTCGGGCGCGCGCGCATGCCCGTGGGCGATCTCCTGAAGATCGCGCCGGGCGCCGTGCTCGAGCTCGACCGCAAGGTCGGCGAGGCGGTCGACATCTTCGTCAACAACCGCCTCGTCGCCCGCGGCGAGGTGGTCCTCGTCGAGGATCGCCTCGGCATCACGATGACCGAGATCATCAAGAGCGACCATTAAGGAGCCGGATCATGCGCCTTCTCATCATCGGACGCCTGGACGGCGAGCTGACCACCGCCTCGCGCATCGCCATGAGCCGCGGCGCCGCCGTGGTCCAGGCCGACGACCTCGACCAGGGGCTCGCGGTGCTGCGCGCCAAGGGCGCCGACCTGATCATGGTCGACGTCGCGCTCTCGGTGGCCGACCTCGTCGGCGCGCTCGAGGCCGAGCGCATCCGCACCCCCGTCGTCGCCTGCGGCGCGGGGGCGGACACCCGCGGCGCGGTCGACGCGATCCGCGCCGGGGCGAAGGAGTACATCCCGCTCCCGCCCGACGCCGACATGATCGCGGCGATCCTGGAGGCCGTCGCCGCCGACCAGGCGGCCTTCGTGTGGCGCGATCCCGCCATGGAGAAGGTCGTCAAGATGGCCGAGCAGGTCGCCCGGTCGGACGCCTCCGTGCTGATCACCGGCGAGAGCGGCACCGGCAAGGAGGTGCTCGCGCGCCACCTGCACCAGCGCTCCGCGCGCCGCTCGAAGCCCTTCGTGTGCGTCAACTGCGCCGCAATCCCCGACGCGCTGCTCGAGAGCGAGCTGTTCGGCCACGAGAAGGGCGCCTTCACCGGCGCGGTGGCGCGGCGCATCGGCAAGTTCGAGGAGGCGAACGGCGGCACGCTGCTGCTCGACGAGATCTCCGAGATGGACGTGCGGCTGCAGGCGAAGCTGCTCCGGGCGCTCCAGGAGCGGGTGATCGACCGCGTCGGCGGGGCCAAGCCCGTGCCGGTGGACATCCGCGTGCTCGCCACCTCGAACCGCAACATGGCCGACGCCGTGCGCGGCGGGACCTTCCGCGAGGATCTGTTCTACCGCCTCAACGTCGTCCACCTGCGCCTGCCGGCGCTGCGCGAGCGGCCGGGCGACATCATCGAGCTCGCCCAGCACTTCGCCCGCAAGTACGCCCAGGCGAACGGCCTGCCCGAGCGCGGGCTCTCCCACGACGCCAAGCGCGTCGTGCTCAAGAACCCCTGGCGCGGCAACGTGCGCGAACTGGAGAACGCGGTCCATCGCGCCGTCCTGCTGGCGTCCGGCGCGGAGATCGGGCCCGACGCGCTGATGACGCCCGAAGGCGACGCCCTCGGGGCCGAGCCGGACGCGGCCGCCCGCGCGGCGCGCACGGCGGAGGCGGTGACCCGCGCGCTCGTCGGGCGCACCGTGGCCGAGGTCGAGCAGGACCTCATCCTCGACACGCTCGACCATTGCCTGGGCAACCGCACCCATGCGGCCAAGATCCTCGGCATCTCGATCCGCACGCTGCGCAACAAGCTCAACGAGTACACCGCCGCCGGCCTCGCCGTCCCCGAGCCGGGCCAGGCCCGCACCCCCGTCGGCGTCGGCTGAACCGCGCGCTCCCCATCGTGACCGTGCGTGCGCTCACAGCAGGCTCGCGCGCGCGTCGATCTCCGCCAGGAGCCGCTCGATGCGCCAGCGCGCGCCGCCGAGGTCGGCGAGGGGGGCGCGGGTGACGGCGCGGGCGTCGACGCGGGCTCCCGTCGCCGTCGGGGAGACGCGCAGCGTCAGCTCCACGGGAAAGCGCAGCACGAGGGTTTCCGTGCGCGCCTCGAGACGCGCCACCGGGCCGCGTCCGCCGGGCGCCACGGCCTCCAGGACCGCGTAGCCGAGCGCGTCCGCCGCCTCCCGGGCGAGCGCGTAGGCGGCGTCCTCCGGCAGGGCGACGTCGAGCCCGGCGAGCGCCGGGGCGGCCGCCCGCTGGCGCTCGCGCAGGCCGGCGGGCGTCGGTGCCGGGCGCCAGCCGTCGCGCGCCTCGCTCGCGGCACGCGACGCCGAGAACGTCAGCGGCGGGGCGGCGCGCGTCGTCACGTCGAGCATCGGCGGGCCGGCGACGCCGCGCACGCCCAGCAGCGCGGGATAGACGAGCGTCAGGACCGCGAGCAGGAGTCCTCCCACCGCGCGCCCGAAGCCGCGATGCCCTTCGCGCCAGATGCGCACGAAGGCGAGGAGCGCGAGCAGCGCGGCGAGGCACGCCACGACGCAGGCGGCGGCGAGCGCCGCGAGGCCGGGCTCCAGCTCGACGCGCCGCGCGCGCACGACGAGGCCCGCGATCAGGAGGACGGCCAGCCCGAGCCAGCCGAACCGCAGCGACCAGGTCGCCGGCCGCGACATCGGGTCCTCGACGATGAGGCGACGCATCTCAGCCCTCGATCAGCGCCCGGCGCGCGCCGATCTCGGCGGCGACGAAGTCGAGGAAGACGCGCACGCGCGCCGAGCGGCGCAGGTCCGGATGGGTGAGGAGCCACAGCCCCGCCGAGAAGTCCGGCCGCGGGTCGGAGAGCCGCCGCAGGGCGGGATGGCCATCGCCGATCAGGCAGGGAATGGCGCCGATGCCCATCCCCGTCTCGATGGCTTCCGCGAGCCCCAGCACGGTGGAGATCCTGGCGGCGACGCGCTCGGGGGCGACGTGGTCGCGCACGAACTTCGCGACCTTGAGCCCAGAGAGGTTGTCGCCGAGCGAGACCCAGTCGCGCGCGTAGAGCGAGGCGATGTCCGGCGGCTGCGGATCGGGGAAGTCCGCGCGCCGCCCGTAGAAGGCCCAGTTGATCGTCGCGAGCCGCCGGCCGACGAGCGTCTCCGGCGGGGCGTCGGTGGCGCGCACGGCGACGTCCGCGTCGCGCTTGGACAGGTTGAGCGCCTGGTTGGCCAGCACGAGGTCGAGCCGGATCTCGGGATAGCGGAGCCGGAACTCCGCGAAGATCGGCATCAGCAGGTGGACGAGCAGCGAATCGCTCGTCGTGACCCGCAGCTCGCCGGCGGGCGCGATCGACTGTCCGGCGATCTTGCGGGCGAAGCCGTTGATGTCCTCGTCCATCCGCTCGGCGATGGCGCACATCTCCTCGCCCGCCGTGGTCAGCACGTAACCGGTGCGGTGGCGGTCGAACAGCTTGACGCCGAGCGCGGTCTCGAGCTGGCCGAGCCGGCGGAAGGCGGTGGAGTGGTTCACGCCGAGCGCCGCCGCGGCGCCGGTGAGCCCGCGCGCCTCCGCGATGGTCTTCACGAGGCGGAAGTCGTCCCAGGCGAGCTGGCTGGTGGTCATGATCTCTTGCGTCCGCGCAAAGTTTCGCTGTCGAGGATACAGCTAGCGTTGCGTCGAGGAAAGTCTACTTTTCGCGTCGACGGCGCCTGCCCGCGCGCGACCCCGCGCCGAGGCGCCCCGACAACGCAGGAGATCCCGGTCATGGCGAAGGTCCTCGTCCTCTACTACTCCACCTGGGGCCACATCGAGCAGATGGCGAACGCCGCCGCCGAGGGCGCGCGCGAGGCCGGCGCCGAGGTCGTGGTCAAGCGCGTGCCCGAGCTCGTCCCCGACGAGATCGCGAAGGGTGCGCACTACAAGCTCGACCAGGCGGCGCCGATCGCCGACCCGAACGAGCTCGCCGACTACGACGCGATCATCTTCGGCACGCCGACGCGCTACGGCAACATGGCCGCCCAGATGAAGAACTTCCTCGACCAGACCGGCGCGCTCTGGGCCCAGGGCAAGCTCGTCGGCAAGGTGGGCTCGGTGTTCACCTCCTCGGCGACGCAGCACGGCGGGCAGGAGTCGACGATCCTGTCGTTCCACACCGTGCTCCTGCACCACGGCATGGTGATCGTCGGTCTGCCCTACGCCTTCGCCGGGCAGATGGGCGTGGAGGAGGTGAAGGGCGGCTCGCCCTACGGCGCCTCGACCATCGCCGCCGGCGACGGCTCGCGCCAGCCCTCCGCGATCGAGCTCGAGGGCGCCCGCTTCCAGGGCCGTCACGTCGCCGGGATCGCGGGCAAGCTCGCGGGCTGACGCATCCCGCTCACCGCTCCGCGGCGGCGCGGGCGAGGCGGTCGCGGATCGCCTCGCCCAGCTCGTGGCCCGGGATCGGCGCGACGGCGATCGTCGCCGCGCCGCTGGCGTCGAGCCGGCGCAGCGCGCCGAACAGCCGCGCGGCGGCTTCGGCGAGGTCGCCGCGCGGGCTCAGGTTCAGCGTCGCGACCGCGCGGGCGAGCCCCTCCGGCTCGGCCCCGCCGAACAGCAGCGCCGCCTCGCCGTCGCGAATCTCCGCCGCGTCGAGGCGCACCCGCGCCCGCGGGGCGTAGTGCGAGGCGAGCATGCCCGGCGCCCGCACGCCTTCGTCTTCCCGCGAGCCCGCGAGCGGGGTCCCAAGCACCACCTCGAGCGCCGCGCGTGGCACGCCGCCGGGCCGCAGCAGCCGCGGCGTCCCGTCGATGCAGGCGACGATGGTCGATTCGACGCCGACCCGTGTCTCGCCCCCGTCGAGGACGGCGGCGATTCGCCCGTCCAGATCGTCGAGCACGTGGTCCGCGGCCGTCGGGCTGACGCGGCCGGACCTGTTGGCGGACGGTGCGACGATCGGACGCTCCGCCGCCATGAGCAGCGCGTGGGCGACCGGATGCGCGGGCACGCGCAGGGCCACGGTGTCGAGGCCCGCCCGGGCGACGTCGCAGACGGTGCCCTCCGGCGCACGCGGCACGACGAGGGTCAGCGGGCCCGGCCAGAAGGCCTCGGCGAGGCGGCGCGCGGGGTCGTCGAGCAGGCCCTGCACCCGAGCCGCCGCGACGTCCGGCAGATGGGCGATCAACGGGTTGAAGCGAGGCCGTTCCTTCGCCTCGTAGATCCGCACGACGGCGGAAGGGTCGGTCGCGTCCGCGCCCAGCCCGTAGACCGTCTCGGTGGGAAACGCCACCAGCGCGCCCGCGCGCAGCAGCGCGGCGGCGTCCGCGATCGCGGCGGGGTTCTCTGCGCGGAGGCGGCGGGTTGTCATGACGATCGCTCGCATGCGCCGGCATGCACCGGCTTCCTGATCGGGCGGGCCGCATAGCACGGATGCGCGCCGTCGCCCGTGCACAAAAGAAACGCAGCTTCAGGCCTCGCGAATTCATTGTTATTAATGATTGGTTCAGCTGCCTTCGAAAATCATGCAGCATTGCCGACGACACGCCGACAGGGACGCACCATGCCACCAGCACAGCCGACCGGCTCCGACGCCTCCCTCAGTTCCATCGCCTCGCGGACGGCCGAGCTGCGGACCGTCGCCGTCGAGAAGACGCGCCGCATCCAGCAGATCACCGGACAGATGAAGATCCTGGCCCTCAACGCCATGATCGAGGCGCAGCGCGCCGGCGAGCAGGGGCGCGGCTTCTCGGTGGTGGCGCAGGAGGTGCGCTCGGTCGGCGACATCGTCGCCTCCGTCTCCCGCGAGCTGGAGGATCACCTCGCCCAGCGCATCCACCACCTCCAGTCCGAGGTCGAGGCGCTGGCGGAGAAGGCGCAGGGGCAACGCTACGTCGATCTGGCCCTCAACGCCATCGAGCTGATCGACCGGAACCTGTACGAGCGCACCTGCGACGTGCGCTGGTGGGCCACCGATTCCGCCGTCGTCGACGCCGCCGCCGACCCGTCGGAGGAGGCCTGCCGCCACGCCTCGAAGCGGCTGGGCGTGATCCTCGACGCCTACACGGTCTACCTCGACCTGTGGCTCTGCGACATGCAGGGCACCATCGTCGCCAACGGCCGGCCGGATCGCTACCGCGTCTGCGGGTCCTCGGTGGCCCACGAGCCCTGGTTCCGCCGCGCCGCGAGCCTCGCGTCGGGAGACGACTACGTCGCAGCCGACGTCTCCCGCCAGGCCCGTCTCGCGGACGCGCAGGTCGCGACCTATTGCGCCGGCGTGCGCACGGGCGGGGAGGCGCACGGACGCCCGCTCGGGGTGCTCGCCGTTCATTTCGACTGGGAGCCGCAGGCGCGCGCCATCGTCGAGGGCGTGCGGATCGCCCCCGAGGAGCGTGAGGCGACGCGCGTGCTGCTGCTCGACGCCGAGCAGCGCGTCCTCGCCGCCTCCGACGGACGCGGCGTCCTCTCCGAGCGGCTCTCGCTGCCGATCCAGGGCCGCCGCGCCGGCTTCGAGCACCAGGCGGACGGCGGCTTCGTCGCCTTCCACGCCACCCCCGGCTACGAGACCTACGCGGGGCTCGGCTGGTACGGCGCGATCGTGCGGCGCGACCGACCCGCGAGGCATCTCGCCAACGCACTTCGCGAAGCGCCGCCTCTCGGCTAAGGATGCCGCTCGGGTCCCGATGTCCGGGACGGAGGCGGCGAAAGCGGCATGGAGAGCCTCGAGGTCTCGAACGTCGCGCTCCTGTTCGGGGCGGTCTTCGTCGTGGCGGGGATCGCGACGAGCCTCTTCGCCTCGCGCTTCGGCGCGCCGCTGCTCTTCCTGTTCCTCTGCCTCGGCATGCTCGCCGGCCAGGACGGGCTCGGCGGCGTCGTCTTCAACGACTTCCGCCTCGCCTACATCGTCGGCTCGCTGGCGCTCGCGGTGATCCTGTTCGACGGCGGGTTGCGCACGCGCTTCGCGAGCTTCCGCGGCGTGCTGGCGCCCGCGCTGCTCCTGTCGACCATCGGCGTCGTCGTCACCGCCGCGATCACAGGCGCGGCGGCGGTACTGATTCTCGACCTGCGGCTCGTCGAGGGCCTGCTCGTCGGCGCGATCATCGCCTCGACGGACGCCGCCGCGGTGTTCTTCCTGATGCGCTCGAAGGGGGTGCAGCTGCGCCGGCGCGTCGCCAACACGATCGAGATCGAGAGCGCGACCAACGACCCCGTCGCCGTCTTCCTGACACTCGTCCTCGTCGAGCTCGTGCTGGCGCCGCAGGCGACGGGGTGGGTCGAGGTGTCGCTCATCCTCGGCCGGCAGGCGCTGGTGGGCGCGGCGATCGGCGTCGCCGGAGGCCTCGCGCTGGCCGCGACCCTCAACCGGGTGAGCCTGCCGCAGGGCCTCCACCCGCTCCTCGTCGTCGCCGCGGCGGTGCTGATCTTCGCCCTCGCGAGCGTTCTCGAAGGCTCGGGCTTCCTCGCCGCCTACCTCGCCGGGCTGATGCTCGGCAATCGGCCGGTGCGCGCCTTCCCGTCCATCCTGTCCTTCCACGACGCCACGACCTGGCTCTCGCAGATCGTGATGTTCCTCGTGCTGGGGCTCCTCGTCACCCCCTCGACCCTCGTCGAGTACGCGCTGCCGGCGACGCTGCTCGCGGTCTTCCTGATCGTCGTGGGCCGGCCCGTGGCGGTGTGGCTGTGCCTCACGCCCTTCGGCTTCTCCCGGCGCGAGAAGACCTTCGTCTCCTGGGTGGGCCTGCGCGGCGCGGTCTCGATCTTCCTCGCCGCGATCCCGACGCTCGCGAGCCTGCCCAACGCGGAGACGTACTTCAACGTCGCCTTCTTCGTCGTGCTCGTCTCGCTCCTCGTCCAGGGCTGGACGGTGGCCTGGGCGGCGGGGCGGCTCGGGCTGAAGGTCCGCGACGCGGGACCCGAGATCAAGCGGCTCGAGATCGACCTGCCGGGCCAGCTCGAGCTCGAGCTCGTCGGGTATCCCGTCGCGCCCTCGAGCCCCGTCCTCGCCGGCGCCGTGTTCCCCTCCTGGATGCGCACCGTGATGATCGTGCGCGGCGGCGAGGTGCTCACCCCCGAATCGGCGGGGGAGCTCGCGGTGGGCGACTACGTCTACGTCCTCGCCCCGCCCGCCCGCGTGGGGCGCCTCGACCGGCTCTTCGCGACGCTCGACGGCGCCTCCGCCTTCGCGGTGGGGACCTTCTCCTTCGGGGGGGATGCGGCGATCGAGGACGTGTGCACCCTCTACGGCCTGCACGTGCCGGCCGACCTCAAGGGGCTCAGCGTCGCCGAAGGCTTCGCCGAGCGCTTCGAGGACCGCGTCGACATCGGCGACCGCATCGCCATCGAGCCCGCCTTCCTCCTCGCCACCGCCATCCGCGACGACCAGGTCGCCAAGGCCGTGGTCGAGTTCGAGGAGGAGGGCCGAGAGGGTCCGGGCGGGCTCGTCGGGCGCGTCGGCGGCAGGGTACGCGGCTTCCTCGTCGCGCGCCGCGCCGCGCGGGCCGCCGGGGGCCGGCCCGAGGCGCCCGCGGGACGAGCCGGCACCGCCGCGGGAGCACGCGGAAACACGCATTGACCTTCCCATGATGGGAGGGTCTAACGATCCCGGGACACCAGAGGAAGCGGGCGCGTTCCCCCCGTCCCGGAGATCCCGATGACCATCGCCCAGAAGACGCCGACGGACGCCGCCCCCCTCGCCCGGCTCGATCTCGAGGTCGGCGGGATGACCTGCGCGTCGTGTGTCCGCCACGTGGAGCGCGCGGTCGGCGCCGTGCCCGGCGTCGCCGAGGTCGCCGTCAATCTCGGCGCCGAGCGCGTGAGCCTCGGCTACGACCCCGCCCGCGCCGGTCCCGCCGCCGTCGCGGCGGCGATCGAGGAGGCCGGCTACGAGCCGCGGCGGGTGACGATCACCCTCGCCGTCGAGGGCATGACCTGCGCCTCCTGCGTCTCCCGCGTCGAGACGGCGCTCGCCGCGGTGCCGGGCGTGATCGAGGCGCGCGTCAACCTCGCGAGCGAGCGCGCGACGATCGTCGGCTTCGGCCGCGAGCTGGAGGACGCGGCGCGACGCGCGATCGGCGAGGCGGGCTACGGGGCCGAGCCCGTCGTGGACGAGGGCGAGCCGACCCGCGAGGCGCGCATCGCCGGCGAGGAGCGGCACGAGCGGGTCCAGGTCGCGATCGGCCTCGCGCTCACCGCGCCGCTGGCGCTGCCGATGCTCGCCATGCCCTTCGGCGTGCACGCGATGCCGCCGGGCTGGATGCAGCTCCTGCTCGCGACGCCCGTGCAGTTCTGGCTTGGACTGCGGTTCTACCGCGTCGGCTTCAAGGCGCTGCGGGCGGGCACGGGCAACATGGAGCTGCTCGTCGCCATCGGCACGAGCGCGGCCTACTTCCTGTCCCTCTACCTGCTGCTGACGGCCTCGGGCCACCACGCGCCGGAGCTCTACTTCGAGGCCTCCGCCGTCATCATCACCCTCGTGCTGCTGGGCAAGCACCTCGAGGCGCGGGCCAAGCGACGCACGGCGGACGCCGTGCGGGCGCTGATGGCCCTGCGCCCCGACGTCGCCCGGCTGCGCCGCCCGGACGGGTCGGAGGTCGAGGTGCCGGTCTCCGAGGTGGCGCTCGGCGACGCGATCGTCGTGCGCCCCGGCGAGCGCGTGCCCGTCGACGCGACGATCCGCGAGGGCGCCTCCGAGATGGACGAGAGCATGGTCACCGGCGAGAGCCTGCCCGTGACCCGCGAGCCCGGCCAGCGCATCATCGGCGGCTCGGTCAACGGCTCCGGCGTCCTCGTCGCCGAGGCGGTGGCCGTGGGCGGCGACACGACGCTCGCGCGCATCGTGCGCCTCGTCGAGACCGCGCAGTCCTCCAAGGCGCCGATCCAGAAGCTGGTCGATCGCGTCGCGGCGATCTTCGTGCCGATCGTCGTCGCCATCGCCGTCGGGACCTTCGTCGCGTGGTGGGCGATCACGGGCGATCTCGAGACCGCGATCGTCACCGCCGTCGCCGTGCTCGTGATCGCCTGCCCCTGCGCGCTCGGGCTCGCGACCCCCACCGCGATCATGGCCGGGACGGGCGCGGCCGCCCGCGGCGGCGTTCTGATCAAGGACGCCGAGAGCCTGGAACGGGCGAAGGCGATCCGTGCGGTCGCCTTCGACAAGACCGGCACGCTCACCGAGGGCCGGCCACGGCTCGCGACGTTCACGGCCTTCGAGGGCGCGCGCGAGGCCGCGCTCGCCACCGCGGCGGGCCTCCAGGCGGGCAGCGAGCACCCGCTCGCCCGCGCCGTCGTCGACGCGGCCGCCGCCGAGGGCGTCGTGCCCGCAGCGGCCACGGACGTGCGCGCCGTCGCCGGCCGAGGCCTCGAAGGCCGCGTCGGTGATGCGCGCGTCGCCGTCGGCAGCGCCCGGCACATGGCCGATCTCGGCGTCGCGATCGAGACGGCCGCGGACGCGGCGCGCGGCGCGCAGGAGGAGGGCCGCTCGGTCTCCTACCTCGCGCGGCTCGGGGCGACGCCGGACGAGGCGCCCCGGCTCGTCGCCCTCCTCGCCTTCGCCGACCTGCCCCGCGGCACCGCCGCGGACGCCGTCGCGCGGCTGAAGGCCATGGGCATCGTCTCCGTGATGCTGACGGGGGACAATGCCGGCGCCGCCCGGGCGGTGGCCGGCGCCATCGGCATCGACGAAGTCGTGTCCGAGGTGCTGCCGGAGGACAAGGCGCGCATCGTCGCCGAGCTGAAGGCGCGCTTCGGCCAGGTCGCCATGGTCGGCGACGGCATCAACGACGCGCCGGCGCTCGCCGCCGCCGATCTCGGCATCGCCATGGGCTCGGGCACCGACGTCGCCATGGAGGCGGCGGGCGTCACCCTGATGCGTGCCGATCCCGAGGCGGTCGCCGACGCGATCGAGATCGCACGGGCGACGCAGGCGAAGATCCGCCAGAACCTGTTCTGGGCCTTCGCCTACAACACGGCGGGCATTCCCCTCGCGGCGGCGGGACTGCTCAGCCCGATCGTCGCGGGGGCGGCGATGGCCTTCTCCAGCGTGTCGGTGGTCTCGAACGCCCTGTTGCTGCGGCGCTGGAAGCCCAAGGCGCGCTCCGCCGGCACGGGGTCGGGAGGCGCAGCATGAGGATCGGCGAAGCCGCCCGGCGCTCCGGCGTCTCGGCGAAGATGATCCGCTACTACGAGGAGATCGGCCTGCTCGCCCCCGCGGGGCGGGCGGGCAACTCCTACCGCGACTTCGACGAGCGCGAGCTGCACGAGCTCGTCTTCATCCGCCGCGCCCGCGCGCTCGGCTTCTCGATCGAGGAGATCGCCCGCCTGCTGGCGCTGTGGCGCGACCGGGGGCGGCCGAGCCGGGACGTGAAGGAGATCGCCGACCGGCACGTCTCGGACCTCAAGGCGCGCATCGCCGACCTCCAGGCCATGGTCGACCAGCTCGAGCACCTCTCGCAGTGCTGCGCCGGCGACGACCGGCCGGACTGCCCGATCCTCGCCGACCTCGCGAGCCCGTGATCGACGCGCGCGCCGCCCCGTTCCGAGCGCGCCGCCGTTACGCCGTATTCACGATCGATTAACCCTGACCGATTCGAAACGCGGCGCGGAGGATTCGCGCCGCGTGCGTCAAGGCTTCGTCAACCACGGCGGGGCACACACAGGGACGGGCCGGCGTGCGACGGGGCACGCGCGCCCGCCCGCACCCGGTCTCGCCAGGAGTCACAGGTCCGCCATGCTCGCGTCGCTCTCTTCCGTTCGCGCCCTCCGCCTCGCGGCCGTGGTCGCCCTGCCCCTCGCGCTCGCCGCCTGCGCGGCGACCCCGCCCGGCGCCGAGCTCGGCGCGGGCGCCGGCGGCGTCGCCGGCTCCGCCACGCCCGGCTCCGCCCAGGACTTCACCGTCAACGTCGGCGACCGCGTCTTCTTCGAGACCGACCAGTCGACCCTCACCTCCACCGCCCAGGCGACGCTCGACCTGCAGGCGCAGTGGCTCGCCCGCTATCCGCGCTACGCGATCCTCATCGAGGGACACGCCGACGAGCGCGGCACGCGCGAGTACAACTTCGCGCTCGGCGCCCGCCGCGCGCAGGCGGTGCGCGACTACCTGGCGGCACGCGGCGTCGACACGGGTCGCATCCGCACCGTCTCCTACGGCAAGGAGCGCCCGGCCGCCGCCTGCTCGGACGCGTCCTGCCAGTCGCAGAACCGCCGGGGCGTCACCGTGCTCGAGGGCGGCGCCGGCGTTTGACGCCCGCGAGCGGATCCGGAGCGATCGCTGCCGCTCAGGCGTAGTCGAGCGGCAGCGCCGTCGTGTTCTTGATGCGCTCCATGGCGAAGGACGAGGACACGTCGTAGAGGTCCGCCACCGCGATCAGCCGCTTGTAGACCCGGTCGTAGGCGGCGATGTCGGGCACGACGACGCGCAGGAGGTAGTCGACCTGACCGCTCATGCGCCAGAGTTCGACCACCTCGGGGATCTTCGAGACCGCCTCGCAGAAGTGTCGCGCCCAGTCCGCCTCGTGGCGGCTCGTGCGCACCATGACGAACACCGTCACACCGACGTTGAGCCTATCCGGGTCGAGCAGCGCGACCCGGCGCACGATCACCCCCGCCTCCTCCAGCTTGCGGATGCGCCGCCACAGCGGCGAGGGCGAGAGCCCGACCTGCGCCGCGAGCGCGTCGAGCGGCTGCGTCGCATCCTCCTGGAGACAGGCCAGGATTCTGCGATCGATGGCGTCCAGGGTGAATTTTTCCGGCATCGCGACATCTCGCGCAAAGACGTTGCGCGAACCTAGCGCGCGGACGCGACATTGGCAAAGCGCTGCCGGGCCGGCCGGGCCAGGATGGGCCTCCTCGACGAGACGCCACCCCGGAGACGCTCGATGACCCGCGAGACACCCCGCGAGACCCCGCGCCGCCTGTCCTTCACCGACCACCCCGCCTCCGTCGGCGAGACCTATCTCCAGCACATGGGCGTCGCCTTCTCCTTCGGCGGGCGCCTGCTGCTCGCTGGGCTCGCCTGTCTCGTCCACGGCGTCTTCCCGTTCCTGTGCACAAGGACCGGCTCGCGCGCCGTGACCGAGCTGCACGAGCGCATGGTGGCCGATCGCATCCGCCACGGCGCCCGCGCGGCCCGCGGCGAGGCCGCGGCTCAGCGGTAGAGCGAAAGCCGCGCGAGTGCGAGGTCGGCCTCGAACGCCCGCCCGATGGCGACGAGCCCGATGCGCCGTGCCCCCGTGAGATCGAGCGGCGTCTCGATCCGATGCGGGCGGAAGCCGGCGAAGGGCAGGCGCAGGCGCGTCCATTCCGGCCCCGCGACGAAGCCGGCGCGATAGGATTGCCAGGGCCGCGTCACGTCGCGGGTGCGCAGGTGCAGGCCGTAGCCCTCGCCGTTGCCGATCACCTCGAGCTCGAGCCCCGCGAAGCCGCCGAGGTCGACCGGCGCGCCGTCGGGGGCGAGATCGCGGGCCATCTGCACGAAGCCGCCGTCGTTCTCGAGGCTGACGCGCCCGGTGAGCCGCAGGGCCCGGCGGCCGGCGACGGTCTCGACGATCGCGCGCCCGTCCGAGACGCCGCCCATCACCCGGTCGGAGATCAGGCGCCAGGTGCGCGTGTCCGGGACGGCGTCGCCGTCGGCACGGGAGAAGTCGTTCAGGAGCATGGGACGTCCTTCGATCGGCGATCACTCCAGAATGGAGCGGTTTCGGGCAGGTCGTTATCGATTCGGAGAGACGGCGCGGTGAATTGAGCAAGGAATTTCTGCTTTCCTCGTGCGAACGAAACCAGGCGTGGCCGGCCCGCGAGCGGGCCGCCGCGCCGAGCCGTCCCGCGGAGACCCTCGCGCATGTACCGCATCCCCGCCTTCGCCCTCGTCCTCGCCTTCGCGACGGCGCTCCTCGCCGCCGCCCTGCCCGCCCCGCCGGCGGCGGCGCAGGACGTCCTCGTCGCCCGCTGGGTCGGCCCCGACGGAAGCGAGATCGTCCGCCGCGGCCTCGACTTCGCGGCGCTCGACGCGCTCGACCCGATCGCGATCGAGACGACCACCCCCTGGACCCGGGGCGTCGTGCGCTTCGAAGGCGCACGGCTCGGCGCCCTGGCCGCGCTCGAGCCCGATGCCGGCGAGATCGTCGAGGCGCGTCTCACCGCGCTCAACGACTATACGATCGCGGTGCCGGCGGAGGATTGGTCGCGATGGGACCCGGTGCTGGCGACGCGGCTCGACGGCACGCGCATGCGCGTGCGCGACCGCGGGCCGATCTGGCTCGTCTACCCGCTCGACGCCGATCCCGCGCTCCAGAACCAGCGCTACCATGCGCGCATGATCTGGCAGGTGCGCGAGATCGTCTTCGCGGTGGCCGGCGAATGAGCGGCCCGGTCGCGCGTCCGGCCATGATCCGGCGCCGGCGCGTCGCCCTCGTCGCGCTGCTCATCCTCGCCTGCGGCGTCTTCATCGCGGCGACGGCGGGGGTCTACGTGCGCCAGATCGAGCAGAAGGCGTTGCTGACGGAAACGATCCGCGCGTCGGGCTGGACCGCCTACCAGGCCAAGCTGGAGCACGTGCGCAGCCTCGCCGCGCTCGAGCTCGCCGCGCGTGGCCCCTCCGCCGACGGGCTCGCGGAGGCGGCGCTGCGGCTGGAGATCCTGCTCTCGCGCCTGCCGCTGATCACCGCCTCCGACGAGGGCGACTTCCTCGCCTCGCTGCCGGGCGTGCCGGAACTCGCCGCGCGGATGGAGGCGGAGGTCGCGGCGGTCGCCGACGAGGTCTACACGGCGGACTTCGACGAGCCCGGCATCCGCGCGCGCATCGACGGCTGGCGGGCGCGGATCGCCGCCTTCGAGGTGCCGCTCCAGGAGATGCTCCAGCAGACCGTCGCCTACAACGAGCGGCTCTACCGGCGCGAGAACGAGCTGAGCGAGGCGACCGCGATCCTGCCGCTCGGCTCGCTCGTGATCTCGGGGGCGATCCTCGTCGGGCTGCTGATCGTCCAGGTCCGCCGCGCCGAGCACGGGCTCGACGAGATGCGCGCCGCGCGCGCGCAGGCCGCGGAGAACGAGGCGAGCCTGAGGCGCATGATCGAGGCCGCCCCCGTCGCCTTCGTCGTCGCCGACCCGCACACGGACGCCGCCGTGTTCATCAACGCGAGCGCGGCCGCCCTCGTCGCCGACGATCCGCGCGACGGCGCCTGGCGCGCGGCGATCGGCCAGTGCCGCCGCGCCGTCGGCGCCCGCGGCGCGCTCGCCCGGCGTCCCGCCGACCCGTCCGTGCCGGTGACGCTGCGCCATCCCGGCGGCTGGCTGATGAGCTGCACGGTGCTCCACAGCCGCATCGTCTGGAACGGCCGCGAGCAGAGCCTCTACGCCCTCGTCGAGACCACCCGCTCGCGCGCGGCCGAGCGCGAGGCCATGCAGGCCTCGACGCTCGCCGCCGTCGGCGAGATGGCGGCGGCGATCGTGCACGAGATCAACCAGCCGCTCGCCACGATGAAGATGGCCTCCTCCAACGCACTCGCCCTCCTCGACGAGGGCGGCCCGCCCGAGAAACTCCGCCCCAAGCTCGCGCGCATCGACGCGCAGGTCGACCGCGCCCGGCGCATCACCGACCAGATCCGCCGGCTCGTGCGGCGCGGGGACGATCGCCCGCACCCGCCCTTCTCGCCGCCCGACGCGATCGAGCTCGCGGTCGGCGCCGTGGCCGAGCAGTACCAGCGCGCGGGCATCGCGCTGGCGCTGCGGGTGGAGGACGCCCGCGGCAGCCTCGTTTCGGGCGACCCGACCCTGTTCGAGCAGGTGCTCGTCAACCTGCTCGTCAACGCCCACGACGCCTTCGGCCCGCCCGAGCGCAGGGCGCCGGACACGCGCGAGCCGCGGGTGCGGGTGCGTGCGCGCGTCGAGGAGGGGATGCTCGTCGTCGAGGTGCACGACAACGCCGGCGGCCTGCCGCCGGAGATCGCCGAGCGCCTGTTCGAGCCCTTCGTGACGACGAAGCCCGCCGGGGAGGGCACCGGGCTCGGGCTCGCGCTGTCGCGCAAGATCGTCGTCGACATGGGCGGGCGCATCGGCGCGGACACGGTCGCGGGCGGGGCGTTGTTCGAGGTGCGCCTGCCGCTCGCCGCGCCGGCCCGGGCCGCCGCCGCCTGAGGGAGAGAACGGATGATCCTGGTCGTGGACGACGAGGAGGAGCTCCTCGAGGAACTCGTCGAGATGCTGGAGCGCCGGGGCCTCGCCGTCGTCGGCGAGAGCCGGCCGCGCGCGGCGCTCGACCTGCTGGCGCTGCGCCCGGAGATCGCCGTCGTCGTGACCGACTGGCGCATGCCCGGCCTCGACGGGCTCGCCCTGATGCGCGCCGCGCGCTGCGATCCCTGCGCCCGGCGCGACCGACGCTTCTTCGTCATGACCGGGCACGAGGGCGACGCGGGCCTCGCCCAGGCGCTCGCCGCCGGCGCGGCGGGCGTGCTGCGCAAGCCCTTCGCGCCGGAGGAGTTGATCGCCGCTTTGGAGGATCGCGCATACGAAACGTGAAGACCTGTGGGCTATCGTAGGCGTATCGAACGAAGAGCGAGCGAGGACGGTCGTGATCGGGACTGCGGCGGGCACGCGCGAGGAGACGACGACGGCGGCGGCGCAGGCCCCGACCGCGCTCCTGGTCGACGACGACGTGGCCTTCCTAGAGGAGCTCGCCGAGGGCCTGGAGCGGCTGGGCCTGCGCGTCGTGTGCGCCCACGATGCCGCGGAGGCGCTCGCCGCCGTCGACCGCGTGCCGGAGATCGGCGTCGTCGTCGTCGACGTCGGCCTGCCGCGCATCGACGGGATCGAACTGCTCCGCAAGCTGCGCGCGCGCCGGCGCGAGCGCCCGCTGCCGGCGATCGTGCTCACCGGCGAGGCGACCCTCGAGCGCGCCGTCGCGGCGCTCAGGGTCGAGGCGCACGATTTCCTCCAGAAGCCCGTCGACGCGCACGAGGTCGCCGCCGCCCTGCGCGCCGCCACCGCACGCCGCGAGGACGCCCCTGCGCCCGCCGGCCCCGCAGAAGCGCAGCGCCGCAACCCGACGGCCGGTGAGCGGCTCGCATCGGTGCTCGCGATCCGCAAGGAGCGCAAGCGCATCTTCGGGCCCGACCTGTTCGAGGACCCCGTCTGGGAGATGCTGCTCGACCTCGCGAACGCCGCCGCGCGGGGCGAGGAGGTGCCGGTCACCAGCCTGTGCCTCGTCTCGGGCGTCTCGACGACGACGGCGCTGAGGCGGCTCGACGACATGGCCGCCGCCGCCCTGATCGAGCGCCGCCGCGACCCCGGCGACGGCCGGCGCATCCTCGTGCGCCTCACGGCGGACGGCCGCGAGAAGGTGGAGCGCTACCTGAAGGCCCTCGACCAGAAGTTCGCCTGACCGCCCGCGGATGACGGCACCGCCCCGGAGCGGCGTCAGAACGGCAGCGCAGGGCGTCGCGTCTCCTCGGGAGCGACGATCGCGAGCCGCTCGCCCACCGCGAGCGTGCCGTCGGCCACCACCTCGGCGTAGACCCCGCAATCCATGTGGCCCCAGGCCTGCATCAGCGTACGCGGGATCGCGAGGTCGCGGATGCCGGTCGCCGGATCGACGTTCGTCGCCGCGCAGCGCACCGTTCGCTCGCGTACGACGAGCCGCAGGCCGGACGGCGCGACCAGCGTACGCCCGACGAGATCGTGCTCCGCGAAGGGCGCCATATCCTCCACGAGGAGGTTGGCGCGAAAGCGCAGCGGGTCGACGGGCGCCCCGACGCGCGCCTCGATCTCGGCGAGGCTCGCGCGGTTGACGAGGGAGACGTGGCCGGTGGGCGAATCCGTGAAGCGGTAGCCGTCGGGCGCGCTCAGCACCTTCGGCGGGCCGTCGAGCGCATCTCCCATGAAGCCGGCGAAGAACGCCTCGATCGCCGCGCGTCCCTCCGGCGTGCCGAGATCCCCGCGCGCCGCTTCCGATCCCGCCTCGCGCACGACGAGCACGCCGGTCTCGTGGTCGTAGGCGGTCTCGAGCCGCGCCAGCTGCTCGTTGCGCATGAGCATCAGATAGTGGCGCTTGGAGCGATGCACGGGCGCCGCCGGGTCGAAGCCGGAGGGACCGTTCTCGATGGCGTGAATGCGGTCTCCCGGCACGAAAGCGCCGGCCGCGAGCGCGACGCGGGCCATCGGCTCCGGGGAGAGCCCCTTCACGGGGTAGCGGTAGAGGCCGGCGATGCGCATCCCGTTCTCCTCAACGTGGCTCGAAGCGCCCGAACGCGAGATCGGGCGCGCTCGGGCGGTTCTCGATCGTGACGGGAAGCCGGTCGAGGCTCGCGGCGTGCGCGCCCGCGACGATCGCGAGGTTCGCACTGGCGACGGCGGCGGCGATGCGAAGGAACGCGGGCATGGGATCCGGACGAACGGCTCGGCTGTCGGTTCATCCATGAAGTGGAAGCGGCGCCCATGCAAGCACGTCGGCCGGCACCTGTCGCGTCACGGCGACGGCGCCACCGTGTCCGCCGCCTGCGCACCGCGCCGGCCGAGCGGGCGTTCGGGCGCGACGGTCGTGTCGCGCGCGGTCTGGCGTTCCATCTCGGCGTTGAGCTCGGCGGCCAGCAGCACGATCGTGGTGGAGAGCCAGATCCACACCATGAAGCCGACGACCGCGCCCAGCGAGCCGTAGGTGGCGTTGTAGGAGCCGAAGTTCGACACGTACCAGGTGAACAGCATGGAGAAGCCGACGAAGGCGACCGCGCCGACGCCGGCGCCCCACAGGACCCAGCGCCAGCGCGCCCGGGTGCGGCTCGGGCCGTAGCGGAAGATCAGGGCGAGCAGCCCCGCCACCAGGACGAGCGCGATCGGGAAGCGCAGCCAGCGCAGCAGCGTCTCGATCTCGGCGCCGAGCGGCACGGCGGCGAGCACCGCCGGCAGCACGGCGATCGCGGCGACGAGCCCGCCGCCGATCACCAGCGCCCCCAGCGTGAACAGCAGCGTCAGCGCGTTGAGCGCGAGGAAGCCGCGCGCCTCCTCCTCGCCGTATGCGACGTTCAGTGCGTCGAAGATCGCCTTCATGCCCGCGTTCGCGCTCCAGAGCGTGAGCAGCAGGCCGCCGGCGAAACCGAGCGTCAGCGCGCCACCCGCCTGGGACGCGACGCGCGCGACCTCGCCCTCGACGATGTCGATGGCGCCGCTCGGGATCACGCCCGAGAGGCTCGCCACCTGGCGGCTCACCTGCTCGGGGGAGAACACGAGGCCGTAGAGCGACACGAAGGCGGCGATCGCCGGGAACAGCGCGAGGAGCGCATAGAAGGTCACGCCCGCCGCGACCGACATCAGCCGGTCGCGGGAGAAGGCGGTGACGACGCGCTGGGCGATGTCGATCCAGCCCCCGCGGGGGATCTCGTGAGGCGTCGTCGCGAGCCGGCCGCGGGCGGGGTCGCGCTCGGCGGGCCGATCGGGGGGCGACGAGGGGCGCGGGCCGGCACGGCTCTCGCGGGCGGACACGCTCCGGGGATCGTCCCCGGCGAGTTCCACCGGGCCGCGCGCCCGGCTGTCCCGGCGCAGCCAGGCCGCCGAGGCGACGATGGCGGTCGCGGCGACGAGGCCGAGCGTGGGGATGCGCGCGGGGGGCGCGTCGCGGCGGGGCGGCGGGGCGGGGGCGTCCATGGGTCCTGTCTCGTCGTCGTCCGGTCGTGATCGTCGGCTAGGCAAGCCGCGGAACAGCGCCACGGTTCCGCGGCCCGCGGCGTTCGCGCGTCCGGACATGCCCGCAATTGCGCAGCGCAGCGAAGTCGTCGAGGGTGCGGGCCGATCCCGGTCCTCGCAGCCGCGACGCGGAACGATCGGGCCGCCCGGCCGTCGACGGGATGCCGGCGCGCCCGGCCCGGCCAAGTGGAGCGCGCATGCCAACGGAGAGCGCATGAAGCCCATCCTCACGCTCACCCTCAACCCGTCCGTGGACGGCTCGGCAGAGGCCGACACCGTGCGCCACACGCACAAGATCCGCACCTCGAACGAGCGCTACGATCCCGGCGGCGGCGGCATCAACGTCGCGCGGGTGCTCGTCGAGCTCGGCGCCGAGGCCTGCGCGGTCTACGCCGCGGGCGGCGCGACCGGGGGCGTGCTCGACACGCTCGTCGCCCAGCGCGGCATCGCCTTCACGCGCATCCCGATCCACGACGACACGCGCATCAGCCACGTCGTGTTCGAGCGCTCGTCCGGCAAGGAATACCGCTTCGTGCCGGAGGGGCCGCTGCTGCGCGAGGGCGAGTGCGCGGCCGTGCTCGCCGAGATCGAGGGCCGCGACGTCGACTGGATCGTCGCTTCCGGCTCGCTGCCGCGGGGCACGCCGCCGGGCTTCTACGCGCGCATCGCCGACATCGCCGCCGCCAAGGGCGCGAAGCTCGTGCTCGACACGTCCGGCGCCGCGCTCGCCGACACGCTCGCGCACGGCGGGATCCATCTCGTCAAGCCGAGCCAGGGCGAACTCGAGAAGGCGATCGGGCGACCGCTGGCGGACGCCGAGGCGATCGGCGCGGCGGCGATGGAGTTCGTCGCCGCCGGCAAGGTCGATCTCGTCGCGGTGACCCTCGGCCACGAGGGCGCGATCCTGGCCTCGCGCGAGGGCGTCGTGCGCGAGGAAGTTCCCCGGGTGGAGGTGCGCTCCGCGGTGGGAGCGGGGGATTCCTTCGTCGCCGGCATGACCTTCGGCCTCGCGACCGGCCTCTCCCCGCGCGAGGCCTTCGTGCTCGGCATGGCGGCGGGCACCGCCGCGGTGCTGACGCCCGGGACGGAATTGTGCAAGCGCGCCGACGTCGCGCGCCTGCGCGCGGAGATCGGCGCGTGACGGGACGCGAGACCGCGAGATCGACCACAGCGAGCGAGGAACCGGACCGGATGAAAGTCGTCGTCTTCAGCGCCAAGCCCTACGACCGCGCCTTCCTGCACCAGGCCGCGCGCCCCCTGGGCCACGAGCTCGTCTTCGTCGAGGCGACGCTCACCGCGGACAGCGCGGTGCTCGCCGATTCGGCGACGGCCGTGTGCGTCTTCGTCAACGACCATTGCGACGCCGCCGCCCTCGAGCGGCTCGCGGAGCTCGGCGTGCGGCTCGTCGCGCTGCGCTGCGCGGGCTTCAACAACGTCGACCTCCAGGCGGCACGGCGCCTCGGCATCGCGGTGGCGCGCGTGCCGGCCTACTCGCCGCACGCGGTGGCCGAGCACACGCTCGCCCTCGTGCTCGCCTTGAACCGCAAGATCCACCGCGCCTACAACCGCGTGCGCGAGGGCAACTTCGCGCTGGAAGGCCTGCTCGGCTTCGATCTCCAGGGCAAGACCGTGGGGATCGTCGGCACCGGCCAGATCGGCGCCATCGCCGCGGGGCTGTTCCAGGGCTTCGGCTGCACGGTGATCGCCCACGACGTCGCCGAGAACCCGGACTGTGTCGCCCGCGGCATCGCCTACGTGTCGCGCGACGATCTGTTCGCACGCGCCGACATCGTCTCGCTGCACTGCCCGCTCACCCCGCAGACCCGCCACATGATCGATGCCGACGCGATCGCGCGGATGAAGCGCGGCGTGATGATCGTCAACACGAGCCGCGGCGCGGTGATCGACACGCCCGCCGTGCTGGCGGGGCTGAAGTCCGGCCGCATCGGCAACCTCGCGCTCGACGTCTACGAGGAGGAGGGCGACCTGTTCTTCGAGGACCTGTCGAACACCATCCTCGGCGACGACGTCTTCGCCCGGCTCCTCACCTTCCCCAACGTGCTGATCACCGGCCACCAGGCCTTCTTCACCAAGGAAGCGCTCGGCAACATCGCCGAGACGACGCTCGCCAACATCGACGCCTTCGCGAGGACCGGCGCGCCGCTGCACGCGGTGTCGGTGGAGAAGATCGCGGATTGACGTCCTTCCCCGCAGGGGCACGTCGGTTCACGCGTCGCGTCGCGTGCGCCGCGTCAGAACCCCGTCTCGATCCTGCCGTAGACGCTCTCGGTGAAGGTGAAGAGCTGGGCGCCCATGAAGGGGGCGGTGACGAGGATCATCAGGAGGATGGCGACGATCTTGGGGATGAAGGTCAGCGTCATCTCCTGGATCTGGGTCAGCGCCTGGCCGAGCGCGATGACGACGCCGACCCCCATCGCCACGGCGACCGCCGGGCCGGAGGCGACGATGACGGTCCAGATCGCCGCCTGGACGAGGTCGAGCGCGTCGACCGCGTTCATCAGGCGAGCCTCACGCCGGGGCCGACGAGCAGCGTCTCGCCGCCCGAGAGCGTGGCGAGCGGCCCCTGGTCGGTGAGGCGCACGCCGGTGATCTCGCCGGAGACAGACCCGTCCGCGGAGGTCGCGGTGCGGCCGATCAGGTCGCTCGCCTGGGCGAGCGAGGTGGCGGAGAGCAGGCCGTCGAGCTTCTTGTTCGTCATGATCGCCTGCTCGACCATGGAGAAGGTCGCGAGCTGGGCCACCTGCTCGGAGGGATCCATGGGGTTCAGGGGGTCCTGGTTCTTCATCTGCGCGATGAGCAGGCGCAGGAAGCTGTCGTAGTCCATGCTGCCGGCGCTGGTGGCGCGGGCCGCGCCCTCGGCGGGGGCGCCGGGCTGCGCGGCGGTGGCGGAGGCGACGTCCATCTCTCGGGCTCCGGTGTCGTGGCGGGTCAGGCGGCGCTGCGGCGCGCCGCAGGCAGGGCGAGGATCGCATCCTCGGCGGGGAAGAGCGCGCGCAGGGTCTTCATGGCGTCGAGCCGGCGGCCGGCCGCCATCTGGTCGCGCACCGCGAGGAGGCCCTGGAGGATCTCCGGGCTCGCGAAGGTGCGCAGCGCCGCGGCGAGCCAGCGCTCGAACAGCGCCTGCGCCTCGCCCGCGGCCTTGGGGTCGATGAACGTCGTCTGCACCGCGAAGTAGAGCTGGCGCAGCGGCGTCGTCGTCTCGTCGGGCTGGAGCACGTGGCTCTCGAGCAGGAAGGTGGCGTCGTTGAGGATCTCGAGCGTGGTCTTGCGCTCGGCGCGCACGACGGCCCCGTTGATCCACACGCGCTCGCCGGCGCGCAGGGACAGGCGCATGGTGCGGCTCATCGCAGGCCCTCCGCGATCGTCTGGTTGATCTCGATGATGGCGGTGAAGTCCTCCGTCTGGCCCATGCGGATCGCCTCGGCCTCGCGCATGACCCACAGGCCGATGGAGATCAGGTCCGCGCGCAGCTTCTGCGGCAGGTCGTTCTCGGCGCTGGCGAGGTCCTCGATCAGGATCGCCCAGAGCTGGCGCGTGAAGTGCAGCGCCTCGACGGTCTCGCGCGAGGCGGCACCCGCCGCCTGCGCCCGGCGCAGCAGGCCGATCGCCTGCTCCACGGCCTCGCGCTCGCGCGCGCGCGTGTCCGAGAACGTGTCCTCGACGATCTCTGCATAGGAGAACTGGTACATCGTCGCCTCTTTCGGTTGGGCGTCAGAGGTAGTTGAGCAGGCTCATCTGGCGGATGCGCGCAGTGAGCGAGTAGGAGACCTCGACCTGGGACATCAGCGCGTTGACCCGCGTCGCTGCCTCGAAGGGATCGACGTTCTCGAGGCCCGTCACCTGCCGTGTGAGGATGTCGCGCTGGATGCCCATGCGCTCGGTGGCGTCCGCGACGCGATTCTGGGCGACGCCCAGGCGCGCCTGGACGGTGGTGACGTCCTGCATCGCGCCGCCGACGAGCCCGATCGCGCGTTCGACCAGCTCGCGGTAGGCGGGCTGGGCGAGCCCGTCGCCGCCGAGCCCGACGAGCATCGTATAGGCCATGGCGAGGTCGCGGAACGGCTGCTCGTTGGCGTTGGCCGAGGTGGCGATGACCTCGTTGCCGGAGATGCGGCTCGACAGGTTCTCGTCGGACGCGCTCGACCAGATCGTGCCCCATTGCGGATCGGCGAAGAGCGGCGCGAGCTGGGTGTCGACGAAGGTCGCCATCTGCGCCTGGGTGATGCCGGCGACCGCGGGATCGTCCTGGTCGAAGCCGAAGAAGCCGAGGAAGGCCGCGTCCACCGCGAGCTTCGCCGGCGAGGCCGGCGGCCCGGCGTAGTCGGCGAGCGGCGGCGTGTCGGTGTCGATGCCGGCGAAGAGATACTGGCCGTTGAGGTTGGCGTTGAGCGTGCCGACGAGCCCCTTGAGGTTGAGCTCCGCCTGCGGCGCCACCACCTCCGCGGCCTGGGCGTTCTCGCGCACCGCGATGAGGACGCCGAGGAAGTCCTCCGCCGTGCCCTGCACGTTGGAGAGCGCCGCCTGCATCGTGTCGAGCCGCGCCGAGACGAGCCCGTTCGTGTCGAGGATGGTCTCGATGCGCGCGAGCTCCTGGCGCAGCTCGACCGATTGCCCGGTGCGCGCGCCGAGCTTGAGCCCGACGTCGGCGTGGCGGCCCGAGGAGAGCTCGTGCGACGCGCGGGCGAGCTCGGACTGGCTCTTCACCAGCGAGAGGCGGGTGGCGTTCGAGACGCCCAGCGTGGAGACGAAGGAGGTCTTCATCGGATCTCACCTCACGGCTTGCAGGAGCGAATCGAGCATCGCGTCGACCGCGGCGATGATCCGCGCCGAGGCGCCGTAGCTGCGCTCGAGCTCGAGCATCAGGGCGAGTTCCTCGTCGAGATTGACGCCGGTCGCGTTGGAGAGCGCCTCCTGGGTGCGTTCCAGGAAGGTGACCTGATAGGCCGCCTCGGCGTCGGCCTGCTTGCGGGCGGCCTCGAGCCAGCCCACCGAGCCCGCCGCGAAGCGCGCGAGCGTCGTGTCGGGGTCGACCCCGGCGGTCGCGTCGAAGGGCTGCTGTGCGCCGAGCGTCCCGAGGAGCCCCTGGAGCCGGCCGGAATACGACGCGGCGTCGGCGGGATTGTAGTCGTAGGCCGCACCGTTGATGCCGCCGTCGCGGATCGCCGTCAGGTCGCCGCCCTGCGCCGGGTCGACGCCCGGATTGACGCGGATGCGCGCCGAGAGGTTGTCGATCGCCGCCGTCCCCGGTGGCAGCGCGGGGCCGCCGTCCCAGGTGAACAGCCCGGCGAGCGGCGCGAGCACCGGCGGATCGTTGAGCCGGTCGGTCTCGGCGGTGGCGAGGATCAGCCCGCGGGCGATCTCGTCGAGCTGCTTCTGGTAGACGCCGCTCGTCTCGTCGCGGAGCGTCGCGTGTCCGAAGAGCGCGCCGGACTCGATCGCCATCGTGGCGTTCGGCCCGGTGATCGGAACCCCGTCCGCGAACACCGCCGCCCCGTCGATCCCCGCATCGTAGGCGAAGGTGCGCTCGAAGGTGACCGCCCGCGCCGTCTTCTCGAAGAGGGTGACGCCGGAATCGGTGTAGATCACCATGTCGTTGTCGCCGCGCGTGATCGTCGTGACGCCGATCTCCTGCGACAGCTCCGTGAGGATCCGCGCGCGGGTGTCGAGGTGGTCGGTCACGTCGCTCCCCGCCGCCGTGCCGGCGACGACGGCGCGGTTGACGGTTTCGAAGCGCGCGAGCAGGTCGTTGATCGTGCCGACCGAGGTCGCCATCTCGGCGTCCGCCGTGGCGCGGGCGCCCTGGACGGTCCGGGTCGCGAGGTTGAGCCGCTCGGCCAGGTCCTGCGCGCGGCCGAGCACGGCGCCGGCGAGGATCGGATCGCTCGGCCCGTCGGCGTGCATCTGCAGCGCGTTCTGGAAGGCGCCGAGCGCGCCGGCGACGGAGAAGTCGTCCTGCGGGTCGCCGACCGTCAGGGCGAGGCGCCCGAGCCCCTCCAGGTGGGCGGTGCGTGCCGCCGCGTCCGAGCGGGCCTCGAGCATGCGGGCGTAGAGCGCCTGGTCCTGCGCGCGGCCGATCGAGGCCACGTAGGTCGAGCCGAGCCCGGTCGTCGCCACGTTCGCGGTCTTGCGCGAGTAGAACGGATCGTTCGCCCCGGTGATGTTGCGCGCCGTGATCGCCGTCTGCTGCGAGGTGACGGAGAGCGCGGTCTGGGCGGAGTTGAGCGCGAGCGAGAGGGACATCGGGGGGCCTCGGTGCGAGAGGACGCCGTCGGCGACGACGGCGCCGGCGCGATCAGCGCTTCAGGTTGACGAGCACGTCGAGCAGCTCGGAGCCGGTCTGGAAGACCTTGGAGTTGGCGGTGTAGCTGCGCTGGCTCTCGATCATCGAGGTCAGCTCGGCGGCGAGGTCGACGTTGGACTGCTCGAGCGCCCCCGAGACGATGCCGCCGAGCCCGCCCTGACCCGCCGCGCCGAGCTTCACGTCGCCGGATTCGAGACCCAGCGAGTAGACGTTGCCGGCCTGCGGGATCAGGTTGTCCGGGCTCGTCACGTCCGCGAGCGGCAATTGCCAGGTGGCCCGGCGCTCGCCGTTCTCGAACACGGCGTAGACGATGCCGTCGTCGGAGATCTCGACGTCGCGGATGGCGGAGGGCGCGTTACCGTTCACCGAGGCCCGCATCACCGTGTAGTCGGCGCCGACCTGGGTCATCTGCGAGAGGTCGAGGGCGAGCGGCTGGCCGCCGGGAATGGCGATGTTCAGGGCCGGCGCGCCGGTGACCCGGCCGTTCGCCGGGTCGAAGGTCAGCGCGACCGTGTCGAGCGGGCCGGCGCCGTAGGGAAAGCCGCCACCGGCGGGGGCGTCGGCACGGTTGAACACCGTGGCTTCCCACGTGTTCGGCCCCGTCTTGGCGAAGTAGACGTCGAGCACGACGGCGTTGCCGAGGTTGTCGTACGCGACGAGCGACGAAGTCGCCTCGTAGGCCGCGGTCGCGGCGTTGCCCGAGGGCAGCGTCGCCGGGGCGGCGATCGCGTCGGCGTTGGAATCGAGGTTCGCGGCGAAGGTGCCCGCGGTCGAGGCGGTGGCCTCGAGCGCCGTCTGGCCGATGTTGACGGCCTGGAGGCCCTGGAGGTCGTTGACCACGATCGCGGGCGTGGCGCCGTCGATGCGCTGGCCCATCAGCTTGAACCCCGCCGCGTTGACGAGTTCGCCCGCGCCGTTGGGAACGAAGGAGCCGGCGCGCGTGAGGTAGGGCGTGCCGTTGCCGTCGGAGACGACGAAGAAGCCGCGGCCGTTGATCGCGAGGTCCGTGGAGGACGTGGTGAAGACCTGCGCCCCCTGCTGGCTGATCGCGTGGCGCACGTGGGGCGTGACGCCGCCGGAATTGTACTGGCCCGAGGAGTTGCCGAGGATCAGCGAGGAGAACTCGGTCTTCGCGCGCTTGTAGCCGTTGGTGTTGGCGTTGGCGATGTTGTCGGCGACGGTCGCGAGCTTCGACGACTGCGCCGCCATGCCCGACACGCCCGTGCGCATCACTCCGTAGAGGCTCATGTCCGCGTCTCCGTGAGGCAAGATGAGGGTCCTTGCCGAGGATGAGACGCTTTCGAGCTTGCGCGTGGCTGGCGGTGGGGGCGGAACGGTCGGCGTCGGCCGTCAGGCCTCGTCGCGCAGGAGCCGGCGGATGACCTTGCCGGTCGTGGTCAGCGGCAGGCTGTCGCGGAAGACGATCTCGCGCGGGTACTCGTGCGCCGAGAGCCGGGTGCGCACGAAGGCGCGGATGTCCTCGACGAGCGCGTCCGACGGCACCACGCCCTCGCGCGCCACCACGAAGGCCTTGACGATCTGCGTGCGCACGGGGTCGGGCTTGCCGACGACGGCGGCGAGCGACACCGCGGGATGGCGAAGCAGGCAATCCTCGATCTCGGCGGGACCGATGCGGTAGCCCGCCGAGGTGATGAGATCGTCGTCGCGCCCGACGAAGCGCACGTAGCCGTCGGCGTCGGCGACGCCCTGGTCGCCGGTCGTCATCCAGTCGCCGACGAACTTCGCGCGGGTCGCCGCCTCGCGCTTCCAGTAGCCGAGGAACATCACAGGGTCGGGGCGGCGCACTGCGATCTGCCCGGGCTCCTCCGGGTCGCAGACCGTGCCGTCCTCCCGGATGACGGCGACGACGTGGCCCGGCACCGGCTTGCCGATGGCGCCGGCACGGGCGACGCCGATCGCGGCGCAGGACGAGAGCACGAGATTGCACTCCGTCTGGCCGTAGAACTCGTTGATCGTCAGCCCCAGCACCTCGCGGCCCCAGGCGAAGGTCTCCGCGCCCAAGGCCTCGCCGCCGGAGCCGACGGTGCGCAGCGCGAGGCCCGTGGGAGGCTTTCCGGCGGCGCGCAGCATGCGCAGAGCGGTCGGCGGGATGAAGGCGTTGGCGATCTCCTGCTCGACCAGCAGCCGCCACGCGGCGTCGGGCTCGAACTTCTCGAACTTGCGCGCGACCACCGGCACGCCGAAGTGCAGGCCCGGGAGCAGCACGTTGAGGAGCCCGCCGGCCCAGGCCCAGTCCGCCGGCGTCCACAGGCGATCCCCCGCCTGCGGCAGGAATTCGTGATGCATCCGCACGCCCGGCAGGTGGCCGAGCAGGACCCGGTGCGCATGCAGCGCGCCCTTGGGCTGGCCCGTCGTGCCGGACGTGTAGATCATCATCGCCGGATCGTCGGCGGCGGTGTCGCGCGCAGTGAAGTCGGGGCTCGCGGCCTCGAGCGCGGCGTGGAAGGAGGCCGCCTCTCGCCCGGGGCCGGAGATCGCACCGTCGACGCAGAGTACGCAGGCGAGGTCCGGCAGGTCGAGGCCCGCGATCTTGTCGAGCCCCGCGCCGGTGGCGATCAGGCCCTTGGCGCCGGCGTCCGCGAGGCGGTAGCCGAGCGCGTCGACGCCGAACAGGAGCGCGAGCGGCAGGGCGATCGCGCCGATCTTGTAGAGCGCGACGTGGGCGACGGCGACGGCGGCGGATTGCGGCAGCAGGATCGCGACCCGGTCGCCGGGGCCGATGCCGCCGGCGACGAGGGCGTTGGCGAGCCGGTTCGAGGCCTCCCGCAGACGCCCGTAGCTCCACGGCACGACCGCCCCCGCGCCGTCCACCTCGACGATCGCGATCCGGTCCGGCGTGACGGCGGCCCAGCGGTCGCACACGTCGACGCCGATGTTGTAGCGCTCCGGCACGCCCCAGCGGAACGCGCGCCTCAGGCTGTCGTAGTCGCGGGCCTCGTCGAGCATCGACCTCGGGTCTCCTCGTGGGGAGGCGAGGTTTAGCGCGTCGGACGCGAGCGGCAAAGCCGGTTCGCACCGACTCGCGATGGGGAGCTCCCCTCTCGCCGATGGACAGGGGGTGGCGGATGTGGGGCGTGCAGGATGGGGCGCGGCGTCGATGCCGGCGGGCGTCGCCGGAGCCCGGCGTCCGCGCCGGTCGCAGTTCTGCACGCCCCACACCCCCGGCCCCTCTCCACGAGGGAGAGGGGAGACCCGCGGCGGCCTTCGCGGACGTCCGTCACTCCTCCATCGCGATCAACGCCGCATTCCCCCCCGCGGCGGCCGTGTTGACCGTCACCACCTGCTCGGTGCCGAAACGCTGGAGGTAGTGCGGGCCGCCGGCCTTGGGGCCGGTTCCGGAGAGGCCATGGCCGCCGAAGGGCTGCACGCCCACCACCGCGCCGATCATGTTGCGGTTGACGTAGACGTTGCCGGTCGTCATGCGGCGCACCACCCGCTCGATCGTCGCCTCGATGCGCGAGTGCACGCCGAGCGTCAGGCCGTAGCCCTTGGCGTCGATGGCGTCGAGGAGCGTGTCGAGGTCCTGGGCGCGGTAGCGCACGACGTGGAGCACGGGGCCGAAGATCTCCTCGCCGAGGTCCTCGGGGCGCGCCAGCTCGAAGAGGTGGGGCGCCACGTAGGTGCCTTCGGAAGGCGCCTCCATGGCGAGATGCGTGCGGCGCGCCCGCGCCTTGGTGGCCTCGATGTGCCGGTCGAGCTTCGCCTTCGCCTCGGCGTCGATGACGGGGCCGACCTGGACCGAGAGGTCGCGCGGGTCGCCGACCTTCAGCTCGCGGGCGGCGCCGGCGATCATTTCGATCATCTTGTCGGCGACGTCCGTCTGCACGCACAGCAGCCGCAGCGCCGAGCAGCGCTGGCCGGCGGAGCGGAAGGCGGACATGACCACGTCGTCGGCGACCTGCTCCGGGAGCGCGGTGGCGTCGACGATCATGGCGTTGATGCCGCCGGTCTCGGCGACGAGCGGCACGATCGGTCCGTCCTTGCCGGCCAGCGTGCGGTTGATGATCCGCGCCACCTCCGTCGAGCCGGTGAAGACGACGCCGGCGACGCGCGCGTCGGCCACCAGCCGTGCGCCGATCGCGCCGTCGCCCGGCACGAAGGCGAGCGCGCCCGCGGGGACGCCCGCCTCGTGGAAGAGCGCCGTCGCGTGCGCCGCGACGAGCGGCGTCTGCTCGGCGGGCTTGGCGACGACGGTGTTGCCCGCGACGAGCGCCGCGGCGACCTGGCCGACGAAGATCGCGAGCGGGAAGTTCCAGGGCGAGATCGCCACGAAGACGCCACGCCCCCGCAGGGTCATGCGGTTCGTCTCGCCGGTGGGACCGGGGAAGTCGATCGGCGCGCCGAAGACGCGCTCGGCCTCCGCGGCGTAGTAGCGGCAGAAGTCGACCGCCTCGCGGATCTCCGCCAGCGCGTCGTCGACGGTCTTGCCCGCCTCGACCTGCATGAGGTGGACGAGCCGCCCGCGATCGCGCTCCATCAGGTCGGCCATGCGCCGCAGCGCGCCCGCGCGCGGGGTGGCGGGGGTGACCGCCCAGTCGGGATGCGCCGCAAGCGCCGCGGCCATGGCGGCGTCGACATCCGCGAGGGAGGCCTCGACGACGCGTCCGGCGACGGTGCGCCCGTCGATCGGGCTCGTGACGTCGCGCGCCGCCAAGTCTCGCGCCGCGCCGTCGCGCGCTCGCCCGCCGATCACCGGCCGTGCCAGCGCCGCGCCGGCGCGGCCCGCCTCGATCTCGGCGGCGAAGGCGGCGAGCGCCGCACGGTCGCCGAGTTCGACGCCCTGCGCGTTCGCACGCGCCGCACCGAAGAGGTCGCGCGGCAACGGCAGCCTCGAATGGCGCGCGCGCTCCGGCGTGCCGATGATCGCCTGCGGACGCTCGAGCAGGCGCTCGACCGGCACGTTCGGATCGGCGGCGATCGAGACGAAGGAGGAGTTCGCCCCGTTTTCGAGCAGCCGCCGCACGAGGTAGGCGAGGAGGTCGCGATGCCCGCCGACGGGGGCGTAGACCCGGCAGCCGAGTCCCGGATGGCGCGCGCGCAGGCGCCCGTAGAGCGCCTCGCCCATGCCGTGCAGGCGCTGGAACTCGTAGCCGACGCCGTCCCCCGCCCGCGCCACGATCTCGGCGACGGTGAGCGCGTTGTGGGTGGCGAACTGGGGGAAGAGCCGCGGGCGCGCGGCGAGCAGCCGCTCGGCGCAGGCGAGGAAGGAGAGGTCCGTCATCGCCTTGCGGGTGAAGACCGGGTAGTCCGGCAGCCCGCGCTCCTGGGCGCGCTTCACCTCGGTGTCCCAGTAGGCGCCCTTGACGAGGCGCACCATGAAGCGCCGGCCGAGCCGCTCGGCCAGCGCCGCGACCCAGTCGATCACCGCGGGCGCGCGCTTCTGGTAGGCCTGAACCGCGAGGCCGAAGCCGTCCCAGCCGGCGAGCGAGGGGTCGGCGGCGACGGCGGCGATCACCTCGAGCGAGAGCTCGAGCCGGTCCGCCTCCTCGGCGTCGACGGTGAAATTGAGGTCCCAGGCCTTGGCCTTGCGGGCGAGCGCGACGACGCGGGGCGTCAGCTCGGCCAGCACCCGCTCGCGCGAGAGCGCCTCGTAGCGCGGATGCAGCGCCGACAGCTTCACCGAGATGCCGGGGCGATCGGGCAGGCGCTCGTCGCCGGCGCCGCGGCCGATGGCGTCGATGGCCTCCGCGTAGCTCTCGAAGTAGCGCTCGGCGTCGAGCGCCGTGCGCGCGCCCTCGCCCAGCATGTCGAAGGAATAGCGGTAGACCCGGCCCTTGCCGGTGCGGGCGCGCGAGAGCGCCTCCTCGATGGTCTGGCCGAGCACGAAGTGCGAGCCGAGCACGCGCATCGCCTGGCGCGTCGCCGTGCGCACGGTGGGGAGCCCCAGCCGCTTCGTCATCTGCCCGAGGATGCCCTCCGGCGTCTCGCCCGGGCGGATGACGCGCGCGGTGACGCCGAGCGCCCAGGCCGAGGCCGAGACGAGGAACGCGCCGGATTTCGCCTCGTGATGCGCGAAGTCCCCTTGCCCGAGCTTGTCCTCGATCAGGCGATCGGCGGTGGCCCCGTCGGGCACGCGCAGGAGCGCCTCCGCCAGCACCATCAGCGCGAGCCCCTCGCGGGTGGACAGGGCGTACTCGCGCAGGAGATCCTCGACGCCGCCGAAGCCCCGCTCCTGCGCGCGGATCGCGCCGATCAGGTCGCGGGCGAGCGCGTCCGCCGCGCCCTCCGTCGCCGGCGTGGCGCGGACCTGCGAGAACAGGCGCTTCGCGAGGGCGACGTCGTCCTCGGCATAGGGGGCCGAGAAGGGCGGGAAGGCGGGGGAGAGGGCGTCCATGGCGGGGCTCCCGGCGATGGCCGAAGGGGCATCGGGCGATATCCCAGCATAGCGCGACTTGCGCCGCGCTTCCACTGGAGTATCGTGATCCGTGCCGTCGAAAGCGCGAGGAACTCGGGGGGTTGGCAGTGAAGATCACGGAGCTGGATCGGGTCGACCGGCGCATTCTCGGCGTGCTCCAGGAGGACGGGCGCATCTCCGCCGTCGAGCTCGCCGAGCGCATCGGCCTCTCGCCCACCGCGACGGGCGAACGCCTGCGCCGCCTGCAGAAGGACGGCGTGATCCTCGGCTTCTCCGCCCTGCTCGACCCGCACCGCGTCGGGCTCGGCCTGCTGGTCTTCGTCGAGGTCTCGCTGGACAAGACCACGCCCGACGTGTTCGAGCGCTTCGCCGACGCGGTGCGGCGCGCGCCCGAGGTGCTCGAGTGCCACATGGTGGCGGGCGGCTTCGACTACCTGGTCAAGACCCGCATCTCCGACATGGCCGCCTACCGCCGCTTCCTCGGCGACGTCCTCCTCGCGCTGCCGGGCGTGCGCGAGACGCGCACCTACGCGGTGATGGAGGAGGTGAAGACGGACGGGGCGCTGCCGGTTTGAGCGCGCGTCATGTCCCGCCGACCACCCGCGGCGGTTCCTTCGGGAAGGCGACGTCGGCGTAGATCGCGGCGAGGGGCAGGGAGAGGTCGAGGGCCGGCAGGTCGAGCCGGGCCTCCGGTCCCTCCACCGTCGTCCGGCTCCAGGCATCGTCGCCCTCGCGCGTCCAGGCGAGAACGAGCGGGCGGTTGGGCTCGACGAGGAGGATCGCCTCGATGCTGGCGACACGCTTGTATTCCTCGAGCTTCTCGAAGGCGTCGAAGTCGCGCGTCGACGGCGAGAGGACCTCGACCACGAGACGGGGCCGGGCGGCGATCCGAGCCTGCGGATCGCGGCGCCCGCAGTCGAGGCCGACATCCGGGCGCCGCAGGCGGCCGGGACGCGTCTCGACGGCGCCGTCGCCGGTGAAGGGCCGGCAGGGACCTCCCCTCGTCAGGCGCCGCAGCTCCGTGAGGATGTTCACGACGATGTCGTCGTGAACATTGCTCGCGCCCGCCATCGCGCGCGGCTGGCCGTCCACGAGCTCCCAGCGCTCCGGCTGATGCTCCTGCCAGGCGAGGAACTCGTCGATCGTCCAGTCGCGTGGGGCGGGCTCGGCCATGCCGTATCTCCGTAGGGTTTCAGTGTAGCGCGCCCTCCGAAGCGGGGGAAGCGGCCCCACCCTGCCTCCCCCGTGTGCGCCCTGCGACGTCGATCATGCCCAACGATGAGGCATTTCGCTTGACGCTGCGGAGCCATGTGCTTGCATGGCCGCGCCCGGTTCCGCCCGCCCGGTCCGGCACGGCCCTTGCCAGGGTCGCCCCACGAGAGATCACCCGTACCCGTATGCAGGAGCGCCGCCGCATGTCTTCCCGCCCCGCCAGCCTCACCCGCCGCAGCCTGATCGCCGCCTTCGCCGGGGGCGTCGCGCTCTGCGGCCTCGCCGCGGCCCCGGCCGTGGCGCAGGACCTCACGCCGCTGCGCTTCTCGCTCGACTGGCGCTTCGAGGGGCCGTCCGCGCCCTTCCTCGCGGCGCTGGAGAAGGGGTATTTCGAGGAGGAGGGGCTCGACGTCACGATCGACGCGGGCAACGGCTCGGTCGAATCGATCAACCGCGTGGCGTCCGGCCCCTACGACATGGCCTTCGGCGACTTCAACTCGCTGATCCGCTACCGCTCGGACCCCGCCTCCGTGCCGGTGAAGGCGGTCGCCATGGTCTACAACAAGCCCGCCTTCGCCATCGTCGGGCGCGCCTCGCGCGGCATCACCGAGGACCTGGAGAGCCTGCGCGGCAAGACCTTCGGCGCCCCCGCCGCCGACGCCGCCTATGCGCAGTGGCCGATCTTCAAGGACGTCAACGACATCGACGAGGCCGAGTGGGAGATGACGTTCGAGAACGTCGGCTTCCCCGTGCGCGAGCCGATGCTCGCGCAGGGCGAGGTCGACGCGGTGTTCGGCTTCGCCATGTCCTCGGCCATCAACCTCGCCGCCCGCGGCGTGCCGATGGACGACATCGTCGTCCTCAACATGGGCGACTACGGGGTGGAGCTCTACGGCAACGTGATCATGGCCAAGCCCGAGTTCATGGAGCAGAACCCCGACGCCGTGGCGGGCTTCCTGCGCGCCTTCATCCGCGGGCTCGAGGCCACGATCGCGAGCCCCAACGAGGGGGCCGGCTTCGTGGTGAAGTACAACGACGTCGCCCGCCAGGAGGTCGAGGCCGACCGCTGGCGCATGACGATCGAGAACAACATCCTCACCGACGAGGTCGCGCAGAACGGCTTCGGCGACATCGATCCCGATCGCTACGAGCGGGCGCTCGAGCAGATCGACCTGACCTTCGACTTCCAGAACCGTCCGGCGCTCGACGACGTGTTCACGGCCGAGTTCCTGCCGCCGAAGGAGGAGCGCATGCTCCAGTGAGCGGGGCGCGAGACGCAATCGCCCCGAACGAGGACGGCCCCGGCCATGCGCCGGGGCCGACGCATCCGGAGAGACGCGTGCAGGCCTTCGTCGACATCCACGACGTCACCCACGTCTATTCCGGCGCCGAGGACGGGGCGCCGGCGGTCGAGCACATGACGCTGAAGGTGCGCGAGGGCGAGTTCGCCGCCATCGTCGGTCCCTCGGGATGCGGCAAGTCGACGGTGATGAAGCTCGCTACCGGCCTGCAGTTTCCCGCGAAGGGCACGGTCATCGTCGCCGGCGAGGAGGTGACGAAGCCGGTCAAGCTCGCCGGCATGGCGTTCCAGAACCCGGTGATGCTGCCCTGGCGCACCACCCTCGACAACCTCCTGCTGCCGCTCGAGATCGTCCAGCCGCATCGGGCACGGCTGCGCCGCCACAAGGCGGAATACGTCGCCCGTGCCGAGCATCTGCTGGCCGAGGTCGGGCTCGCGGGCCAGGGATCCAAGTTCCCCTGGCAGCTCTCCGGCGGGATGCAGCAGCGCGCCTCGCTGTGCCGGGCGCTGATCCACGAGCCCAAGCTCCTGATGCTCGACGAGCCCTTCGGCGCGCTCGACGCCTTCACCCGCGAGGAGCTGTGGTGCATCATCCGCGATCTCCACGCGGAGCAGGGCTTCACCGTGATCCTCGTCACCCACGACCTGCGCGAGGCGGTGTTCCTGGCCGATCGCGTGTTCTGCATGTCGGCGCGGCCCGGGCGGATCATCGCCGAGCGGCGGGTCGACCTGCCGCGGCCGCGGGACCTAGAGATCATGTACACCGCCGCCTTCACCGACATCGTCCACGAGCTGCGCGGCCACATCGCCGACGCGCGGCAAGCGGCCTGAGGGCCAGGGGAGGCCCGTCGTGATGCACGTCAAGCGCCGCCGCCGCGCGATGCTCGCCGCCGCCCCGTGGATCTTCACGGTGGGCTTCTTCGCGCTCTGGGAGATCCTGGTGCGCGTCACCGGGATGTCGACCTTCGTCCTGCCGGCGCCCAGCGTGATCGCGGAGGCGATCTGGCAGTTCCGCGGTCCGCTCTCGGTGCACTCCTTCCACACGGCTTGGATGACGCTCGCGGGCTTCGTCCTCGCCGTCGTGTTCGGGCTCCTGCTCGGCATGGCGCTGGGCGCCTCCCGCCTGGTGCACGCGGGATCCTACCCGCTCCTGGTCGGCTTCAACGCCATCCCCAAGGTCGCGGTGGTGCCGATCCTGGTGATCTGGTTCGGCGTGGGCTGGCTGCCGCCGGTGCTCACCGCCTTCCTGATCTCGTTCTTCCCCATCGTCGTGAACGTCGCGACGGGGCTCGCCACGATCGAGCCGGAGACCGAGGACGTGCTGCGCGCGCTCGGCGCCTCGAAACGCGACATCATCGTCAAGGTCGGCATCCCCCGCGCGATGCCCTACTTCTTCGGCTCGCTGAAGGTGGCGATCACGCTGGCCTTCGTCGGCTCGGTGATCGCCGAGTACAACGCCTCGAACTTCGGCGTGGGCAACCTGATGGCCCGCGCCTCGGCGGACTTCAACGTGCCGCTCCTGTTCGCGGCGCTGATCGCGCTCGCGGTGCTCGGCGTGATCATGTACGCGGCGACCGCGATCGTCGAGAAGCGCATGACCGGCTGGGCGCAGCGCTCGCAGATGGCGAGCGCGTGACGCCGGTCAGGCGCCGCCGCCCTCGCCCGCCCCGCCGCGGCGCGCCGTGAGGGAGACCGCGATCTCCACCGCGAAGCCGACCGTGGCCTCGTCCGGGTAGCTCTCGCCCATGCCGAAGTCGCGGCGGTCCACGGTGACGGTGCCGGAGGCCGTCGCGACGCCGTCGACGATGTCGAGCGTGAAGGGCAGCGTGACCGGCACCTCCGCACCGGCGAGTGCGAGCGTGCCCTCGGCGCGGTAGCCGCCCCCCTCCGCCGCCACGATGTCGGCGGCGAAGCGCGCGGCGGGGTGCGCCTCGGCATCGAAGAACTCGGGTCCGCGCGCCTGCTGCGTGACCGAGCCCAGCGTCATCGATTCGATCGGGATCGCGACCGTGACGGAGCCGTGGTGCCCCGCGGCGTCGCGCGTCTCCTCGAAGGCGATGTCGGCGTCGAACCGCCCGAAGCCGCCGGTGATCGGCGAGCCCATCTGGCGCACGGTGAAGGTCAGCTCGCCGGTCTCGACGATCCAGGCGGACGGGGTGGCGGCGGCGGTCGCCGCCGGGAGCGCGACGCCGGGGCGCGCGCCGCTCTCGCCGCCGCTCCGCGCCAGCGTCACGACGGCGCCGCCGACGAGGCCGTAGACCAGCAGCGCGCCGAGCGCCGGGGCGAGGGCGTGGCGCCGCGCCGGCAGCGGCGCGGTCGAGGCGTGCGCGGGGCGGCCGGGCAGCATGCGCGCGAGCGTCCCGTCGCGGTCGACGAGATGGTGCTTCAGCGCGCCCGCCACGTGCAGCGCGAGCGCCGCCATCAAGAGCTTGGTGAAGGTCGCGTGCACCGCGCCCGCGGCCGCGGCGACGTCCGGGGTTTGCGGCACGAGGGGCAGCGTCTGTCCGAGCGGCCACCAGATCGGGGCGAAGCCGGCGGCGGCCGCGTGCTGCACCCAGCCCGAGAGCGGCACGGCGACGAGGGAGACGTAGAGGAGCCAGTGCACGCCCTCGGCGAGGGCGGTCTCGAGACGCCGCTCGGGATGGAGCGGGGCCGGACGCGGCTGGGTCAGCATCCAGCCGATTCGCACGAGCGCGAGGAAGAACACCGCCACGCCGAGCGTCTTGTGGATCGAGAACAGCAGCGCCTTCGTCGCGAGCGCGTCGGACGTGTCGTAGGGCCATTCCACCGCCACGAGCCCGAGCGGGATCATGCCGAGGATCAGCGCGGCGACCGCCCAGTGCAGGGCCTTCGACACCGCGCCGTAGCCGGTGGTGGTGTTGCGTGCCTGCATGGCGACCTCCGTCGAACGCCGTCGCCGGGCCGCACGCGGCGGCCCGGCCTCTCGATCCGCACGCGGATCGCTCGGTGTACGGATCACTCGGCCCGCATGGCCTCGATGGAGATGCGCACCTCGACCTCGTCGCCGACGAAGGGAGCGAACATGCCCAGCTCGTAGTCGCTGCGGACCAGCGTCGTCGTGGCGTCGAAGCCGGCCCAGGGCTTGTTCTCCATGGGGTGCATGCCGGCCTGGTTGAGCGTCGCGTCGAGCACGACGGGTCGCGTGATGCCGTTGAGCGTCAGGTCGCCGGTGATGAGCGCGGTGTTCTCGCCCGTGACCTCGATGCCGGTGGAGACGAAGGTCACCATCTCGTCCTCGTCGGCGCCGAAGAAGTCGTCGGCCATGAAGTGCGCGAAGCGCGCCTCCCAGCCGGTGAACATCGAGCGCACGGGGAACGACACCTCCACCGAGGAGGCGGCCGGATCGTCCTGCACGAACTCGATCGTGCCCTCGAACCCGGAGAACATGCCCCAGGTCGTCGAGTAGCCGAGGTGGTCGTACGAGAACAGGATCTGGCTGTGGCTCGGATCGAGCACGTAGGTCTCGGCCTGCGCGACGGGCGCGGCGAGGAGGGCGGCGGCCAGCGTGGCGCCGGCGAGGGAGGGAATGCGCAGCATGGGTCAGGCTCTCCGAAGGACGTGTCGGGCGCGCCCCGCGGGCGCTTCGGGACTGCAAGCTAGTGGAGATCGGCTGTGCAAAAAAGGCAGGATCGGATGCTCGACGGCAGAGAGGTTCTTGCGAAGACGCAAGAGCACGAAGGCGTGAGCGGGCTGCGCGGATCGCCTGGAGCGACCCCCGGAGATGTCTTGGAGGCTCCCTGTGAGATAATTCGACGGCACTCGTCGTCCGCGATGCCGATCGAGCCGCGCTCGGAGAGGCCCGAGTTGGAGGTGTCGTCCCCCGAAGGTCGCGATCGCCACGCCCTCGAACTGGACGCCCTGGTGATCCGCGGCGGGCTTGGCGGACGCGCGGCGCGGGTCCAAGATGCGCGTCCCCGCCGCGAGCACGAGACCGCCGAACCCATGCGCCGCATCACCCCCGACACGATCCGCCCGCCCTTCGCCAACTACGCCCACGCCGTCGAGGTGCCGCCGGGGGCGCGGCTCGTCTTCGCCTCGGGCCAGCTCGGCATCGCGAAGGACGAGCACGTGCCGGAGGACGCGGGCGCGCAGGCGGACCTGTGCTTCTCCAACATCGCCGCGGTGCTGGCGGCCGCGGACATGGGGCCGGCGGACATCGTGCGCATCGATGCCTTCGTGTCCGATCGCGCGTACCTGAAGCCCTACATGGAGGCGCGCGACCGATTCGTGCCCTCGCCCGCACCGGCCTCGACGCTGATGATCGTCTCGGGCTTCGCGCGGGAAGTGTTCAAGGTGGAGATCGAGGTGATCGCGGCGAAGATGGACGGGCGCGGCGAGGGCGGGGAGGCCGCCTGATGCCGCTCCTCGACTGGCACGCCCTCTCCACCGCCGATTTCGCCGAGCGCGACATGTCCCGCGCCGTCGCGGTCCTGCCGGTGGCGGCGATCGAGCAGCACGGTCCGCACCTGCCGACCGGCGTCGACACGCTCATCGCCGAGGGCTATCTCGCGCGGGTGCGCCCGCTCGTGCCCGACGATCTCGACGTGCTGCTGCTCCCCACCCAGGCGATCGGCAAGTCGAACGAGCACCTCGCCTTCCCGGGCACGCTGACGCTCTCGGCGGAGACGACCATCGCCGCCTGGCGCGAGATCGGCGAGAGCGTCCTGCGCGCCGGCTGCAGGAAGCTCGTCTTCGTCAACTCCCACGGCGGCAACGTCCCCGTCGTCGACATCGTCGCGCGGGAGCTGCGGGTGCGGCACGGCATGCTGTGCGTGACGAGCGCCTGGCACCGTCTCGGCTATCCGGAGGGGCTGTTCTCCGCCCACGAGCTGCGCCACGGCATCCACGGGGGCGAGATCGAGACCTCGCTGATGCTCGCCTTCCGCCCGGATCTCGTGCGCATGGAGCGGGCTGCGGATTTCGAGCCGATCATGGTGCGCATGGCACGCGAGAACGCGCATCTCTCGGCGATCCAGCCCACGGGCTTCGGCTGGATGGCGCAGGACATTCATCCCGCCGGCGTCGCGGGCGATGCCGCCGCGGCGACGCCCGAGAAGGGCGCGGCTGCGGCGGACTTCGGGGCGCGGGCCTTCGTCGCGCTCCTGCGCGACGTCGACCGCTTCGCGCTGCCGGGGTGATGGCGCGCGCGATCACCCCTTCGTCAGCAGCACCCAATGCTCGCCCGCCGCGCGCCATCGGTCGCTCGTGACGATCGCCTCGCGGGCGATCTCGCGGTAGCCGAAGCCCCGATAGAGATCGAAGGCGCGGACGTTGGCGTCGTCGACGATGATCGCCGTCGTGCGCCCGCAGACGCGCGCCGACGCCTCGAAGGCGTCGAGGAGCGCGCGGGCGACCCCGCGGCCACGCGCCTCCGGATCGACCGCGAGCACGTTGAGATAGACATGACCGGGTGCCCGTGCCTCCAGCGCGAGGAGCGGACGCACGATGGCGGGGCGATCGGAGGTGTCGTCGCCCTCCGGGACGTCGGGCAGCGGGTAGGAGATCGCGCCCCCGACGACGCGGCCGTCGATCGTCGCGATCGTCGCGTTGCGCCAGGAGAATGCACCCGTATCGCGCCGGGCGCGGGCGGTTCCGACGTCCCACACGCTCTCGCCGGGGCCGGCCGCCTCCGCCCAGAAGACGAGCGGCATGCCCTCGCCGGCGGCGACGACGAAGCGGGCGAGATGGGGCGCGTCGTCGGGCGTCGCGGGGCGCAGAGCCGGGGTCGCGGACGAGACGGAAAGGTCGAATGCGGTCATGTCGGGTCTCCATGCAGAGTCGCTCGCGAGGCGGTTCGCGGCGTGGTTCGTCCGGCGAGCGGGGCCGGGGCGAAGACGCCCTCGCAGATCGCCCGGATGTGGCGTTCGCCGGTTCCGCAGCACCCTCCGATGATCGAGAGCCGTGGCAGGTGGGCGCGCAGCGCGCGGGTCCGCTCCGCGAGGTCGCTCGGATCGCCCTCGTCGAGCGTCTCGCTCTCGTCGAGCTCGGCATGGCTCTTCGTCGAGGCGTTGGCGCGCACCCCGCGGATGCGCGCGCGCCATCCGTCGTCGCCGCTCGTCAGCGCGGGCGCGAAGTGGCTCGGGTGCGCGCAGTTGATCATGTAGTAGGCGGCCGAGGATCCCGTCGCCGCGTCCGTCCAGCGGATCGCGTCCGGGAGGGGCGTCCCGTCGGCGAGACGGGCGTCGGTCTCGACCGTGAAGGAGATCGCGCTCGGCACATCGACCGCCGCCGCGGCGCGGACGATGCCGATCGCCTCCTCGACCGTCGACAGCGTCATCGCACAGACGAGGTCCACGCCGGCCGACGCGAGGGTCGAGATCTGCGGCGCGTGGTAGGCCTGCGCCTCGTCGACGTCGACGCGGCCGGCACGATAGCCGTCTCCCCGGGGGCCGACGATCCCGGCGACGAGGATGGGCGCATCCGGGGTCGCGTAGCGCGCGACGAGGTCGCGTGCGAAGCGCACGGCTTCACGATTGATCCGCGAGAGCGCTGCCGCGTCGTAGCCGAGCCGGGCGCCCCAGTCCGCGTTGGCGCGCCAGGTCACCGTATCCACGATGAAGCCGACGCCGCGCTCCGTCGCGAGACGGATGAAGCGGGCGAACCACCTCTCGAGCCTCGCGCGTCCCGCGGCCGTCTCGAGCAGGGGAAACGATGCGAACGCCGGCAGATCGATCCCCTCGTGGAAGACGAGGTGGGTCTCGAGGCCGCCGTCGCAGAGGAACGGCAGGTCGTTCAGGCGCGCGGCGAGGCGCGCGCTCGGGGGGGCGCAGGACATCATGCTGCGGGCTCCGGTGGGCGTTGCGCGGTCGCGTCCGGCGACCGCTCGGCTGCACGCCTTATCGACCGGATGCTCGCGCGCGATCCAGCGGGCGGTTGGTACACGTCCGCGGGCACGGATGAATTCTGCTGGCGCCGCGGGCGTTTGCGGGCCATCCTGAGCGTCCGCGACGGGGAGTGCGCGAGGGTTCGCCCCGCGAGAACCGTACCGGCGGTACAGTCGGCGGGAGGTGGGCCGGATGCGCAAAGGCGAGGAGACCCGCAGGCGCGTTCTCGACGAGGCGGAAACCCTCGTCCTCGAGAAGGGGTTCGCAGCGACCTCGATCGACGAGCTGATCGCCGCGACCGGGCTGACGAAGAGCGGCTTCTTCTACCATTTCAAGGACAAGAACGAACTCGCCCGCGCACTCATCGAGCGCTATGTCGAAGCGGACGAGAAGATCTACGACGAGGTGTTCTCCCGGGCCCGCGAACTCGCGGACGATCCGCTGCAGAGCTTCCTCGTGGGCCTGAAGCTGCTCGCCGAGCTGATGGCGGACATGCCCAAGGGGCATCCCGGCTGTCTCGTCGCGGTGAGCTGCTATGGCGAACGCCTGTTCGATCGACAGGTACGCGACCTCAACCGCGAGGCGGCGCTGATCTGGCGGCGGCGATTCCGAGCGATGCTCGGCGAGATCGCCGAGATCTATCCGCCGAGGGAGCCGGTCGATCTGGACGATCTGGCGGATTTCGTCTCGGCCGTGCTGGAGGGAGGGATCGTCCTGTCGAAGGCCTTGCAGGAGCCGTCGGCGTTGTCGCGACAGATCCTGACGCTGCGCGGGACGATCCGCGCACTCTTCGCCCCCGCGCGGCACCACCCGCCGGCCTCCGCCGACGGGTGAGCCACACCTGGCGAGGCGGCGTTCGTCACTGCGCCGTGACGATGGTCGTCACGAGCGCGCCGTCGACACGGATCGGGCCGTCCTCGGTGGCGCCGAGCGTGTACTCGAAGATGCCGGTCTCCATGCCGCCGTCCTCGGAGTGGATCATCAGCATGAGCATGTCGCCGGCTGCGATCTCCTCGGTGAGGATCGCGGCGACGTCCTGGGTCATGCCCGCGCGCAGCGGGGCGTAACCCACGACCGGGCCGGGCGTCATGTCGTCGTCGGTGCGGTGGACGACGAGCCAGCCGTTCGCCGGCGCATTGACCGCCGTGGCCGAGACCACGCCGTTCGACACGTCCTGGTCCACGGCCTCGATCATGGGCGCGTCCTGGGCGAGAGCGGCGGTGGCGAGCGCGGCGAAGCCGGCGGCGGCGATGAGCGTGCGGGTGATCATGCGTCTGTCTCCCTGACGTTGGTGGCGAGCGGGCCGGCGCGGGATCGCGTCGGCGTCCGTCGGGGCGCAGGTACGGGGCGAGGAGGCGCCGGGTTTCGGGGCCGGCGAGAAAAAAGCGCTCGGGCCCGCGGGTGGGAAATCGTTCACCGAAACGGCCGTCGCGACGTCCCGTCGCATGGATATGGTCCTAGCACTTCCGATATTTCAGAAAACACTGAAAGTACGGAAACGACGGCATCCCCCGCCGGAAACACTCGGGCCGAAGCCATGAACCTCCCTCCCCTCGTCCAGACCTTCGTGCTCCATTTCGGCGAGATGGGCGGCCGCTGGGGCGTCAACCGCACGGTCGGGCAGATCTACGCCCTGCTGTTCGTCTCGCCGCAGCCGCTCGTCGCCGACGACATCGTCGACGCGCTCGGCGTCTCGCGCTCCAACGTGTCGATGGGGCTCAAGGAGCTCCAGGCCTGGAACCTGGTGCGCCTGCAGCACAAGCCCAACGACCGGCGCGACTACTACTCCGCCCCCGACGACGTCTGGCAGATCGTGCGCACGCTCGTCGAGGAGCGCAAGAAGCGCGAGATCGACCCGACGCTCTCCATGCTGCGCGAGGCGCTGATGGAGCGTCCGGAGAGCGACTACGAGCGCCACGCGCAGGAGCGCATGCGCGTGATGCACGAGCTCATGGACATGATGTCGGACTGGTACGACGACGTGCGCCGCATCGAGACGGAGCGTCTCGTCCAGCTGATGAAGCTCGGCTCGCGCATCACCCGCGTGCTCGAGGCCGCCGACCGCTTCAACTTCATGGCGCCGAAGAAGAAGAAACCGACGCCCGGCGTCGCAGACGACGCTTCCTCCGACCGCCGGGAACAGCGCCCCGGAGGCGATCCCGACGAACCGTGACGACGCCGCTTCCCCCCGAGACGCCGTCGCCCACTCCCCCGCCCGAGGCTTCGAGACACCGTCATGATGGACGCCCTCCTCCTCTCGCGCATCCAGTTCGGCGCGAACATCACCTTCCACATCCTGTTCCCGACGATCACGATCGCGCTCGGGTGGGTGCTCCTGTTCTTCAAGCTGCGCTTCAACGCCACCGGCGACGAGAGCTGGATGGACGCCTACCGCTTCTTCGTGAAGGTGTTCGCGCTCTCCTTCGCCCTCGGCGTGGTGTCGGGCATCACCATGTCCTTCCAGTTCGGCACGAACTGGCCGGGCTTCATGGAGACGGTCGGCAACGTGGCGGGGCCGCTGCTCGCCTACGAAATCCTCACCGCCTTCTTCCTGGAGGCGACCTTCCTCGGCATCATGCTGTTCGGCTTCCGCAAGGTGCCGAACTGGCTGCACACGCTCGCCACAGTGCTCGTCGCCTTCGGCACGACGATGTCGGCCTTCTGGATCCTCGTGCTGAACTCGTGGATGCACACCCCCGCGGGCTACGAGGTGATCGACGGCGTCGTGCACGCGACCGACTGGTGGGCGATCGTCTTCAACCCGTCCATGCCCTACCGGCTCGCGCACATGCTGCTGGCGTCGGGGCTCACCGCCGCCTTCCTGGTGGCCGGCCTCTCCGCCTGGCGCTGGCTGCGCGGCGACCGCTCCGGCGGCGTGCGCGTGGCGCTGCGCACCGGCGTGGTCCTGGCGGCGGGGCTGATCCCGCTCCAGATCCTCGCCGGCGACATGCATGGGCTCAACACGCTGGAGCACCAGCCGGCCAAGGTCGCGGCCATGGAGGGCAATTGGGAGACGCGCGGCAACGTGCCCCTCGTGCTCTTCGCCGTCCCCGACGAGGAGGCGCGCGAGAACCGCCTCGAAATCGCCATCCCCAACGGCGCGAGCCTGATCCTGAAGCACGACCCCGCCGGCGTCGTGCCGGGCCTGAACGACTTCGTGGCGGAGGACGGCACGGTGAAGCATCCCCCCGTCGCGCCGGTCTTCTACGCCTTCCGCATCATGGTCGGCGTCGGCTTCCTGATGCTGGCGGTCTCCTGGGCGACCGGCTGGCGGTTGTGGAAGCGCGGCGAGCCGGGCACGGTGCTGGCCTGGACGCTGGTCGCCATGACCTTCTCCGGCTGGGTCGCGACGATCGCGGGCTGGTACGTCACCGAGATCGGCCGCCAGCCCTGGCTCGTGACCGGCGTGCTGACGACTGCCGAGGCCGTGACGCGGACCGCCGGCGCCGGCATGGTCTGGACGTCGCTGGCGATGTATCTCGCGATCTACGTGGTGCTGCTCGCGGCCTATGTCGGCACGCTCTACCACCTCGCCGGGAAGGCGACGGTCGCCGCGACCGGCCGCGCCGCGAAGACCGACCCGATCGCGCAGGGCGGCGAGCGCCTCGCCGCTTCCGCCTCCGCCTGAATCGAAAGCGACAGACGATGGACGTCATCACCCAAGGCCAATCCTGGCTGCCGATCGCCTTCGCGGGCCTGCTCGGGCTCTCGATCCTGCTCTACGTCGTCCTGGACGGCTACGACCTCGGCGTGGGCATCCTCACCGGCGCCCTCGGCGCGGGGGAGGACGCCGCCCACAAGGACCGGATGATCGCCTCGATCGGGCCGTTCTGGGACGCCAACGAGACCTGGCTCGTGCTCGCGGTGGGCCTCCTCCTCGTCGCCTTCCCCTTCGCGCAGGGCGTCGTGCTCGGCGCGCTCTACCTGCCGGTCGCCCTGATGCTGCTCGGGCTGATCCTGCGCGGCGTCGCCTTCGACTTCCGCGCCAAGGCGGTGGACGGGCACCGGATCTGGTGGGACCGCGCCTTCTTCGCCGGCTCGACCCTCGCGGCGCTGACGCAGGGCTACATGCTCGGGCTCTACATCGTCGGCTTCGAGCGCACGGCGGTCAACGTCGCCTTCTCGCTGCTCACGGCCGTGTCGCTCGTCGCGGGCTACGCCTTCATCGGCGCGTCCTGGCTGATCCTCAAGGCGGAGGGCGATCTGCAGCGGCGGGCGGTTCGCTGGGCGCGCGGCACGCTCTGGCTCGTCGCGCTCGGCTTCGTCGCGGTCTCGATCGTCACGCCGCTGATGAGCGAGCGCATCTTCGCCAAGTGGTTCGAGCTGCCCTGGATCGTGCTGCTCGCGCCGCTCCCGGCGACGGCGGCGGCGATCTTCGTCGTGCTCCACCTCGCGCTGAAGGCGCTGCCGACGCGCACCGACCGCTTCTCCTGGGTGCCCTTCGCGGGCGCGATCGCGCTGTTCGCGCTGGGCTTCTACGGGTTGGCCTACTCGTTCTTCCCCTACGTCGTGCCGGAGCGGATGACGATCTGGGAGGCTGCGGCGGCCGACGCGTCGCTGATGATCATGCTGGTGGGGGCCTGCCTCGTCCTGCCGATGATCCTCGGCTACACGGCGCTGTCCTACTGGATCTTCAAGGGCAAGGCCGGCGCGCTGCGCTACGATTGATCGAGCGCGGCGAGCCGTCGGCCGCACCCGGCCTACGGCCCCGCGCAGGGTCCGTGGCGCAGCATCCCGTCGACCCAGCGCGGCACCGTCTCGCTCGCGCGTCCGTAGTCGGCCGCGTCGAACAGGTGAGCGTTGTCCGACGGCTCGAGGTTGATCTCGCGCGTGGCGATCCCCGCCCGGCGCGCGGCGCCGACGAGGCCCGCGGCGGGGTAGACCGCCCCCGACGTGCCGATGGCGACGAACAGGTCGGCGGCCATCAGCCGCTCCTCGATCACGTCGAGGTGGAAGGGGATCTCGCCGAACCAGACGACGTGCGGGCGCAGGCCGCCGGCGCACCCGCAGGCGCCGCAGGGGTCCGCCGTCGTGAGGTCCGCGCGGACCTCCGCGACGGCCTCGCAGGCCGTGCAGCGCGCCTTCAGCAGCTCGCCGTGCATGTGCAGCACCTCGCGGTGGCCGGCGCGCTCGTGCAGGTCGTCGATGTTCTGGGTGACGAGGGTGAGCCGCCCGCTCCGCTCGGCGAGGCCGGCTTCCAGCCGGGCAAGCGCACGATGCGCGGGGTTCGGCTCCGCCGCCAGCAGGTTCTGCCGCCGCGCGTTGTAGAAGGCCTGGACCGTCTCGGGATCGCGGGCGAAGGCCTCCGGGGTGGCGAGCCTCGATGGGTCGAACGTCGCCCAGATGCCGCCCACGTCGCGAAACGTGCCGAGCCCGCTCTCGGCGGAGATCCCGGCGCCGGTGAGGACGAAGACGTGATCGATGCGCTGCATCGGGCTATGGTAGAGCATCGCCGACGAACGGGGGAGGGGAGACGACGATGCGCCTGAGGCCCGCCACGCTCGCAGACCTGCCGACGCTGCTCGCCTGGAACGAGGACCCCGACGTCGTCGCCTCCACAGGCGCGGACGACGCCTTCGATTGGGCGGGCGAAATTCCCCGCACGGTGGACTGGCGTGAGATCCTGATCTTCGAGGCACAGGGCCGGCCGATCGGCGTCCTCGTCTCGATCGACCCGGCTCGGGAGGAGAGCCGTTACTGGGGAGATTGCGGCCCGGGCCTGCGGGCGCTGGACGTCTGGATCGGCGCGTCCGGCGATCGCGGCCGCGGCTTCGGCACGGCGATGATGCGACTCGCGTTGGCACGATGCTTCGCCGACCCCTCGGTCACGGCGGTGCTGCTCGACCCGCTCGCCGAGAACGTCCGGTCCTGCCGGTTCTACGAGCGGCTGGGCTTCCGAGCGGTGGAGCGGCGGTTCTTCGGGAAGGACGACTGCGTGGTGTATCGACTCGAACGCGAGGCTTGGGCGAGCCCGCGGTCTTCGCCCTGAAGGCGGGCTGTCGGGAGCGCTCCTGCCCCATCGGGGGAGGTGGATCGGCGCGAAGCGACGAGACGGAGGGGGTACGCCGCGAGGCGCTTCGGCGGCAGCCGAACTCGCACCCGTCGCGCTGCGGGACCCCGCCCCTGATCCGCTGCGCGGACCGTCCCTGCCCCGATGGGGCGGGAGCGCGAGTTCAGAGCAGCCCCAGCTCCGCCAGCTCCCGCCTGAGCCCCTCGGGCATCTCGGCGAGCCCGGCGGCGGCCTCGCCCGAGAGATCCGCCGGCGCGTCCTTCTCCTCGAGATAGCGCCAGCCCTGGAACGGGCGGCAGGGGCGCGGCTGGACGGGCACGACCACGGGCTCGAGCACGAGATGGCAGCGCCCGATTCCGCCGTCGTCGGTGAAGGGGCGGATCTCGAGGAGCCGCTGGCGGGCGCAGAGCTGGCCCTTGATCACCCAGTAGAGCGAGCCGCGCCCGGCGATCTCGTCCATCCGCTTGGGCACCATCCGCGTCGTGTGCCGCTGCTCGTACGCCCGGCCCGCCCGCGCCGCCCAGAGCCGGTTCTCCTCGATCCAGCCCTCGAGATCGGCGATCGACTCGGCGCCGACGCAGAGCTTGAGCAGGTGGAGAGGCGCGCGCGCGTGCATGACGAAGACGTAGCGCGCGCCACGCGGGTCGTGAAGCGTCCCGGCGCGCTTGTCCACGGCGATGTCGCCGCGCCCCCTTCGTTGACACCCGCCGCCGCCTCGGCTATGTCGCCCGTCGAAGCGCGGGTCTCGCCAGAGGCCCGCGTTCTCGTTCACGCACCCGCGGATCCGGCCGGCAGGCCGGGCCTGTCGTCCCGATCGGTTCGCCGAAGGGGAAGAGGAGGGCGCGTTCCTCGAAGACCAGACAACGCAAAAGAGGAACCGCGATGTCGAAGCGCATTGAGGCGAAGTACAAGATCGACCGCCGCCTCGGTCAGAACATCTGGGGCCGCCCGAAGAGCCCCGTCAATCGCCGCGAGTACGGCCCCGGTCAGCATGGCCAGCGCCGCAAGGGCAAGATCTCCGACTTCGGCACGCAGCTGCGCGCCAAGCAGAAGCTCAAGGGCTACTACGCCAACATCACCGAGAAGCAGTTCCGCCGCTACTACGCCGAGGCGATCCGCCAGAAGGGCGACAGCGGCGAGAACCTGATCGGTCTGCTCGAGCGCCGTCTCGACGCGGTGGTGTACCGCTCGAAGTTCGTGGCGACCCCGTTCGCCGCCCGCCAGTTCGTCAACCACGGCCACATCCGGGTGAACGGGCGCCGGGTCAACATCCCGAGCTACCTCGTCAAGCCGGGCGACGTGATCGAGGTCAAGCAGGCCTCCAAGCAGCTCGTCGTGGTGCTCGAGGCCGCGCAGCTGCCCGAGCGCGACGTGCCGGACTACATCGACGTCGACCATTCCAAGATGGTCGCCACCTACGCCCGGATCCCGACCCTCTCCGAGGTGCCGTACCCGGTGCAGATGGAGCCGAACCTCGTCATCGAGTTCTACTCGCGCTGATGGTTCGTCCTCGGGCCGAACGGCCCGGGGCGAGACGGCACGAGCGAAGACGACGAAGCCGCCCGGGCGACCGGGCGGCTTCATGCGTTTCGGCCTCACGCGTTCGACCGACCGGAGGGGCCCGCGGTTTGCCGTAAGGGAACCCTGTCCCGGCGTCGGGGCTCACTGGCCCGGCTGCGGCACCCCGGCGCTTTCGGCGAAGACGCGGTTCATCAGGTGGAACACCGCGGTGTTGTCCACGATGGCGCCATCCCAGCCATGAGGGTTCGCCCCAGAGCAGCGCCCCGGCGCTGCGCTTGAAGGGACGAGTCATGTCGAGGCTCCTCAGCGGAGAGAGACGAGCCCGTGTCATGGCAGGACACCGTAACGGTTCTGCGAAACGCGGCCGTGCCACGCTTCGCACCTCCTCTGCCCCGAGTCGGTCGCCTGCGCCGGTTCATCGGCATCGCGTCGGGTGGACCGTGAAGAAACCGTCACGTTGATGAGGTTACAAGGCGTGGCCCGATCAACGGAGACTGCCATGAGACATCTCGCGATCCTGTCCGGAACGTTCTTCCTCGCCGCCCTGTCCGCCGCGGCGCAAGCCGAAACCATCGGCGGCCTCGCCTTCTCCGATGCGACGCGCCACAGCACCGCCATGACGCCGTCCGACGCCTACACGATCGTCGGCGAGGAAGACCTGATGGCCCTGTCGCCGATGAACGCGGACGGCAGCGTCCGGGCGATCGTCGAGATCCCGACCGGCACCTCGGCCAAGTGGGAGGTCAGCAAGGACGACCCTCGGGCCGTCTACTGGGAGTTCCGCAACGATGCGCCGCGGATCGTCGACTACCTCGGCTACCCCGGGAACTACGGCAGCATTCCCGGCACCGCCCTGCCGAAGGAGCTGGGCGGCGACGGCGACCCGCTGGACATCATCATCCTCGGGCAGGCCGCCCCACGTGGCGAGATCGTCGACGTGCGCGTGATCGGCGTGCTCAAGATGCTCGACGGCGGCGAGCAGGACGACAAGCTGATCGGGGTGCTGACGGCGGACTCGCCCTTTGCGCATATCGAGAGCATGGCGCAGCTCGACGCCGAATTTCCCGGAGTGAGCCAGATCGTCGACCTCTGGTTCGCCAACTACAAGGGGCCGGACGGCGGGATGGAAGGCCTGGGCTTCGAGGAGGCCGATGTCGCGCGGACGGTTCTCGAAGCCGCGGCGTCGAACTTCGAGGCATCGCGCTGAACCGACCGGTGCTTGCCGCGAAATCCGAGCCCGGCCATGTCTGGCCGGGCTTTTCGTTGCGAGCGGTCGGCATGGACCCGGCGGCGGCGCTCCGTCTTGCTCAGCCGCGGCCGCGGCCGTGGCCGTGATGGTAGCCGCCGCGGTGGCGGTCGCCCCGGCGGGGGCCGGCGTCGAAGCCGCCCAGCTCGCGCACGAGCACGGGCAGCAGGGTCTGCTGGTCGGCATCGAGGCTGTCCCAGAAGGGGCGCATCGCCTGCGCCACCGCGCCGATCTCCTCGGCGCGATCGTTCGAGGTTTCGGCGCGGCGCTCGAGGCGCTCCATGAAGTCGGGCCCGGCGCCGAGGCCGCGATCCGCGCCGGCACCCGCCCCTCGGCCCATGCCCTGGCCCATGCCCTGGCCCATGCCCTGGCCCATGCCCTGGCCCTGGCCCTGCCCGCCGCGGTCGGCGAAGCGCTCCTCCATGCGCGCGCGGCGCTCGGCCCGCATGGCTTCACGGCGCTCGCCGCGGCTCTGCGCGACGGAGCGCCAGGCCTCGGCCACGGGCTCGAACAGAGCCGCCTGATCGGCGGTGAGGTCGAGGCCGGCACGGATGCCGGCGAGGCGCGCATCGATCAGCGTGCCGCGATCGATCGCGACCGCGGGTGCGTCGCCCGCCGCGGGCGCCTGCTGCTGCGCCAGCGCCGGCGCGGCGGAGAGCGCCGCGACGGTGGCGAGCGCGAGGAAGGTGGCGCGTGGGGATGCGTGTCTCATGGCTGTCCTCGTTGTCCGCGCGTCCCGCCGGGACGCTTCGGGACGGATCGTCGCAGGTCCCGGCTGCCGCCGAGATGGCCCACGCATGACCGTTTCGTCATGAACGCGCGAGGACGCGCCGGGTGCCCCTCGAAAGGGGCCCGGGGAACGGCGCGACCGTCAGCCGGCGGGCTTCTGCCGCTCGCCCGTTTCGGCGCCTCCCGGCCGGGCGCCCCCGGGCCGGACTCCCCCGTATGCGCCCCCGCCCATGAACCCGCGCAGCAGATCGATCGGCACGGGGAAGACGATCGTCGAGTTCTTGTCGCCGGCGATGTCGTAGAGCGTCGAGAGGAAGCGCAGCTGCATCGCCTCGGGCGTCTGCGAGAGGATGCCCGCGGCCTCGGAGAGCTTCTGCGAAGCCTGCATCTCGCCCTCGGCGTCGATGATGCGGGCGCGCCGGTTGCGCTCGGCCTCGGCCTGGCGGGCGATGGCCCGCACCATGCTCTCGTCGATGTCGACGTGCTTGATCTCGACGTTGGCGACCTTGATGCCCCAGGCGTCCGTCTGGCTGTCGAGGATCTCCTGGATGTCCGAGTTGAGCTTGTCGCGCTCCGACAGCATCTCGTCGAGGTCGTGCTTGCCGAGAACGGAGCGCAGCGTCGTCTGCGCGAGCTGCGAGGTCGCCATCATGTAGTCCTCGACGTTGATGATGGCCCGGTTGGCGTCGACGACGCGGAAGTAGATCACCGCGTTGACCTTCACGGAAACGTTGTCCTTCGAGATCACGTCCTGCGAGGGCACGTCCATGGTGATCGTGCGGATGTCGACCTTCACGGCCTGCTGCAGGACGGGGATGACGAAGACGATCCCCGGCCCGCGCACGCCGGAATAGCGGCCCAGCGTGAAGACGACGGCGCGCTCGTACTCGCGCATGATGCGGATCGCGCTCGCGACGATGCCGAGCACGACGAGCGCGATGACGAGGTAGGCGACGAGATCGAGGCCCATCATCGGGGTACTCCTGTGCGTGTCATCCCGCCGGCGGCTGCGCGGCGGGGTGCGTGGGGTCGTGGCTCTCGCGCCCGAGGCGCGAGACCGTGAGCGTCAGGCCGTCGCGGGAGAGGATGCGTACCGGCTCCCCCTGGGCGAGCGGCTCGTCGGCGATGGCGTGCCAGCGCTCGCCGTGGATCTCGACCTCGCCGGCGAAGGCCTCCCAATGGAGCACCCGCGCCCGCTCGTCGACGAGCGCCTCGTCCCCGGTCGCGGGGCGTCGCCGCAGCGCGCGCACGGCGGCGGCGAGGACGATCGTCAGGAGCAGCACGGTGGCGAGCGTCGCCGCGACGGCGACGGCGGGCGAGAGCGAGTAGCCGGGCACGTCGGTGTCGAACAGGATGAAGGAGCCGAAGCCGAACGCGACCGCCCCGCCGATGCCGAGTGCCCCGAAGGAGGGCACGAACACCTCCGCCACCATCAACGCGATGCCCAGCGCGATGAGGAGCACGCCCATGACGTCGATCGGCAGGAAATTCAGCGCGAACAGGCCGAGCAGCAGCGAGATCGCGCCGACCACGCCCGAGAAGATCACGCCGGGGTTGGCGAACTCGAAGATGATGCCGTAGATGCCGATCAGGAGCAGGATGTAGGCGATGTTCGGGTCGGTGATCAGCGCCAGCGCCTCCACCAGGAAGCCCGGCTCGTGCGACACGATCGCCGCGCCGCCCGTCTCGAGCCGCACGTCCGCCTCGCCCAGCCGCACGACGAGACCGCTCGCCTCGCGCAGCATCGCCCGAACGTCGTTCGCCAGGATCTCGACGACGCCGTCCTGCACGGCGTCGGCCGCGGTGAGCGTCGCGGCCTCGCGCACGGCGGCCTCGGCGAAGGCGGCGTCGCGCCCGCGCAGTTCGGCGAGGCCGCGGATGTACGCGGCGGAATCGTTGATCGCCTTGCGCGCGGACGCGTCGCCCACGTCGCCGCCGCCGAGGCCCACCGGCGTCGCGGCCCCCAGGGTCGTGCTCTGCGCCATGGCCGCGACGTGGCTCGCGTAGAGGATGTAGGTACCCGCCGAAGCGGCCCGCGCGCCGGCGGGGCCGACGAAGGTCGCCACCGGTACGGGCGCGGCGAGGATCGCGGCGACGATGTCGCGCGTGGCGGCGTCGAGACCGCCGGGCGTATCCATGCGCAGCACGAGCATGCCGCCCGGCGCCTGCGCGGCCTGCGCGAGCGCGTTCTCGACGAGCAGCGTCGTGGCGGGGCCGATCGGGCCGTCGACGTCGGCGACGATCACGGTCTCGACCGCGTAGCGCTCGCTGCGCGGCTCGCCCTGCGCGGCCGCCGGAGTGCCGGCGGCGAGGAACCCCACGAACACGAACGCCACGAACACGAACGCCACGAACACGAGCGCTGCGAACACGAGCACCCTGTCGCACAGGCGCGCCGGAAGGCCGACGCCGCGGACCGGTCCGACGATGCTCACGAGCCGCCCTCCCGCGGATTCACGCCGGTGTCGACCCTGGCGGCCCCCACCTGGTCGGCGACGACCGCGCCGCGCGCGCCGAGCGGCGCGTCGGGCGGTCGGGTCGTGTCGGCTGCCGTCTGGTGCTCCATCTCAGCGTCGACCTCCGCGCCCACCAGCAGGATGACCGTCGAGATCCAGGCCCACATCATCACCGCCGCGATCGTGCCCAGCGAGCCGTAGGTGGCGGAGAAGTCGGTGAGGTTCGAAACGTAGTACGAGAACCCCGCCGAACCAACGAGCCACACGGCGGCGGCCGTCAGCGAGCCCGGCGAGATCCAGCGCCAGCGCGCCGGCACGCGGCTCGGCCCGTAGCGGTAGAGCGCGGCGATGCCGACGTTGGCGACGAAGAACAGAACCAGCGTGGGGAAGGCCGCGATGAGGAGCCGACCCAGCCCGCCGAGCGGCAGCGCCTGGAGCACCACGGGCACGCCGACGACGACGTTCACCAGCACCATCGTGAAGACCAGCGTCGCCAGCGTGAAGGCGAAGGAGCGGCCGTAGAGCGAGACGAGCGAGCGCTTCTCGCGCTCGCCGTAGATGACGTTGAGGGCGTCGAACAGGGCGAGCACCGCCGAGTTGATGATCCACAGGGCGATCGCCAGCGTGATCGCGAAGGTCGCGGTGAGCGTGCCGGTCTGCGCCGCGATCAGCCGGTCGAGTTCGCTGGCGATCAGCTCGAGCAGCCCCACGGGCAGGAAGCCCTCGAGCTCGTCGAGCTGCCCGGAGAGCACCTCCGGGTCGGCGACGAGTCCGAACAGGGCGACGAGGGCGGCGAGAGAGGGCACGATGGCGAAGACGAGGAAGAAGGCCGCTCCCGCCGCGTTCGGGGCGATGCGGTCGCGGCCGTAACCCTCGAGCACGCGCCAGAACACGTCGCGCAGGCCCTCGGGCGGGATCCGCCAGGGGCTCGTCGCGTCGCGCCCGCGCCCGTCCTCCCGCGCGCGGGCGCGTGCGATCGGCAGCGACGTGCGCCCACGCCCCGGCGGCCGCCGCATCGGGCGAGGCGGGCCGGCCTCGCGCTCGCCCGGGCGTCTCTCGGTGCCGTCCCCGGCGTCGTTCTCGTGCACGATCCCTCGCTGAGCAGTTCCCTTCCAGCCAACGCGCCCACCCGCCCGGACGTTCGACGGCCGTGCTCGCTCGCGTGCGCGCAGGGCCGCGGCGAAGCGTCGCCGTGGGCCGACGCGGGCACGGAACCCTCGCTCGGCTCGGATGTTGAGTGCCCGAACCGACGAGGAGTGCATCATGACCGCCAGTGCTCAGAACGGCGACGATCGTCCCCGCGCCGATTGGGACGAGCTCAAGCGCGAGGCCTCCGACGCCGCCCGCGACACCGCGGAGGAAGCGCGCGAGGCGGGCTACGCCTTCGTGAGCGGCGCCCGCGATCGCGCGACCGACTACCTCGAACGCCGCAAGGAGAGTGCCGTCCAGTCGATCGACGACGTCGCGCACACCCTGCGCGAGAGTTCGGAGACCTTCGACGACCGGCCCAACCTGCGTCTGTTCGTGGACAGCGCCGCGGACGGGCTGGAAAACCTCGCCGAGGAGATCCGCGACCGCAGCTTCATCGAGGTCTACGCCGACGTCGAGCAGCTCGCCCGGCGCCGCCCGGCCCTCTTCGCCACCGCCGCGGGGGTCGCGGGCTTCATGCTCGCGCGCTTCCTGAAGAGTTCGGCCGAGGAGGTCGAGGAGCGGCGGATGCACGGTGCCCATCAGCGCGAGCAGCGCCATGCCCGCCGCTACGGCGGTGCGGGCTACGCGCCGGGCGCCGCGCAGGCGGGCTTCGAGGCGTCCCGCGGCCCCGGTGGCCACGGCGCCGAGCGCCGGCCGCTCGGGGAGACCCACGAGGGCCCCACGGGCACCCGCGCCGCCCGCAGCGAGAGTTCGAACGTCTCGGGCACCCGCACGCCGCAGCGGTCCGGCGGCGAGCCCGGCACGTCCAGCGCGGCCGCGGCGCAGGCCGCCGCCAACGCCGCCGCGCGCCCGCGCGGCGAGAGCTGAGGAGGCCGTCATGGATCATCGCGATCCCGCAGCCGACGCCGAGCATGCGCGCCGCAGCGCCCGCGAGAGCGCCTCGATCCAGGGCCTCGTGGCCGAGGCCCTGCGCGAGGCGGCCGATCTCGCCCGCAAGGAGGTCGCGCTCTTCCGCGCGGAGATGAGCCACAACGTCAAGCTCGTCGTCGCCGGCCTCGTGGCGCTGCTGGCGTCGAGCGTCTTCGCCATCGGCACGATCGTGCTGCTGACCGACGCCCTCGTGGATTGGCTCGCCGTCCTCGTCGGGTCCGACGCGCTCGCCTCGCTGATCGTCGCCGGCGTGCTGTTCCTGATCACGCTGGCGCTGATCCTCTACGGCCGCGCGAAGCTGTCGTCGGCCACGCTCGAGCCGACGCACACGATCCGCTCGGTGGAGCGCGACGGCGACGTGCTGACGAACCGGCGCCACTGATCCCGAGGGGAACGCGATGAACAGGATGACCGATCTCGAGCGTGACATCGAGGAGAGCCGCGCGCGGCTCGACCATACGATAGACCGCCTGCAGGACCGCATGAACGCGTCCGGCGTCGCCGACGACGTGCTCGGTACCGCCCGGCGCTACGGCTGGGGTCCCGAGCTCGACCGCGCGGCGGAGGCGATCCGGGAGAACCCGATCCCGGTCCTCCTCGTCGCCGCCGGAATCGGCTGGCTCGCCCTGTCGATGACGAGCGCGAGCCGGCGCCGCGCCGCGCGCGAGGACCTGAAGCGACGGGGCGTGTGGGACCGCCCGCCTCGTCGGCACGTCTCGGGCGACCCCGCTCTGCGCGACGGCGACATCGATCCGGCGGCTCGTGTGCGCCCGGTTCCCGCGGACATGCTGCGCACGGAATCACCGACGACGACCGGCCGGCCGCCGGTCGAGCCCGTCACCCCCGAACGCCCGGCGCCCTACGCGCCGGTGGCGGGATCGGCGTCGGGCGCGCGCCGCTGATGCGGGGCGCGCCGCCGTCGAGCCTGCGAGACACTCAATCGAGGCGCGAGCCTCGCGAAAGGAGACCACCATGGCCGAGATCAGGAAGGACGAGAAGCCGATCGTCGACCCGGGCGACGCCCGCACGGATCGCCCGGCCCAGCCCGCCACGGCGGCGAGCCCGGTCTCGCCCGCCATGCCGGGCTCGACGCCCGGCTCGAGCCCGACGCCGATGCCGGCGACCCCGGGGGCGGCCGGATCGCCGCCCTATACGCCGAACCCGGCACCCGGCGGCACCTACTCCCCGCATCCGACCTACGCCGCCACCCCCGCGGGCGGGCGTGGGGAGGGCGGCGGCACCGGCTCCTCGGATTCGGTGCGCGATCGCGCTGCCCGGGCCTACGAGGAGACCCGCCACCGCGCCGCCGGCGCCCAGGAGCACGCGCGCGACCGGCTCGACGAGGCCCGTGCCCGCGGCGAGGGCTACTACGAGGAGGCCCGCCGCCGCGGCGAGGGCTACTACGAGGAAGCCAGCCGCCGCGGCCAGGCCGCCTGGGACCAGGCCCGCCACTATGGCGAGGAGTATTACGAGGACGCCATGGCCTACGGCCGCGAGGCCTACGACGCCGGCCGCGGCATCCTGCGCGAGAACCCGATCCTCATCGGCGTGCTCGGCCTCGCCGCCGGCCTCGCGCTCGGCGCGCTGCTGCCGCGCACGCGCCAGGAGGACCGGTATTACGGCCCCTACGCCGACGAGGCGCGCCGGCGCGGCAAGGACTACGCCCGCGAGGCGCAGGAGCGCGGCATGGGCTACGCCCGTGACGCCATCGACCGCGGTCGCGACTACGCCCACAACGCCTTCTCCGAGGAGGGCGGCCACCCGGTCCACGAGGACGAGTGGCGGCGCGAGCGCAGTGCCGAGGAGGATGCCGCCCGGCGCACCAGCCCCGGCGGCAACGGCCGGCATTGATCGCGCCGACTCCGGCGCGGTGCCGACGGTCGACGAGGGGGGACGCGGGCGGCCCGTGTCCCCTCCTCGCGTACCGGCTCACGCCTGCTCGGGCATGCGTGCGCCGCTGCGGAAGAGGCCGGTGAGGAAGACCAGCATCATCTGCACGAAGAACAGTGTCGCCGCGAGGACGAGGCACGCCACCTCGCCCCACGTCGTTCCCACGACGGCCCCGATGAGGGCCCCGAAGGGCCGCGCGCCCCAGTTCGCCGTCAGATACATGGACGACACGCAGCCGATCATGTGACCGGGCGTGACGACCTGGCGCAGCGTGTTCGACGTGATCACCCAGATCACCGGCCCGAACCCGAACAGGAAGAACGCCAGCGCCGGGATGACAGCCGTCTCGTAGGCGACGTTCGAGACGATCAGCAGCGCCGCCACGAACGAGACCACAGGGCCGAAGGCCAGCGCGGCGCCGAAGCCGAGCGCCCCGATGATCCGCTGCGAGAGCAGCGACCCGGCGAGCAACCCGATGCCCATGCAGCCCAGCGCGTAGCCGACGACCTCCGCCGTCAGGCCCCAGGTCTGGATCGCGATCGGCATGAACGCCGCCTGGAGCGTGAACCATGCGGTATTCCAGACGAAGGCCACCAGCATGATGGTCGAGAGCTGGCTGCTGCGGACGATGAACCGCGCCCCGTCCGCGATGTCGCGCAGGGGCGTCTTGCGCTGTGCGTCCGGGTTCTCGACCCGCCCGCTGCGCGCGATGTTGGCGACGAAGACCATCGTCAGCACGGTGAGAACCACACCGAGGATGAAGACGTTCGACGCACCGAACCAGGCCGCGAGCGCGCCGGCCATGGCCGGACCGAGCATCAGGCTCAGGCTGCGCATCAGTTCGAGCCGGCCGTTGTAGAAGGAGAGGTCGCGCTTCTCGACGAGCGCAGGCAGGTAGGCCGGCAGCGCCGCGTTGAAACCGACCGACCCGAAGGCCGCGAGGAAGCCCAACACCGCGAGGCTCCAGACCTCCACGCGGTCGACGTAGACGAGGACGAGGATCGCCACGAGCGCCGCGACCCGCACGAGTTCCGTCACGAGCATGACGCCCCGCTTGGAGACTCGGTCGACGAGGACGCCCAGGGGGATCGACAGGAGGAGGTAGGGCAGCGTCTGCAGGGCGTTGATCGTGCCGACGCCGCCGGCGCCGAGGCCCAGGGACAGGACCGCGATGAGGGGGATCGCCGTCAGGCTGAGCTGGTCGGCGAGTTGGGCGAAGAAGTTGGCGCCGACGAGCGCGTTCACGTCGCGCGTCGGGGGCGTGGGCCGGTTCATGCCGTGGTTCCTCGGGTTCGATCGTCGGCGAAGCGGGTGAGCCCGGCGCAGGCCCGCTCGAAGGCGCCGCGGGCCGCCTCGCTGATGTTGCGGGCGCGCACGGCGCCGTGGACGAGACCGGGCTCGACCACGAGTTCGGCCTCGATCCCCTCGGCCATCAGGCGCTCGACGTAGGCGACCGAATCGACGCGCAGCGAGTCGAGTTCGGCGGCCATCACGTAGGCCTTCGGAAGCCCCGCGAAGCAGCCCGAGAGGAGCGGCGAGACGTGCTCGTGGAATACCGTGTCGCCGGGCGCATAGCAGGCCGTGTAGAACTCCATCTCGCCGGCGGTGAGGAGCGGCGCGTCGCCCCCGCCGCCCCGCCAGCGGGAGAAGTCGAGGACGGGGTTCAACAGAACCTGCCCGGCGAACGCGTCGTCGCCGGCGTCGCGCAGCCGCATGCACAGCACGACCGCCATGTTGCCGCCGGAGCTGTCGCCGCAGATCAGGAGCGTGTCGTGTGCCACGCCGAGGCTCAGTGCATGCGCGCGCACGTGGCGCAGCACACTTTCGCAATCCTCGATCGCGGCCGGGAACGGCGCTTCGGGCGCGAGCCGGAAGTCGGCCGCCACGACGTCGAGCGCGGTCGCTGCGCAGATGTCGGCCATCAGCACGTGATGCGTGTCGAGGGACCCCAACACGAAACCGCCGCCGCGAACGTAGAAGACCAGAGCATCCGACCGGCGGCCCTGCTTCTGGTAGATGCGGAACCGCCGCGTGACACCGTTCTCCTCGTAGGCGACTTCGCGGCTGCGGACGCCCACGGGTTCCGGCGCGTTGAAGCTGCGCGCCAGCGTCTCGTAGAGCGCACGTTGCTCGGGGATCGGCAGCCTGTGGTATTCCCCGGCCATGATCGCGTTGCACCGTGCGATGAATTCCTCGATCCCATCGGCGTAGATCCTCTGCTCGACGTTCATGATGGCGCTCTCCCTCCCTCCATTCTCGCGGCGCTCTCGCGACAGGCGCCGGGATCGGCTTCGGCTCAGGCGTAAAGATCCGCCTCCAGGGCACGGATGATCCGGCGGTCGATCTGGATCTGCTCCGGGTCTTCGTGGGCCAGGGCGACGAAGCCCATGTCGAGGCTGGCGAAGAGATCCTTCGTCGGGACGAGGACGTCGCCCTGCTCGATGGCGATCCTCGAGACGTGGTGGCTCGGCAGATCCGCGATCCGATCGAGGGCCGCGCGGTTCGTCACGACGCCTCCCTCGCGACAGAGCAGAAAGACGATGGTGAGGTTGGTCCCGAGTTCGTAGCCGTCGTCGCACGGCCGGCCCTCGGCGAAGCTGCGGGCGATACGGTCGACCTGGCTGTCGCCGGTGGCGTGCCGGCAGAAATGGGGGTGCCCGCCCCCGTGCGGCCGTGCGCCGATCTCGACGAGCCGGGGACCGTTCTCCGTGAGCATCACTTCGACGTGACTGGTGCCGTAGCGCATGCCGACCGCGTCCAGCACCGCGAAGGCATGGTCGCGCAGCGCATCGGCGCCCGCGAACCCGGGCGGCATCCAGTCCATCGTGTCGTAGACGGCCATGAACGGGCCGTTGTCGACCTTGTTGTAGCGGCAGATGCTGGCGACGCCGTGCCGGCCGTCGTAGCTGACGGTGTCCACCGCGTACTCGACGCCGTGCAGGAACTCCTGGACGACCAGCATCTCGTTCTCGTGGCCGAGGCGATCGACGGAGCCGAGCAGCTCCGCGAACCGCTGCCGCCAGCCGCGCCCCGCCTCGATCCGTGTGACGCCGTCGGTGCTCGCGCTCATGGGCGGCTTGATCACGAGATCCCGGCCGAGCAGGTTCTCGCGTGAGATCCAGGCCTCGACCTCCTCCGCGCGGTTCGTGCAGATCTGGCGCATGCCGGGGATGCCCGCCGCCGCGACGGCAGCGGCCATCTCGCCCTTGTGGCGGCGTGCCCGGGCGAGTTCGGGGCGATTGGCGAGTTCCGGCAGGAGCACGGGGGCGATCGTGTCGGTCAGCTCGACGCCGGATTCGCAGCCGGTGAGGATGCAGCGCGGGTTCATCGCGTCGAGTTTCTCGATCACCCGCGGATACTCGTCTTCCCGGGCGACGAGGATCGCGTCGAAGTCCTGCGGCTGGAAGGACGCCGCGTAGACGGCGGGCGGTTCGGGCGCCGACATCACGGCGACGACAGGCCAGCCGACCCGGCGGAACGCGTCGGCGAAGACGGCGCCCGATGAATACGGATCGACGATCACCGCAGGACCGTCTCGCGTGTGTGGCATGGCACGGCTCCCGACTTCGCGGCCGTCGCGCGCCTGCCTGTCCGGCGCGAGCGAAGGCGTCGGGACCGAACGTAAGGCCTCGCAATCTCGGCTTTCCACCCGTTTCCTGCTGTCATCTGGACGTGCGTCTTCCTTTCCGCGGCGCGTCGGTGCCGGATCGGTTTCCCGGACGCTCCTCGCCCCCGGCTTGTCGACCCTCCCGCTTCGTCGTACACACGGGCTCGCGGTCTTCGCCCCGCTGGGCGGTCCGAACCTCTCCCGACCGCGCGCGGCCCCCGTGCGCGGCGGATGTCGAACACGCGACGGGCAGGGCATGAAGATCGTCGTCTGCGGCGCGGGACAGGTGGGCTCCACCATCGCGCGCCATCTCGCCAACGAGGGGATCGACGTCACCGTCGTGGATTCCGATCCCGGCCAGGCCAGGCGCGTGGACGAGAGCTACGAGGTCCGCGGCATGGTGGGCCACGCGTCGCACCCGGAGGTGCTCGAGCGCGCCGGCTGCCGCGACGCGGACATGCTCATCGCCGTCACCCGCTCGGACGAGGTGAACATGGTGGCCGCCCAGGTCGCCTACTCGCTCTTCCGCGTGCCGCGCCGCATCGCCCGCGTGCGCCACCACGGCTATCTCGATCCCTATTCCCGTGCGCTCTACGCCGCCGACCAGATGCCGATCGACGTCGTGATCTCGCCGGAGCTCGAGGTGGCGAACGGCGTCGCGCGGCGCCTGCGCACGCCCGGCGCCTTCGACACGGTGCCGCTGGCCGAGGGCCGCGTGCAGCTGATGGGCATCCACACCGACACGCCGGGCTGCGTGCTCACCGGGCGCACGCTCTCCGAGGTGCCCCAGGTGATGCCCGATCCGCACATGATCGTGGTGGCCATCGTGCGCGACGGCACCGCCTTCGTGCCCAAGGGGGCCGACCGGATCGAGAAGGGCGACGACGTCTACGTCGTCACCGAGCCCTCCCGGGTCGACCGGGTGATGGCCGTGTTCGGCCACGAGGAGCGGGTGGCGCGCCGCGTCGTCATCGTGGGGGGCGGCAACGTCGGCCTCAACCTCGCCAAGATGCTCGCCCGCGAGGCGCCCTACGTGCGCCTCAAGATCATCGAGCATTCCCGCGAGCGGGCGGAGTTCGTCTCCCGCGAACTCGGCGATCGCGCCGTCGTCCTGCACGGGGACGCGCTCGACACGGACGTGCTCGAGGAGGCGAACGCCGGCTCCGCCGAGACGGTCGTCGCCGTCACCAACGACGACGAAACCAACATCTTCTCGTCCGTGCTCGCCAAGCGCATGGGCTGCAAGCGCGCGATCACGCTCGTCAACAAGACGAGCTACGAGCCGATCATGCCCTCGCTCGGCATCGACGCGGTGGTCTCGCCCAACGCCATCACGATCTCGACCATCCTGCGCCACGTGCGCCACCGCTCGGTGTCGGCGCTCTACACGCTGCGCGAGGAGTTCGGCGAGGTGATCGAGGCGAAGGCGCAAGCCGGCTCGAAGCTCGTATCGGGCCCGATCAACCAGATCGGCCTGCCCGACGGCATGCTCATCGGTGCCGTCGTCCGCGGCGAGCAGGTCGTGATCCCCCACGGCGACTTCCGGGTCCAGGCCGGGGATTCCGTCATCGCCATGGTCACCTACAAGGCGCTGAAGAAGGCGGAGGCCTTCCTGGCGGGCAAGGGACCCGACATCCGCATCGGCGAGCGCTGAGCCGATGGCGCGTGTCTCGCTCGACACCTGGACGCCGCCGGCCTTCCGGCCGATCATGCTCCTCGTCGGCGGGATGCTCCTGTCGCTCTCGGCGGCGATGCTGATCCCCGCCGGGTTCGATCTCTACGCCCGCAACGACGACTGGCGCGCCTTCGCGCTCTCCTCGGTCGTCACCTTCACGTCCGGCATGTCGCTCGTGCTGGTGGCACGCACGAAGCTCGCCGGCGGGCTGACGCTGCGCCAGGCCTTCGTGCTCACCCCGCTGACCTGGCTGACGGTGGCCCTCTTCGCCGCCCTGCCGCTGTACTTCTCCGACTACGCCCAGCTGCGCGAGAGCTTCGCCAACGCCTTCTTCGAATCGATGTCGGGCCTCACCACCACGGGCGCGACGGTGATCGTGGGCCTGCAGGACGCGCCGCCGGGCGTGTTGATCTGGCGGGCGCTGCTGCAATGGATGGGCGGCATCGGCATCATCGCGACCGCCATCGCCATCCTCCCGGCGCTGGGCGTGGGCGGCATGCAGCTGTTCCGCACCGAGAGTTCGGACCGCTCCGAGAAGGTGCTGCCGCGGGTGCGCGAGATCGCCACCGCCATCGTGGCGCTCTACCTCGGCTTCACGGTGACCTGCGCGGTCGCCTACTGGCTCGCCGGGATGACGCCCTTCGACGCGCTGGCGCACGCGCTCACCACCATCTCGACGGCGGGCTTCTCGACGCACGACAACTCGCTCGGCAACTGGACGACCCCGGCGATCCAGTGGATCGCGGTCTGCGGTATGCTCGCGGGCGCGGTGCCCTTCGTGCTCTACGTGCGCCTGTTCCAGGGCGAACTCGACACCTTGCGCAACAGCCAGGTGCGCATCCTGCTCGGCTTCCTCGCCGTCGTCGTCGCGCTGATGACGCTGTGGCTCGTCTCGACGGAGCGCTACGCGCTGCCCGACGCGCTGCGCCACGCGGCCTTCAACATCGTCTCGGTGGTGACGACCACGGGCTTCGCCTCCACCGACTACGGCGCCTGGGGCAACGTGGCGGTGGGGGTGTTCTTCGGGCTGATGTTCGTGGGCGGCTGCACGGGCTCCACCGCCGGGGGCGTGAAGATCTTCCGCTACGAGGTGATGGCGCGGCTGCTTCACAGCCACTTCCTGCACCTGATCTACCCCCGCGGCGTCTTCCCCCGCACCTACGCCAAGCGCCCGCTGCCCGACGACGTCGTGGCCTCGGTGGTGGTGTTCTTCTCGCTGTTCTTCGTGTGCTACTCGATCATCACCATCGTGCTGATGGCCTTCGACCTCGACTTCCTGACGAGCGCCTCGGCCGCGGTGAGCGCGCTCTCCAACGTCGGCCCGGGGCTCGGGCCGATCATCGGCCCGGCGGGAAACTTCAGCTCTTTGCCCGACCCGGTGAAGTGGGTGCTGGCGTTCGCGATGCTGCTGGGGCGGCTCGAGCTGTTCACGGTGCTCATCCTGTTCATGCCGCGGTTCTGGCGGGGGTGAGGCCCACCTTTCCGCTACGGAAGTAGGGGTCTGCTGCGTACTCCTCGTCGGAAGCGGCCATCGAGGCGCTCCCATCCATCGCGCGGGGCGCCCTTCGGGTCGCGACCGGAAGCTGCCGATCCCTCGCGCAACACGCGAAAAGCATAAGTTCAACATCTGTTCCTCGGACAACGCGCGTTCGCGTCGGTTTCCACCTCGCTCCACCCCCTCCCTTGACCCCCACCCCCGCACCCCCCATCTTCCTCCCTCGAGGGCCGCGCCCCGGCGGGCCCCCACCCAGAAGTGCCTCACCAAGGGCTTCGACCATGTCGCGTCAGTCGCCGTTCGCCCATCCGTTCCTGCTCGGCTTCGACGAGATCGAGCAGGCTCTCGATCGCGTCGCCAAGGCGGCGGGGGACGGGTATCCGCCCTACAACATCGAGCGGCTGCCCCGCACCGCCGAGGGGCCGGAGAAGCTGCGGATCACGCTGGCGGTGGCGGGGTTCACCCGCGACCAGCTCGAGGTCACCCTCGAGGAGAGCCAGCTCGTCATCCGCGGCAAGCAGACCGACGACAAGACGCGGCACTACCTCCACCGCGGCATCGCCGCCCGCCAGTTCCAGCGCTCCTTCCTCCTCGCCGACGGCATGGAGGTGGTCGGCGCCGACCTGACGAACGGCCTGCTCTCGATCGACCTCGTCCGCCCCGAACCGGAGCGGGTGATCCGCAAGATCGACATCGCGCTGAAGGCGTCCAAGGGCCGAGACTCCGAGGGCTGACGATCCTCGGGCCGATCGCCCGCACCCCACCGCACCGCTCGAAGGAGGGCGCGAGACCATGACCGACACGACCCACATCCTCCCCGACCAGATCCGGGCCGACGAGGTCCACGCGCCCGAGGCGCTCGCCGCGCTCGGCGAGGGCGAGGTGGCCTACGTCCGGCCGATGACCTCCGAGGAGGTCGCCAGGCTCTTCCCGCAGGCACCGCAGCTCCGGCCCGGGCTCGCCCTCTACGCCCTGCTCTCGGCGAGCGGCGCGCCGATCCTGCTCAGCGCCTCCCGCGAGGCCGCCGTCGCCAACGCCCGCGCCAACCAGCTCGACGCGGTGAGCGTGCACTGACTCGCCGGGGGCGGCCTGCCGCGGCCGTCGCGAAGACGCCCTGCCACCCCCCCCCTGCCATCCCCCTGCCCCCGCGCCCACGGCGAGCCCGCCCGCTCGCCGCGGGCACTCCCGCGTGAACGGGAGCGGAACGATCGGGCCTGCGCGGCCGCCGAAACCGGTCGCGCGTCGCGCCCGACCGCACAATTGCCGCAGCACCGCCCCGCGACCGCCCGTTCCACTTGGCACGAAAGCCCCGCGCACCTAGATTGAATTTCGCGGACGCCTCCTGTCGGGCGTGCGTTCGCGCCCCGCTCGAGCGTCGATCGTCTCGCGCGGCGGCCCAGGGACGCCCTCTGCCCGGCGACGAACGGACCACGATGAACCCGAACTTCAGAAACTTCGCCCTGTGGGTCATCATCTTCCTGCTGGTGCTCGCGCTGGTGACGCTGTTCCAGTCGCCGAGCCAGCGGATGCAGGGCCGGGAGATCGCCTACAGCCAGCTGCTCACGGCGGCGGAGACCGGGCGCGTCTCGTCCGTCACCATCGCGGGCCGCGAGATCTCGGGCATCTACCAGGACGGCACCGCCTTCACGACCTACGCGCCGGAGGACGCGAGCCTCGTCCCGACGCTGCAGGCGAACGGCGTCCAGATCAACGCGCATCCGCCGCAGGATTCGACGCCCTGGCTGCTGGCGCTCTTGATCAACTGGCTGCCGATCCTGATCTTCATCGGCGCGTGGATCTTCCTCTCGCGCCAGATGCAGTCCGGCGCCGGGCGCGCCATGGGCTTCGGCAAGTCGAAGGCGAAGCTCCTCACCGAGGCGCACGGCAAGGTGACGTTCGACGACGTCGCGGGCATCGACGAGGCCAAGGAGGATCTCCAGGAGATCGTCGAGTTCCTGCGCGATCCGCAGAAGTTCCAGCGGCTGGGCGGCCGCATCCCCCGCGGCGTCCTGCTCGTGGGTCCCCCCGGCACCGGCAAGACCTTGACCGCGCGCGCCGTCGCCGGCGAGGCGAACGTGCCGTTCTTCACGATCTCGGGCTCGGACTTCGTCGAGATGTTCGTCGGCGTGGGCGCGTCGCGCGTGCGCGACATGTTCGAGCAGGCCAAGAAGAATTCGCCGTGCATCATCTTCATCGACGAGATCGACGCGGTCGGCCGTCACCGCGGCGCCGGGCTCGGCGGCGGCAACGACGAGCGCGAGCAGACCCTGAACCAGCTGCTCGTCGAGATGGACGGCTTCGAGGCCAACGAGGGCGTGATCATCATCGCCGCGACGAACCGCCCCGACGTGCTCGACCCCGCGCTGCTGCGCCCGGGCCGCTTCGACCGTCAGATCGTCGTCCCCAACCCGGACGTCACCGGCCGCGAGAAGATCCTGCGCGTCCACGTGCGCAAGGTCCCGCTCGCCCCCGACGTCGACACCAAGGTGATCGCGCGCGGCACGCCGGGCTTCTCGGGCGCGGACCTGATGAACCTCGTCAACGAGGCGGCGCTTCTCGCGGCGCGGCGCGGCAAGCGCATCGTCACGATGAGCGAGTTCGAGGACGCCAAGGACAAGGTGATGATGGGCGCGGAGCGCCGCACCCTGGTGATGACGGACGACGAGAAGCGGCTCACCGCCTACCACGAGGCCGGCCACGCCATCGTCGCGCTCAACGTGCCCGCCACCGACCCCGTGCACAAGGCGACCATCATCCCGCGCGGGCGCGCGCTCGGCATGGTCATGCAGCTGCCCGAGCGCGACAAGCTCTCGATGAGCTACGAGCAGATGACCTCGCGCCTCGCCATCATGATGGGCGGGCGCGTCGCCGAGGAGATCACCTTCGGCCGCGAGAAGGTCACCTCGGGCGCACAGTCCGACATCGACCAGGCGACGCGGCTCGCCAAGATGATGGTGACGCGCTGGGGCTTCTCCGAGGAGCTCGGCACGGTCGCCTACGGCGACAGCAACGACGACCCGTTCGTCGGCATGCAGATGGGCCGCCAGAACCACGTCTCCGAGGAGACCGCGCAGAAGATCGACGCGGAGGTCCGCCGTTTCGTCGAGGAGGGGCTCGTCGAGGCGCGTCGCATCCTCACCGAGAAGCACGACCAGCTCGAGTTGCTGGCCAAGGGCCTGCTCGAGTACGAGACGCTGACCGGCCAGGAGATCCGCGACCTGATCGCCGGCAAGCGCCCGAGCCGCGACGTCACCGAACCGCCGGCCCCGGTGCGCGGGGTCACCGTCCCCGTCGCCGGAAAGCCCCGCCCGCCGCGGGACGAGCCCGGCGCCGGCCTGGAGCCGCAGCCGCAGGGCTGACGGCCGGCCCGATCTCGCGAACGCCCGCCGAGCCGCTCGGCGGGCGTTCGCGCCCGTCGTCGCCGCGTCCCTTCATGCGTCCCCTCGCTTGACACCCGCGCCACCCTTTGCGAAGGCGCGACGCCGTCGCATCGGCGGTGGTTCTCACAGGAGGCTCCATGCCCGATCCGTCCCCGAGCCGCGCGCTCGTGTTTCCCGGCCAGGGCAGCCAGGCCGTGGGCATGGGCAAGGCGCTGTGCGAGGCCTTTCCCCAGGCCCGCGCCGTCTTCGACGAGGTCGACGACGCGCTGTCGCAGAAGCTCTCGACCCTGATGTTCGAGGGGCCGATCGAGACGCTCACCCTCACGGCGAACGCCCAGCCGGCGCTGATGGCGACGAGCCTCGCTGCGCTGCGCGTGCTCGAGGCGGAGGCCGGGCTCGACGTCGCCCGCGACGTCGCCTTCCTGTCGGGCCATTCGCTCGGCGAGTATTCCGCCCTCGCCGCCGCCGGCGCGCTCTCCGTCGCCGACACGGCGCGGCTGCTGCGCATCCGCGGAGACGCCATGCAGGCGGCCGTGCCCGTCGGCGAGGGCGCCATGGCGGCGCTGATCGGCGTGGAGATCGAACAGGCGGCGGAGATCGCCGCCGAGGCGGCGCAGGACCGGGTCTGCGACGTGGCCAACGACAACGGCGGCGGCCAGGTCGTCGTCTCCGGGCACAAGCCGGCGGTGGAGCGCGCGCTCGCCGTCGCACAGGCGCGGGGCGTCAAGCGCGCCGTGATGCTGCCGGTCTCCGCCCCCTTCCATTGCGCGCTGATGGCGCCCGCCGCCGAGGCGATGCGCGCGGCGCTCGCCGAGGCGACCGTGAACGCGCCCCGCGCGCCGGTCGTCGCCAACGTGACCGCCGCGCCGATCGCGGACCCGCAGGCGATCCGCGACGCGCTCGTGGCGCAGGTGACCGGCACCGTGCGCTGGCGCGAATCGGTCGCGTTCATGGCGGGGGCCGGTGTCGGGAGCTTCGTCGAGGTCGGCGTCGGGCGCGTCCTGTCGGGGCTCGTCAAGCGCATCGCGCCGGCGGCGCAGACCCGCGGCGTGGGGGCGCCCGACGACGTGGCGGCCTTCGCCGCCGACCTGAAGCAGGGATGAGGCGCATGTTCGATCTCTCGGGGCGCAAGGCCCTCGTCACCGGCGCGACCGGCGGGCTGGGCGGTGCCATCGCCCGTGCGCTGCACGCGCAGGGGGCCACGGTCACGATCTCCGGCACGCGCCGCGCGGCGCTCGACGCGCTCGCCGGCGAACTCGGCGAGCGCGTCCACGTCGCCGAGGCGAACCTCGCCGAGAAGGAGTCGGTGGAGGCGCTCGTCCCCGGCGCCGAGACGGCGATGGGCGGCCTCGACATCCTCGTCAACAATGCGGGCATCACCAAGGACAACCTGTTCCTGCGCCTCAAGGACGAGGATTGGGACACGGTGCTGGCGGTGAACCTCACGGCGGCGTTCCGCCTCTCGAGGGCCGCCGTGAAGGGCATGATGCGCCGACGCTTCGGGCGCATCGTCAACATCTCCTCGGTCGTCGGCACGACGGGCAACGCCGGCCAGGGCAACTACGCCGCCTCGAAGGCGGGGCTGGTGGGCATGTCGAAGGCCCTCGCCGCCGAGGTCGCGAGCCGCGGCATCACCGTCAACGCGGTGGCGCCGGGGTTCATCGAATCGCCGATGACGGACGCGCTCAACGAGAAGCAGCGCGGGGCCATCCTCGGCACGATCCCCGCCGGGCGCCTCGGCACCGGCGCTGAGATCGCGGCGGCGGTCGCCTATCTCGCCTCCGACGAGGCCGGCTACGTCACCGGCCACACGTTGCACGTCAACGGCGGCATGGCCATGCCGTGACCGGGATCCGCCCCGGCGCGCGCGCGAGCGGGCCCGAGGCGCACGAAAGGCGGGAGAGCCCTGCGGCGGCTCTCGCCAGGGCGCGGGCCGTGTGCTAGGACACCGCGACATTTTGGTCGTCGGCATCCCTCGGGGGCTTGACCGCGGACGCGATTGGGGCTTTTGCAGCACGCGTCCAGGTCGGCACGATCACCCCGGCGGCAGCCGCGCGAACCGGACATCCCCGCGGGTGCCGTCTTCCGGGAAGGCGCGCTCGCAGATCGACGAGTGATACGAGGACACGAACGATGAGTGACATCGCTGAGCGCGTGAAGAAGATCGTGGTCGAGCACCTCGGCGTCGAGGCCGAGAAGGTGAACGAGAACGCGAACTTCATCGATGACCTCGGCGCCGACAGCCTCGACACCGTCGAGCTCGTGATGGCGTTCGAGGAGGAGTTCAACGTCGAGATCCCGGACGACGCCGCCGAGACCATCGTGACTGTCGGCGACGCCATCAAGTTCCTCGAGAAGAACGCCGGCTGAGGGCGCCGCGCCCCCGATCCCGCCTCGCGGCGGGCCTCGCGGGCGCGACCCACAGCGGATGACAAGATGATGCTGCGTCGCGTCGTCGTCACCGGCCTGGGGATGGTCACGCCGCTCGCTTGCGGCGTCGAGCAAACCTGGGCGCGGATCCTCGCCGGCCGGAGCGGGGCGTCTCGGATCGAGTCGTTCGAGACCTCCGACCTTCCCTGCCGGATCGCCTGCCAGATCCCGCGGGGCGACGGGTCGGACGGGACGTTCAATCCCGACGACTGGATGGACCCCAAGGATCAGCGCAAGGTCGACCCCTTCATCGTCTACGCCATGGCGGCCGCCCAGCAGGCGCTCGACGACGCCGGCTGGCACCCGACCGGCTACGACGAACAGGCCGCCTCGGGCGTCCTGATCGGCTCGGGCATCGGCGGCATCGAGGGCATCGCGGACGCGGCGCTCATCCTGCGCGACAAGGGTCCTCGCCGGCTCTCGCCCTTCTTCATCCCCGGCCGGCTGATCAACCTCGCCTCGGGCTACGTCTCGATCGCGCACGGGCTGAAGGGTCCGAACCATTCGGTGGTGACCGCCTGCTCCACCGGCGCGCACGCGATCGGCGACGCCGCGCGGCTGATCGCGCTCGGCGACGCCGACGTGATGGTCGCCGGCGGCACCGAATCGCCGATCAGCCGCATCGCCATGGCCGGCTTCGCCGCGTGCCGCGCGCTCTCGACCCGGTACAACGACGAGCCGGCGCGCGCCTCGCGGCCCTACGACCGCGATCGCGACGGCTTCGTCATGGGAGAGGGCGCGGGCATCGTGGTGCTCGAGGACTACGAGCATGCGGTCGCGCGCGGGGCGCGGATCTACGCCGAGCTGGTCGGCTACGGCCTCTCCGGCGACGCCTTCCACATCACCTCGCCCTCCGAGGACGGCGACGGCGCCTATCGCTGCATGAAGGCGGCGCTGAAGCGCGCGGGCCTCGCGCCCTCCGCCCTCGACTACGTCAACGCCCACGGCACCTCGACGCCGCTCGGCGACGAGATCGAGCTGGGCGCCGTCGAGCGCCTGATCGGCGAAGCGGCGTCGCGGCTGACCATGTCCTCGACCAAGTCCGCCACCGGGCACCTGCTCGGTGCGGCGGGCGCGATCGAGGCGATCTTCGCGATCCTCGCGATGCGCGACGGCAAGGTGCCGCCCACGCTCAACCTGGAGAACCCGTCCATCGAGACGCGCATCGACCTCGTGCCGCTCGCGGCCAAGGAGAAGCGCATCGACGTGGCGCTCTCGAACTCCTTCGGCTTCGGCGGAACGAACGCGTCGCTCGTCTTCGCCCGCGTCCCTTGAGGCGCGCGGCGGGGCCGGCTCCGGCACGGGTTTTCGCCACATTGCTGGGTCAGTTCGGGCGGCGGTCGCCGGGCGGCCGCCGTCGCCATCCTCGCCAGACGTGAGCCATGTTCGGTCGCAGCAAAGACACGCGCCAGCCTCCCGAGACGCCGCAGCCCGGCCCGGCCCACAGCGGGGGGCCCACCGAGCCGCCCCGGCTCGCGCCCAAGAGCCCGCACGAGGCGATCAAGCCCGAGATGGCCCCGCCGCCCCCGCCGCAGCGCCTGCGCGCACCCCGCGGCGGGCTGATCTCGACCCTGTCGGGCCTGTTCAGCGTCCTCTTGGTCGGCGCGCTCCTCGCCCTCGTCGCAATCGTCGTGCTCGCTCGCCAGGCGAACGAGCCCGGCCCGCTCGAGGCCGACCGGGTAGTCACCATCCCGAGCCGCACCGGCATGGGGGAGATCGCCCGCATCCTCGCGCGCGAGGGCGTGATCGAGCAGCCGCTGCTCTTCCAGGTCTACGCCGTCGTCAACCGCGAGCAGGCGAACCTCAAGGCGGGCGAGTTCCTGTTCGAGGCCGAGGCGTCCATCGCCGACGCGATCGACACCCTCACCGAAGGCCGCTCGATCCTCCACGAGATCACCTTCCCCGAGGGCCTCACTAGCCAGCAGATCGTCGAGCGCCTGCGCGCGGACCCGATCCTCACCGGAGAGGTCGAGACGATCCCGCCTGAGGGCTCGCTCCTGCCCGACACCTACAAGTTCGCCCGCGGCACCACGCGCACCGAGGTCCTCGACATCATGAGCCGCGCGCAGGCCGGCGCGCTCGCGCAGATCTGGGCGCGGCGTGTCGACGGGCTGCCGCTGGAGACGCCCGAGGAACTCGTCATCCTCGCCTCCATCGTCGAGAAGGAGACCGGGCGCGCCGACGAGCGGCCTCGGGTCGCCGGCGTGTTCATCAACCGCCTGCGACGCGGCATGCGGCTCGAGTCCGATCCCACCATCGTCTACGGCCTCGTCGGCGGGCGCGGCACGCTCGGGCGCGGCATCCTGCGCTCCGAGATCCGTGCGCCGACGCCGTGGAACACCTACACGATCGACGGCCTGCCGCCGACGCCGATCGCCAACCCGGGCCGCGCGGCCATGGAGGCGGTGGCGAACCCCTCGCGGACGAACGACCTGTTCTTCGTCGCAGACGGCACCGGCGGCCACGCCTTCTCGGAGACCTACGAGCAGCATCGGCGGGCCGTCGCGCGCTGGCGGCAGATCGAGGCCGGCCGGGCCTCCTCGGGCGGCGAGGACGCCATCGACCCCGACGACCTGCCCGACGAGGCGCCCGATCGCAGCGGTGCCCTCCCGAGCCCGGTGCCCGCCGGCACGGGTGGCCCGCCGGCGTTGCGGGATGTCGTCGACGCTTCCGAGGGCACGCCGCTCGACCCGCTCGCGAACACGACCTTCGACCTCACGAACACACAGATCGTGCCGGATCTCGCACCGCTCGACGGCACGGCTCCTGCCGAGGCGCCTGCTCCCCTCGTGCGCCCCGCGGACGGCTCCCCGCCCCTGCCTCCCCGCCGCCCGGATCTGTGAGACGGGCGGCGCGCTCGAGGGAGCGTCCATGCGAGCGGCCGCGTTCCGACCACGCATGCGGCCATTTCGGGGCGCCCTATCGACGGTCGGCAAAGAGGCCTAGGATAGGATCGTCGGCAGCGCTCCCGTGCCGTCGGCGTGGGTAGATCTCGTACGCCGAAAGCGCTCGCATGTCTCTCTCCGCGCGCCTCGCCGTGCTCGTCCTCGCGGCCATCCTGCCCCTCGTCGCGGCGCTCGCCGTCGCGCAGCGCGGCCTCTACCGCGACCAGGAGGCGGACGTGCGCGCGGAGGTGCTCCACCAGGTGCGCCTTCTCGCCGGAGAGCTCTCCCAGCTCGTGGACGGGATCCGGCAGATCCAGGCCGTGCTGGTCGAGATGCCCGCCATCCGCGACGGCGACGCCGCCGGCTGCACCGAGATCCTGGCACGCGTGATCGACGGCAACGGCCTTCTCAACAACCTCCTCGTCGCCGATCGACGCGGCCGCCTCGTCTGCGACGGCGTTCATCAGCCCGCCGACCTCGCGCCCTACACGGTGGCCGACCGCGACTACTTCCGCGACGCGCGGCGCACGGGAGCCTTCGCGGCTGGGACCTACTCCATCGGGCGCTCGACGGGCGCGGCAGTCGTCCATTTCGCCAGCCCGATCGTCGACGATGTCGGCCGGTTCCAGGGCGTCGTCATCACCGCGCTCGACCTTCAGGCACTCGGCGCACGCCTCGGCCGGGAGCCCTGGAGCGTCGATCACGCGACGCTCGTCACCGATCGCGTGGGCACGATCCTGCTGCGCCACCCCGACAACGAGGCCTATGTCGGCCGCCGCATGACGCCGACCCTGCTCGCGCTCCTCGACGATCCGGAACCGGGCACGGCGGACGTCAGCGGCACCGTCGACGGCTGCCTCGCATCCTCGGCTACGTCCCGCCGGCGGCCAACGACGCCGGCCTCTACGTCGGCATCGGCGTGAGCCGCGAGGAGGCCTACGCCATCCTCGACCGCGCGAACCTGCGCGGCATCCTCGTCATCCTGCTCACCGGCGTCGTCGCCGCCGCGGCGGCGTGGGTGGTGGCCGACGGCGCCGTGCGCCGGCCGGTCCAGCGGGTGCTCACGGCGGCCGAGCGTTGGCGCGCAGGCGAACTCGACGCCCGCGCCGGCATCGAGGGCAGGGGCGAGATCGCGGCGCTCGGGCGAAGCTTCGACGCGCTGGCCGACGACCTCCAGGCGACGCTCGGGCGCAAGGAGCTGCTGATGCGCGAGCTGGCGCATCGCACGATGAACAATCTCCAGGTTCTCGGCTCGCTGATGACGCTCCAGCGCAAGAGCATCGTCGACGACACCGCGAGGCGCGAGCTCGACGAGGCGGCGGGGCGCGTACGCGCCATGGCCGCGGCCTACCGCAACCTGCACCGCGCGGACGGCGGCGCCGGCTCCCTCGACTTCGCGCGGCTGCTGGAGGAGCTGTGCGCGAGCGTCGCGGGCGGGCTCATGCCGGAGGGGTCGCGCTGCGTGGTGACCGCGATGCCGCTCGTGCTCGACGCCGAGACGGCGATGCCGATCGCCCTCGCCGCGAACGAGCTGCTGACCAACGCCGTCAAGCACGGCGGCGCGGACGACGTGGCGGTGATCCTGGCCCCCGTCGGGGACGGCAGCTGGCGGCTGACGATCCGCAACCGCGGTGCGCCGCTGCCGCAGGGCTTCTCGGTGCGCACCGCGCGCGGCTTCGGCCTGCGGATGGTCGCGGCCATGGCCGATCAGGCCGGCGGCGCGCTCGAGATCGCATCGGAGGACGGCTGGACGAGCTTCTCGGTGCGCTTCGCCCCGGCGGCCGCACGGGAGGCCGGCGCGCGCGGTGCGGCAGCCGCGGCGGCGCCGGCGCCCTCGACGACGACGCCGTCCATACGGTGACCACGTCGCCCCGCGCCCGGCCGCCTCAGCGCGAGAGCGCCACCGGTGCGCCGGAGCGGGAGAGCGCGCCGCTCATCGCGCCCGGCGACGCGCCGAGCCGCGCGGCGACGGCGCCGCCCTGGCGGTAGAGGTAGACCTGGTCGCCGCGCAGGTCCCAGGCCGAGACGCGGCTCAGGTCCTCGTTCTGGCAGCCCGAGCTCGAGGCGCGGTAGAGGTCGAGCGAGGGCGTCGAGGACAGCGTCACACGGCAGGAGCCGCCGCCGGGCTCGCTCGCCCGCCAGGTGCCCACGAAGGTCGTGCGCGAGGCTCGTGGGGCGGCCTGCGTCGGCGCGGGGATCGCCGCGACCTGCGGCGAGGACGGGACATCGGAGACGATCTGGTCCGTCGCGACGATCTGGCCGTCGAGCGGCGGGGGCGCCAGCGGCTGGGACTCGACCACGCCGGTGGGCGCCGCGATGCCCGGCTCGAGCGGGGTCGCCGTGACGATCCCGGGCGAGGCCGCCACCGCGGGACGCGGGCCGCCGCCGCCGAAGCGGGCGGACTGGCAGGCGGCGAGCGCGAGCACGCTCGCGGCGATCACCGTCGTTCGCAGGGCGAGGCGGGTGGCGGTCTGCGGCGTCATCGGGTCCATCCGGGGCTGGTGTGGGCGCGGGCGGGCACCATCGGGGAGGTAACCCTTCCTAGGCGATCTTGGTTGCCAGAGAGTGAAGCACGAATGTGGCGCAGCGGGAAACGCGACGGGCCGCGCAGGGTTCGTCCCCACGCGGCCTGTTCGCTCGGGGTTGGCGCCGCGCCGGCTCAGACGTGGCGCGTCACCATCATCTTCTTCACCTCGGCGATGGCCTTGGCCGGGTTGAGACCCTTCGGGCAGGCGTTGGCGCAGTTCATGATCGTGTGGCAGCGATAGAGCTTGAACGGGTCCTCGAGCTTGTCGAGGCGTTCGCCCGTCATCTCGTCGCGGGAGTCCGCCAACCAGCGATAGGCGTGCAGCAGCGCGGCGGGGCCCAGGAACCGGTCGCCGTTCCACCAGTAGGAGGGACAGGCCGTCGTGCAGCAGGCGCACAGGATGCACTCGTAGAGCCCGTCGAGCTGGACGCGATCCTCGGGCGTCTGGCGCCACTCGTGCTCGGGGGCCGGCGTCTGCGTCTGCAGCCAGGGCTCCACCGAGGCGTGCTGGGCGAAGAACTGGGTCAGGTCCGGCACCAGGTCCTTGAGCACCGGCATGTGCGGCAGCGGGTAGATCTTCACCGCCCCCGAGCCGCACTCGTCGATGCCCCGCGTGCAGGCGATGGTGTTCTGCCCTTGGATGTTCATGGCGCACGAGCCGCAGATGCCCTCGCGGCAGGAGCGCCGGAAGGTCAGCGTCGGATCGACCTTGTTCTTGATCCAGATGAGCGCGTCGAGCACCATCGGCCCGCAATCCTCGCGATCGACATGGTAGGTGTCGATGCGCGGATTCTCTGTGTCGTCCGGGTTCCAGCGGTAGATCCGGAACTCCTGCAGCCGCTTCCCGTCTACGGGCTTCGGCCAGACCTTGCCCTCGCGGACCTGGGAGTTCTTGGGGAGGGAGAATTCAGCCATGATCAACTATCCAACTGAGAGCGGTTGGTAAGCGGGAGTACCCGCAAGCGCGATTTGCTCGTGTCTAGAGTCAGAAGCGCACCTTCGCGCAGTTCCTGTTCGGCACGCGCGATTGCAGCGAGAACGATGTCACCGATTCGCGAGACGCGCGGCCTTTGGGACCTCACCTGCACGACGCTCGGTCCCGTATCGCCCGAGGCGGCCAGGATGGCGCCGAAGTCGAGATCGTTCGTCAGAACGACGCGACCTTCCGCGGCAGCCCAAGCCATCACATCGACGTCCGGTGCATCCGGCGAGCCGACCGACGACCAATGAACGGCGTCGTGCCCGCCGGACCGGAGCCGATCCACCCAAGCCGGGGAGAGGTTCATATCGACGACGATCCTCATCCCACAGGCGCGAGGTCGATCTCGCGCTCTTGCGCCAACCACGCGGCATACCGCATGGCCTCGACCACATCATCGCGCTCCAGGTACGGGTAATCGGCCAGTAGCTCCTCGATCGTTGCGCCAGCTCCGATCTGTCCGACGATCATTCCAACGGTAACGCGCATGCCGCGAATACACGCCTTACCGCCCATGACGGCCGGGTCTCGCGTGATGCGGGGAAAATCAGGGCTCATCGATCCCGATCCTCTCGAATGAGTTCGACGTTATCCGTCTGCGTCACACCGACGGGCGTGAGGGCTGCGATCGCATCGAAGCGACGGAGCAACGCCGTGGCTCGCTCCTTGGATGCGACCCCTTCGACGAGCAGCGACTCGACCAGGCCTTCGACGGCGACGTGCTTTTCGCACGCCATCGCCTGGAGCCGTGCGTAGAGTTCATCGCTGATCGTCACCGTCGCCATTCCCCGCCTGCGTTCTAAATCAGTACACCCGCGCCTTCGGCGCGATGTACTCGATCTCGTTCGAGAGCGTGTACGTATGAACCGGGCGGTAGTCGATCGCGACCCGGCCAGCACCCTCGTCGCACCAGGCGAGCGTGTGCTTCATCCACTCCTTGTCGTCGCGATCGGGGAAGTCCTCGCGGGCGTGGGCGCCGCGGGACTCGGTGCGGTTCGCGGCCGATTCCATCGTGACGACCGCCTGGGTGATCAGGTTGTCGAACTCGAGCGTCTCGATGAGATCGGTGTTGAAGATCAACGAGCGGTCCTTGGTGGACACGTCCCCGATCCCGCCCCAGACCTCGTGGATCAGCGTCTTGCCCTCGGCGAGCACCTCGCCGGTGCGGAAGACCGCGCAATTGTTCTGCATGGTCTTCTGCATGGAGAGCCGCAGCTCGGCGGTGGGCGTCGCGCCATTGGCGTTGCGGAAGCGGTCGAGGCGCGCGAGCGCCTTGTCGGCCGAGCCCTTCGGCAGCGGAGCCCGGCCCTCGCCGGGCTTCACGATCTCGGCGCAACGCAGGCCCGCGGCCCGGCCGAAGACGACGAGGTCGATGAGCGAGTTCGAGCCCAGCCGATTGGCGCCGTGGACCGACACGCAGGCCGCCTCGCCGATGGCCATCAGGCCCGGCACGACCGAATCCGGATCACCGTTCTTCTTGGTCAGCACCTCGCCGTGGAAGTTCGTCGGGATGCCGCCCATGTTGTAGTGCACGGTCGGAAGCACCGGGATCGGCTCCCTCGTCACGTCGACGCCGGCGAAGATCTTGGCGCTCTCCGAGATGCCCGGCAGGCGCTCGTGCAGGATCTTGGGGTCGAGATGGTCGAGATGGAGGTGGATGTGGTCCCCCTCCTTGCCGACGCCCCGGCCGCCGCGGATCTCCATCGTCATCGCGCGCGAGACGACGTCGCGCGAGGCGAGGTCCTTCGCGGAGGGGGCGTAGCGCTCCATGAAGCGGTCGCCCTCGGAATTGGTGAGGTAGCCGCCCTCGCCGCGCGCACCCTCGGTGATCAGGCAGCCCGCGCCGTAGATGCCGGTGGGGTGGAACTGCACGAACTCCATGTCCTGGAGCGGCAGGCCCGCGCGCAGCACCATGGCGTTTCCGTCGCCCGTACAGGTGTGGGCGGACGTCGCGGAGAAATAGGCGCGGCCGTAGCCGCCGGTGGCGAGAATCACCATCTGGGCGCGGAAGCGGTGGATCGTGCCCGTGGTCATGTCGAGGGCGACGATGCCGCGGCAGCGGCCCTCCTCGTCCATGATCAGGTCGATGGCGAAGTACTCGATGAAGAAGTTGGTGTCGTTCTTCAGCGCCGCGCCGTAGAGCGTGTGCAGGATGGCGTGGCCGGTGCGGTCGGCGGCGGCGCAGGTGCGCTGGGCCGTGCCCTCACCGAAGCGGGTGGTCATGCCGCCGAAGGGGCGCTGGTAGATCTTGCCGGCCTCGGTGCGCGAGAACGGCACGCCCCAGTGCTCGAGTTCGTAGACGGCGGCGGGCGCGTGGCGGCAGAGATACTCGATCGCATCCTGGTCGCCGAGCCAGTCCGACCCCTTCACGGTGTCGTACATGTGCCAGCGCCAGTCGTCCTCGCCCATGTTGCCGAGCGCCGCCGAGATGCCGCCCTGCGCCGCCACCGTGTGCGAGCGGGTGGGGAAGACCTTCGTCACGCAGGCCGTGCGCAGGCCGGCCTGCGAACAGCCGACCGTGGCGCGCAGGCCCGCGCCGCCGGCGCCGACGACCACGACGTCGAAAGTGTGGTCGGTGACCGGATAGGCCGCGCCGACGACGGAAGGGGCGGTACCGCCGGCCGCGGGGGAAGCGTCGTTCGCCATTGTCTCGTGTACTCCCTCAGAGCAAGGGGCCGAAGCCGAAGCCGACCTTCAGGATCGCGAACAGGCTCGCCGCGCCGATGGCGATCGCGAAGAACGTGTTCGCGATCACGGCGGCGATCTTCGCGCCCTTGCCGTGCACGTAATCCTCGATGACGATCTGCATGCCGAGCCGCATGTGGATCGTGATCGAGACGACGAAGAGCGACAGCACGATCGCGGCAAGGGGGTGCGACACGATCGCGACCGCTTCCGCGTGGGGCCGGCCGGCGACGAGCGCCACGATCACCACGAAGGGCAGCATCAGAAGCAGGTTCGACACCGCCGTGATGCGGTGGTGCCAGAAATGGTCCGTGCCGCCGCCGGAGGCGCCGAGCCCCTTGGCGCGGGCGAGCGGGGTGCGGATGGAGTTGCGCGTGGCCATGGTCGATCCTCCTCAGCGCGCGATCAGCGCCACGATCCAGATCACCAGCGTGAGCCCGATCGAGCCGGCGAGGGTCAGCTTGGCGAGCAGGAAGCGCTGCGAGGGCTCGAAGCCCCGGCCGAAATCCCACACGAAGTGGCGCACGCCGCCGAGCATGTGGTGCATCAGCGCCCAGGTGTAGGCGAAGAGCAGCAGGTATCCGACGGGCGAGCCGAAGAACCACGCGGCCGAGGCGTAGGCCTCGGCACCAGAGGCCAGCGAGACGAGCCAGAAGGCGAGGAACACGGTGCCGACGTAGAGCACGATCGCGGTCGCCCGGTGGAAGATGGACATCGCCATCGTCCAGGTCCAGCGATAGATCTGCAGGTGGGGCGACAGGGGCCGCTTCGCTTCGGCTCGTGCGCTCTCGGCTGACGCCATTTCGTCGTGCTCCTCGTGGGCCTGCGGCGCGACGCCGCGAAAATGACACGGGCTCGCAGGGGTAACTAACGGAAGCCCCCCGTGGCGACAATGCGTCATCCGGTCTGGCGGGTTACAGTCTGGAGCGCCTGTAATCAATCCCTCCGGACGTCGTAGGGAGTTTCGCCGATCCCTTTGCCGTCAAGCGCTTGGTTGTGCGCGGCCGTGCCGGGCGACCGCTCCGCGGGGGTCCCGCGCATCACCCGCGGGGGCGCCGCCGGCGTCTTCGCTCCGCCGCCGAGGCGTGCGCGGGCCAGCGCGAGGCTCTTGCGACCGCCGCGCTTGACGCCCTTGCCCGCGCCGAAGGTGAGCAGCCAGAGCAGCGCGAAGCCGAGGCCGCCGGCGATGGCACCCTCCGTCGTCACCGGCACCGCCGGCTCGTACGCGCGGTAGGCGGCCGCCGCGATCCGCGGATCGCCCTCGCGCAGCACGAGCACGACCCGGGAGAGCCCGTCGCGCGCGGCGAGGCGCGCGGCGTGGGCCTCCAGCGCCGCGAGCCGTTCGGCGGCGGCGCGGGCGCCCTCGCCCTGGCGGCGCACGAGGTCGTCCGGGTTGGCCTCGAGCCGCCCGAGCGCGCCCTCGCGGTCGAGCCCCGCCTCGCGCGCGCCGTCGTCGAAGCGCGCGACGACCGTCGCGAGCTCGTCCACGGCGCCCCCGAGGCGCTGCTCGTACTGCTGCGCGAATTCCGGTCCCTGCGACCCGGCGAGCGCGCCGACGAGCCCCATCCCCATGGCGGCGATGCGCGAGAGTGGCATCAGCCCGCTCCCCGCGCCGCGAGCCCGTCGACCGCTGCGGCCTCCCGCAGCATCGCCTCCGTCACCGTCCCGGCCTCTCCCGCGACCTTGAGCGCGCGGGTGCGGGCACCGGGCACCATGACGAGGATCACCGTCTCGGTGCCCGGGCAGGCGGGATCGGCGCAGACGATCTCGTTGACCGCGACCGTCGCGTCCGCGGGCAGCGCGAGCACGGCGCGCGCCAGCGCCGCGACCCGGTCGAGCGCGGCGCGCTCGGGGCGGGGGCGGCCGAAGCGGCCGGCGAAGGTGCCGAGGAGGCTCGCCATGCCCGCCGTCACGGCAGCACGAGGACGCCGCCGGCACCGTCCGCGGCGCCGAAGGCGAGCGTCGCACCGCGATCGTCCCAGGCCAGCGCGGTGATGCCGGAGCCCTTCACCGCCGGGCGCACCAGCAGCTCGGAGGCGTCGGAGAGGCGGATCAGCAGCACCGCGCCGTCCTGGAAGCCGGCGGCGACGACCGGCGCGCGCGGATGGCAGGCGACGCGCGAGACCTGCGCGGGCCGCACGCCGCACTCGCGGGGCTGCTTGCCGGTCGGCCCCTCCTTCGAGTCGAACGGCCAGAGGATCACCGCGTCGGCACCCGAGGTGGCGAGCCACTTGCCGTCGTGGGTCCACGACAGCGAGCGCGACTTGCCGGGATAGCCCGACATGCGCATGTGCCCCTTGTCCGGCTGGAGCCGCCAGCCGTGGAGAGAATTCTCCTGCATCGAGGTGACGACGAAGCGCCCGTCCGGCGACCAGACGACGTCGAGATGCGCGCCCTTCCACTCCAGCCGCTCGGGGGCGCCGTCGAGGTTGGGGAACCACAGCGTGGCGCCGTCGACGTGCGCCACGGCGAGGCGGTAGCCCTTCGGTGCGAAGGCGAGGCCGCGCACGGAGGAGGGCGTGGACAGCGTGCGCTCCTTCCCCTTCGGGTCGCGCGCGGTGACCGTCCTGCCCGACGACCAGGCGATGCCGCCCTCCCGGTGGAGCGCGAGCGCGTCGATCCAGGAGAAGGCCGCCGCCTGCGCGAAGGTGCGGGTCGAGCCGTCCGGCCCGGTCACCGCGACGCGCCCGTCGTCGCCGCCGGTCACGAGCCGCTCGCCGTCGCAGGCCGCCGAGAGCACCGAACCGTCTGGATGCGCCTCGACGCGGTGGCTCTCGCCGCCCTTCCACAGCAGCACGCCGCCGTCGCCGAGCGCGAAGGCGGCGACGGCGCCGAGGAAGGCGCAGGCCGTCACGTGCGCGCCCGCGTCCAGCGGGCGCACGAGGTCGAGCAGGGAGGGCGTGGCGTCGGTCGAGTTCTCGCTCATGGGCCTCTGTCTACCCCCCGATGCGCCCGCGGGGAAGGGGCGCGCGCGGGACGCTTCTCCGCAAGCCTGGTGCAAGCTCGCGGCCCTAGACCTCGTTCCAGCCGAATTCCCACGAGGTCGACATGCGCCATCCCAGACGGAGGCTCCCGCTCGCGGTCGCGCTCGGCGCGTCCCTCCTCGCCGCGCCGAGCGCGACCGCGCTGGAGGCCGCGCCGGACGCCGTCCCGGCCGCGCCGCCGCCGGCCGACGTCGCGCTCTATTGCGAGGCGATCCGCGAGGAGGCGCAGGAGGCTCGGGCGCGCTGGCAGGCGCGCGCGCTCCTCGAGATCGAGGCGCGCATCGAGGCGCGCCTCGCCGATCTCGAGGCCCTGCGCGTCGAGGTCGAGGAGGCGCTCGCCCGGCGCGAGGAGCACCTGCGCCAGGCCGAGGAGGGCATCGTCGCGATCTACGCCCGCATGCGCCCGGACGCCGCCGCCGCCCAGCTCGCCGCGCTCGAGAACGAGATGGCGTCCGCCGTCCTCGCCAAGCTCGCGCCGCGCCAGGCGAGCGCGATCCTCAACGAGATGGAGCCGGGCCGCGCCGCCCAGCTCGCCCGCACCGCCGCCGAGACGGCCCGCACCGACGCAGACCAGGAGCAGTCCCTATGACGCGCCGCCTACCCGTACGCAGCGCCCTCACGCGCACCGCCGCCCTTCTCGGGATCACCGCTCTCACGGCCTGCTCCTCGACCCTGAGCGACATCAACCAGGCGCCGGGGCTGACACCCGTCGGCGCCGGCCTGACCACCGCGCACGCCGCGCTGCCGGTCTCGACGTCGCCGGCCGAGGGGCCGCGGGCCTACCACTCGCTGTGGAGCGAGCGGCGCGAGAACCTCTTCTCCGACAGCCGCGCCATGCGTGTGGGCGACGTCGTCACCGTGCACATCACCATCGACGACGAGGCGACCCTCGACAACGAGTCGAGCCGCTCGCGCGATTCCGGCGCCGGCTTCGGGCTCGGCTTCGGCTTCGGCGTGGACGGCGTGGGCACGAGCGGCGACTTCGGCGCGGACCTCTCCGCCAACACCCGCAGCCGCGGGCGCGGCTCGGTCGGGCGCTCGGAGCGCGTGGTCGTCTCCGTCGCGGCCGTCGTCACCCAGGTCCTGCCCAACGGCAACCTCCTGATCTCCGGCTCGCAGGAGGTGCGCGTGAACTACGAGGTCAGGGTGATCTCGGTCGCCGGCATCGCCCGGCCGCGCGACATCTCCCCGCGCAACACCATCCGCTACGACCAGATCGCCGAGGCGCGCATCTCCTACGGCGGCGCCGGCCGGACGACGGAGGTGCAGCAGCCCGGCTGGGGCCAGCAGCTCTACGACCGCGTCTCGCCGTTCTGAGCCTCGCCGTTCCGCACGCCGTTCCCAGAGGAGGCCGCACGATGGCCCGCGAGCCCACGAGAGCCGCGCTCCCCGCCCCGTCTGCCGGGCTCCCTGCTCCCGCGGGAACCGCCTCGGCGCCCGCGCTCCCGTCGCGGGGCCGCGGCAGGGGTGGTTCCGGCCAGGAGAAGGGCGGGGGCGTCGCCTTCGCGGTCGCCCTCGTCCTCCTCACGCTGCTGGGCGTCGGCACCGGCGCGGGGCTGGGCCTGACGCTCGGCGACCCCGCCGCGCCGGCACCCGCGGCCGACGCGGGCGACATGGGCCCGGCGGTCCGCGACGCCGACGTGAGCGTGGTGCGCCTCGATCCGGTCGTGGCGAACCTCGCCGAGCCCTCCGAGATCTGGGTGCGCATCGACGGCGCGCTGCTGCTCGACGGCGTCGAGCCGGAGGAGGCGCCGGCGCTGGCCGCGCGGGTCGCCGGCGACACGCTGGCCTACCTGCGCACCCTGCCCCTCGCGCGGCTCGAGGGCGCCACCGGCCTCGCGCACCTGCGCGAAGACCTCACCGAGCGCGCGCGCACCCGCACCGAGGGCCGCGTGCGCGAGTTCGTCATCGAGAGCCTCGTCGTGCAATGAGCCGCGCCCGCGCCCTCCTCCTCGCCGTCCCCCTCGCGCTCGCGGGCCTCATCGTCCTCGCCGCGCCCGCGCTGGCGCAGGGTTTCGACCAGGGCTTCGACCTGTCGAGCCTGCTGCCCGAGGGCGAGGGTTCGACCACGGGCCGGATCGTCCAGCTGGTGGCCCTGCTCACGGTGCTGTCGATCGCACCGGGGCTGATGATCATGGTCACGAGCTTCGTGCGCTTCGTGGTCGCCCTCTCCTTCCTGCGCGCGGGCATGGGCCTGCAGTCGACACCCGCGAACCTCGTCTTGATCTCGCTCGCGCTGTTCATGACCTTCTACGTCATGGCGCCGACCTTCGACCGCGCCTGGGCCGAGGGCATCGAGCCGCTGATCGCCGAGGAGATCACGGAGGAGGAGGCCTTCGCCCGCACGGTCCAGCCGTTCCGCGAGTTCATGCTCGCCCACGTGCGTGACGAGGACCTGGCCATGTTCCAGGAACTCGCCAGCGCGAGCTTCGTCTCGGAGGCGGTGGCGCAGGAGGGCGGCGTCCCCGGCGTCCCGGGGGCCGACGCCTCCGCGCCCGCGTCCGACGACGAGATCGACCTGCGCACCCTCATCCCCGCCTTCATGATCTCCGAATTGCGCCGCGGCTTCGAGATCGGCTTCATCATCGCGCTCCCGTTCCTCGTCATCGACATCATGGTGGCGACGATCGTCATGTCGATGGGCATGATGATGATGCCCCCCACCGTGATCTCCCTGCCGTTCAAGATCCTGTTCTTCGTGCTGATCGACGGGTGGAACATCCTGGTGGGGGGGTTGGTGCGGTCGTATTTCTGAGGGTGGCGGCGGGGGCGATCCGGCTTGGCGCTGCCGCGACCGGTTAACGTCCGTCAACCTTCGGCCGCCGCGAGGCCACCGGATTTCCAAGCTTCATTAAACCGCGATTGAGGCTCCCAGGAGCACGCTCGAACTGTTCCTCGTCGTCGTCGGACAATGAGCAGTTACAGCGGAGCCAATCGAATGTCGTTCCTCGCGCGCTTCCGGATCACCACCAAGATCCTGTCGGTCATCGCCATCCTCGCCGCCGTCGCCGTACTGGTGAGCGTCGTCGCCGTCACCTCGCTCGGCTCGCTCGCCCGGGCGACCGCCATGATGGACGAGGATGCGCATCGGGCGCTCACCGGCATGCGAATCGACACGACCATGCTGGCCGTGAGCCGCGAGCAGTATCGCCTCGTGGCGAACCCGAGCCCCGAGGTTCTCCGCAACGCGCGCGGCACCCTGGAGCGCGAGCTCGCCCGCCTCGAGGACCTCCTGGGGCAGCTCCAGGAGAGCGCGTCGGCGGCGGACGCGGGCGACCTCGCGATCATCCGCGCGGACCTCGACGCCTACCGGACGGGTATCGGCACGGTCCTCGCCGCGGCCGACGCCGTGACGTCGGTCGATTCGAGGCTCGAGATGATCGCCCTGAGAGCCGCGGCGGACGCGAACTCGGAGATCGCCGAGGACCTGATCCATCACGCCGACGAGATCATCGAGCGGCTTTCCGAGCGTGTCGCCACCGCGGCGCACGACGCACGCCTCGAGCATCGCAGCGCCACCACGATCATCGTCTCGGTCGCCGCCGTCGGCATCCTCGTCGGGCTGGCGCTCGGGGCGGCGATCGCGCATCTCGGCATCGGCCGGCCGCTCACCGGGATCGTCGCGGCGCTGCGCCGGCTCGCGGCCGCGGACTGGCGCACCGAGGTGCCGGGCACGGATCGCGCCGACGAGGTCGGCGACGTCGCCAAGGCGGCGCTCGTGTTCAAGGAGAACGGCCTCGAGGCCGAGCGCCTGCGCGCCGAGAGCGCGGACGCCCAGGCCGCGCGGGTCCGCCGCCAGGAGGCCGTCGAGGGGGCGATCGCCCGCTTCGAGGCGGCCGCGGCCTCCATCGGCGCCGCGCTCTCGCGCTCCTCGGGCGAGCTGTCGGACGCCGCCCGCGCCATGTCGGCGACCGCCGAGCAGACGACGAGCCAGGCGACCGCCGTCGCCGCCGCCTCCGAGCAGGCCGCCGCCAACGTCGAGGCGGTCGCCGCTTCCTCCACGGAGCTCGCCGCCACCGTCCAGGAGGTCGGCCGCCAGGCGTCCGACACCGCGAGCGTCGCCGGCGGCGCCGCCGACCGGGCGGGCGAGACGGTGGCGAAGGTGACGCGTCTCACCGCGGCCTCCCAGCGCATCGGCGACATCGTCGGCCTGATCCAGCAGATCGCCGAGCAGACGAACCTGCTCGCGCTGAACGCGACCATCGAGGCGGCGCGCGCCGGCGAGGCCGGCAAGGGCTTCGCGGTCGTCGCCGCCGAGGTGAAGTCGCTCGCCTCCCAGACCGCGAAGGCGACCGAGGAGATCGCCGAGCAGGTGCGCGACATCCAGGAGGTCTCCGGCGACACGGCGGGTGCGATCGGCGGGATCGCCGAGGCGATCCGCACGCTCAGCGGCTACGCCTCCGGCATCGCCGCCGCCGTCGAGCAGCAGAACGCCGCGACGCAGGAGATCGCGCGCAGCGTCTCGCAGGCCTCCACCGGCGCGAGCGAGGTCTCGGCCAACATCTCGGGCGTGCGCGAGGCGGCGGAGACGACGACGCGGGCCGCGGGCCGCATCCTCGGCTCCTCGCGCGACCTCGACGCCCAGGCGCGCGCCCTTTCCGAGCGCGTCGAGGCGTTCCTGACGGAGGTCCGCGCGGCGTGAGCCGTCGGTCGCTCGATCACGACGCGCCGGACCTCCCGGCGGAAGCCGACGAGCGCTCCGCAGTCGTGGGAGCGTCCGAGTAGCCGGAATGGCCTACCAGTACGACAGCCCCGTCGCGACGCGTCGGGCGGGGTCGATGCCGCCCCGCGGGCGGCGGGGCTCCCGGGATCAGGTCGCGACCTCGACGCGCACGCCGGGCGTGCGGGCCTGCGCATGCGCCACCACCTCCGCGCCGGCGCGCCGGACGGCGAGATCGATGCGGCCGGGACCGACGGAGAGGTTGCGAACCACGATCTCGTCGAGGAACGCGGGCAGGATCGGGCGATCGAGGCGCACGACCTGCCCGCGCGGATCGATCCGCAGGCCCAGGCAGGCGGCGATGAGCGCGAAGGGGGTCGCAGCCGCCCAGGCCTGCGGCAGGCAGGCGACGGGATAGAGCGTCGGCCCCTGCCCGGGCCGGCGGGCGAAGCCGCAGAACAATTCCGGCAGGCGCTGGAGATCCATGTAGGTCGACGCGTGGAAGAGGCCGTCGAGGATGCGGGCGGCCTCGTGCCGGAAGCCGTAGCGCGCGAGCCCGGTCGCGATCAGCGCGTTGTCGTGCGGCCAGACCGAACCGTTGTGGTACGAAATCGGATTGTAGCGCGCCTCGCCGCGCGCCAGGGTGCGCACGCCCCAGCCGGAGAACGAGGCCTCCCCCATCAGCGTGTGCGCGACGTCCGCCGCGTGCGCCTCGGAGGCGATCCCCGTGAACAGCGCATGGCCCGCGTTCGAGGAACGCACGCGGCAGGGCCGCTTCTCGCCGTCGAGGGCGATGGCGTAGGTGCCGAGATCCGCGCACCAGAACGCGTCCGCGAAGCGCGCGGCGAGCGCTTCGGCTTCGCCGCCCAGGCGCTTCGCGCGGGTGTCGTCGCCCAGGCGAACGGCGATGTCGGCGGCCGCGCGCTTCGCGCCGTAGACGTAGGCCTGCACCTCGCAAAGCGCGATCGGGCCCTCGGCGAAGCCGCCGTCCGCGTGGAAGATGGAATCGTGGCTGTCCTTCCAGCCCTGGTTCTGCAGGCCGCTGTGCATGCGCCGCCCGTACTCGACGAAGCCGTCGCCGTCGCGGTCGCCGTAGTCGTCGATCCAGGCGAGGGCGCGCTCGATGGCCGGCAGGAGCGTGCGGATCGTGGCGACGTCGTCCGTGCGCGCGAGGTAGGCGCCGGCGAGCATGACGAAGAGCGGCGTGGCGTCGATCGTGCCGTAGTAGCGGCGGAACGGCACCTCGCCGAGCGCCGCCATCTCGCCGTAGCGCATCTCGTGCAGGATCTTTCCGGGCTCGGCGTCCGAGGCCGCGTCCTCGCGATCGGCCTGATGCGCCGCGAGGAAGCGCAGCACGCCCCCGGCGACCGCGGGGTCGAGCCAGAGCATGTGAAAGGCCGTGATCAGCGCGTCCCGGCCGAAGGCGGCGGAGAACCAGGGGGTGCCGGCATAGGGATAGGGGCCGTGCGGCGTGTCGGTCGCCAGCATGGCGAGATCCGACGTCGCGCGCCGCAGGGCGCCGTTGAGCTGCTCGTGCGACGTCGCCACCGAGGCGGCCCGTGAGGACGCGCGCCGGAGCGCGCGGCGCGCCTCCAGCGCGGCGGTGCGGAACCGCACCTCCGGCGCCGCCGCCGGCGCGGTCTCGGTGAACCCGACCTCCAGATTCAGCACCGCCTGCCCTCCGGGCTGGAGTGCCACGGTGAAGGTCGCCCGGTCCGGACCGAGCGTCGTGGGCGCGGGCGCGAAGCGCAGCCGCGTCGTGCGTGCGACCTCGTCGAGCCCGACATAGACGAGGCGCACCGTGTCGGCGCCGACCTCCGGTGCGAGATACCGACCGCGGCGGGCGCGCTTGGCGCCGCGCACCTCGAAGAGGTCGGCGAAGTCCGCCGCGAAGCGCAGGGCGATCTCGAGCGTGAGCGGCCGGTCGGCGAAGCTGCGCACGCCGATCCGCTCGTAGGCGGCGTCGCCGTGCAGGAACTTGCTGCGCCTCACGTGCACGAGGTCGTGCTCCAGCACGACGACTCCATCGGCGTCCTGGAGGTCGCCGTTCGTCAGGTCGCAGGTCAGCGAGGCGTTGTCGTCGCGCATCACGGAGGAGAGCAGGATCGGGCGCTCGGCGGCGATCGTGAGATCGAGATGGGAGAGGTGGCGCGTGTCGCGGTGGAACAGCCCGTCGGAGCTGTCGCGCCCGGAGAGCACGTCGCCGCTCGGGTCGAGCACGGCGAAGGTGTCGCCGGACTTGAGGATGCGGGCGCGCCGCTCCCCGAGCGATCCGTGCGCGACGACGGCGTAGTGCGGGGCGATCCGCTCGGCGCCCTCGCGGGTGCCGGGCTCGGTCGTAGAGGTCATGATCTGCGATCCATCCCGCTCAGGAGAGCGCGTGCGGCGGTTGCAGGACGGCGTCGACCGGCCGGACGGCCGCCGACGTGCCGCGCGCGAGCGTGCGGTAGACCTCGAGATAGTCCTTCGCCATGCGCGAGGCCGTGAAGCGCTCCTCGAACGCCGCGCGCACCTCCTCGCGGGGGAGCGCATCGACGCGTGCGCAGGCGCGAACCGCCTCCGCGACGTCCTCGACGATGAAGCCCGATCGCCCCTCCTCGAGGATCTCGGGCACCGAGCCGCGGCGGAAGGCGATCGTCGGCGTGCCGCAGGACATCGCCTCGATCATCACGAGCCCGAAGGGCTCCGGCCAGTCGATCGGCATCAGCAGCGCACGCGCATTGCCCAGGAAGGCGGCCTTCTCGCGCTCGCCGATCTCGCCGACGTACTCGACGTTGGGGTTCATCGCGATCATCGGCGCGATCGTCTCGCGCCAATAGGCCTCGTCCACCCGGTCGATCTTCGCGGCGATCTTCAGCGGCAGGCCCGCGCGTGTCGCGATCTCGATGGCGCGATCGGGGCGCTTCTCCTCGGAGATCCGGCCGAGGAAGGCGAGATAGCCGCCGCGCGGCTCGGCCACGAAGGGCAGGAGGTCGCTGGGCAGCCCGTGCTGGATCGTACGCACGAAGTTGGCGAAGCGCAGCGGCCCGCGCTGGTCGTCGGAGATGGAGACGAGCTGCGCCTGCGAGAACACGCGGTAGAACGGCAGGAGATCGGGCAGGTCGAGGCGCCCGTGCACCGTGGTCAGGGTCGAACTCGCGAAGGCGCGCACGAGCGGCATCTGGAGCAGGTCGACGTGGAAATGGATGACGTCGAACCCGGAGGCGCGGCCGACGACCCGCTCGAGCATGAGGAGGTGATGCGGCAGCTGGTCGCGCACGCCGGCATCGAGACGCAGCGCCCGCTGGCAGCATCCGACGAGCTCGGCGCTCGTGACGGAATCGCCCGAGGCGAACAGCGTGACCTCGTGGCCGAGGCGTACGAGCTCCTCCGTGAGATAGGACACGATCCGCTCCGTGCCGCCGTAGAGCCTCGGCGGTACGCTCTCGCTCAACGGCGCGACCTGTGCGATCTTCATGGGCGTGAGGTCCTCATGCTTGGGAGCCGCGGCGGGGCGGCTCGGCCGAAGGCGGCCGTGGGCGCGGGATAATGGTCGCGGCTCACCCCGCCGGACGCCGCACGGAGTTGCCGCCGGCGATGATCCGGTCGATCAGGGCCGCGACGCCGCGATGCGTCTCGTCGTCGCCGCCGGAGCCGATGGCGCCCTCGTGCGTGGCCGCCGCGTCCTTCAGAATCCCCATGATCTCGGGTTCGGACAGGAGCTTGCCGTCGTTCATCGCGAGCAGGAGCGATTCGCAGATCGACAGCGCCGCGACCCCCGACAATTCGTTGATGGTCGGCATGCGTGCGTTCCTTCGGCTGACGGGCGATCTCCCGAGCCGCCGGCGTGGCCCTCGGGAAAAAAAGCACCTTGGAGTATTTTCGAGGCCGGTGGACTGATTTGAAGCAGTGCCCACGCCGCAATCCGCCTTCAGGGTGGCAATGACGGGAGGCAGCCTTGATTGCGCAGGTGACGAGCCCTCTGGCCCGCAAGCTCGGTTGCTTCGTGGCCCTATCGGACGCGGAGTTCGCGGTCCTCGAGCGCCTGCAGCGGCGCCGCCGCCCCGTCGCGGCGGGACGGGAGATCGTCCATCAGGGTCAGTCGGAGCAGGCGGCGTACATTCTCGTGTCCGGTTGGGTGTGCTCGTACAAGACACTGCGGGACGGTTCACGTCAGATCGTGGATTTCCAGATCCCGGGCGACTTCCTCGGGCTGCGGAGCACGCTCCTGCACACCTCGGACCACGGCATCGACTCGATCACCGACATCGAGATCTGCGAGGTTCCATCCGGCGACCTCCTCGCGGCGTTCGCCGACACGCCCCGGCTCGCCACGGCGGTGCTCTGGGCGGCGTCACGCGACGAGGCCATGGTGGTCGAGCACCTCGCGGGGCTGGGGCGACGGGCCGCGCCGCAGCGCGTGGCGCATTTCCTCCTGGAACTCGGGGCGCGGCTCGCGCTGGTCGGCATGGGCACGAAGGCGCGATACGCTTGCCCGCTGACGCAATATCTGCTGGCCGATGCGCTCGGGCTGAGCGCCGTGCACATCAATCGCGTCCTGCGTCAGCTGCGTGAGCAGGGACTCGTCACCTTCAGGGACGGAATGGTCGTCTTCGACGACTACAGGGGCCTCGTCGCGCTGGCGGATTTCGATCCCGCCTATCTCGACCAGGAACGACCGCTGCTGAGATGACCGCGGGCGCCGGGTCCTCGGCGGCGCGGCGACCCACCCCGACCGCCACGCGAACGGGTCCCGCGCGCGACGATCCGCACGCGACGATCCGCGCACGACGATCGCGCACCAAGCGATCCGGGTGAGAGCGCTGGAGCTGTCCCGAGCCGAGCTCGAGCGCACCCTCGCCGAGCGTACCTCGGAGGCCGAGGCGGCCAAGGATCGCCTGCGCGTCGTCGCGCGGGAGGCGGCGCACCGCTTCGGCAACCTGTTCGCCACGCTCCAGGCCGTGGCCCGGCGCACGGCCGGTGAGACGACCAACGTCGAGGTCTACGTCGAGGCACTGATCGGACGGATCGCCGCGATGGGCTCGGCTCTGCGTCAGGTGACGACCGAAGACTGGGCGGTCAGCGTCGACTTCGGGCACATCGTCGAGACGCAGCTCGCCGCCTATCACGAAACCTACGCCGAGCAGATCGAGGTGCGGGGACCCGGCGTGCTCGTACGGACGGAGTAGGCGCGCATGATCGGCCTGATCGTCCACGAACTCGCCACCAACGCCATCAAGCACGGTGCCTTGGCTGCGAAAGGGGGACGCGTCGAGGTCGCCTGGAGCGTTTCGCGGCTGGAGGGCGCCGACATGCTCGAGTTCCGCTGGCGCGAGCACACCACCCTCGCGAACGCGTGTTCGGTCTTCTCGGACGATGGCTTCGGGTCGGTTCTCCTCAGGCGTGCCGCACCGGCGCAGCTGAGGGGGAAGGCCGAGCTCGCCCTCACGGGAGAGGGCCTGCTCTATCGACTCGAGGTCCCGGTACCCTGAAGAACGGGAGAGCTCGGATGCTGCCGCGGACGGACGATCGCGGGCCCTCGCTCGACCTCCGCGATCCCTCCGCAGGCATCGTCGACCGCACGGCCCCCGCCGCGTCACGCGGCGGGTCGGGGCGCCGTCGGCGCGAGGGTCAGCGCCGGTGCGTCGGGGCGGTGCCGCAGGAGATCGATCAGCGCGGCGTCGGAGGCGTCCTCGACCTCGTCGGTCCAGACCCGGAACGAGGTCAGGTCGTAGGCGCCGTAGCTCGTCATCATGGCGCCGTCGGCGGCGTCGCGCCCGCGGACCATCAGCACGCGCCCGATCCGGGGCGTGTTGTAGCGCGCGTCGAAGGTGAACCAGCGCCCGCCGAGATAGACCTCGGTCCAGGCGCAGAAGTCGCCGGGCCCCGAGGGGGGGACGCCGATGTCGCCCAGGTACCCGCTCGCGTAGCGCGCCGGGATGCTCATCGCCCGGCACAGCGCCACGGTGAGATGGGCGAAGTCCCGGCAGACGCCGGTCTTCTCGCGCAGGGCGTCGCCCGCGGTCTTGGTCGGGCGGCCGAAGCCGTAACCGAAGGTGAGGTGGTTGTGCACGAAATTGCTGATCGCCTGCACCCGTGCCCAGCCGGGCGGGGTGGAGCCGAACAGCGCCCACGCCTCGTCGCGGATGGCGTCGGATTCGCAGTAGCGGCTCGCGGTGAGGAAGGGCAGCGTCTCGGGCGGCAGGTCGATGATGTCGTGTTGGCGCGCGTTCCAGTCGTAGGGATCGGGCGCGCCGTCGTCCTCGACGATGCAGTCGGAGGCGATCGTCAGCGCCCCCGGCGGCGCCTTCAGGCGCGTCAGCCGGTTGCCGAACGGGTCGACGATGTCCTGCGCCGGCAGGTCGGGAGACGTTCGCAGCCGGTCGGAGCCGACGACCCGGCCCGCATAGCTGGAATGGGGCGACAGCGCCAGGATCAGCGTCGTCTCCGTCTCGCACGTCAGGCCGATCTCGAACCCGATTCGAATGAACATCGCCACCATCCTGCTTTCGAGATATCGTGCGCGACCGTCTGCAGGGGCCGGAGATCGTCGATGGCGCAGCCGCGCCCGCGTCCGGACCGTCGCGACGCGCCCCGTCCCGCGTCGAGACCGAGGACACTCGCCCGTTGAGCACGCTGAGCATAAGCCATCTGACGCGCTATACCTACGATCGCGCCGTCGAATTCGGGCCGCATCACCTGATGCTGCGTCCCCGCGACGGCCACGACATGCGCATCCTCGATTCGAGCCTGTCGGTCTCGCCGCCGGCGGACATGCACTGGTCCTACGACACGTTCGGAAACTCGGTGGCGCTGCTCACGTTCCGCGAGGCGGCGGACGAGCTCGTGGTCTCGAGCGAGCTCCTGCTGCGACGCTACGGGCGCGACGAACCGCTGCCGCACATCGCGCTGCACGCGGGGGCCTATCCGGTGCGCTACGACGTCGACGAGCGCGTCGACCTCGCCCCGCTCCTGACGATCGACCGAGCGCAGGACGCGGCGGCCGTCTCGGCCTGGATCGCGACGATGCTCCCGGCCCTGCCGAGCGGCAGCCTCGCGGTGCTCGACGCGCTCGGCGACGCCGTGCATCGCGCCTTCGCCTACCGGCGGCGGGAGGAGCGCGGCGTGCAGTCCCCGGCCTCGACGATCGCCGCCGGCAGCGGCACCTGCCGGGATTTCGCCTTCCTGTTCATGGAGGCGGCGCGGTCGCTCGGCTTCGCCGCCCGCTTCGTGACCGGCTATCTCTACGATCCGGCGGCCGATGCCTCGCGCGGCCCGGCACTGACGGGAGGCGGCGCGACCCATGCCTGGGCCGACGTCTTCCTGCCCGGGGCGGGCTGGATCGAGTTCGACCCGACGAACCGCATCGTCGCCGGCCGCAACCTGATCCGCGTCGCGACCACGCGCACGCCCGCCCAGGCGCTGCCGGTGAGCGGGACCTTCACGCCCGTCGGCGGAGCGTCCTGCACGGGCATGGACGTCCGGGTGTCGGTGGCGCGAACGCCGTGATCGGCGCCGGCGGTCACGGCGGAGGCTCGGTCGAAGGGCGTCCGACGACGCGATCGACCGCGATCCACGCGGTTGCCCCGTGGGTCGCAGTGGAGGCGAAGATCGTGAAGGCGACCAGCGCCCGCTCCCGTCCGTCGAGCGGCGTGCCCCACAAGCACTCACGCGGTTCCGGTTCACGCAGTCGACGTCGGCCGACACCTGCGACGAGGCACCGCGCCGGACAGAAGCGCCGGGGCAAGACGCGGACTGGAGCCGGCGCGCCGATCGGCGCTTCGAGCATCAGCGCTCCGAGGAGAAGTGGCGCTTCAGATAGGAGAGGATCGTCTCCTTCGTCTCGTCGTCCATTTCGGCCATGCCCTGCTGCTCGACCATCCAGGTCCAGGTGTAGTCCCAGCGCGCGTCGGTGAGGCGCTGCTGGGTGACGATGTCGAGGGAGTGGCAGGCCGAGCAGAGGTAGTAGGTGTCCTCCATCCCGGGCGTGTCGGGCAGGTCGGCGAAGTCCGGGTTGCGCGGCACGTCGTCGGCCGGCGCGGGGGCCGGCCCCCGGCCACCGCCCGGCATCATCGGGTCGAACCCGCCGCCGCCCGGCCGCATCGGGTCGAAGCCCTGGGCCGCGAGGCCGGCGGGGACCAGGAGAAGGGCGAGGAGACAGGCGAGGGGCGCGGTCGCGCGGGTCGCGCGGCGAAGGTGGCTGGGCATGGGTCTGCGTTCTCGGCGTGTGCGGAGCGGGAGTCGAGACGAAGCCGGGCGCCCGCGGTCGCGGGCGCCCGGCGCGAGGGCGGGCGTCGAGCCGGCCGCGATCAGACGGCGAACAGCGCGATGCGGTGCATCATGTTGTTGCCGTAACCCCGCGGGTTCCAGCCGGGCACGACCGGCGGCTGCATGTTGCCGTCCTTGTCCGTGGCGCGCGCCCAGACCTCGTAGTAGCCCGCTTCCGGCGGGGTGACGCTCGCCGTCCAGCGCTGCCAGGCGAAGGGGTTGGGCGGCGCCATCAGCTCCGCTTCCTGCCAGGTCTGGCCGAAGTCGAGGGAGACGTGCATGGCCGCGACGTCGCCCTTGCCGCACCAGGCGTGGCCGCGCACCTCGGTCGGCCGCCCGGCGGCCACCTCGGCGCCCGTCGCCGGGAAGGTGACGAGCGACTTCACCGGCATCTCCATCATGACGACCATGTCGCTCTCCGGCACCTCCGTGCCGGGCGCGACCGGGTAGGCCGGCAGCCGGTACGAGTAGCCCGTCATCTTGGAGCCGTCGTGCTCCTGGTCGCGCACCCAGATGCGGGTGAGGTACTTCTGCGAGGCCGAGCCGGGGAAGCCGGGGACGACGAGGCGCAACGGGAAGCCGTGCATCGCCGGCACCGGCTGGCCGTTCATCGCCCAGGCGATCAGGTTCTCGGGGGCCAGCGCCTTCTCGATCGGGACGCCGCGGGAGATCACCACCCTCTCGGGGTCGCCGGAGAGGTGGACGTCGTTGCCGTAGTGGCCGGTATAGACGGCGGTCGACTTCACGCCCGCCCGCTCGAGCACGTCCTTGAGGCGCACGCCCGTCCATTCCGGGCAGCCGACCGCGCCGACCGTCCACTGGTTGCCCGACGCGCCGGGCTGGAAGAAGGCGCGCCCGTTGCCGCCGCACTCCACCCACAGCGGGGCGGTGACGGTCTCGAAGTCGTTCTGCAGGTCGGCGATCGTCAGCGTCAGCGGGTTCTCGACCTCGCCGTCGATGGTGAGCGTCCAGCCCTCGGCGTCCATGTCCATGGCGTGCTGGGGCACGAGGCCGTTGTTGCGCACGAACATCCGCTCGTAGGGGGTGACGTCGTCGTCGAGGAGGTGCGGCGGCGTCTCGGCGTTGACCGGGCGATCGTTGAGCAGCGTCAGGCCCTGCTTGCCATCCATCAGGCCGAGGCCGGAATCCTGCGCGAGCGCCACGGGCACGAAGCCGGGGGGCGCGTTGCGGCCGAAGGGAATCGCGGTGCCGAGCAGCGCGCCCATCGCGGTCAGCCCCGCGCCCTTGAGGAACCCGCGCCGGCCGGGACCGGCCGTCTCGCCTGCCGCCGTCGCGGCCGCCTGGCCCGGGGCTTTGGTGGAAGCATCGTCGAGCATGCCGGTTCCTCCGTTCTCTCGTTGTCGTCTGGCCGAGCGACGCACGCTCGTACTGCGTAGCGTAACCCCGGAGCAGTACCCATGCAAGGGAAGGAATTCATCGGCCGGTTTTTCGCGGTCCCCAGACTTCATCTGGAGTTGCCGAACTCTTGCCGCGAGCCGTGGGGATTTTATCTATGGGGTCGACGGAGCAAAGGGCAACCGAGACGCGGTACGCCACGAGGTCGTCGCGCTCGCATCCGTAAATCGCCGCCGACGATGCGCGCCATGGTTACGCTTCCAGATCGAGACGTACCACCTTCAGGTCCGGATCGTCCGCGTCCGCGCGGATCGCGAAGCCGAGCTGACGGCACATCTCGAGCATGGTGCGGTTCTCGCGCAGCACCTGGCCCTCGACGTGGGCGAGGCCCTCCGTCTTCGCCCATTCTATCATCAGCTGCATCAGCCGCCAGCCGAGCCCGATGCCCTTGAGGTCGGAGCGCAGCAGGATCGCGTACTCCCCGCTCTCGTGGTTGGCGTCGGCGTGGAGGCGCACGGCACCCATCATCTCCCCCGTGTCGGGGTCGATCGCCACGAAGGCGATGGCGCGCGCGTAGTCGATCTGCGTGAGGCGCGCGATGAAGGAATGCGAGAAGTCCTTCACCGGCGCGAAGAAGCGCAGCCGAAGGTCCTCGTCGGTGACGCGCTCGAAGAACGCGAGGAAGAGCGCCTCGTCCTCGGGGCGGACCGGGCGCACGAAGACCTCGCGCCCGTCCGGCAGCGGAAGGCGGCGCTCCCACTCGATGGGGTAGGGCCGCACCGCGAAGCTCGCGTGCGGAGCGCTCGCCCGCCGGCCGCTCACCGGCGCCACCGCGACGCGGGCGTCCACCGCGATCACGCCGTCCTTGTCGGCGAGGAACGGATTGATGTCGAGTTCGCGCACTTCCGGCAGGTCGGCGGCGAGCTGCGAGAGCTTGACGAGGACGAGCTGGACCGCCTCGAGATCCGCGGCGGGCACGTCGCGGTAGGCCGCCAGCACCCGCGAGACGCGGGTGCGGGAGATCAGCCCGGCGGCGAGGTTCATGTCGAGCGGGGGCAGGGCGAGCGCCTTGTCGTTGATCACCTCCACCGCCGTGCCGCCGCGGCCGAACACGATCACCGGCCCGAACGTGTCGTCGTGCGCGATGCCGGCGATGAGCTCGCGGGCCTTGGGCTTGCGCACCATCGGCTGAACGGTGACGCCGGTGATCCGCGCCTGCGGCTTGAGCCGCGCGGCGCGCGCGAGGATGTCGCGGGTCGCCTCCTCCACCGCCTGCACGCTGGTGAGGTCGAGCGAGACGCCGCCGATGTCGGACTTGTGGACGATGTCGGGGGAGAGGATCTTCACCGCGACCGTGCCGCCCGCCTCGACGAAGGGCCGCGCCGCGGCGCCGGCCTCCTCCGCCGTGCGTGCGAGCGTCACCGGCGCGTCGGGGATGGCGTAGGCGCGCATCAGGCCCGAGACCTCCATCGGGTCGAGCCAGGTGCGCCCCTCGGCGACGACGTGCTCGACGATGGCGCGGGCGGCGGCGCGGTCGGGGGCGAAGTCCTGCGGCAGGCTGGCGGGCGTGCGCATCAGGATGTCCTGCGCCTCGCGCCAGCGCACGAGGTGCATGAACCCCTGCACGGCGTCCGCCTCGTTGGCGTAGTGCGGGATGCCCGCGGCCTCGAAGGCACGCCCCGCCTCCGGGTCCTCGCCGATCCACACGGCGAAGACGGGCTTGCGGCGAAACGCCGTCTCTCGGTCGCGTGCCACGGTCTCGACCACCGCCTGCGCCGCCGCGGGCGCGGAGGCGAGCGCGGTCGGCACGTTGAGGACGAGGACGGCGTCGTTCGCCGGGTCCTTCAGGAGGGCGTCCAGCGCGCCGGCGTAGCGGCGCGCGTCGGCGTCGCCGATGATGTCGACGGGGTTCGCCCGCGACCAGGTCCGCGGCAGCATCGCGTCGAGCACCGCGCCGGTTTCCTCCGAGATCTCGGCGAGCGTCCCGCCGCGGTCGATCAACCGGTCGACGGCGAGCACGCCCACGCCCCCTCCGTTGGTGAGGATCGCGAGGCGCGAGCCCTGGAACGGCTTCTGGCGCCCGAGAGTCTCGGCCGCGGCGAAGAGCTCGTCGAGGTCGTAGACGCGCAGCAGGCCGGCGCGGCGGAAGGCGGCGTCGTAGACGCCGTCGGAGCCCGCGAGCGCGCCCGTGTGCGTCGCCGCCGCCTTGGCGCCCTGGGCGTGGCGACCGGACTTGATCACCACGACGGGCTTCGCCCGCGAGGCCGCGCGGGCGGCGGACATGAACTTGCGCGCCGCGCCGATCGATTCGACGTAGAGCAGGATGGCGCGGGTGTGCCGGTCGGCGGCGAACCAGTCGAGGCAGTCGCCGAAGTCGACGTCCGCCTTGTCGCCCAGCGAGACCACGGCGGAGAAGCCGACGTTGCGCTGCCGGCCCCATTCGACGAGCCCCGCCGCGATGGCGCCCGACTGCGAGATCAGGGCCAGATCGCCCGCGAGCGGCGCGTTCGCCGCGAAGCTCGCGTCGAGCCCGGCGCGCGGCGCCATGACGCCGAGGCAGTTCGGCCCGACGATCCGAAGGCCGTAGCGGCGCGCGCGCTGGCGCGCGTCCTCGGCGAGCGAGCCAGGGCCGTGGCCGAGCCCCGCGGTGATGACGATGGCGGCGCCCGCCCCGATCCGCCCGGCGTCCTCGATCACGCCCGGCACGGAGGCGGGCGGGGAGGCGACGACGACGAGATCCGGCACCTCGGAGAGATCGGAGAGCCGGGCGACGCAGGCCCGCCCGTCGATCTCGCGGTGGCGCGGGTTCACCGGCGTGATCGGCCCGGCGAAGCCCGCACGGCCGAGGTTGCGCAGCACGGTGCGCCCGAGAGAGCCCTCCCGCGGGCTCGCGCCGACGAGGGCGATGGAGCGGGGCGCGAAGAGCTTGTCGAGATTCCAGGTGCTCATGGTCGGGCTCTCCTGCGGGCGCGGCGCGGGCGCACGGCGCGCCGAGTCGGCGGAAACGCGGTCGGCGAGAACGGGGTCGACGAGAACGGGTCCCTGATGGGAGACGCGCGACCGGCGGAAGGTCAAGCGCAGCCGATGGAGCATGGTTCGACGACGCCCGTGCGACGCGCCGTCGCCCGTGCTCACAGGCGCACGAGCGAGAGGACGAGTTCCTCGTAGCTCGTCCCCAGTCCGTCGAGCCGCGCCGCGAGGGCGGCTTGCGAGGCCGCGAGCCCGTCCCGGCGGCTCGCGTGCGCACGCTCGATCGCGAGGAGCTCGGCGTAGAGCGGCTCGATCACCGCGCGGGCGGCGGCCGACGCGCCGCGGCGGTTCGAGTGGTAGCCGACCAGGCGGCCCGCGGCGTCCCGGCTCGGCGTGACGTGGGCGAAGACCCAGTAATGCGCACCGTCGGCGGCGAGGTTGTTCACGTAGGCGAACACCTCGCGGCCCGCCTCGATCTCCCGCCACAGGTGGGCGAACACGCAGCGCGGCATGTCCGGGTGGCGGATGATCGAATGCGGCGCGCCGATCGCCCGCGCCTCGTCGAGCGCGGCCATCGCGAGGAAGGTCGCGTTGGCGTAGGTGATCCGGCCCTTCGGGTCGGTCTTGGTGACGATGATCTCGCCCGGCGGCAGGGTCCGCTCGACGCCGCTCGGCGCGACGACGCGATCGAGGCGTCGCCCGGAGCGGTCGGTCGGAGCGCGGTCGGCCGAGTCGCTGGGCGTCGAGCGTCTTGGCGTCGAGCGTCTTGGCGTCGAGTGTCTTGGCGTCGAGTGTCTTGGCGTCGCGAGCACGAGCGGTCACCTTCCCTGGCCTGTCGTGCGGGGAAGGCTAGGCCGGCGGCCGGGTGCGGCGCCCTGATCTGGATCAACGCGGGCGCGACGGAGCCCCGCCGCCGGGAGTCTCGCCCGCCTCAGCCGCCGCGGCGGGGACGCGGCGGCAGCGGCACGGTCTCGCCCGCGTCCCCGGCGATGGTGGCGAGGACGAGCGCGTCGTTCTCGCGCGCCGGGCCGGCGTCCGTCGCCTCCGGTTCGTCCGCATCGAGCCGCGCGTAGACGGCGCTGCCGTGCTCGAGCAGGCGCGCGAGGCGCCGGGCGCGGGCGGATTCGGAGCGCCCGTCGACGGAGACGTAGCGGTCGATGCGGGCGCCGATCATCGCCGAGAAGCGGGCGTCGACCTCGGCCACGCTGAGCGGGCGCCGGCGGTTGCCGCCCTCGTAGAAGATGGCGCGGTTGGCCCGCGCGGCGGCGGCGAAGGCCTCGGCCGCGGCACCGTCCGGGCTCGCGTCCTTGAGCGCGAGGAAGCGCTCCGCGCCGCCCGGGCCGAGGAAATGGGCGATGTAGACCTCGTGCGGGGCGAGCCCCCGCCCGAGCGTCGCCTCGATGCGCGCCCGGTCGCGGGCGAGCATTTCACCGGCCATGAGGCCCGACAGCAGCGGATCGCCGCGCAGCGCGAGGATCTCCTCGCGACGGTCCGCGTCCTCGACGACGTAGCGCCCGTCGGGACGCTTGACGATGTCCGCGGCCTCCTCGGCGAGCCCGTGCTCGGCGCCGAACGCGTGGACGACCTGCAGCCAGGTCTGCTCGATGAACTGGAACAGGCCCTGCGCCGAGGACGTGCTCGCGCCCACCCCCGGCCGCAGGCTCGATTCCTTGTCGGCGAGCGCGAGCATGAAGACCGGGTCGGCGCCCGTGCGCGCGGAGGCGGCCTGCACGGCGGTGACGATCCAGCGCTCGACGCGCATCGCGCCGAAGCGCACCGTCCGCCTCTCCTGCGAGATCGCGTGCTTCAGCGTCGCGATCTTCGCGATCGCCACCGCCGGCGCCGCGTCGGCCACCTGCACCGCGAGGCGGGTATGCGTCGCCCGCGGCGTCGCGGCGGCGAGACGCGCGCGCAGCGCTTCGAGGCCGGACGATGCGAGGGCGAGCGGTGCGAATCCGGAGACGCAGCAGGGCCCGGGACTCGCGACCGCGGCGGCGATGCCGGCGATCGGCGCGCGGGCGCCGTCGACGACGAGGAGATTGGCGCAGAGCCCGAGGCTCAGCGCCGCGACCACCCGGCGGGTGGACCGGGCGGTGCCGGTCGTCGCGTCGATCGGGGGGGAACTCATCCGCCCCGACCGCGTTTCAGAGTGACCCACCTGCGTGCACCCGCTCGCGGCAATGCCCGCGGACGCGTCGAGCCGCGCCGTGATCGCCTGCGTCATTCCACCCCCTCGACGAGTATGCGCCGCGATTCGGCGCTCTTGATCGCTGAGGCACGCTTCCACCTTCAATCCGGCGGCAATGGGTCAGCGTGGCCGTCCGTGCGTGCGACGGTCCGCCGCGTCATCGAAAAGCCGCGGAGCGCCGGTAGAACGCGCCGAGGTCGTGGTGACGGCGCGCGCCGCGCCGCCGCCGGTCGCAGGGGAGAAGCAGCATGATGACGGACACCGTCGCGCCCGCGCCCTCCGCACTCGCGCCCCCGAACTCCGTCGGGCGCCCGTCGGCGCGATTCAACGTCTTCATGCGCCGCGACGCGCAGGAACTGCGCTGCGCCGTGCCGGAGGACCGCGCGGTCCCCGCCTTCATCGTCGCGCAGGACTGGGCCTTCGTCGGCCGCCTGGACGGCGAGACGCCGGCGCCCCGCGGCTTCGACACCCGCGCCGCCGACGTGCTCGCCCGCTGGAACGGGTTCTACCTGTTCGAGGAATGGGAACGGCACGCCGCGGGGTGAGCCGCGCCGGCTTTCAGGCGAGGTCTTCGGGGACGAAGGCGTGGAGGGAATAGAGGACACCCGCGAGCCCGGCCACGATCGCGAACAGCCGCGTGTCCCCGATCAACGCCATGACCGAAGGATAGACGACCCCTACCAGCAGCAGGATCGAGACTGCGAGCGTCAGGCCGTCGAAGACGCGCTTCAGTCCCCCACCAAGGGACTTCCCGCCTGCGGATTTGCTCATGCGGCTGCTACGGATCAGTTCGATCGCGTATCCGACCGCTACGTAGCCGGCGGTGATGGCGAGCATCCAGGTGAACAGCTCGGAGTGATCTGCGGGAATCACGGCTCGCGCGCCACACGGAACTCTAGTACGAGCCCCAGGATCGCTCCAGCCGCGAAGACGGACGCCTGCGCGCCTTCCGGGTAGGCGAGCGAGAGCGCGTGCGCGACCGTACCCGCGCCCGCGAGAGCGAGGCCGCCGAAGCCGATCGCCGCACGCAGCGCCCGTGGCAATACCGCCGTCCGCCGCTCCCCGTGCACCCGCGCCATTTCCACCTCTCCGTCGCCCATCGACCGATTTGCACTATCTCGTTGCCGTCGGCGTCCTGTCAAGGACGCCCCATCCGACGGGGGACGGCGGTGGCGCGCGTCTTGTTCCGCGCGTCCGGCACGCCTATGGTCCGCGCGCCGCCGGACCGAACGGAGTGATGCGCGCGTGGCCATTGCCAGCATGACGGGATTCGCCCGCGAGGCCGGGACGACGGGCGCGACCGCGTGGGCGCTCGAAGCGAAGTCCGTGAACGGGCGGGGGCTCGACGTGCGCCCGCGCACGCCGCCGGGCTTCGACGCGATCGGCGAGGAGGCGCGTCGCGTGCTCTCGCAGGCGCTCGCGCGCGGGCAGGTCCAGCTGTCGCTGTCGCTCCAGCGCGCCGCCGGGGCGCCGACCGTGCGCGTCAACCGCGAGATTCTCCAGAACCTGCTCGATGCGCTCGCGCAGGTGCGGGTGCCCGAGGGCGTCGCCCCGGCCTCGCTCGACGGGCTGCTGGCCGTGCGCGGCGTGATCGAGCTCGACGAGGGCGAGGCCGCGGCGAGCCCCGCGGCGCTGGAGGCCGACCTGCGCGCCGCCCTGCCGCGCCTCGCCGCGGCGCTCGCCGCCGCGCGCCGCGAGGAGGGCGCGGCGCTCGAGGCGGTGATCCAGGGTCATCTCGCCACCATCGCGGATCTCGTCGCCCAGGCGGAGGCGCATCCGGGGCGCACAGCGGAGGCGATCCGCGAGCGGCTCTCGGCGCAGGTGGCGACGCTCGTCGCGGCGCATGGGGGGCTCGACCCGGCGCGGCTCCACCAGGAGGCGGCGCTCCTCGCCACCCGCGCCGACATCCGCGAGGAGCTCGACCGGCTCTCCGCCCATGTGGCCCAGGCCCGTGCCCTGCTGGCCGAGGGCGGCGCCGTCGGGCGCAGGCTCGACTTCCTCGCCCAGGAATTCGGCCGCGAAGCCAACACCCTGTGCGCCAAGGCGAACGACCCGACGCTCTCGCGGATCGGGCTCGCTCTCAAGCACGTCGTCGATCAGCTGCGCGAGCAGGTGCAGAACGTGGAGTGACGGGATGGCCCCCGAGACCGGCAAGACCATCGAGCCCGAGAGCGCCCCGCGCGAGCGTACCCGCCGCGGCGTGATGCTGATCATCGCCTCGCCCTCGGGCGCGGGCAAGTCGACGCTGTCGCGGCTCCTCCTCCAGACCGACAAGGACATCACCATGTCGGTCTCGGTGACGACGCGCCCGCGCCGCGCCTCGGAGGTCGACGGCGTGCACTACCGCTTCATCTCCGAGCGCGACTTCCTGCTGATGCGCGAACGCGACGAGCTGCTCGAGCACGCGCAGGTGCACGGCAACTACTACGGCACGCCCCGCGCGCCGGTGGAGGCCGCGCTCGGGCAGGGGCGCGACATCCTCTTCGACATCGACGTCCAGGGCACGCTGCAGCTCTACGAGACCATGCGGCCGGACGTGGCGAGCGTGTTCATCCTGCCGCCCTCCATCGCAGAGCTGGAGAAGCGCCTCGCGCGCCGCGCCGAGGACGACCACGCCACCATCCGCCGCCGCCTGCGCACGGCGCTGGGCGAGATCGAGCGCTGGCGTGACTACGACTACGTGCTGGTCAACGACGACCTGGAGCGCACCTTCCACGACCTGGAAGCGATCCTCAAGGCCGAGCGCGTGCGCCGCACGCGGCGCGAGAGCCTCGCCCCGCTGATCGACACGCTGACGCGCGACCTCGCGGAGGTGCTGGCGGAGGAGGGGTGAGCGGGGAGAGAGCGGGGGCGGCCCGCCCTGCTCTCGAACGGCCCGCCGTCCGCGCCGAGGCGCGGACTCCTCCCCTACGGCGAGGAAGCACCGGCCCCCCGCCCATTCTCACATGTTCGGATAGACCGGCCCGCCGCCGCCCTCCGGCGTCACCCATCGGATGTTCTGCGTCGGGTCCTTGATGTCGCAGGTCTTGCAGTGGACGCAGTTCTGGGCGTTGATCACGAACTTCGGCTCCGTCTTCGCGTCCGCGTCGGCGTAGACGATCTCGTAGACGCCCGCCGGGCAGTAGAGCCGCGCCGGTTCGCCGTATTTCGGCAGGTTGTGCTCCACCGGCACCTTCGGGTCGAGCAGCACGAGATGGCTCGGCTGATCCTCCTCGTGGTTCGTGTTCGACAGGAACACGGAGGAGAGCTTGTCGAAGGTGAGCACGCCGTCGGGCCTGGGGTAGGTCTTCGGCTTCACCTCGGAGAGCGGCTTCAGGCACTCGTGGTCCGGCTTGCCGTGGGGGAGCGTGCCGAAGAAGGACGAGCCCATGATCTGGTGCGTCCACATGTCGAGCCCGCCCAGCGCGACGCCGAGCGCCGTCCCGTACTTCGACCACATCGGCTTGACGTTGCGCACGCGGTAGAGGTCCTCGCCCACCGCGGAGGCGCGCCAGGCCTCCTCGTAGGAGGCGACCTCGTCGTGGCCGCGCCCCGCCCGCACCGCCTCGAAGACGTGGTCGGCGCACAGCATGCCCGACAGGATGGCGTTGTGCGAGCCCTTGATGCGCGGCACGTTGACGAAGCCGCCCGCGTCGCCGACGAGGCAGCCGCCGGGGAACGAGAGCTTCGGCACGGACTGCCAGCCGCCCTCGACGATCGCCCGCGCGCCGTAGGCGATGCGCTTGGCGCCCTCGAAGGTCTCGGCGATGAGCGGATGCGTCTTGAAACGCTGCATCTCGTCGAAGGGCGACAGCGTCGGGTTCTCGTAGTTGAGATGCACGACGAAGCCGACGGAGACGAGGTTCTCGCCGTAGTGATACAGCCACGAGCCGCCGCCGGTGCGGTTGTCGAGCGGCCAGCCGAAGGAGTGCTGCACGAGGCCCGCGCGGTGCTTCTCCGGCTGGACCTCCCAGAGCTCCTTGACGCCGATGCCGTATTTCTGCGGCTCGCGGCCCTCCATCAGGCCGAACCGGTTGATCATCTGCTTGGCGAGGTTGCCGCGCGCGCCCTCGGCGAAGATCGTGTACTTCGCACGCAGCTCCATGCCTCGGGTGTAGTTCGGGCCGGGCTCGCCCTCCCGCGTGATGCCGAGGTCGCCGGTGGCGACGCCGACCACCTCGCCGTCCTCGACCAGCACCTCCGAGGCGGCGAAGCCCGGGTAGATCTCGACGCCGAGCGCCTCCGCGCGCGGGGCGAGCCAGCGGCAGACACGGCCGAGCGAGCCGATGAAGTTGCCGTGGTTCGACATCAGGGAGGGCATGAACAGGTTCGGCAGCCGCACGCCGCCGGCGGGGCCGAGGAACAGGAACTCGTCCTTCGTCACCTCGGTGTCGAGCGGCCGCTCTGGATCCTCGCGCCAATCCGGCACGAGCGCATCGAGGCCGGAGGGATCGATCACGGCGCCCGAGAGGACGTGCGCGCCGACCTCCGCGCCCTTCTCGACCACGACGACGGAGATCTCCGCGCCGGCCTCGGCCGCGCGCTGCTTGAGGCGCATGGCGGTCGCGAGCCCGGCGGGGCCGGCGCCGACCACGACGACGTCGAAATCCATCGCCTCGCGGTGGGGCAGGTTCTCCGCCGTCTCCTCGGCCGCGGTCTTCGGGGCGTCGTTGTCGCTCACGCGTTCACTCCCTCGGCTGGCGCATCGTCCCGGCGCGCGCACGGGTGCCCGGGCCGGCGATGCGAAGCATGGCTGCACCAGAATGAGAACGGCGCACGGGCGGCACGGTTCAGATACGAACCTTTCGAGCCCGGAGCAAGCGTGCGGGCGGGCGTCAGCCCGTCACGGGCTCGACCTCGACGGCCTTCTTCCAGAAGGCCCACATCAGCCAAAGGCCCAGCACGCTGAACAGCGCCATCAGCACGTAGCTGACCGTGTCGCCGAGCTCGAACAGACCCGCGATCGCCCAGCCGGCGGCGAGCGCGACGCCGAACACCTCGACGCCGACGAGGATCATCACCGACACGACGGTGAGCAGGTTGCGGGAGCTGGACTTGCTGGCCAAGGGGGATCTCCGGAGGGCACGGCGCGTGCGCGCACGTGTTTGGCGCAAAGCGCCGCGCCGTGCAAGCGCGGTTCAGGAGCGGGTCTCCCCTCTCCCTCGTGGAGAGGGGCCGGGGGTGTGGGGCGTGCAGGACCATGACGACGTTCGCGCCGCGCGTCGACGATCCGGCTCAGGAGCGGTAGTCGCCGTTGATCTCGACGTAGGCCTTGGTCAGGTCGCAGGTCCACACCCGCGCCGCACCCTCGCCCAGCCCGAGCGCGACCGCGATCTCGATGTCGGGGTGGCGCATCGCCGCGGAGGCGGCCTCCTCGGAGTAGTCGGGGTCGCGGGCGCCCTCGTGCGCGACGCGCACGCCGTTGAAGGCGATCGAGAGCCGGTCGCGGTCCGCCGGCTCGCCCGCCTTGCCGACCGCCATCACCACGCGCCCCCAGTTCGCGTCCTCGCCGGCGATCGCGGTCTTCACGAGCGGCGAGTTGGCGATGGAGAAGGCGATGCGCCTCGCCGAGGCGTCGTCCACCGCCCCCGAGACCCGCACGGTCACGAACTTGCGCGCGCCCTCGCCGTCCTTGGCGACGAGCTGGGCGAGCTCGACGAGCAGGTCCTCGAGCGCCGCGCCGAGGACGGCGGCGCGCGGGTCGTCCGCCGACACGATCGGCGCCATCGGCGCCTTGCCCGTGGCGAAGGCGACGAGCGTGTCCGAGGTCGAGGTGTCGCCGTCGACCGTGACGCAGTTGAACGAGCGCTCCGTCGCCGCCGCGAGCAGCGCCTGGAGCACGGGAGCGGCGACGGCCGCGTCGGTGAAGGCGAAGGCGAGCATCGTCGCCATGTCGGGCTGGATCATGCCCGCGCCCTTGGCGATGGCGTTGAGCGTGACCGACACGCCGTCGAGCGCGACCGTGCGGGTCGCGAGCTTGGGGAAGGTGTCGGTGGTCATGATCGCCCGCGCCGCCGCCTCCCAGGCCGCAGCGCCGCCCTCGGCGCGCGCGACGCAATCGGGCAGCACGCCCTCGAACCTGGTCGCGTCGAGGGGCTCGCCGATGACGCCCGTCGAGGCGACGAACACCTCGGCCGGCGCGCAGCCGGCGGCGCGCGCGGCGATCTCGGCGGAAAGCGCCACGGCGTCGGCGCCCTTGCGGCCGGTGAAGGCGTTGGCGTTGCCGGAATTCACGAGGAGCACCCGTGCCGCCCCGCCCGCGAGGTTCGCCCGGCACCAGTCCACCGGCGCGGAGGGGCACTTCGAGCGGGTGAAGACGCCGGCCACCGCGGTGCCGGCGTCGAGCCCGACGAAGAGCACGTCCGTGCGGCCGCGGTAGCGGATGCCGGCCGCGGCCGTGGCGAGGCGCACGCCCGCGATCTCGGGCAGCGTCGGGAGCGTCGCGGGGGCGAGGGGGGAGACGGGCGTGGCCATGGCGCGGATCCGGTCGTCGAGCGGGGACGGCGCGCTTCTAGCGCACCCGCCGCCGCCGCGCGAGGGGAAAGCGGCGCCTCCCGCTCGGGGATCGTGCCACCCTTCGCCCTCGCTCCCCGCCTCTCACGTCCGCAGCACTGCCCCCGTCTTCTTCGCCACCTCGCCGACGATCTTTTGCGAGATCGCCTCGATCTCCGCGTCCGTGAGCGTCTTCTCCCGCGGCTGGAGCGTCACGGCGACGGCGACCGACTTCCTGCCCGCCTCGACGCGCTCGCCCTCGTAGACGTCGAAGACGGCGACGTCGGTGACGAGGGCCTTCTCGGCGCCCTGCGCCGCGCGCACGATCGCCGCCGCCTCGACGCCCGCGTCGACCACGAAGGCGAAGTCACGGGTGAGCGGCTGGAAGCCGGAGAGCACGAGCGGCGGCTTGACCTTCGTCGGCTTCGGCTTCGGCGCGGGCAGCGTCTCGAGGTCGATCTCGAAGGCCACGATCGGCCCCTTCGCGTCGAGCGCCTTCAGCACGGAGGGGTGCAGCTCGCCGAAATGGCCGAACACCGCCTTGGGCCCCAGCTGGATGCGCCCGGAGCGCCCGGGATGCATCCAGCCCGGCCCGCCTGCGACGATCTGGAGCGACCCGACCGGCATGCCGAGCGCCGCCAGCAGCGCGAGCGCGTCCGCCTTGGCGTCGAAGACGTCGACGGGCCGCGCGCCGCCGTCCCAATGTCGGCCGGCACCCTCGAGCCGCGCCGTGCCGCGGCGCACGGCGGCGGCGCGTATCGTCTGGCCCGCGGGCGTGTCGTCGCGGAAGCACTGACCGACCTCGAACAGCGCCACGTCCGGATAGCCGCGGTCGGCGTTGCGCTGCGCGGCGCGGATCAGCCCGGGCAGCAGCGAGGGGCGCATGTCGGAGAGGTCGGCCGCGATCGGGTTCGCCACCTCGAGCGCGGGGTCGCCGCCGCCGAACAGCAGCGCCTGCTCCTTGGCGATGAAGGACCAGGTGACGGCCTCGAGCATGCCGCGCGCCGCCAGCGTGCGCTTGGCCGAGCGCGTGCGCTTCTGGACGAGGGTGAGCACGGGCTTGGCGATGCCGCGGTCGCGCGCCAGGGGGCGCGACTCGATGCGGTCGATGCCGGCGATGCGCACGATCTCCTCGACGAGGTCGGCCTTGCCCTCGATGTCGGGGCGCCAGGACGGCGGCAGCACCTTCACCGTGTCGCCGACGCCCGAGCCGGAGAGGTGGAAGCCGAGTTCCTGGAGGATCACCTTCGCCTCCGCCTGGGGCACGTCGAGGCCCGAGAGCCGCTTCGTCTCGCTCCAGGGGAAGGTGATGATGCGGCTCGTGTCGGGGATGGCGCCCGCGAGCATGCGTGTCGACGGCTCGCCGCCGCACAGGTCCATCACGAGCCGCGTCGCGACGTCGAGGCCCGGCAGCGTGTCGTTGGGGTCGACGCCGCGCTCGAAGCGGTAGCGGGCGTCGGTGACGATGCCGAGCCGGCGGCCCGTGCGCGCGATGTCGCGCGGGTCCCACAGGGCGGACTCGATCAGAACGTTGGTGGTGCCCTCGTCGCAGCCGGTGTGCTCGCCGCCCATGATGCCGCCGATCGATTCGGGGCCGTTCTCGTCGGCGATGACCACGACGCTCTCGTCGAGCGCGTAGGTGCGCCCGTCGAGCGCGAGCAGGCTCTCGCCCGCGCGCGCCTTGCGCACGACGAGGTCGCCCTTCACCTTGTCCGCGTCGAAGACGTGGAGCGGGCGGCCGCGGTCGAACGTCATGTAGTTCGTGATGTCGACGAGCGCGTTGATCGGGCGCAGGCCGATGGCCTTGAGCCGGCGCTGCATCCAGGCCGGCGAGGGGCCGTTGCGCACGCCGCGCACGAGCCGCAGGCCGAAGGCCGGGCACAGGTGCTCCTCGCCGGGCAGGTCGCGCACGACCCGCACGGGCAGCTCGAACGCGCCCTCGAGCGTGGGCTCGGGCGCATGCTTCAGGGCGCCGAGCCCGACGGCGGCGAGGTCGCGGGCGATCCCGCGGATCGAGGCGCAATCCGAGCGGTTCGGGGTCAGCCCGATCTCGATGACGGCGTCGTCGAGGCCCGCATAGGCCGCGAAGGCCTGCCCCGTGGGGGCCTCCTGCGGCAGGTCGATGATGCCGTCGTGATCCTCCGAGAGGCCGAGCTCGGCCTCCGAGCAGAGCATGCCGGCGCTCTCGACGCCGCGGATGACGCCGACGCCGAGCGTGATGTCCTTGCCCGGGATGTAGGTGCCGGGCGGGGCGAACACGCTCTTCATGCCGGCGCGCGCGTTGGGGGCGCCGCAGACGACCCGGGTCGGCGGCGCGCCGTCGCCGAGATCGACGGTGCAGACCCGCAGCCGGTCGGCGTTGGGGTGCTGCTCGGCGGTGAGCACCGAGGCGATGCGGTAGGGCGCGAGCGCCTTCGCCTTGTCCTCCACGGCCTCCACCTCGAGGCCGATGCGGGTGAGCGTCTCGGCGACCTGGTCGAGGGTGGCGGCGGTCTCGAGATGCTCCTTGAGCCAGGAGAGGGTGAGCTTCATCGATCGGGTCCGTTCGTGTCGCGGGCGGCGCCGGTCAGGGCCGGGGCTTGAAGAGGAGGCGGGCGGCGAGGTCGAGGCGGATGGCGGCGGGGACGGCCGCGAGGGCGGCGATGCCGCGCTGCGCGAGCTCGACGGCGGTCACCGCCTCCTCGCGGGTGAACGAGCGGCTCGGGTCGTAGTCGGCGAGGTGGCGCAGCTCCTGGAGCGCGATGAAGATGCTCGCGAACTGCCGCACGCCGTCGTGCAGGGCCTGCACATCCGCCCGCCGCACGACATTCTTCACGAAGGCGTGCTGGACGGCGCGATACGTGAGCAGCCATGCATCCGTCGAGGCCTTCGTCCTGCCGACGAGCGCGTTGGCGGCCATGCGCGCGGCGGCGTGGAAGACCGCATAGTACGCGGTACTGACCGCCCGCTTCAGGAGCGCCTGACGCGGGCTCGTCCTGCGACGCCGAAGCATGTGCTCCGCGGCGCCGATCAGCTCCTGGGGCGTCATCGACGGCCCTCCGGCTCCGGGAAGCGGTGCTGGAGATACGGGATCCGGTCGTCGTTCCGACTACGCACGGTGTCCCAGACCTCGTTCATCGCCAGCAGCGCTGCGTCGGCGTCGAGCTTCGGCTCACCCAGCCGGTACTTCGCCGAGACGAAGATCGCCGGGTCCCCGTCGTGGTCCCGGCCGGAGACGACCTCCGCCGTCTCGAAGCCGAAGGGCCCGAGATGCCTGCGCAGGATGGGCTCGACGAGCCGTCTGATCTCCTCGTCCGTCATGGCCTCGCCTCGTGTGCGCGATCCCGGCGCGTGCGCGCCCTCAGCTCGACAGCCCGCCGGCCAGCGTCGGCAGGTCGAGCGGGCGGAAGCCGTAGTGCTCGATCCAGCGCTTGTCGGCCTCGAACATGTCGCGCAGGTCCGGGATGCCGTATTTCAGCATGGCGATGCGGTCGATGCCCATGCCCCAGGCGAAGCCCTGGTAGACATCGGGATCGAGTCCACAATTGCGCAGCACGTTCGGGTGCACCATGCCGCAGCCCATGATCTCGAGCCAGTCGCTGCCCTCGCCGAAGCGGATCTCCCCGCCCGAGCGGTCGCACTGGATGTCGACCTCCGCCGAGACCTCGGTGAAGGGGAAGAAGGACGGGCGCAGGCGCATCTTGACGTTCTCGATCTCGAAGAACGCCTTGCAGAACTCCTCGATGATCCACTTGAGGTTCGCCAGCGTCGCGCTCTCGTCGATCACGAGCCCCTCGACCTGGTGGAACATCGGCGTGTGAGTCTGGTCCGAATCGTGGCGGTAGGTGCGCCCCGGGATGATCACCCGAATCGGCGGCGCCACGCTCTCCATGGTGCGGATCTGCACCGGCGAGGTGTGGGTGCGCAGGAGCTTGCGCGCGCCCTGCGCGTCCTCGCGCATGAAGAACGTGTCGTGCATCTCCCGGGCGGGGTGGCCCTCGGGGAAGTTCAGGGCGGTGAAGTTGTAGTGGTCCGTCTCGACGTCGGGTCCCTCGGCGATCGAGAAGCCCATGTCGGAGAAGATCGCCACGAGTTCGTCGATCACCTGGCTGATCGGGTGGATGCGCCCGCGCGACTCCGGGCTCTCGCGCACGGGGAGCGTGACGTCGACGCGCTCGGCGGCGAGGCGCTCGGCGAGCGCCGCCTCCTCGAGCGTGACCTTCCGCGCGGCGAGCGCGCCCTGGACGGCGTCGCGCAGGCCGTTGATCCGAGGGCCGAGGGTCCTGCGCTCGTCGGGCGACATGCCGCCCAGCGACTTCAGCCGCTCGGAGACGACGCCCTTCTTGCCGAGCGCGAAGACGCGCACGCCCTCGAGCGCGGCTTCGTCGGTCGCGGCCTCGATGCGGGCGAGGATGTCGCGTTCGAGCTCGGTCGGGTCGGTCATCGGTTCCTCGGCGGTTTCGCGCGTCGGGCTGATCAAGCGCCTGGCGGGCGGGGCGTCAAGTGCCGGATGCGCCCGCGCGGGCGTTGACCCGCGGGCGCGTTTTGGGTATTGCCCCGTCCAACGTCACGCGGGCGCCGCGTGCGATCGGTTCCCGTGTCTCCGACGTCGCCTCCGGCGATGCGGGCGGCCGGAGCCGGAGCACGGGCCACCGGGCGCGAGCGCGCCGAGGAGAGCATACCATGAAGATCCGCAACTCGCTGAAGTCCCTGCGCACGCGCCATCGCGACAACCGCATCGTGCGCCGCAAGGGCCGCGTCTACATCATCAACAAGACGCAGAAGCGCTTCAAGGCCCGCCAGGGCTGAGGGAGCCGCGGCCGCGGCGCGAGTCCGGCCCCGCCGCTTTCCGCCGCAGGCGACCGGCGAACGACGCGATTGACGACGCATGCCGGATGAGGCGATCATCCGGCATGCGTCGTTTTCGCGCCTCGCTCCTCGGCTCGCTGTTCGGCTTCGGCCTCGCCGTCGCGCTCCTCGCGGCGGGAACCGACGCGCGCGCGCAGGACGCGCGCGTGGACCAGCTCTTCGCGCGCCTCGCTCAGACGGACAGCGCCGCCGAGGCACGCGGCGTCGCCCTGCTCATCCAGCGCCGCTGGCTCGATTCCGGATCGCCCACCGCGGACCTGCTGATGAACCGCGCCCGCGACGCGATGCGCGCCCGAGACCCCGCGCTCGCCATCGAGCTGATCGACCGCATCCTCGTCATCGAGCCGGGCTGGGCCGAGGCCTGGAACCGCCGGGCCATCGCCTTCACCATGCTCGACGACCCGGTCTCGGCGATCGCCGACATCTACCGCGTGGTGTCGCTGGAGCCGCGCCACTTCGCCGCCTGGGCCGGTCTCGGGAACCTGCTGATGCGGGCCGGCGACGAGCGCGGCGCGCTCGAGAGCTTCGAGCGCGCGCTCGCCATCCACCCGCACCTGCCGCGCATCGAGGCGATCGTCGGGCGGCTGTCGCGGGAGGTGGACGGGGTGGATCTCTAGAATGGTGCGCCACCGGCCTTGACAATTCGGTCGCGTGTGTCGAGGTTCGACACGGCATCGCTCCCGACCAGCCGTTCGGCCTCTGATGAGTTCCACGCCACGCTTCGCGCGACGCCCTCGTCGATCGCGCCTCGCCCTCGCCGCGCTCGCGCTCGCCTGTGTCGTGTCACCGACACTGGCGAGTGAGCCGCGCTGCGAAACGCGCGGGATCACGCTGTGCATTCGACCCGACGCGCGCGCGCGCGTCGTCGAGGTGGTGCTCAGGGTGCCCGCCGGCGCGGCGGACGAGCCGGCCGGGGCGGCTGGTGCGGCGCATCTGCTCGAGCACCTCCTGCTCCTGCACGAACCCGATCTGGCGCCCGTCGTCGCGCACGGCAACGCCTTCGTGTCCTCCGACGCGACGCTGTTCGTGGCGGCGGCGCCTCCCGAAGCCGCCATCGACGTGGTCGCCGCGACGCTCTCGGTCTTCCGCGGGGTCGACGTCCCGCCCGAGGCCCTCGAGCGCGAGCGCGCGGCGATCCTGCGCGAGGGCGAAGGGCGTCGCGCGAGCCCCGCGGGGCGGCTCGGGGCGCTGGTACGCGAGGCGCTCCTTCCCGGCACGCCGCTCGGCCGCGACCCGATCGGAGCGCCGGCGGACATCGAGGCGCTCGCGCTGGCACATGCCGTCGCCTTCCACGCGGAGCGATACCGGGCCGACGCCGCCGTCCTCGTCGTCGCCGGTCCGATCGCGCCCGAGGCCGTGCGGGCGCGGGTCGAGGCGGAGATCGGACGGGCCGAGGCGCGCCCGCGGCCGGCGCGCGCCCTCGACCCGGAGCCGCCGGCCGCCGAACGCGTCGCGCTCGCCCTCGCCGATCCCGCCGTCGGCGCGCCGGAGCGCGTCCTCGCCGTCCTCGCCCGGGTGCCGGAGACGCCGCGGGCCTTCGCCGCGACGGGGCTGCTGCTCGACTACCTCGCGAGCGGCCTTCCCGGCGCGCCGCGCCCGGAGCTGGAACGCGCGGCGACGGCGATCTTCCGCGACATCGCCTTCGCCGCGCGGACGCTCGCGCCGGGCTGGGTCGTGCTCGAGGTGCGGCTTTCGGCGCGCCCGGGCACGCCCGCCGCCGCGCTCGACGACCTCGAGGCCGCCTTGCGTGCGCGTCTCGCCGAGCTGGCGGAGGGCGGGATCGAGGCCGAGGTGCTGGCGCGCGTGGCGCGGCGCGCGGCGATCCGGCTGCGCGAGGCCGATGCCCGGCCCGTCGGCACCGGCGTCGCTCTGGCGCACTGGATCGCCGCGGGCCGCGATCTCGCATCCTGGCGAGATCGCGCGCGGATCGCGGACGCCGTCACGCCCGCCGACACGTCGGCGGTGGCGCGGGCGCTCGCGTCGCCCCACCGCACCGTCGCCGCCGACCTGCTCCCCGCCCCCAGATGAAGTGAGCCGTGCCGATGCGCCGCCCGACGATACTCTCCCGCCCTCGTCCTCGCTCCGTCCTGGCCGGCCTCTGCGCCCTGGCCGCCCTCGCCCTCGCCCAGGCCGCCGCCGCCTCCGAGCCGGTGTCGCGGACGACCGGCGCAGGCATTCCCTACATCCACGTCGACCTGCCCGATGCACCCTACGGTACGATCGTCCTCGCCTGGCCGAACACGCATGCGCTCCGCTCGCCGGGCCGCGAGGGGCTGATCTCGCTCGGACCGCAGCACATGGGTGCGCGCATCGACGGCGCGCCGGCGCGCGCGCTGGGCGAGAGGCTGGACGACGCGCGGCAGGGATTCGTCCTGACGAACACGCTGCACGACACGCGCCTCGCGCTGCTGTCGCAGCAGGTCGGGGGCGAGGCCTACCGGCCGGCGGCGCGAATCGCCGCCGATCTGCTCGTGCGCGCGGACCTCGACGCCGACGATCTCGGGCGGCTCGCGCGGACGATGCTGGACAATCTCGTCGCGACCGAGCGGAACCCCGGCTTCATGGCGGAGCGGGCGCTGGGCGCGTTCGTCGGCGGTGGCGACCGGCGCCTGTCGGCTCTCACCAACAGGCCCACGAGCACCGTCGAGGACGTGACCGCGCAGGACGTCGCGGCGTGGCGCGCGGCCGTCTTCGATCGCCGGCCCGTCGTCGTCGCGGCGGGGCCGCAGCCGCAGGCGGCCATCGCCGGGGCGATCGACACCGTGCTGGAAGCGCTCCCGGCCGAGAGCGTGCCCTCCCCCGAGCCCGTCCCCGTCGCCTGGCACAACCTCGGTGACACGGTGGTCGTCGACGCCCCCGAAGCCGCCCAGGCGATCGTGATCGCAGCGATCCCGACCGCGGCGCATCACCTGCACGATCGCCTGCTGGTCTCGGCGCTCGCGGGCGGGCCGGGGTCGCTCTTGTTCGAGGCCCTGCGCAGCCGGATCGGCGCGGCCTACGATGTCGGCGTCCGCGTCTACGCGATCACGCCCGACCAGGCGCTCGTCGGTTTCGGCGCGGCCGTCCCGCCCGATCGGGCGGCGGAGGTCGCCACGACGATGCGCGAGACGCTCGTGTCTCTCGCGGACGGGCTGCCGGACGGCGCGTTCGCCCGCACGAGGGACCGGGAATTCGCGGTCCTGTCACAGGCCGCGAGCGACCCGAACGCCTGGGCGCAGGCCGTCCTCGCCCGTCGCGCCGAGGGGCTCGACGGCGGACTCGACGCGATGATCGAGGCGCTCGAGGGTCTCGCGAGCGACGCGCTCGACGCCTACGTCTCCGCCACCTTCGCCACCCCGGTGACCGTCGCTGTCGTCACGCCTCGCCCCGAGGCCTTCTCGGCGCGGTGCGTGGTGGACCTCCCGGAGGACGCCGCCGGCTGCTAGGGCACGTCCCATCCAGGGCACGTCCCATCCAGGGCACGTCCCATCGAGCGAACCCGGTGCGTGGACGAGACGAGCCCCGGGTTCCGACGCCGCGCGCGCGCCGCCGCGCACCCGCCGCCTCAATGCACGGTGCGCGGCCCGATCGCGTCGATGAGCGCGTCGCGGGCCTCGCGGCGCCGCGCGATGTCGCCGCGCAGGCCGTCGCGGGTGGAGCGGTTCGAGCCGTAGAGTACGATGCCGATCAGGATCGCCGAGACGGCGAGGACGAAAGCGAGGCCGCCCAGGCGAAGGAAGCCGAGGATGGCCGCGGCCAGGACCACGAGGCCGGCGACGACCCCCACCCGCGCGACGAGCATGATCTTGCCGCAGCGCTCGGCGCTCTCCTCGAGCGCGGCGATCTCCACCTCGAGCCGCTCGATGCGCCCGCGCGGATCCTCGATCGTGTGCATGCCGCCCCTGCTCCCGGCTCGCGACGTCCTACGGGAGCCACTGGATAGACCAGCGGCGCCGAACGGTCGAGCGCGTCGCGGCCCGCCCGGCGGTCAGCGCCGCTCGAGCTTCGCAGGCGAGGATCGCTGCCGACGCGGGGTGGACGAGACGATGCTGACCTGTGGGATGATCAAGGCGGGGCGCGACCTCGTGGGCTGGACGCAGGCCGATCTCGCGGCCCGCGCCGGCGTGTCGCTGCCGACGATCCAGCGCATGGAGGACCCGACCCGGGGGCCTCTGCGCTCCAGCGCGGCGAACGTCGAACGCGTGCGCGGCGCCTTCGCGCAGGGCGGCATCTCCTTCGCGCTCGACGACGCGCGAATCACGATCTCGCTCGCTGTTCCGCGCTAGGCCCGTACTTCGCGATCACCCAGACCGCGTGGATGATCCCGGGAATGTAGCCGAGGATCGTCAGCAGGATGTTGAGCCAGAAGGGGCCGCGCAGGCCCACCTGCAGGAAGACGCCGAGCGGCGGCAGCAGGACGGCGATGAGGATGCGCAGGAAGTCGGCCATGGGAGGTGTGTTCCGTCTTTGCGTGAAGGGGATTCGCGGAGAGAACGGAACGCGCGGCGGGGCGGTTCCGACGTTCAAACACATGTAAGAATGTGAAATAAGAGAATTCGCGTGACACACGGGGAATAAGGGCCTATACACGGCGCCGACATCGTCTCTACGAGGAGGTCCGCATGGCCGCCCACACGCTCCGCTTCTCCGCCGCCGCACGCGCCGCCGCCGCCGGCGCCGCGCTCATTGCCGGCATCGCATGGGCCGCGCCCGTCCACGCGCAGGAGGGATGGGACAAGCTCGTCGATCCCGCGCGGCTCGCCGCGCTCGGGGAGACCGTCGATCCGGTCGTCCTCGACATCCGCGCCGCGGCGGCCTTCGCGCAGGGGCACATACCCGGCGCCGTCAACGCGCCCTACACGCAATGGCGCGGACCCGGCGACAATCCCGGCGCGCTGCCGGAGCCGGCGCTGCTCTCCGTGCTCGTCGGCGAGAGCGGCATCGACGAGACGACGCCCGTCGTCGTCGTGCACCAGGGCGCGGATTCCTCGGACTTCGGCTCCGCCGCGCGGGTCTACTGGACCCTGAAGTCGCTCGGCGTCGAGCGCATCGCCATCCTCAACGGCGGCGTCGGCGCCTGGGTCGCGTCGGGACGCGCGCTCTCCACGGAGCCGGTCCGCCCGGACCCGACGATCTTCGACGCCGTCCTGTCGGACGAATGGCGGGCGAGCGCCCAGGGGATCGAGGCCTCGATCGCGCGCGGTGACGCCACCCTGGTGGACGCGCGGCCCGAGCCGTTCTTCCTCGGCCGCCTCTGGCACGGCGCCGCGGCGCGGCCCGGCACGCTGCCGACGGCGGAGAACTTCAGCCACGCCTCCTGGTTCGTGGACGGCGGCCCCCTCGTGGTCGACGCCGAGCGCGCCCGCGCCATCGCGCGAAGCGCCGGGCTCGCCGACGGCGCGACGCTCGTGTCCTTCTGCAACACCGGGCACTGGGCGGCGACGAACTGGTTCGCGCTCTCCGAGCTCGCCGGGATCGAGGGCGTGAAGCTCTATCCGGAGAGCGTCGTCGAGTGGTCGAACGGCGGGCGCGCCCTCGACAACGAGCCGGGCCGGGTGGAATGGCTGCTGATGTCGACGCGCCAGTGGCTCGACCGCATCCTCTGACGCGCCGTCCGCGCCCGTCTCGACCGCAACCGGCCCGCCGCCCGTCGGCGGGCCGCACCGTCCTCTCGGCAAGGACCTTGGTATGCTCCTCACGCGCACGGGCCTCGTCCTCCTCGCCCTCGTCGTCGCCGGGTTCCTGGCGCTGTTCGTGGGCTTGCGCTTCGCGCTCCTCTTCCTGGTCGGCGTCGGCTTCGGGCTGACGCTCGAGGGCCTGCGCTTCGGGTTCGCCGGGCCGTGGAAGGCGCTCGTCACGCGCCGCGACGGGCGGGGCGTGATGGCGCAACTCCTCGCCATCGGGCTCACCGCCGCCGTGGCGCTGCCGCTGCTCGCGGCGGCGCCGGGCGAGCTGATGGGCGCGCACGCGCCGGTCGGGGCGGCGATGATCGCCGGCGCCTTCGTCTTCGGCACCTGCATGCAGATCGTCATGGGCTGCGGCTCGGGGACGCTCGTCAACGCGGGCTCCGGCAACGCGCTGGGGGCGCTGGCGCTCCTCTTCTTCATCGTCGGCTCCTTCCTCGGCACGCTGCACCTCGCCTGGTGGACGGACCTCGCCTCGCTGCCCGTGCTGACTCTGCCCGGCCTCCTCGGCGCCGAGGGCGCGCTCGCGGCGACGCTCGCCGGGCTCGCGGCGGTGGCCGTCGTCGTCGGCCTGCGGGCCGAGAAGGGCGCACGCCTGCCGCAGGGACGGCTGTTCCTCGCCGCGGGGCTGCTCGCGGGCCTCGCCGTCCTCAACCTCGTCGTCGCGGGCCAGCCCTGGGGCATCGTCTACGGTCTCGGCCTGTGGGGCGCGAAGGTGGCGACCGCGGCCGGCGCCGACCTCTCCCAGACCGCGTTCTGGGCGGCGCCCGGCAACGCCGAGCGGCTCGTCTCGTCGATCCTCACCGACGTCACCTCGCTGACCAACCTCGGCCTCGTCGCCGGCGCCTTCATCGCGGCGCGCTGGCGCCGGTCGATGGACGCGCCGCCGGCGCGCCCGGCGGCGCGTCTCGTCGGCGGCATCGTGGTGGCGGCGCTGGTGATGGGCTACGCCTCGCGACTCGCCTTCGGCTGCAACGTCGGCGCCTTCTTCTCCGGCATCGCCACGGGCTCGCTGCACGGCTGGGCCTGGTTCGCTGCGGCCTTCGCCGGGTCGATCCTGGGCGTGCGGATCCTCGCCTGGCTGCAGGCCGCGCCGCGGCCGGCCGCGGGCCTCGAGCCGGCACGTTGAGAGGGAGGGCTCCGTCATGCCGCAGCGCCGCACCGTCGGGCTCGCGCTGATCGCCGCGATCGCGCTCCTCGTCGCCCTCGACGTCGGGGCGAGCCGCCCCCTCGACCCGTTCCGCGCGCCCGCCCCCGCCGCGCTCGGATCGGGCGCCGCGCCGTCCGGCGCGCATTGCGCCGCGGCACCGGGCTGAGCGCGACATTTGCGCGCACGAGCGCGGCGGTGCCCGCGGGATCTCCAGCCACGGCCACGCTCCGCGCGTTTCGACGCCGGTTCGCGGGCGTTGCGATCCGAGCGAGAATACGTGTTTCATTTGACAAGCTGCGATCGGCAGCTTTTAATTGTTGGTGTTGGTCTCGGAACGTACGATTAACCCTAACGAAACCTTTCCGGTTTCGATCGCATTCTAGCGGTTCCCCTTCGGGGCCGCCTATGGTTAGTTGCGGTCGGACGGACGGAGAAGCGCCCCCGTGGGGGCGGTCACCGAGATGAGGCAGATCATGGATTTCCGCGCGGTGCTCGGCGGCGCCGAGCCGATCGGCGAGCTTTTCGAGGCTCTCGAGCAACGCGAAGGGCGTGACGGCCGCGACCTGCCGATCGCCCGTGGTTCCTGGCGGCGCCCGGCGGCCAACCGGCGCCTGTCCCCGCTGGAGGCGCTCGACGGGCTCAAGGCCGCCGCCGGCCTCCCCGCGCACCTGCGCGTCGCCGCCGACCGCTTCGAGGAGGTCTCGGTCCGGCTGGATCCGACGCGGGAGACCTATTGGTGCACGATGGCGCCGTCGGGTCGACCGTCATACACTGAAGGATTGCTTCGCGGGCTCCAGGCGATGCAGCGCTCGCTGGTTTCTCTGTTCGCCGACACGCCCGAGGGTGGCGAGCCGCCGTTCCGCTACTTCGTCGTCGGCTCGAGCCATCCCGGCGTGTTCAACCTGGGCGGCGACCTCGCGCTGTTCGGCGCCTGCATCAAGGCCGGCGATCGCGCCGGCCTCTCCGCCTACGCGCGCTCGTGCATCGAGGTGGTCTACGCCAACCACGAGAACTACGGCCTGCCGATCGTCACGATCGGGCTCGTGCAGGGCGACGCGCTCGGCGGCGGGTTCGAGGCGGCGCTGTCGTGCGACGTGGTCGTCGCCGAGCGCGGCACGAAGTGCGGCTTCCCGGAGGTCCTGTTCAACCTCTTCCCGGGGATGGGCGCCTACTCGTTCCTCTCCCGCAGGCTCCCCGGCACGGCGATGCGCGAGATGATCGAGAGCGGCAGGCTCTACGACGCGGAGGAGCTCGCCGGGCTCGGCCTCGTCGACGTCCTCGCCGAACCGGGCGAAGGGGCGGCCGCGGTCGAGGCCTACGTCGCCCGCAACCGCAAGCGGCACAACGCGCACGCCGCGATGTACGCCGCCGCGCGCCGGGCCCGGCCGCTGGCGTTCGCGGAGATGGTGGACATCGTCGAGATGTGGGTCGACGCCGCCATGGCGCTCGGCGCCGCCGACCTGCGCAAGATGGAGCGGCTGGTCGCCGCCCAGGACCGCCGCCGCGCGCACGCCGTCAGCGCCGCCGTCGCCTGAGCGCGACGCGCGGCGGGGCTCGATCGGCGTCAGGAGGCGGGCATCGCCGTCTCGACGAGCTTCGCCCACAGCGAGACACCCCAGGGGATCGCCGCGTCGTTGAAGTCGTAGGCGGGGTGATGGACGCCGGCGGTGTCGCCGTTGCCCATGAAGATGTAGGCGCCCGGGCGGCTCAGGAGCATGTAGGAGAAATCCTCCGCACCCATCTGCGGCGCGACCGTCCAGTCGACGGAGCGCTCGCCGCCGATCGCCTCGGCGACGCGACCGAGGAATTCGGCCTCCTCGGCGTGGTTGCTCGTCACCGGGTAACCGCGGCGATAGTCGACGCGGCCGGTTGCGCCGTGCGCCGCGCAGACGCTCTCCACCACCCGGCGGATGCGCGCCTCGCACAGGTCGCGCACGTCCTCGTCGAGCGTGCGGGTCGTGCCCTTGAGGTGCGCCGTCTGCGGGATGACGTTGTAGGTGTCGCCCGTGCGGATCATGCAGATCGAGATCACGGCGCTCTCGAGGGGGTCGACGTTGCGCGCGACGATCGCCTGGAGCGCCGTGACGAGCTGGGAGACCACGAGCGCGGTGTCGATGCACTCGTGCGGGCGCGCCGCGTGGCCGCCCTTGCCCTCGACATGGATGTCGAAGTGGTCGGCCGCCGCCATCAGCGGGCCGGGGCGCAGCGCGAAGGCGCCGACGGGGATGCCCGGCATGTTGTGCAGGCCGTAGACCTTCTGGACGCCGAAGCGCTCCATCAGGCCGTCCTTGACCATGGCGTCGCCGCCGCCGCCACCTTCCTCGGCGGGCTGGAAGATCATCACCGCCCTGCCGTCGAAGTTGCGCGTCTCGGCGAGGTACTTCGCGGCCCCGAGCAGCATGGCGGTGTGGCCGTCGTGGCCGCAGGCGTGCATCTTGCCCGGCGTCTTCGAGGCGTGCGGGAGGCCGGTCGCCTCCTCGATGGGCAGGGCGTCCATGTCTGCGCGGATGCCGATCACCCGTCCGCTCGTGTTCGACCGCCCCTCGATCACGGCGACGACGCCGGTACGGCCGATCCCCTCGACGACCTCGTCGCAGCCGAACGCGCGGCACATCCGCGCGACGATGCCCGCGGTGCGGTGGACGTCGTAGAGCAGCTCCGGGTTCTCGTGGAAGTCGCGGCGCCAGACGCCGATCTCGTCGGCCATCTCGGCGACGCGGTTGATCACGGGCATGGGTATCGATCCTCGGTGGGCGGCCGCCGTCCACGCACGCTGCGTTGGGCGCAGGCGGACCACGGCGGGTCGCGACCGAGACAAGCAGGGCGATGCCCCAGGGTCAATCGGCGCAATGGCCGCGTCCGTGCTGGGCGAACCCGCACACGCTCACCGGAGGGGAAGCCCCGCGCGTGCGTCGATGCGCATTCCGGCTGCGCAAGCCCGCGACCCGTCGCCGATCCGCGGCGGCGTCCGGGGTGCGAAGCGCGCGCCGGTCCCCGCGAGATCGGGTCGCGGCTCTGGACCGCGGCGCGAGCGGCGCACTAGGATGGGCGCGAGCCGGCGCCGATCTCGGGGCCGCGCACGATCTCGAGGCCCGCGCCAGACGGGCCCGTTCCAGTGGAGAACGACCGCTCATGACCCATCGCACCTCGATCCTGGCCCTGACGTCGGCGGCGCTGCTGTGCGCCACGGCGCTCTCGGCGTCCGCCGCGACGCTGCGCTACGCCAACCAGGGCGATCTCAAGTCGCTCGATCCCTACACCCTCAACGAGACGACCGCGAACGCGCATCTCGGCCACGTCTACGAGGGCCTGACCAGGCGCGGCAAGGATCTCGCGATCGAGCCCGGGCTCGCCGAGAGCTGGGAGATCCTCGACGACGGCAAGCGCTGGCGCTTCAACCTGCGCCAGGGCGTCACGTTCCAGAACGGCAACCCCTTCACCGCCGACGACGTGCTCTTCTCCGCCGACCGCGTGCGCGCCACGGGCTCGAACTTCCAGACGCGCGTCCCGGCGGACGCCGAGTTCGTGAAGGTGGACGACTACACCGTCGACGTCGTCCTGCCGACGCCCAACCCGATCCTGAACGCGCAATGGGACACCTGGTACATCATGGACCAGGAATGGGCGGTCGAGCACGGCGTCGAGATGCCGACGCCCGCCTCCGCCGAGACACCGAGCTTCGCCGCGCTCAACGCCAACGGCACCGGCCCCTTCTCCATCACCGTGCACGAGCCGGGCGTGCGCACCGTCTTCACCCGGAACGACGATTGGTGGGACGAGCCCGAGCACAATCTGGACGAGATCGTATTCACACCGATCGCGTCGGACGCCACCCGCGTCGCCGCGCTCCTCTCCGGCGAGGTCGACGTGATCGAGCCGGTCCCGGTGCAGGACATCGAGCGCGTGCGCGCCTCCGACCGCGCGGACGTGCTCACCGGGCCCGAGCTGCGGACGATCTTCCTCGGTTTCGACCAGGATCGCGACGAGCTGCTCTACTCGAACGTGGAGGGCGAGAACCCCTTCAAGGACCCGCGCGTGCGCGAGGCGTTCATGCGCGCCATCGACGCCGACCTGATCCGCGACCGCGTCATGCGCGGCCTGTCGACGCCCTCGGCGCTGATGATCGCGCCGGAGCTGTTCGCGTATTCGGACCAGTTCGAGCGTACCGCCTACGATCCGGACCGCGCTCGCGCGCTCCTCGCCGAGGCCGGCTACCCGGACGGATTCGAGGTCGGCATGGATTGCCCGAACGATCGCTACGTCAACGACGAGGCGATCTGCCAGGGCGTGGTCTCGATGCTCGCCCGCGTCGGCGTGAGGGTCAACCTCAACGCCCAGCCCAAGGCGCAGTACTTCGCCAAGGTCCTGCGCTCGGGCGGCTACGACACCTCGTTCTACCTGCTCGGCTGGACGCCCGGCACGTTCGATTCGCACAACGTCCTCAACGACCTGCACGGCTGCCGCACCGAGGGCTCGCCCCGCGGCGAGACCAACCTCGGCGGCTACTGCAACGAGGAGGTCGACGCCCTGATCGACCGGATCCTCGTCGAGTCGGACGAGGACGCGCGCAACGCGCTGATCGAGCAGGCCTACGAGATCACGACGAGCGAGTTCGCCTACGTGCCGCTGCACCAGCAGGCGCTGGCGTGGGGCGTCGCGAGTGGCGTCGAGCTCGTCCAGCGCGCCGACAACCAGGTGCTGCTGTACTGGGCCCGCAAGGGCGAGTGATCGCCCGGTCCCGCAGCGGGCGGCGGCGGAGCGAGCCTCCTCCGCCGCCCCTGCTTTTCCTGCCATGCTCATCGAGCCGGTCCCATGATCGCCTTCATCATCCGCCGCGCGCTCCAGGCGATCGGCGTGCTCGTCGCCGTCGGGCTGATCTCCTTCTCCATGTTCCGTTTCGCGGGCGATCCCGTGAACCAGCTCGTGGGCATCGACACGCCGGCGGCGGAGCGCGAGGCGCTGCGCGCCGCACTGGGCCTCGACGACCCGGTGCCGATGCAGTTCGCGCGCTACATCGTGAAGGCGGCGCAGTTCGACTTCGGCATCTCCTACCAGTTCCGCCAGCCGGTCTCGGACATGCTCGCGTCCCGCGCCCCGGCGACGCTCGAGCTGGCGATCGTGGCGACGATCTTCGCGCTCGTGGTGGGCGTCCTGATGGGCGTCTACTCCGCCCTGCGACGGGACTCCGCGCTCGCCAAGGTGTTCCAGGCGGTCTCGCTCGTCGGCATCTCGCTACCGACCTTCCTCATCGGCATCCTCCTGATCTACGTCTTCTCGGTCTCGCTCGGCTGGCTGCCCTCCTTCGGCCGCGGGCAGGTCGTCGATCTCGGCTGGTGGACGACGGGGCTCCTCACCTCGTCCGGCTGGGCGGCGATCGTCATGCCGTCGATCACGCTCGGGCTCTTCCAGATGACGTTGATCATGCGCCTCGTGCGCGCCGAGATGCTCGAGGTGCTGCGGGCGGACTACATCCGCTTCGCGCGGGCGCGGGGCCTGACGAGCCGCGCCATCAACTTCGGCCACGCGCTCAAGAACACGCTCGTGCCGGTGATCACGGTCGCGGGCCTGCAGTTCGGCTCGGTCATCGCCTTCGCCATCATCACCGAGACGGTGTTCCAATGGCCGGGCATGGGCCTGCTCTTCGTGCAGGCCGTGCAGAACGTCGACATCCCGATCATGGCCGCGTACCTGATGTTCGTCGGCGCGATCTTCGTCTTCATCAACCTCGTCGTCGACATCCTCTACACGGTCGTCGACCCGCGCCTGCGCAGCTCCCTGCGCGCCCCGACCTGAGGAGCGGACAGGATGCGCAACCCCACGCCCGCCTCCGGCCTCCACACCGAGGAGAAGGCCGCGATCGACCGGCAGCCGTCGCTCCTGGTGCGCGCGCTCGACAGCGACATCGTGGCGAGCTTCGTGCGCTCGAAGCTCACCATCGCCGCCGCCGTCGTGACGCTCGCCTTCTTCCTGCTCGCCGTCTTCGCGGGCGTCGTCGCGCCGCAGGACCCGTTCGATCCGGCGCAGCTCGACCTGTTCAATTCGCGGCTGCCGCCGATCTGGGCGGACATGGGGACGATGCCCTACGTGCTCGGCACGGACGAGCAGGGCCGGGACATGTTCTCCGCCATCGCCTACGGGCTTCGCATCTCGCTGCTCGTGGGCTTCGCCGGGGTCTTCCTCGCCGCCGCCATCGGCATCACGCTCGGGCTGCTCGCCGGCTATCTCGGCGGCATGGTCGACACCGTGGTGATGCGCATCGCCGACGTGCAGCTCACCTTCCCGGCGATCCTGATCGCGCTCCTCGTCGACGGCGTGGCGAAGTCCGTCCTCGGCGGCCAGCTCGACGGGACGACGATCCTCTCGGTGCTCGTCCTCGCCATCGGCCTGTCGTTCTGGGTGCAGTACGCCCGCACGGTGCGCGGCTCGGTCATGGTGGAGAAGAACAAGGACTACATCGCCGCCGCCCGGCTGATCGGCCTGCCGGCGCCGGTGATCATGGCGCGCCACGTCCTGCCCAACGTCATGGGGCCCGTGCTCGTCATCGCCACGATCAACCTCGCGCTCGCCATCATCACCGAGGCGACCCTGTCCTTCCTCGGCTCGGGCATGCCCGAGACCATGCCCTCACTCGGCACGCTGATCCGGATCGGGAACAATTACCTGTTCTCCGGGGAGTGGTGGATCGTCGCCTTCCCCGGCATCGCCCTCGCCGCCCTCGTGCTCGCCATCAACCTGCTGGGGGACTGGCTGCGCGACGCACTCAATCCCAAGCTGCGATGAGGGCGCATTGCGTCGGGAGACCGACGCCCGCCCGCGAAAACCCCGCTCGATTCCGCTAAGCGCCCGTGACAACACGACAACGGGCCTTCTATGATCCGCGCCATCGGTCGCGGCGCGCACGGAAGAACGCGCCGGGCCACCAAGAGGAGAGGACGATGTCAGCCACTCGCACCACACTCGCCGCCCTATTGCTCGGGGCGACCTTCTTCACCGCGGCCACGGCCGACGCCCAGACCCTGCGCTGGGCGCGCGTGGGCGACGCGCTCACGATGGACCCGCACGCGCAGAACGAAGGGCCGACGCACGCCCTCAACCACCACATCTACGAGACGCTCGTCGGCCGCGACCAGGCGGGCGAGATGATCGGCGTGCTCGCCACCGACTGGCGCATCGACCCCGAGAACGAGAACGCCTGGATCTTCGATCTGCGCGAGGGCGTCACCTTCCACAACGGCAATGCCTTCACCGCCGACGACGTGGTGTTCTCGATCGAGCGCGCCATCTCGCCGACGTCCGACATGAAGGGCCTGCACTCGACGGTGACCGGCGCGGAGAAGATCGACGACTCCACGGTCCGCATCGTCTCCTCGGGCCCGAACCCGCTCCTGCCGAACAACCTCACCAACACGTTCATCATGGACGAGGAGTGGTCGGTCGAGAACGGCGTCGTCGAGCCGCAGGACTTCGCCGCCGGCCAGGAGACCTTCGCCGTGCGCAACGCCAACGGCACCGGCCCCTACGTGCTCGTCTCGCGGGAGGCCGAGGTCCGCACCGTCCTGCGTCGCAACGACGACTATTGGGGCATCGACCAGTTCCCCGTCGGCCCGGCCGAGATCGTCTACACGCCCATCAGCGAGGCGGCGACGCGCGTGGCGGCGCTCCTGTCGGGCGAGGTCGACTTCGTGCAGGACGTCCCGGTGCAGGACATCGAGCGCCTCTCCAACGAGCCCGGCATCCGGGTCAACCTCGGCGTCGAGAACCGGGTGATCTTCTTCGGCATGGACGTCGGCTCCGACGACCTCGACACCGACGACGTCGAGGGCGCCAACCCCTTCGCCGACCTGCGCGTGCGCGAGGCCATGAACATGGCGATCAACCGCGAGGGCATCGTGCAGGTGGTCATGCACGGCCAGGCCATGCCGGCCGGAATCATCTCGCCGCCCTTCGTCAACGGCTGGACCGAGGAGCTCAACGCATACCCGCAGCCGGACATCGCCGCCGCCCGCGCGCTGATGGAGGAGGCCGGCTACGGCGACGGCTTCACCGCGACGATGCACTGCCCCAACGATCGCTACCTGAACGACGAGGCGATCTGCCAGGCGGCGGTCGGCGCGTTCGGCCAGATCGGCATCACCATCAACCTGGTCTCGCAGTCGCGCTCGCTGCACTTCCCGCTCATCCAGCGCGAGCCGCCGGAGACGGATCTCTACCTGGTGGGCTGGGGCGTGCCGACCTTCGACTCGGAGTACATCTTCTCGTTCCTGTACCACACCCGCGACGGCGCGGCCCTCGGCACCTGGAACCCGACGGGGTACTCGAACCCCGAGGTGGACGAGATGATCAAGTCGCTCGCATCCGAGACCGACATCGAGGCGCGCGACGCCACGATCGCGCGGATCTGGGAGCAGGTGAAGGCGGACACGGTCTACATCCCGCTCCACACCCAGATGCTCGCCTACGCGATGCGCGAGAGCGTGGACATCCCGGTCGACGCCGAGAACCAGCCGAAGATGAAGTACATCGAGATGGCCGAGTGATCTCGGCCCGATCGACGCAACTCGGTCGGGAGGCGGCGCTCGCCGTCTCCCGACGCGCACCCTCGTGACAACGGCGGATCGATGATCGCCTACATTCTCCGGAGCATGGCGCAAGGCGTGCTCGTGCTCCTCGTCGTCGCCTTCATCGCCTTCTCGATGTTCCGCTTCGTCGGCGACCCCGTCGCCAACATGGTCGGGCAGGAAGCCACGTTGCAGGACCGCCAGGAGCTGCGCGAGCGCCTGGGTCTCGAGCGCCCCTTCCCGCTGCAGTTCGCGGCCTTCGTCGGCAACGCCCTGCAGGGCGATTTCGGCGTCTCCTACCGCCAGGCCCGCCCGGTCTCGGACCTGATGCGCGAGCGTCTTCCCGCGACGGTGGAACTCGCCCTGCTCTCCGCCCTCTTCGCCACCACGGTGGGCGTGGCGCTGGGCGTCTACGCGGCGATCCGGCGCGACGGCTTCCTCGCCAACACCGTCATGACGGTGTCGCTGATCGGCGTGTCGCTGCCGACCTTCCTGATCGGCATCGGGCTGATCTACATCTTCGCCGTGGAGCTGCGCTGGCTGCCGTCCTTCGGGCGGGGGCAGACCGTCTCGATCGGATGGTGGACGACCGGGCTGCTCACCGAATCGGGGCTGAAATCCCTCGTCCTGCCGGTGCTGACGCTCGGCTTCTTCCAGCTCACCCTGATCATGCGGCTCGTGCGTTCCGAGATGCTCGAGGTCATGCGCGCGGACTTCATCCGCTTCGCCCGCGCCCGTGGCATCCCGGAGCGGACGATCGAGTTCCGCCACGCGCTGCGCAACACGTTGATCCCCGTCGTCACCATCGCGGGCCTCCAGCTCGGCTCGATCATCGCCTTCGCGATCGTCACCGAGACGGTGTTCCAGTGGCCCGGCCTGGGATCGCTCTTCGTCCAGGCGGTGCAGTTCGCCGACGTGCCGGTGATGGCCGCCTACCTCGTCTTCGTCGCGACGGTCTTCGTCACCATGAACCTCCTCGTCGACATCACCTACGTCCTGCTCGACCCGCGCCTGCGCGGCGGGCGGGCGCTCGCCAAGTGAGGGACCGGCCCATGCCCGAGGAGACGACGGATCGCGCCCGGCCGGTGGTGGACGGCGCCCACGGACCGACGACCGGCGACGTGATCGCGACGCCGGCCGCGCGCCTGGGCGTGCTCGCCCGCGCCTGGGATTCCGACATCGCCTATTCCTTCCGGCGCTCGCCGGTGACGATCGTCTCGGCGACCGTGGCGCTCGTGATGATCCTCGCCGCGGTGCTCGCGCCGTGGATCACGCCGCAGGACCCGTTCAATCCGGCCAGCCTGAACATGATGGACGGCTTCACGCCGCCCGGCGAGCCCAACGCCTTCACCGGCAACGTGTACCTGCTCGGCACCGATCCGCAGGGGCGCGACATGTACTCCGCGGTGCTCCACGGGGCGCGGGTGTCGCTCGTCGTGGGGCTCGCGTCGGTCGTGTTCTCGCTCACCGTGGGCGTCACGCTCGGGCTCGTCGCGGGCTATCTCGGCGGGCGCACGGAGGCGGTGATCATGCGCGTCGCCGACGTGCAGCTGTCCTTCCCGGCGATCCTGATCGCGCTTCTCGTCTTCGGCATCGCGCGCGGCGTCATCCCGCCCGCGCAGCAGGAGCAGGCGACGCTGTTCGTGCTGATCTTCGCCATCGGCATCTCGAACTGGGCGCAGTACGCGCGCACCGTGCGCGCGACGACCCTCGTCGAGAAGTCCAAGGTCTACGTCGACGCCGCCCGGCTCATCGGCCTCAAGCCCTTCGTGGTGATGGTCAAGCACGTCCTGCCCAACGTCACCGGGCCGGTGCTGGTGATCGCGACCATCAACCTCGCGCTCGCCATCATCGAGGAGGCGACGCTCTCCTTCCTGGGCGCCGGCATGCCGCCGACCCAGCCCTCGCTCGGCACGCTGATCCGCAGCGGCCAGCAGTTCCTGTTCTCCGGGGAGTGGTGGATCCTGTTCTTCCCGGCGATGGCGCTGATCCTGCTGGCGCTGTCCATCAACTTGCTCGGCGACTGGCTGCGCGATGCGCTCAATCCGAAGCTGAGGTGAGACGACGACCATCGGTGCGCACGGTCGCACTCGCGTGCATCCGATCCGGATGCGAGCTAGTCTCATGAAACAGAGAGCCGTTCTCTCGATCTCGACCCCACGAGCCTTGATCCCATGACCGACCCCGTCCTCTCCGTCCGCGACCTCCGGGTCGAGTTCCACACCCGCCGCGGCGTGCTCAGGGCCATCGACGGCGTGTCCTTCGACATCGCCAAGGGCGAGGTGCTCGGCGTCGTCGGCGAGTCGGGCGCCGGCAAGTCGGTCACCGGCTCCGCCGTGATCGGGCTGATCGATCCGCCGGGGCGCATCGCCGGCGGCGAGATACGGCTCTCGGGCCAGCGGGTGGACAACCTGCCGCCCGAGGAGATGCGCAAGGTGCGCGGCAAGCGCATCGGCATGATCTTCCAGGACCCGCTGACCTCGCTCAACCCGCTCTACCGGATCTCCGAGCAGCTCGTCGAGACGATCACGACCCATACCGACATGTCGCCCGCTCAGGCGCGCAAGCGCGCGATCGACCTCCTGACCGAGGTCGGCATCCCCGCGCCCGAGAAGCGCATCGACAGCTATCCGCACGAGTTCTCCGGCGGCATGCGCCAACGCGTCGTCATCGCGCTCGCTCTGTGCGCCGAGCCCGAGCTGATCATCGCCGACGAGCCGACGACGGCGCTCGACGTCTCGGTCCAGGCGCAGATCATCACGCTCCTGAAGCGGCTGGGGCGCGAGCACGGCACGGCGATCATGCTCGTCACCCACGACATGGGCGTCATCGCCGAGACCGCGGACCGCGTGGCGGTGATGTATGCCGGGCGCGTCGCCGAGATCGGCCCCGTGCACGACGTGGTGCGCAACCCGCTCCACCCCTACGCCGAGGGCCTGATGGGCGCGATCCCGACGCTGGCGGGAGAGGACGCGCGGCTCGTGCAGATCCCCGGCTCGATGCCGCGCCTGACCCGAATCCCCCCGGGCTGCGCCTTCAACCCGCGCTGCGGCTACCGTTTCGGGCGCTGCACCGTCGACAGGCCCGATCCGCTGCCCTGGCGCGGGCACCAGGTCGCCTGCCATCTCTACGATCCGGCCTCCGGGCCGCATTTCCTCGGCGAGGGCCGCACCCTCGCCGCCGCCGAGAAGCACGAGGAGGCCACGGCGTGACGACACAGCCCTATGTGCGCGTGAGGGACCTCTCGCGCTCCTTCGACGTCTCGAAGCCGTGGCTCAACCGGGTGCTGGAGGGCGGCGAGAAGCAGTACCTCAAGGCCGTCGACGGTGTCTCCTTCGAGATCCCCAGGGGCGAGACCTTCGCGCTCGTGGGCGAATCGGGCTCCGGCAAGTCGACCGTCGCGCGCATGGTCGTGGGCCTCCTGCCGCCGTCCGGCGGCGAGGTGACGATCGACGGCGTCTCGATGTCGGACCGCAAGGCCGAGGCCGAGCGCCAGCGGCTGCGTCGGCGCATCCAGATGGTGTTCCAGGACCCATACGCCTCGCTCAACCCGCGCTGGCGGGTCGATCGGATCGTCGCCGAGCCGATCCGCGCCTTCCGCCTGATCGAGGGCGAGGCCGACATCCGCGCGCGGGTGGGCGAGCTGCTCGGGCTCGTGGGCCTCCACCCCGACGACGGCGTCAAGTACCCGCACGAGTTCTCCGGCGGCCAGCGCCAGCGCGTCGCGATCGCCCGGGCGCTCGCCTCGAACGCGGAGTTCCTGGTCTGCGACGAACCGACCTCCGCGCTCGACGTCTCCGTCCAGGCGCAGATCCTCAACCTGATGCGGGATCTCCAGGACAAGTTCGGGCTGACCTACCTGTTCATCTCCCACAACCTCGCCGTCGTGCGCCACATGGCGACCCGGATCGGCGTGATGTATCTCGGCCGGATCGTGGAGATCTCGGGCGGGCGCGAGATGTTCACGAACCCCAAGCACCCCTACACGCGCATGCTGCTCGACGCGGTGCCGGACCTCGCGATGTCCGGCCAGGAGCGTGCCCCGGTCGCGGGCGAGATCCCCAACCCGATCAACCCGCCCTCGGGCTGCACCTTCAACCCGCGCTGTCCCTGGGCGAACGAGCGCTGCCTCGCCGAGCGCCCGGCGCTCGCCGGCGGCGTCGCCTGCCACGCGGTGCACGAGGGGAGGCTCGCGGTGAAGGACGCCGCGTGAGGGGCTCCAGGGACGGCGACGCTATTCCGGGACCTTCCATTCGGCAGAACAGTTGTTGATTTCGCGCCGCGCTTACCTCGAATTCAGAATCTGCCCGATTATGGTCCGATGGCGATGCCGCATGGGAGATACCCATGTGGGTGATGCTTGGGACAGGGCGGGGTGTTCGATGGGGCTCGTGCGTGTTCTATACGCCGTCGATTCGACGGACGACGTCGTCGACGCGTCGATGACGGTGAGTTCCACGCCCCCCGGCCGCAACTTTCGAGGGCTTCCAGCCGGCTTCGTCGTCGACGAGGACTACGAGCCCGTCCCGATCAGGACGTCGCGCCCGAATGCGCTCGCCCGGGTCGAGCACGAACAAGGTGGGCGGTACTTGCTTCGGGGCGAGCTCGAGGATGCCGACCTTCCCAAGATCCGGTACGATGCGGACGGCGTGCTGAGAGTCTTCTCCGATCCGCAAATCGACACGATGCTCGGCGTGTGCGGCTCGGATCCGCCGATCGGAAACAGGCCGATGTGCGGTCGTGCCTCGACGTCGCGGGCCTTCGCCGCCGCGGCATGACCGGTGCCGGCGTCGCCATCGCCGTCGTCGACACCGGGATCAACCTCCCTCATCTGCACACCATGGGGCAAGCGCCACGCCTCGACGCCAATCGCAGTTGGGCTCCCCCGCGCAGCGCCGTTCAGCCGGGCGCATGGCCCAAGGGGCACGGCACGATGTGTGCCTACAACGCTTTGACGGTCGCGCCGGAAGCGACCCTCCTCGACATCGCCGCACATACGCATCGTCGCGAGGCAACCGGGCGGAGACGGATGTCGGTGTTTCTGAGCGACGTCATTCCGGCTTTCAACCATCTGCGCGACCTGATGAGCAGCCAGAGGACGAGCGCGGCTTCCATTCCCTCGTCGTCAGCAACAGTTGGGGCATGTTCCATCCCGATTGGGATGCCATGCCGGGGACACCCGGCAGCTACTTCGACGATCCTCTCCACCCCTTCTTCGAACTGCTGGAGGACCTGGCGTCGATGGGGGTCGATCTCGTGTTCGCTGCCGGAAACTGCGGTCCCGACTGCCCGGACGGCCGCTGCCCGCCGCCGTCGATCGACCCCGCTCATCGCCGCATCGGCGGCGCGAATGCCCATCGCGACGTGCTTTGCGTCACCGGCGTGGACGTCAACCGCCGGCTGGCCGGCTACGCATCGCACGGCCCCGGAACGCTGCAGCATGAAAAGCCGGATGTCGCCGGCTACACCCACTTCCTCGGCTCGCGTGCCTTTGGAGCAAGTGCGGCGGACACCGGGACGTCCGCCGCATGCCCGATAGCGGCCGGAGTCGTTGCAGCATTGCGCTCGCGGTTTCCGACGGACCCTGCGTCGCCGCGACGTTCTCCGGCGGCGATCCGCGACTACCTGAGGCAAACCGCCGACAACCCGCACCAGCGTGGCTGGAACGCCCAGTACGGATTCGGCGTTCTAGACACCTCGCAGCTCGACACCGCCGCCAATGTGCTGTAAGGTGCGTCCCTCGCAGCACGTCGCGGCGCACCATCCTCTCATCGTAGGATGTATGTGACATGGATGACGCCATTATGACGATCCGGTGGGCCGCGGACAGGCCGCCGACTCTCGACGATGCGGCCCGAGAACTGTCCGTGCCGCTCGACGATCTCGATCGCGAATTCGGTGTCCAGCTCATCAGCAGACGCAATCGGAAATATGCAGTCGTCTACCGAGGCGAGGCGGCGAGGGAGCCACGCGCAAACCCGGAGGAAGGCCCGTTCGCCAATCCGCGCATAGGCGTCTTCGGCCTCGTGGAATGAGCGTTCCAGCTACTCGGCCCCCGGCTTGCCCCTTCCGAGGATCGCCCCCAGGATCGCCTTCGGGCGCTGCGTGCGGAACTGGCCGCGCTCCACCGCCGCGAAGAGCAGGGCGGCGACGGTCGCGCTCGTGACGAACCACATCTGCGTGTAGCTCGCCCCCACCACCAGCATGGCCAGCCCGGCCGAGAGCGCGGCGAGCGCGCCCGGAGCGACGGCGGCGTGGATGCGGGTCGTGCCGAGCGCGGCGGCGGCCACCGCCGTCGCCAGGGCCGCCGCGCCGACGAGGCCGAGATCGACCCAGAGCTCGAACAGGAACGTCGCCGGCGCGCCCGCCGGGACGAGGCCGACGCTCGCGCCGCGCAGCGCCGTCTCGAAGCCGTAGCCGGTCACGAGCCGGATCGGCTCGGCGAGGATCATCCCGCGCCAGGCGGCGAGCCCCGGCTCGAGCGGGGCGAGCGCGAGCGCCAGCACCGGCGCCGCCAGGATCAGCCCGCCGCCGCCCAACCCCACGAGCCGCGCCGCGACCCGAGGCTGCGAGGCCGCGACGAGATAGACGGCCGCGCCCGTCGCGAAGCCCGCGAAGGCCAGCGCGCTCGGCGCGAGCCCCGTCGCGATCGCCACCGCGAGCACCACCGCGACGCTCTGCAGATCGCGCCCGCGCGAATGCAGCCACGCGGCCGCCGGCCAGACCAGGAGCGCGAGCGCCACCACGCCGCGGTCGCGGGTCAGCGTCTCCTCGTCCCAGGCGGGCCGGGTCTCGACGAGGAGGAGAGCGATCGCGGCGAGCGCCGCGAGGCCGACGCCGATGGCGAGCGGATAGAGGTTCGCCGAGCGCATCCGCGTGGGCAGGGCGAGGTACCCCGCCGCGCCGAGCGCGAGGGTCGCCGCCAGGTTGCCGAGCCGCTCGCCCGCCGGCCCGGAGAAGGGCGCCCAGGCGAGCGAGAGCACCGCCCAGCCGAGCGCCACGAGGCCGGCAATCCCCGCGAGGCGCCCGAAGAGGGAGGCCACGCCCGCCGAGACGCCGCGGTGATCGCCGTCGATGAAGGCGGCGATGGCGAGGAGTGCGACGCCGATCGGCGCGAGCACGACCACGCCGCGGCGCGTGACCAGCGCCACCACCGGAAGGCCGATCATCAGGATGGCGAAGCCGAGGCGACGCAGCAGCGCGGCCGCGTCCGCGGCGGGATCTCGTTGTGGGGAACGCTGGCGCACCATGGTCGCAGGGGCCTGACCGGTCTAGAAGGCCGTCGATGCGCCCGCCGCGCGGGAGACGCGCGGGGGACGCTCGGGCCGATCGTCGCACCATAGCAGACCGACCCCGCCTGGACCTGTGCGCCGGATGCAACACATTCGCCGATGTGCGCGTGGTGCCGAGGTGGGCGAGTCGCGCAGGCGACGAAGAGCGGGTGGGGGAGTGCGATGGCGGAACGAACGCGCCTGGTCCTGGCGGGGGGAGGGCACAGCCACGCGATCGTGCTCGACGCGCTGCGCCGCAGGCCCGAGCGGGGGCTCGACGTGACCCTCGTCTCGCCCGCGGCCGCCTCGCCCTACTCCGGCATGCTGCCGGGCCACGTCGCGGGGATCTACACGCGAGAGGCGATGCACATCGACGTGCGCCGCCTCGTCGCCGCCGCGGGCGGGCGTTTCGTCGAGGACGCGGTCGCACGGGTCGACGCCTCGGCGCGGTGCGTGCTGACGCGCGGCGGCGCGGCCATCCCCTACGACCTTCTCTCGCTCGACATCGGCATCACCCCCGACCTCTCGGCGATCGCGGGAGCGGATGCGCACGCGATCGCGGTCAAGCCCATCGGCGACCTGCTCGTCAAGCTCGACCGCCTGATCGCCGCGGCTCGTGCGCCCGCCGGGCCGCGGGACGTGGCGATCGTCGGCGGCGGCGCGGCGGGGCTGTGCCTCGCCTTCGCGCTCGCGCGGCGCCTGCGCGCGGAAGCGGCGGGCGCGGGCGGGGACCCCGCGCGCCCGCACCTGGTGCTGATCACCGCCCACGCCCTCCTGCCGGACCTGAACGCCCGCGCCCGGAGCCTCGCCCGCGGGGCGCTCGCCCGCGCCGGCATCGCGCTCGTGGAGGACGACCGCGTCCTCGCCGTCTCGCCGGGCGCCGTCACGCTCGCCAGCGGGCGCGAGATCGCGGCCGACGCGACCCTCGTCGCGGTGGGCGCCGGCGCGCCGCGGCTGATCGCGGAGTCGGGCCTCGCGACGGACCCGCAGGGCTTCCTCGCGGTGCGCCCGACGCTCCAGGCCGTGGGCGACGACGCGATCTTCGGCGCGGGGGACTGCGCGACCTCGGTCGGCGACCCGCGCCCGAAGGCCGGCGTATTCGCCGTGCGCCAGGGTCCCGCACTCGCCGAGAACCTGCGCCGCGCCGCCCGCGGCGAGCCGCTCGCGCCGTTCCAGCCGCAGCGGGACTGGCTCGTACTGATGTCCACCGCCGACGGCCGCGCCATCGCCGCGCGGGGCCGGCATCTCGCGCTGGAGGGGCGCGCGGTATGGTGGCTGAAGGATCGGATCGATCGGCGTTTCGTGGAGGGGCTGGCGTAGGGCGTCGGGAGCATGTTTTCGCGGAGTTCGGCGGCGCCCCTTGCATCCCCCGCCGCCGATCCGATATGACGACATATTAGATATTTCTAACGTACAAGATGGAGATCGGCATGCGCCTCCCGCACTCCCCCTCGCGCGGACCCGGCAGCCCGGACGTCCAGCCCTTCTACGATGCCGCGACGGGATCGCTGCAATACGTCGTCTCCTGCCCGGACACCAGGCGGGCGGCGATCGTCGATCCGGTGCTCGAGCTCGATCCGCGCGCGGCCGCGACCCGGACCGACCTCGCGCGGGACATCCTCGCCCATCTCGCCGAGAGGGGCCTCGCGGTGGACTGGATCCTCGACACGCACCCCCACGCGGATCACCTCTCCGCCGCCGCCTGGCTGAAGGAGCGCACCGGCGCGCCGATCGCCATCGGCGAGCGGGTGCGGCGCGTGCAGGAGATCTGGCGCGACCTCTACGCCATGGACGACTTCCCCGCCGACGGCTCGCAATGGGACCGGCTGTTCGCCGACGGCGACACGTTCCGCATCGGCGGGCACGAGGCACGGGTGATGCTGTCGACCGGCCACACGGTCGCGTCGGTCACCTACGTCGTGGGCGACGCCGCCTTCGTGCACGACACGCTGATGATGCCCGATTCCGGCTCCTCGCGGGCCGATTTCCCGGGTGGGGACGCGGGCGAGCTCTACGATTCGATCATGGCGATCCTCGCCCTGCCCGACGACACGCGCCTCTTCGTGGGCCACGACTATCAGCCCGGCGGCCGGCCGCCGGCCGGCGAGGCGACGGTCGCCGAGCACAAGGCGTCGAACAAGCACTTCGAGGGCAACCCGTCGCGGGAGGCGTTCGTGCGCATCCGCTCCGAGCGGGACGCCACGCTGCCCCTGCCCGACCGCATGCTGATGGCGCTCCAGGTCAACATGAACGGCATGCGCCTTCCGGAGCCCGACGCGAAGGGCCGGCGCATCCTGCGCATCCCACTCGACCGCTTCCCGTTCCACGACTGAGCGCAGCGGTGGAAAACCGCGTGGCCGTCAGCGCAGGGCGGCGACGCGGGCCTTCGCCTCGGTCTCGGGCGTGAGCGCGTTCATGAGGTAGGGGCGCCTCAGGCCGTAGATCTTGTGGAAGACCTTCTCGACGTCGCGGATGTAGAAGGGCTTGGCGAGCAGCGCCTCGACGCCGAAATGCTTGAGCGCGCCCGGGAGCGTGGTCGCCGGCGAGACGCTCATGATGAGCAGCTTGGTGTCCGGCGCGACCTCGCGCGCCTGGCAGGCGGTCTCGAGCCCGTCCATCCCCTTCAGGTTCATGTCGAAGAGCGCGAGGTCGTAGCTCGTGAGCTGCAGCAGCTTGAGGGCGTGGCGGCCGGCGTCGGTCTCGTCGATCTCGAAGGAGAAGCGGCTGCGCTCGAAGATCTTGCGCACCGTCGCCCGCGCGGTGTCGGCGTGGTCGACGAGGAGGAGGCGCAGGGGCTGGCGCATGCGCCGGTGGTTCTTCAGGAGCGCCGTGACGTGGTCGGCGTCGATCGGCTTCTTGATGAACTCGTAGGCGTCGAGCTCGACCGAGAGGTCGACCCAGTGCTTCATCACGCCGTCGGCCATCAGGATCGTGAGCGGTCGCACGCCCTGGTGCCGGGCGACCGCCATCGCCTCGGCGCCGGACATGCCCTCCATGTGGACGTTGACGAAGGCGATGTCGGGGCGCTCGGCCGTCAGCGCCTCGAGCGTCTCGCGACCCTCGGTCGTCTCGATGATCTCCATGCCCGGGTCGAAACCCTTGAGGGTGACGACCAGGCTCAGCCGGGATCCCGCGGCGGGATCGGCGACGAGGACGCGCACGGGACGTCGCTCCTCGGCTGCCATGCGCGCCGTCCGCTCGACCATGCCGACCATTCCCCCGTCTCTACTGACGCGCCCGACGGTAACCAGGAATGCTTTGCAGAAGGTTACCCCGGCGGATTCGGCAATTCCGGCGCGCCGAAATCGCCGCGCGCTATCTCAGGCGGGCGCGCGGATGCGCCGCTTCGACGGCAGCGAGGAGGCCCGCCGAATCGACGCGGGTGTAGACCTGCGTCGTCGACAGGGAGGCGTGGCCGAGCAGCTCCTGGATCGCGCGCAGGTCGCCGCCGCGGGCGAGGAGATGCGTCGCGAAGGAGTGACGCAGCGCGTGCGGCGTCGCCGAATCGGGGAGGCCGAGCGCGCCGCGCAGCCGCGCCATCGCGCCCTGCACGATCCGCGGGTTGAGCGGCCCGCCCTTCTCGCCGCGAAACAAAGGTGCGTCCGGCGGAAGCGGGTGCGGGCAGGCGGCGAGGTAGGCCGACACCGCCTGCGCGACCGGCGCGATGATGGGCACGGCGCGGGTGCGCCCGCCCTTGCCGACGACGGTGAGCGTCGCGCCCGCGACGACCGGCGCGTCCCGCCGCAGGATGCCGAGCGCCTCCGAGATGCGCAGACCCGCCCCGTAGAGGAGCGCGAGCACGGCGGCGTCGCGCACCAGCACCCAGGTCGGGCGGTCCTCGTCGGCGCGCAGGTCCGGGTCGGTCAGCGCGATCGCCGCGGCGGGGGCGACGGGGCGGGGCAGGTCGCGCCTGCGCCGCGGTCCGCGCACGGAGGCGACGCCCGCCATCTCGACCCCCGTCTCCCGCGAGAGCGCGCGCACGAAGCCGCGCACGGCGGAGAGCTTGCGCGAGAGCGTCGCGTCCACGGCGCCGCCGGCCCGGCGCGCGGCGAGGAATGCGCGCAGGTCCCGCGCCGGCAGCGCCGCGAGCGCGGCCGCGTCCGGCGGCCCGCCGAGATGCTCGGCGAGGAACGTCAGGCACTGCCGGATGTCGCGGCCGTAGGCCTCGATCGTTCGCGGCGAGTACCGGCGCTCGGTGGCGAGCGCGACGAGATGGGCGCGCAGCGCGGCGTCGACGGCGGGGGCGATCATGGGGCGGGTCCGGCAGGTCGTCCGCCGACAGTCGTACCGGGCGCGACGCGGTTCCCCTCTCCCTCGTGGAGAGGGGCTAGGGGTGTGGGGCGTCGTGCGGAGCTCGACCATGCCGCGACTGAGGATGCCGCATGTGCAGTTCGTCCTCGGCGTCGCGACGATCCGGCACGCCCCGCACCCCCGACCCCTCTCCACGAGGGAGAGGGGAGAGCGTCGGCGGCCCGCATCGTCCGATCGCCCGAACGTTCCGGGCGAGGGCCGACATGGTCCCGGAGCCGTCGTGCGGGGATGCGGGCGATCATGGGGCGCGGCTCGGTATGGCGCGGGTCGTCGACATGGCGTAAGTCTCGTCGCCCAGGCTCACCAAACCGTCAACGCCGCCCGCCCATGGTCCAGACGCTGGCGGACGTCCTCGTCCCGCTGCCCCTCGACACGCTGTTCAGCTACCGGGTTCCGGACGGGATGGCGCTCGTGCCCGGCCAGCCGGTGCGCGTCCCCTTCGGCCCGCGCGAGGCGGTGGGCGTCGTCTGGGCCCTGCGCGAGGGCGCGGGGGCGAACCTGAAGACGCTCGCCGGCCCGATCGACGCGCCGATCCTGCCCGAGAGCCTGCGCGCGCTCCTCGACTTCGTCGCGCACTGGACGCTCGCCCCGAAGGGTGCCGTCCTGCCGATGGCGCTCAAGCTCGCGGACGCGAGCCGGCCCGAGACGCCCCGCGTCGGCGTGCGCGCGACGGGTGCACCGCCCAGGCGCACGACGCCCGCGCGCGCGCGGGTCCTCGCCGTCGCGGCGGACGGCGCGGCGCGGGCGAAGCGCGAGCTCGCGCTCGCCGCCGGCGTCAGCGCGAGCGTCGTCGACGGGCTCGTCGACGAGGGCGCACTCGAGACGCTCGCGCTGCTCGACCCGAGACCGCCCGCGCCCGACCCGGACCACGCGCCGGCGACGCTCTCGGACGCCCAGCGCGCCGCAGCGGAGGCGCTCGCCGCCGCGGTGCGCGAGACGGCATCGGGCGTGCCTACGCCGATCCTGCTCGAGGGCGTCACCGGCTCGGGCAAGACCGAGGCCTACTTCGAGGCGATCGCGCAGGCCCTGCGCCTGGGCGGCCAGAGCCTCGTGCTGATGCCGGAGATCGCGCTCACCTCCGGCTTCCTCGACCGCTTCGCGGCGCGCTTCGGCGTGCGCCCCGCCGCCTGGCATTCGGGCGTGACGGGCAGGCGCCGCGAGCGGCTCTACGCCGACATCGCGTCCGGCGCCGCGAAGGTCGTCGTCGGCGCGCGCTCGGCGCTGTTCCTGCCCTACGCCGACCTGAAGCTCGTCGTCGTCGACGAGGAGCACGACGCCGGCTACAAGCAGGAGGACGGCGTCCACTACCACGCCCGCGACATGGCGGTGATCCGCGGCCGGCTCGAGCCCGCCGCCGTGGTGCTGGCCTCGGCCACGCCCTCGCTCGAGACGCGGGTCAACGCCGAGCGCGGCCGCTACGCCCACATCCGCCTGCCCGAGCGCTTCGGCGGGCGCACGCTCCCCGACATCGCGACCATCGACATGCGCCGGCATGGGCCGCCGCAGGGCCGCTGGATCGCACCGCCGCTCGCCGCCGCGATCGAGGCGGCGACCGCGCGCGGCGAGCAGGCGCTGCTCTTCCTCAACCGCCGGGGCTTCGCGCCGCTGACGCTGTGTCGCGCCTGCGGGCATCGCTACGAGTGCCCCAACTGCACCGCCTGGCTCGTCGAACACCGCTTCCGCCGCGCGCTGGTGTGCCACCATTGCGGCCACGTCGAACGCACGCCGGAGCATTGCCCCTCCTGTGGCGGCGTGGACACGATCGTACCCTGCGGCCCGGGCGTCGAGCGCATCGCCGAGGAGGTGGCGACGCTGTTTCCGGACAAGCGTGCGATCACGCTCTCGTCCGATTTCCCCGGCGGAGCCGAGCGGCTACGCGACGAGCTCGACGCCATCGCGTCCGGCGCCTGCGACATCGTCGTCGGAACGCAGCTCGTGGCGAAGGGGCACAATTTCCCGCTCCTGTCGGTGGTGGGCGTGATCGACGCCGATATCGGGCTGACCTCCGGCGACCCGCGGGCCGCCGAGCGCACCTTCCAGCTCCTCCAGCAGGTGACGGGCCGAGCCGGTCGCGGCCGGGCGGCCGGGCGGGCGTATCTCCAGACGTTCCAGCCGACGCACCCGGTGATCGCCGCCCTCGTCTCGGGCGACGCGGAGCGCTTCTACGCGGAGGAGACGGCCCAGCGCGAGGCGGCGCGCCTGCCGCCCTTCGGCCGCCTCGCGGCGCTCGTCGTCACGGGCGCGGACAAGGAGGCGACCCACGTCCACGCCCGTGCGCTGGTGCGCGCCGCCCACGCCATGGGCGTGCTCGACGCCGACCTCTCGGTGCTCGGCCCGGCGGAAGCCCCCATCGCCATGATCCGCGGCCGCCACCGCGTGCGCATCCTCGTGCGCGCCGCGCGCACCCGCGACCTCCAGGGCTTCCTGCGCGACTGGCTCGCCGCGGGCCCGAAGCCGACCGGCGGCATCCGCGTGCAGGTGGACGTGGACCCGCAGAGCTTCCTGTAGAGGCCGTCCTCACGCTCCGCCGTCCGAACACGCGCGCTGCCCCCCGTCCTCGTGGACGGGAGGCCTCTCGCCGGCAGGGTGCCTCCGACGCTCAGGCCGCCGACACCGTCCGCGCGGCGGGCGTCGTCGTCGGCCGGCCGAGCCGGCGGTACAGCTCGCGCGCGATCTCGGGTGCTTCGGCGCGGCCGAAGAGGAAGCCCTGGCCGAGCGTGCAGCCCATGGCGCGCAGATCCTCCGCCTGGCGCATCGTCTCGATGCCCTCGGCGATCAGCTTGAGCGAGAGACCGCGCGAGATCGACAGGAGCGCCTCGACGATGGTGCGTGCCCGCGGGTCCGTGCGCATGCGCGAGACGAAGGCGCGGTCGATCTTGATGACGTCGACCGGCAGCTCGAGCAGGTGCGTCAGCGAGGCGAAGCCCGTGCCGAAATCGTCGAGCGCCACGCGCACGCCCCGGCGCTTGAGGGCGGCGAGCGTCGTCGTCACCGCCCGGTCGCCGGCGCGCATGACGGCGTTCTCGGTGATCTCGACCGACATGCGCGAGGGCGCGATGCCGGCGCGCTCGCAGGCGCGGGCGAGGCGCCGGTCGAGCCCGCCGCGGGCGAGGTCGAAGGCGGTGACGTTGACGCCGATCCTCGGCGCGCCGACGCCGGCGTCGTCCCAGGCGCGGATCGTCGCCGCCACCCGCGCGAGCGTCGCGTCGGTGATGGCGCACGCGATGCCGGCGTCGTCGAGCGCTGCCTGGAAGGCGCCGGCGGTGACCACGACCCCGTCGTCCCGGCGCATGCGCGCGAGCGCTTCCATGGCGACGATGCGTCCGTCGGAGAGGTCGACGATCGGCTGCAGCCAGGTGGTCATGCGCTCGTCCGCGAGCGCGGCGCCGACCTCGCGGATGGCGTCGAGCCGCGAGCCGATGGCGGTGCGCATGCCCTCCTTGTACATCATGTAGCTGCCGCGCCGCTCGGCCTTGGCGTGGTAGAGCGCGAGGTCCGCCTTGCGGCGCAGCTCGCCGGTCTCGTGATCGATCGCCGCGCCGATCGTCACGCTCGGCGCGCCGAGGGCGGTCGCGTCCTGCGGCAGCGCCCGCAGGCGCCGGAAGATCGAGGAGGCGAGCGCGCGCAGCCCCTGGGGCGTGGCGGTGACGGGGCGCACGAGCGCGAACTCGTCGCCGCCGATCCGGTAGGCGCGGATGCCGCCGTCGAGCCCCGCGAGCACCGAAGCGACCGAGGCGACGAGCGCGTCTCCGGCCGCGTGGCCGAGGGTGTCGTTGACGATCTTGAGCCCGTCGACGTCGACGAGCAGCAGGCCGGTGGCGCACGGCCCGCGCCCGGCGAGCGCCCCGAGGTCCTCCTCGAAGGCGGTGCGGTTGGGCAGGCCGGTGAGCTGGTCCGCCAGCGCGATCCGCCGATTGCGGGCGATCAGCAGGTCGTGCTCCATCGCGATGGAGCACAGGTGCGTGCAGCGCTCGATGATGGCGCGGTGCGCCGGCGCCGGACCGCGGCATTCGCGATAGTAGAGCGCGAAGGTGCCGAGCACCCGCCCGTCCGCTCCGCGCACCGGCCGCGACCAGCAGGCGGCGAGGCCCGCATCGAGCGCGAGGTGCGCGTACCCCTCCCAGAGCGGATCGGTCGCTATGTCCCGGACGAGCACTTCCCGGCCCAGGAAGGCGGCCGTTCCGCAGGAGCCGGCCTTCGGGCCGATCGGAACGCCGTCGATCGAGGCGGAGTAGTCCGCCGGCAGGCTGGGCGCCGCGACGGGGCGCAGCCGCCGCTCGTCGTCGATGGCGAGGACGGAGCAGACGACGGAGGCGTCGTGCGCCTCCACCAGCCGGCACAACCGCTCGGCCAGGTCGCGCAGCGGCACGCCCCGCGCCACGAGCTCGAGAATCTCGTTCTGTATCGCCTGCAACGCCTGCATACCCGTCCCGCCACACCTTCCCGAGCGCGGGCACCATGCCCGGGAAGAGTGAACAAAGGGCTGCGGCGTGAGCGGAAACGTCGATTGCACGAGGTAGGCCTAGGCCGCGGTCACGTGGCTGTGGCCGAAGAAGGCGGGGTAGAGGCACAGATCGCGCACCAGCCGGTGGCTGCCGCGCTCGAAGACGTAGAGGTTCTCCCAGTAGCCGGTGACGGCGTAGTGGACGCCGTCCGGCAGCAGGGTGATCCCGCAGGGGAAGCGCAGGCCGACGCCGCGCCCGTCGAGCCGCGAGACGGTCTCGCCCGAGGCGCCGTCGAAGGCCATCACCGCGTGGGCGCTGGGGAAGGTCGCGATCGCCTGGTCGTGGATCGGGTCGTAGACGATCGAGAGCCCGTGGCGCATCAGCGCGCGATCGGCGGCGGAGCCCATCGGCTGCGCCGTCATCGCGCCGCGCCGCGCGCCGCCGGCGAGCTTCAGCGTCGCCGCCGGGAGGTAGGCGATGCCCGGCTCGCTCGTGATGTCGACGCCCTCGGCGAGCGCGTCGCCCGCCGTCACCCGCGCGAGGTCCGCCTCGCTGCCGAGCCGCGCCTGGATGGCGAAGATGCGCGCGAGCCCGCCCACCGCGAGGTGGCGCACCTCGAGGTCGCGCGTGCTCGTCACCCGCTTGTCGAGGAGGCGCCCGTCGGCCATGTCGACGATGGTGACGCTCGCCTCCACGACGTGGCGGGGCACGGCGAGCGAGCGCTCGCCGTCGCGCGGGAGCGAGCCGTAGTTCGCCGCCACGAGGTAGCGCCCGTTCTCGACGAGGACGATCTCGTGCGGGTCGATGCCGTGGGTGGAGTAGCTCTCGCGCACCCGCAGCGTGTCGGCGTCGCGGATGGTGATGCGCCCGAAATGGGCGTCGATCGGCCCGCCGTCGCGGGCTCGTCGCGGGGCGCGCTCGGAGATCAGCACGCTGCGCCCGTCGTCGAGATACGCCGCGTGCCCGCCGCCGCGCCAGCCCTCGCCGAAGGCGGGGGCGCTCGCCACGAGATCGAGCGTCAGCGGGTCGAAGGCGACCTGGTCGGCGGCCTCGAAGCCGCACAGCACGCCGACGCTGCGGTCGGGCGCGATGGCGACGTCGTGGGCGTGGGCGGGCAGGAGCGCCTGGCGCACGCCGCCGTCCATGCCGATGCGGGAGAGCAGCCGATGGGGCTTGCTGGGGTCGCGCACGGCGCGGGCGATCCGCCGGTTCGCGACGAGGGGCACGCCGTTGGCGGTCGCCGCGCCCGGCTCGTAGCCGGGCACCCAGACCGCCGCGCCGGCGAGGTCGCCGGGGACGCGCCGGGCCGCCGGGGACGGGAGCGCCGCCCCGCCCGGCGTCTCGCAGCCGCCGAGGCCGGCGGCGAGGCCGAGCCCCGCCGCCATCCGCAGGAAGCGACGCCGGTCCAAGGGGGCGCTCTCCACGGCGGCGCTCAATGCGATCCGCCGCCGCCGCCGCCGCCGCCACCGCCGCCACTGTCGCCGCCGCCGTCGCCCGAATCGATGGGCCTGAACCGCGGATCGTTGGTGACGACGGGGGCGTCCGAGCGCCCGACGGGCGTGCAGGCGCCCGCCGCCGCCCCCGCGCCCAGGGCGCCGAGGAGCTGGAGGCGGGATCGATCCGGCGCCTCCGCGGGCTGTGCGAGGGTCCCGTCCGAGACCTCCTCCGCATTCGAGACCCGGCTGTCGTTCATCGTCCGACCTTCGTCCATCACGCTGCTCCTTTCGCCTCTCCGCTCGGCGCGGGGTGCCTCAATGCGCGCCGCCACCGCCACCACCACCGTCGCCACCGCCACTGTCGCCCCCGCTGGTGTCCGGCTGGCGCATGCGCGGATCCTCCGCGGCACGCTGCCGGGCCCGCGACAGGGCGTGGCTGCCGATCGCCTGGGCTCCGCCCTCGATCGTCGCCGAACAGCCGCCGCCGGCGGCAGCGGCGCTCAACGCGCCGAGCAGCGCGAGGCGCGACCGGTCGGGCGTCTCCGGAGCCGCCACGATCGCGGGCGGGTCGCCGGGCTCGGCGACCGCGGGGGATCGAGTCTCGTTCGTCTGCATTCTCGGTCTCTCCGTCTTCGAGGGGCCGCGGCGGCCGGCCGCGGCCCGTGTCTGCGTCTCACCGGACGAGGGAAGACCAGGCGCCCGAGAGCGCGAGGCCCATGGCGACCCCGAGCACGGCGAGGAGCGGGATCAGCTCCTGGCCCGTGCCCGAGAGCGTGAGGACGCCCCGCGGGCGGCGATCGCGCGCCCACCGCGAGACGATCCGCACGAGGAGATGCCCGCCGATGCCGGCGAGCGCCGCGGCGGCCGGCAGGCCCGCGGCGAGCCCACCGCCCGCGAGCGCGAGGATCGCGAGCGTCGCCGCGACCTCCGCCACGCGCAGGTCGAGCCGCGCGAGGAGCGGCACCGGGCGCGCGGCCGCGCAGCACCCCGCCTCCAGGCAGCCGAGCTTGGCGAAGGCGTAGGACACGTTCGCGCCCACCGCGTAGGCGGCGAGGAGGAGCGCGCCGTCGCCGCTCGCGAGCGTGAGGGCCACACCCGCCAAGGCCGCAGCGAGGGCGGAAGCGGCGGCGCCGCCCGTCCACGACACCGGCGCCGGCGCACCGGCGTCGCGCCGTGTGACCGCGGTCAGAATGCGGTATCCGGCCCCGCCCAGGAAGAAGAAGCCGTAGAGGAAGGCGAGTATTACCGCCGCCGGCAGGTAGGATAGCGGCAGCAACGGCGCGGCGACCAAGCCGAAGGACGCCGCACCGATCACGGCGGAGCCGAGCCGATACCCGAGCGTGCGTCCGGTCCGCGTGGCGACATACCCCACCATGGCGCCTCACCCCTTCGTCTGCTCGCGACGACTTACGCGGGGGGAGCATGTCGCGGCGGCGGAGCGGGGCGGTTGATCGGGATCAAGAACTCTGGTGCACGAATACACATTCCTGTATTCGCATTCGTAGGAATATCAGCGGCACGCCGGCCCACCACCCTCGCGCAAGCTCGAGCCCCCATCCTCCCCGACGTATCACGCATCACGGGGGCGTATCGGGCATGGCGAAGGCGATCGCGGCCGCGGGGGCGGCGCAGGCGCGGGGACTGCGCGACATCGGGTTCGCGCTGGGCATCGTCGTCATCCTGACGATCCTCTTCCTGCCGATCCCCGCCTTTCTCATCGATGCCGGGCTCGCGCTGTCGATCGCGCTCTCGGTGCTCATCCTGATGGTGGCGCTGTGGATCCAGAAGCCGCTGGAGTTCTCGGCCTTCCCCACCGTGCTGCTGATCGCCACGATGCTGCGGCTCGCGCTCAACATCGCGACGACGCGCATGATCCTGTCCGAGGGCGACACCGGCGGCGACGCGGCCGGCATGATCATCGACGGGTTCTCGCGCCTCGTGATGTCGGGCGACTTCGTCATCGGCCTCATCATCTTCGCGATCCTGGTGACGGTGAACTTCATCGTCATCACCAAGGGCGCGACGCGCATCGCCGAGGTCGGCGCGCGCTTCACGCTCGACGCCATCCCCGGCAAGCAGATGGCGATCGACGCCGACCTCTCGGCGGGGCTCATCGACGACAAGGAGGCGCAGCGCAGGAGGCGCGAGCTCGAGGAGGAGAGCTCCTTCTTCGGCGCCATGGACGGCGCCTCCAAGTTCGTGCGCGGAGACGCCATCGCAGGCCTGATCATCACCGCGATCAACATGCTCGGCGGGATCGTCATCGGCACGACGCGCCACGGCATGGAACTCGCGGATGCCGCCGACGTCTTCGTCAAGCTGTCGGTGGGCGACGGGCTCGTGACGCAGATCCCGGCGCTGATCGTCTCGCTCGCGGCGGGCCTGCTCGTCTCGAAGGGCGGCACCCGCGGCTCGGCCGAGGAGACGGTGACGACCCAGCTCTCCGGCTACCCGCGCGCGCTGCTGATGGCCGGCGGCGTCATGCTGCTGCTCGCGCTCACGCCGGGCCTGCCCTTCTTCCCCCTCGCCGTCCTCGCCGGCATCCTCGCCTTCGCCGCCTGGGCGATCCCGCGCAAGATCGCGGAGGCGGAGGCGCAGCGCGAGATGCTGCGGGTCGAGGAGGAGGCCCGCGTCGAGGAGGAGAGCCGCGACTCGGTCAAGGAGGAGCTGCGCACGCCCGAGATCGAGCTCGTGCTCGGCAAGCAGCTCTCGGCCGAGCTGCTCACCGCCCACGGCGAGCTCGCCCACCGCGTCTCGAAGATGCGCCGAAAGTTCGCGCGCCAGTACGGCTTCGTGGTGCCCGAGATCAAGCTCTCGGACTCGCTCACGCTGCCGCGCAAGACCTACGAGATCCGCATCCACGGCACGCCGATCGCGACGAGCGAGCTGCGCATCGGCGAGGTCATGGTCATCACCAGCCAGTCGAAGCCCGACGTGCCCGGCGACGAGGCCCGCGAGCCCGCCTTCGGCATGCCCGCCATGTGGATCGCGGAGAGCTACGCGGCCGAGGCCAAGCGCGAGGGCTTCACGCCCATCGACAACCTGTCGGTGCTCCTCACCCACCTGTCCGAGGTGATCCGCAACAACCTGCCCCAGCTCCTGTCCTACAAGGACATGCGCGCGCTGATCGACCGGCTCGACCCCGAGTACAAGCGCCTCGTCGACGACATCGTGCCCTCGCAGATCTCGTACTCGGGCCTGCAGGGCGTGCTCAAGCTGCTGCTCGCGGAGCGCGTCTCGATCCGCAACCTCAACCTCGTGCTCGAGGCGGTGGCGGAGATCGCGCCGCACGTGCGCCGCTCCGAGCAGGTGGTCGAGCACGTGCGCATGCGCATGGCCCAGCAGATCTGCGGTGACCTCACGGAGGGCGGGTCGCTCCGGGTGCTGCGGCTCGGCAACCGCTGGGACCTCGCCTTCCACCAGTCGGTCAAGCGCGACGCCAAGGGCGAGGTCGCCGAGTTCGACATCGACCCGCGGCTGCTCGAGGAGTTCGGCCAGGCGGCCTCGACGGCGATCAAGCAGCGGCTCGAGCAGGGCAAGCCCTTCGCCATCGTCACCGCGCCGGACGCGCGGCCCTACGTGCGCATGGTGATCGAGCGGCTGTTCCCGACGCTGCCGGTGCTCTCCCACGTCGAGATCCCCCGCGGCGTCGACATCGAGAGCCTGGGGACCGTCGGGTGAGCCTGCTCGCGCCGGACCTGATCCTCGCGACCTTCCTGGTCTTCTGCCGGATCGGGGCGTGCCTGATGCTGATGCCGGGCTTCTCCTCCCTGCGCGTCCCGCCGCAGGTACGGCTGTTCATCGTCGTCGGCGCGACGCTCGCGATGGCGCCGATCGTGGTGCCGGGGCTCCTGCCCGTGGTCGCCGCCGCCTCGCAGGCGGACGTGCTGGCGCTGATCGTCACCGAGACCCTGATCGGCGCGCAGATCGGCGTCATCGGCCGGATCTTCTACCTCGCGCTCCAGACGCTGGCGCACGCGAGCACGATGCTGGTGGGCTTCGGCGCCATGCCCGGCGCGCCGGTCGACGAGCTCGAGCCGATTCCCGCCCTCGGGTCGCTGGTGATGCTCTCGGCGACCGCCTTGTTCTTCATCGCCGACCTGCATTGGGAGATCTTCCGCGGGCTGGCGGTCTCCTACGAGACGCTGCCGCCGGTCACGGGCTTCGACGCGCGCGCCTCGCTCGCCTCCCTCGCGGACCGGATCGGCGAGGCCTTCCTGCTGGCGCTGCGGATCTCCGCGCCCTTCGTGATCTTCGCCTTCCTGGCGAATTTCGCGCTCGGCGTCATGAACAAGCTCGCCCAGCAGATCCCGATCTACTTCGTGGCGCTCCCCGCCGTGCTGATGGGCGGCCTGTTCGTGTTCTACTTCCTCGTGGGCGAGTACCTCGCGCTCTTCGCCGCCGGCTTCGCCGACTGGCTGCGGACGGGGTGAGCGGCACGAGGGACGCCCCATGACGGACGCACCATGACCGACGCCCGCACCCGGCACGCCGCGCTCGTGCGCATCCGCGCGCTCCAGGAGACCAAGCGCAAGCTGGAGGAGTGGAAGCTCGCCGATTTCACCCGGCGCGCCCGCGCGGTCTCCGACGCGGAGGCGCAGACCATAGCCGCGCTCAACGCCGACGGGCCGCTGAAGGGCCTGTTCGTCGAGAGCGGCGCGCGCCGGCTCGAGAGCCTCGCGCGCCAGCGGCGCAGCCTGGAGGCGGCGACCGAGCGCCAGGGCGAGGCGATGCGCGTCGAGGCGCGCCGCGAGAAGGCCGCCTGCATCCTCGAGAAGGAGGCCGCGCGACGCGTGGAGGAGGAGCGGCGGCGCCAGGAGGACCTCGCGATCCTCGAAGCCTTCCTCGCCGGCGGCCACCCGCCGATCGCCCCGGGCGCAAGCCTCGGGCAAGCGCCCGGCCCTAGCCTCCTCACGGACCGATCCAGGAGAGGAGGAGGCACGCCATGACCATCTCACCGCCCTCCGACATCATTCTCGAGGTCGCCCGCGCGGCGGACCCGAGCGCGCTCGCCGCCGCGACGGAGCGGCTGCGCGACATCGCCGCCGCCCGCGGCCGCTCCGGCGAGGGGTTCGACACGATGGTCGCGGAGGCCGCCCGGCGGCCGGCGCCCCCGGTGCTCATGCCGCCCCCCTCCCCCGAGCGCCTGCGCGAGACGCTCGCCGCGCTCGCGCCCTCGGCGACGCCCCGCATCGGCACCGGACCCGACCTGCCGGGCGCGCCGCGCGCGGCGGCCGGCCCGCAGTCCCCGGCCCAGGCCTTCGAGGCGACCTTCCTGCGCCAGGTCGTCGAGACCCTGATGCCGGAGAGCGAGGCGGTGTTCGGCGAGGGCACCGCCGGCTCGATCTGGCGCGGCTTCCTCGCCGAGGAGATCGGCGCCGAGCTCGCCCGCGCCGGCGGCGTCGGCATCGCCGCGGCGGTGGCCGAGGCCCATCCGGGGCTCGGCCGGGTGAACGCCGCCAAGGCCGCGCTCTGGCCCGAGCATGCGCCGGCCGCCGCCGGCGCCGTCGGGCCGTCCGGCGGCGCACCCTACTTCTCCGGCTTCTACCGCAGCTGACCCGGGATCGATCATGACCGACGCCACCCCCACCGCATCGCCCCACGACACCGACCCGGCGCACACCGGCACCGAGGCGCACGAAAGCGGCGCCGCGCCGCCTCCGCTCCCCGTCCCGCTCGCGCCGGCGCTCAACCCGGACTTCGGCGACGCCACCGGCATGATCGCCGCGATCGGCCGGCTGGAGGCGGTGCTCGAGCACGAGACCGCGGAGCTCGGGCGGCTGTCGACCGCACAGCTCAAGGAGCTCAACCGGCGCAAGAGCCTGTGCCTGCTCGAGTTCACCCGCGCCGCACGCCCGCTCGCCGAGCAGATGGTCTCCCCCGTGCTGCGCGAGCGCCTGGCGCGCCTGCGCGACGCGATCGCCCGCAATCAAGAGGTGCTCGCCACCCACCTCGACGCCGTGCGCGAGATCGCCGGCACCATCGCCGGCGCGCTGGAGGCGCGCGAATCCGACGGCACCTACGCCGAGCGTCCGGTGCGCGCGCGCGCCGAGGGTTCGCGGCGATGACGGCGCGCCTCCTCGTCGCGGGGCTGTGGCTGTGCGCCACGGTCTTCGTCTCCTCGCACCTCGTCGCCGACTGGCGCGCCAAGCGCGCCGCCGAGGCCGCCGGCGAGCCGAGCTACTTCCGCGGCGTCTCCTACGAGAAGACCCGGCCGCTCTCCGTGCCGATCCTGCGCGACGGACGTATAGCCGGCTACGTGGTGGCGCAGTTCGTCTACACGGTGGACACCGAGGACCTGCGCCGGCTGCGCGTGCCGCCGGAGAGCTTCATCCTCGACGAGACCTTCCAGCGGCTGTTCGCCGACGAGACGATCGACTTCGCGAACCTGCGCGCCTTCGACATGCGCGGCTTCCTCGCGGGGCTCACGCGATCCGTGAACGCCCGGCTGGGCGAGGACGTGGTGCGCGAGCTGATGGTGGAGGAATTCAACTTCGTCGATCCGACGCAGATCCGCGCGGGCTGAGGGGCGCGCCGCGCGGCCGGATGGTCCCGGTGCCTCGACACGGCCGCAATGACGGGCAGAGTGTCGCACCCGTTCATCCCGTCCGAGGACCGCATCCGATGCCGATTCGCCCGCCCAGCCGCCTCGCCGCCCGCCTCGCGCCCCTCGCCCTCGCCGCCGCGCTCGCGAGCCCGCTCGCCTCCGGGACGCCGCCCGCGGCCGCGCAGGAGGTGCCCGCAGCCGTGGGGCGGATCTCCGTCACCGGCACCGGCGAGGTCGAGCGGGCGCCGGACTTCGCGCGCGTCTTCGTGTCGGTCACCAACCGCGGCGACAGCGTCGCTGCGGTCGTCGAGGCGAACCGGGCCGCGACCGAGGACGCGCTCGCCGCGATCGAGGCCCGCGGCGTCGCCCGCGAGGACGTGCAGACCGCCAACTTCCAGGTGTTCGAGACGCCGGAGGAATACGACCGAAACGGCGATCCCCGCCCGGTCGAGCCCTTCACCGCGACGCACCGGCTGACGATCGTCCTGCGCGACACCGACGCCGTCGGCGCCTTCGCCGGCGAGATCCTGGCGCTCGACGCGATCACGTTCCAGGCGATCGCCTGGGGGCTCGAGCGCAGCGAGGAGGCGCAGGACGAGGCGATGCGCCGCGCCGTCGCCGACGCGCGGCGTCAGGCGCAGGTGCTGGCCGAGGCCGCCGGGGTGACGCTCGGCCCGATCCGCCGCATCGGCGACGGGCACGTCGGCGGCGGGCCGCAGCCGGAGATGGACCGCATGATGATGCGCGCCTCCGCCGCCCCCGCGGTGCCGATCGTGCCGCCGGCGCGGCTCGTCTTCGGCGCGCAGGTCGGGATGGAGTGGGCGATCGGCGAGTGAGCGCGCGCGCCGTCGGCCGGGTCACGCACCCCAGCGATGCAACCCGGCGCCGTTGCGCCGGAGCCAGGCCTCCGCCTCGTCCGTCCGCGGGCACAACCTTTCGGTGAGGCGCCAGAAGCGGGCGGAATGGTTCATCTCCTTCAGGTGCGCCACCTCGTGCGCGGCGAGGTAGTCGAGCACGAAGGGCGGGGCGAGGATCAGCCGCCAGGAGAAGGAGAGGTGCCCGCGCGCCGAGCAGGAGCCCCAGCGGCTCCTCGTGTCGCGCAGCGTCAGGCGCTTCGCCGGAATGCCGAGCACCGCCGTGTGGCGGGCCACCGCCGCGGCGAGGTCGGTCCGCGCCTCGCGCATCAGCAGCTCCGCCACGCGCTTGCCGACGAGAGCGGCGTCGCCGGGCACGACGATCGCGGGCGCGCCGTCGGCGTCCCGCCCGATCCGCGCGGGCGCCCGCCGCCCGCCGGTGGCGACGATCCGGTGCGGCGCGCCGCGCAGGGGCACCGCGATGCCGTCGGCGAAGGCCACGCGGCCGGGGAGCTTCGCCACCCGGGCGGCGATCCAGCCGGCGTGGTCGCGGGCGAAGCGCTCGGCGGTGGCGAGCGCGGTCCGCGCGGGGATGGTGAGGACGACCTCCCCCGTCGCGCTCGACACCCGCAGCGTCAGCCGCCGCGCCCGCGCCGAGCGCTTGAGCACGACCTCGAAGGCCGCATCCCCGTGCGCCACGCGCAGCGCGCCCGGCTCCGGCAGCGGCCGGGCCGGCGGCGCGACGAGGGTGCGGCGCAGGAGCGAGAGGACCATCGCCGCATCATCGCCGCCGCGGCGATTCGGGGCAAGCGCCCGTCTTTCCGCACGGTTCAGGCGGCGGTTTCCCGGATCGCCGGCGTGCGGGCCTCCGCGAGCAGGCCGACGAGCGCGGCGGCGGCGGCGTCGTGGGCGGCGACCGCGGCGGCGACGGCGGCGACATCGCCGGCGGCCTCGGCGCGGGTGCGGTCGTGGTCGGCCCGCCCCACCGCGAGGTCGAGCGCGTGCCAGCGCGCGAGCGCGTCCGCGGCGCCCGGGACGCCGGAGGCGGCGCGCGCCTCGAGCGCGGCCTTGAGGCGCCACCGTGCCATGGTGTGGGCGCAGGCGACGTTGTCGTCCCGCACGGCACGGGGGCACAGGCCCCGCCCGGTGCGACCCTCGTGAGCGAGGCCGCAGGGGTGCACGCGCAGGGAGGAGAGTCCGTCGGCGGCGTCGTGCATCGGCACCTCTTTTCGCTGGACAACCCGACGTGAAGCAATGGAAGATAGACACATCGAGAACCACTGAGGGTCGCGGCTCTGTCATGATCAGCCTACCGCATCCCATCCCGATGCCCGAGTTCCTCTGGAACCGGGAGGCCGCGGCCTATCTCGAGGCCTGCATGAGGAGCCGCTCCGAGACCTGGGCCGGCCTCGCGGCCGAACTCACGCTGCGCGGCACCGCGATCTCGCCGGAGATGCTGGAGGCACGCGTGTCCCGCGCGGACGTCTCGGCCGGCCTGTTCTTCAAGATCATGCACGTGCTCATGCAGGAGCAGGTGGCGATCGCCGACGTCGATCCGTACGACGGCGTCGAGCCGAGTCCGCCTGCGGAATGATGCCGCAGTTCGTCTCCGGGGCGGCGGTCGCCGCCGCCCCGTCCCGCGCGGTCACGGACGCGGCGGGAAGATGCCCTGGAGGCAGATGATGAAGGAGATGCCGAGGAACGGCTGCCGGTTCTCATGGGGCTGGCTGCCGCCGTTGTTGGCCGTCTGCACGGCGACGCTGCCCTGGGCGAGGGTGACGGGGGTGCCGCCCGTCGCAGCGTAGGCGTTCACTCCGGTGAAGCTCGGCCCATCGGGGATCCCGACGGTCGCGAGCGTTCCGCCGGCCAGCGGCGGGCTGCTCGTCGCATTGGCGTTGGTCGCGACGATCTCGCCCGTGGCGCCGTGGTTGTGGATCGGCATCTGGCTCGTGTTCAGCGTGACCGTCTCCGTGCCCGCCATCACGCCGAGCGGGTAGGTGCTCAGGCCGTTGCCGGCACCCATGCCGCCCCCGACCGGCACACGCGAGCGCAGGTCCGGCAGCATGAAGGTGGTGGAGCCGTTGCCGCCGTAGACCGTGCCGATGAGGCTGAACAGCGCGGTATTCTGCGCGATGCCGAGCGTCTGCCCGGCGCAATAGGCGAATTGCAGCGGCGCGAAGTTCGGCGCCCAGATCAGAACCGTCCCGATGTAGTAGTCCATCGTCCCCTCCAGGTGTACCGCGCCGGGGTGACGGCGGGAGCCGACACGCAACGGACGCGGGCGGAGAGGAACACGGTGTGGCTTACCGAGATATGACGATCAGGCGTAGATTGATTTCTTGGTTAACGTTGCGTGAACCGCGGCGCACGTCCGGCGCGCCGCGGCGGTGCGGATCGGCCGCGCCGGATCAGCCCCGCGAGGGGTAGATGCCGAAGAGCGCGATGATGAAGCTCAGCCCCTCGAACGGCATCCGGTTCTCGTGCGACAGGTTGCCGCCGGTGTTCCCGATCTGGACGCTCACACCCTGCGGGGAGAGGAGCACAGGACTCCCACCGGCTGTGGCATAGGCGTTGACGTTGGTGAAGCTGGGACCGTCGGGGATTCCCACCGTTGCCAGAGCACCCCCGGCGAGCGGTGAGCTCGAGGTGGCGTTCGTATCGAAGGCCCGAATCTCACCCTGTGCGACGTGACTGTGAGACGGCATCTCCAGTTGGTTGAGCGTGACGTCCTCCACGCCGCCCTTGACTCCGAGCCGGTAGTCGGAGAGCCCCGGCCCCTGGCCCATGCCGGCGCCGATCGGCACCCGCGAGCGCAGGTCCGGCAGCGCGAAGGTGGTCTGCCCGTCGCCGCCGTAGGTGGTTCCCAGCAGCGAGAACAGGGCCGAGTTCTGCGAGATCGCCATCAGCTGGCCCCCGCAATAGGCCCAGTTCTTCGGCGCGAAGTTCGGCGCCCAGATCAGGATCGTCGCGATGAAGGTTTCCATGTCCGCCCCTCCTTGCTCCGCCCGCGCGCGCCGGAATGGCCGTACGCTGATTCGCAGAACGCGGGCTTGCCGGAGGGGAACACGACCGAGGATCGAAGCCAAGGCTTCATCGCCGGTTCCCGGCCGCAGGCGGAGGAATGCGCGGCCCTTTAGGCGTCCCGGTCAACAACTCTTCAGTTCGCCAGCTTCTGTTGCGGCACGGCCACTTTGCAAGGGGGCGGTTTCGGGGCAATGTCGCGTGCCGCAACCCGACGACGGAGAATCGTCATGGCCTGGAAGCATCGCGATCCGTGGACCCGCGCGCCCCTGACGATGGCGCTCGAGCCGCGCATCATGTTCGATGCCGCCGGCGCCGCGACCTATTTCGATGCCGCGGACGGGGCCGACGTCGCGGTCGCAGAGACCAAGACGCCTCCGCCCGTCGAGATCGTGTTCGTCGACACGACGATCGAGGGCTATCGCGACCTCGTCGACGACATCGCTGGCACCAAGGAGGTCATCCTCCTCGATGCGCGGACCGATGCGTTGCATCAGATCGCCGCCGCGCTCGACGGTCGCTCCGACGTGGCCGCCATTCACATCCTGAGCCACGGGGACGTCGGTGCCCTCTCGTTCGGATCCGGCCGCGTGGACGGCGCGAATCTGGACGGATACTCGGATGTGCTCGCCCGCATCGGAGCCGCGCTCGTGGAGGGCGGTGACATCCTGCTGTATGGATGCTCCGTCGGTGCGGACGAGACCGGTGTCGCATTCCTCGAAGCATTCGCGCGCGCCACGAATGCCGACGTAGCGGCATCGGACAACCTCACCGGCGCCTCCGAGGCGAACGGCGACTGGGTTCTGGAGTGGAACAGCGGGACCATCGACGTCGCGAGCATCTCGTCCAGCGGCTTTTCCGGCACCCTGAACGTCCTCGGTGCCAATTTCGATTATTTCGGCGGCTTTCGAACCGGCGTGATCCTCGATCCGGGCGGCCCGGAGTTCCAGTTCGGAGGAGTCGGCGGAACCGCTGTGCAGGCCGATATCACGGCAAATCAGATCATCTTCACGTTCACTCAGAACGGCAGCCTCACGCCGAGTGAACTGGTTTTCTACGGCACGAACCTCAGGTCCATCGATTCCGTCTCGATCGCGTCGTCCACGTTCGCCGCTCCGACCGTCTCGCTCGCCGACCGCGATGCGGTCGCCGGCGATGGGGCGCTCACCCCGGGGACCGACGGCTTCAACGACACCATCGTCATCGGCGCGTTCAATTACGTGTCGGGCGGCCAGCTCATCATCAATTTCACGTCCACCGGGTTCAACGACCCTCCCGTCATCGCCAACCTCGACGGCGACACCCTCGCCTACATCGAGGACGCGGGCGCCCTGGTCCTCGACCAGGGCGCGGCCGCGACGGTGACCGACGCGGATTCGCCCAATTTCGACACCGGGACGCTCACGGTCGCCATCACCGGCGGCAACGCCAACGAGGATCTGGGGATCGTCAACCAGGGGACCGGCGCGGGCCAAATCGGCGTCGCGGGCTCCACCGTCACGTTCGGCGGCGTCGCCATCGGCACGATCACCGCGAACGGCCAGAACGGCGCCAACCTCGTCGTGACGTTCAACGCGAACTCGAGCCCGGCCGCGGCCGCGGCGCTGATCAACGCCATCACCTATTCCAACGACAGCCAGAACCCGACGGGCTCCCGCACCGTCGGCTTCACCCTGACCGACGGCGACGGCGGCACCTCCGCGACGTCGAACGTCACGGTGAACCTGACGCCGGTGAACGACCCGCCGACCCTGACGGCGACCGGCAACACCCCCACCTTCACCGAGGGCGACGCCGCCCCGGGCGCGGACCTGTTCTCGGGCGTGACGATCTCGACCGTCGAGGCCGGGCAGACCATCACGGGCCTCACCCTGACGATCTCCAACGTGACCGACGGCGCGAGCGAGATCCTGCGCATCGACGGCAGCGACGTGGCGCTCACGAACGGCAACTCGGTCCTCACCGCGACGAACGGCCTGACCGTGACCGTGAGCGTGACGGGCGCGACGGCGACCGTCTCGTTCGCCGGCGCCGGGCTCACGACCGCGGCCGCACAGACGCTGGTCGACGGCCTCGCCTACCGCAACACGAGCGAGAACCCCACCGAGGCGAACCGCGTCGCCACGATCACGCAGATCCGCGATTCGGGCGGCGTCGCGAACGGCGGGGTGGACGTCTCCTCGCCCAACGTCGCCGCCACGGTGACGGTGGTCGGGGTGAACGACGCGCCCACGCTGACCGGCGGCGGCGTGCTCCCGGCCGTGGACGAGGACACCGCGAACCCGCCCGGCGCGGCGCTGAGCGCGCTCGGCATCACCGCCGTGGACGTCGACGGCACGGTGACGGGCTACGCCGTCGTCGGCAACACGGCGAACGCGGGGACGCAGGGCGTCTGGCAATATTCCACCAACGGCGGGACGAACTGGTTCGCCGTCGGCGCGGTCGCCGACGACGCCACCGCGCTCGCGCTGTCGTCGGCGACGCTGGTGCGCTTCGTGCCCGTGGCGGACTTCAACGGCGCGCCGCCGGCGCTGACCATCCGCGCCGTCGATTCGAGCTACGCAGGCGGCTTCTCGTCCACCGCGGGGACCGAGACCCGCGCGACGCTGAACGCCGCGGCGAACGGCGGCGCGACCGCCGTCTCGGCGGCGACGGCGACGATCACGACCTCGATCGACCCGGTGAACGACCCGCCGGTGCTCACCGCCACCGCGGCGAACCCGACCTATGTCGAGAACGTGGGGACGCAGCCCCTGCTGCAGGCCGGCGCCGCCGTGACCGACGTCGACATCACCAATGCGGCGGCGACGGGCACCGTGACGGGCGCCACCTTGACCGTGAGCCTCACCGCCGGCGCCTTCCAGGCGCAGGACATCTTCGGCATCGCCGACGTGAACGGCATCACCTTCGACGCCGGCACGGGGCACGTCACCATCGGCGGCGACGTCGTCGCGACGCTCGCCGGCGGCCTCGGCGCGAACGCCGTCGTCACGTTCACCGCGCTCGCGAGCCTGAACAGCGTCAACGCCGTTCTCGGCGCGCTGGTCTATTCCAACGCCGGGGACGACCCGACGCAGGGGGGCACGAACACGACGCGCGCCTATCAGATCGTCTACAACGACAGCGCGCTGAACTCCGCGGCCGTGACCGGCACCGTCACGATCACCGCCGTGAACGACGCGCCTGTGGTGACCACCTCGGGCGGGTCGGCTGCCTACGTCGAGAACGCGGCGGGCGTCCCGATCGACCCCGGGCTCACCGTGTCGGACCCGGACAGCGGGACGCTGGCCTCCGCCACCGTCTCGATCACCGGCGGCTTCCAGGCCGGTCAGGACGTGCTGGCCTTCGTCAACGACGGCGCGACGATGGGCAACGTCACGGCCTCCTGGAACGCCGGCACGGGCGTGCTGACGCTGACCTCTGCGGGCGGGACGGCGACGCTCCTGCAATGGCAGGCCGCGCTGCGGGCGGTGACCTTCGCCAACGGCTCGGAGGACCCCTCCACGGCGGCCCGCACGGTGAGCTTCGTCGTGAACGACGGCGATGCGTCGAGCACCGCGGCGACCCGCGGCGTCACGGTCACGGCGGTGAACGACTCGCCGACGAACGACCCCGCCTTCGGCTTCGTCAACGCCGGAGCGTCGACGGAGACCGGCGGGATCGTCACGATCACCAACGCCATGCTCAACGAGGGCGACCCGGACGACAGCGGGGCGGGGGTGACCTACACGGTCACGACCGCCACCACCAACGGCACGCTGTTCCGCGACGCGAACGGCAACGGCATCGTCGACGGCGGCGAGGCGCTGGGGCTGAACGCGACGTTCACCCAGGCGGACATCGACGGCGGCCTGATCAAGTATCTCCACGGCGGCGGGGGCGGCTCCTCCGATTCCTTCGGCTTCAGCGTCGCCGACGGCGGCGAGGACGGCGCGACGCCGCTGACGGGGCAGACCTTCTCGATCACCATCGCGGCCCGGCCCGTGCTGACGATCGGCGGCGGCGCGCCCGCCCATGTCGAGGACGCGGGCGCGACGATCGTCGCGCCGAACCTGACGCTCTCCGATGCCGACAGCGCGAACCTGACCGGCGCCACCGTCACGATCACCGATCGCGTCGTCGGCGACGTCCTGAACTTCGTCGACCAGAACGGCATCACCGGGTCCTACGACGCGGGGACGGGCGTGCTCACGCTCACCGGCACCGCGACGCTGGCGAACTACCAGGCGGCGCTGCGCTCGATCACCTATTCCACGACGAACGACAACCCCGCCACCGGCGCCGGCAACGCCGACCGCGTGATCTCCTTCACCGTCACCGACGGCGCGCTGAACAGCACCGTGCAGTCTCAGACGGTCACCGTCGCGAACGCCAACGACGCGCCGGTGCTGGACCCGTCGGCGTCGCCCGCGCTCGTCGGCATCGCCGAGGACCTCGGCCCGCCGACGAACGGCTCCACGGCCGGCTCGACGCTGGTGTCGGCCCTGCTGGCCGGCATGAGCGACGTCGACACCGGCGCCGTGCAGGGCATGGCGATCGTCGGCACCAGCGCGCAGGGCACGCTGTGGTACTCGCTCGACGGCGGCACGACCTGGGTGCAGGTGCCCGCGGTCTCGGCGGGCGCGGCGCTTCTGCTCCAGTCCGACGCGCGGCTCTACCTCCAGCCCGCGGCGAACGTGAACGGTACGATCGCCGACGTGCTCACCTTCCGCGCCTGGGATCGCACGAGCGGCACGAACGGCGGCACGGCGGACACGACGACGAACGGCGGCTCCACCGCCTTCTCGATCGCGACCGACACCGTCTCGGTGACGATCGCGGCGGTGAACGACGCGCCGACCGTGAACGCCGGCCCGCTCGCGCTCACGGCGACCGACGAGAAGACCACCTCCACCGCGACCACGGTCGCGGCCATCCTGGCCGGGCTCGGCTACGCGGACGTCGACTTCTCGAGCGCGGCGGACGCCCGCGCGGACGGCGGCATCGCCATCACCGGCACCTCCGGCAACGGCGTCTGGCAGTACAGCACCAACGGCACCGACTGGTTCGCCGTCGGCGCGACCTCCACGACCGTGGCCCTGCTGCTCGATGCGTCCGCGCAGCTGCGCTACGTGCCGGACGGTGTCGACGGCGAGACGGCGAGCCTGTCGCTGCGCGGATGGGACCGGACCGTGGGCACGGCGACGAGCGGCGCCACCCGTGGGACGTCGGACACGTCGTTGAACGGCGGCATCGCCGCCTTCTCGGCGACGGTCGCGACCGCCTCCCTGTTCGTGGCGGCCGTCGACGACGCGCCGACGCTCGGAGGGCTCGTCCTCGGCCAGGCGGTGACCGACAAGACGACGGTCCAGCCCTTCGCCACGGCGACGGTCGCGGATGTGGACAGCGCCAACGTCACGGTGACCGTGACGCTCGACGTCGCGGCGAAGGGGAGCCTCGCGGGCGGTGGCTTCACGGCCGCGGGTGGTGGCGTCTACACCTTCACCGGCGCGCCGGCAGCGGCGGAAGCGGCCCTGCGGGCGCTCGTGTTCACGCCCGCCCAGAACCGCGTCGCGCCCGGCGCGACGGAGACCACGACCTTCACGGTCGCCGTCGCGGACGCGACGACGACGACGCAGGGCACCGCGAGCGTGGTCTCGACCTCGGTGAACGACGCGCTCGCGGCCGGCGGCTTCACCGTGCCCGTGCAGGGCGTGCTCGACACGGGCACCGTGACGCCCTTCGCCGGCGTGACGATCGCCGATCCCGACGTCGGCCAGCAGGTCACGGTCACGGTGACGCTCGACGCGGCCGCGAAGGGCGGCTTCGGCAATCTCGGCGGCTTCGTCCACGCCGGCAACGGCGTCTACACGCTGACCGCCGCGGACGCGGCGGCGGCGCAGGCGGCACTGCGCGGGCTCGTGTTCCAGCCGACGCCCAACCGCGTCGCGCCGGGTCTCGTCGAGACGACGACCTTCACCGTGTCGGTGTCGGACGGGGTCGCCCCCGCGGTGGTGGACGCCGGGACGCGGGTGGAGGCGACGTCGGTCAACGACGCGCCGTCGGCCGTGGGCAGCGTCCCGGCCCAGGTCGGCACGCCCGACGAGCCGTTCAGCCTGCGCCTCCCGGCCGACCTCTTCACCGACCCGGACGTCGGCGACGCGGTGACCGTCTCGGTCCAGGGCCTGCCCGCCGGGTTCGCCTTCGACCCGGTGACCGGCACGATCTCGGGCACGCCGACGACGCCGGGCGAGACCAGCTTCACGATCGTGGGGACCGACCGGCAGGGTGCGCGCGCGACGATCGTCGTGCCCTTCTCCATCGGCGTGCCGCCCGTGGCGACCGAGCCGCCGACCCTCGCTCCGGTGCCCGAGCCGGTCCTGCCGCCACCGCCGGCCCCTCTGCCGCCGCCGCCCGCTCCCAACCCCTCGGTGCCGCCTGCGGCACTGCCGGCGGAGAACTTCGGCGGCGTGGGGTCGGGCCTATCGCCGGCGCAGCCGCCGTCCGATCCGATCGTGCCGTCGCCGGGCCTGCCGGAGCCCGTCACACCGCGGCCGAACTCCTTCCTCGCGCCGTCCGACGGCGGGTCCGCCTACTCCCCCGGCTTCGCCATCCGCGCCGAGCCGAGCGCCGGCTCGTTCGTCGCCCGCTCCGGCGCCGGGCCGATCACCTTCGGGCTGCCGCCGGCGACATTCGTCGTCGAGAACGGCGGCGTGCAGGTGCTCGTCGGCGCGACCCTCGCGGACGGCTCGCCGCTGCCGGTCTGGGTGGAGTTCGACCCGGCCACCGGCACCTTCACCATCGACGCGCCTCCCGGCTTCACCGGCGAGCTCGACGTGGTGATCACCGCGACGCTGCCCACGGGCGAGGCCGCCTCGACGACCATCGAGATCGCGGTCGAGGCCGCCGAGGAGGCGCCTCCGGCGGGGCAGGCGCCCGCCGGAGACGGCGAGGACCCCCTACCGCGGCAGGACGGGGCGCTCGAACGCGAGCCGGCGCTCCGCACCGCCGACGGCGAGGTCCCCGGCGTCCAGCCGCTCGTCGGCAAGCCGGCCTTCAGCGAGGCGGTGAAGGCGGCCAGCCGTGGCGCCTGGGCAACACAAGGTGAGGATTTTCTGGACAGCCTGATTGCGATCTTGCCTGCCGGGCAGCCATCGGGCGACATGGCGGTAGATTCGCGCAACGGCAGGGAAGCCGCCTGAGACGGTTTACCCGGAGCGAGTCGTGTAGCGTCCAGCCGGCAGCGTCGTAGTGAGGGCAGCGGTCCAGGTCGGGCCGCGCAGGGAGAATCGCGCGCACATGGTCACCTCCCGTCCGTCCCGCGCCACGCGGGTCCCGCGCCGTGCCGGCGCGCTCGGTGCCGTCGGCGCGCTGGCGCTGGCCCTCGGCGGCTGCGCGATCACGCCCGACCCGCTCTCGCTCGAGCAGCAGATCACGCAGGCCGCGCAGGACCGCGCGGTGATGTACGCCTCGCAGGAACCGGTCTCCGGCGCGGTGACGCTGGAGGAGGCGCTCGCCCGCGCCATCAAGTACAACCTCGACCACCGCGTCGCGCTGATGCAGCGGGCGCTGGAGGACAGGGCGCTCGACGTCGCCACCGTCGATCTCCTGCCGGAGGTCGTGGGCCGTGCCGGCTACCGCACCCGCGACAACGTGCAGGCCTCCTCCTCCCGCTCGATCGTCTCCGGACGCCAGTCGCTGGAGCCCTCGACGAGCACCGAGGAGGTGCTGCGCACGGCCGATCTCCAGGCGTCGCTCAGCACGCTCGACTTCGGCCTGAGCTACTTCGGCGCCAAGGCGCAGGCGAACCGCCTGCTCGCCGCGGAGCAGCAGCGCCGGCGCATCGTCATCGACATCGCCGACCAGGTCCGCGCCGCCTATTGGGAGGCCGTGACCGCCGAGCAGCTCCAGCCGCGGGTGGCGCGGGCGCTCGCCGAGGCGCGCCAGGCGCTCTCCTTCGCGAGGCAGGCGGAGGACGAGCGACTGCTCCCGCCGCTCGAGACGCTGCAGTTCCAGCGCGCGCTGCTCGAGATCGTCCAGCAGCTCGAGGTGGTCGAGAGCGAGCTCGCCATAGCCAAGGCCCAGCTCGCCGGCCTGATGAACCTGCCGCCCGGCATCCGCTTCACGCTGGCCGCGCCGCGCCGCGCGCTGCCCGCGCGCCTGCCCTACCGGCTCGACGACCTCGAGGCGGTGGCGATGGTCCGGCGCCCGGAGATCCAGGAGGAGCTCTACGTCGCGCGCAACGTCGTGCTGGAGACGCGCTCGGAGATCCTGCGCCTGCTCCCTGGCCTGTCGCTGTTCGGCGGCGTGAACTCCGATTCGAACGACTTCCTCGTCAACAATTCCTGGGCCGACGCGGGCGTCTCGGTCACCTGGAACCTGCTGCGCCTCGTCGCGGTGCCGTCGATCCTCGCCGCGGGCGAGGCGCGCGAGGAGCTCGCCGAGACCCGCCGTCTGGCGCTGCGGATGGCGGTGCTGACGCAGGTCAACCTCGCCTACCGCCGCTACCAGCGCGCGCAGCGCCTCTATCAGCGCTCGGCTTCGATCGAGCAGGTGGAGCAGCGCATCGCCCAGGCGACGCGCAGCGCCGAGGAGCAGGACGCCTCCAACCTGCTCGAGCGGGTGCGCGCCCAGGCCGCGTCCGTGCTCGCGACCCGCGCCCGCAACCGTGCCTTCGCGGAGGTTCAGAACGCGCTCGGATCGGTGTATGCTGCCGCCGGCTTCGACCCGCTCCCCACGACCGTGGAGGACGGCGACCTGCGCACCCTCGCCGAGGCCATCGCCGCGATGGCGGCGCGCATCGACGCCGGGCGGATCGAGCTGCCCACCGTGCCCCCGGCGCAGACCGTGCCGGTGGCGGCGAACGCGCCGGCCGCGGTCTACGCGGCCATACCCCCGGCGCGCCCCGCGGCTGAGTGAGAGGGGGAGGGATCGAGGAGGTTCGCATGCGCGTCATCCGCCGTCCGTCCGCGTCGTGCGCGCTCGCGGCGGCGCTCGGCCTCCTCGTCGCCGGCTCCGTCGCCGTCCCGCCCGCCGCCGCACAGGACCTCTATTCCCCGCCGCCGCTCGTCGCGCCGGGCGCGGCGGCGGGCGAGGCTTCGGGCGGCTGGGGCGGGGGCGACGTCGAGACGGAGATCCGCGCGCAGATCTCGCCGCGCCGCCACACCGTCCTCTCCACCGAGATCCCCGGCAAGATCGTCACCCTGGGCCTGCGCGAGGGGGAGCGGTTCGCGCAGGGCGACCTCCTCGCCGCCATCGACTGCGCCGCCCACGAGGCCCGGCGCGATCGGGCCGCGGCGCAGGAGGAGGCGTCGCGCCGACGGCTCGAGACCGCCGGGCGGCTCGATCGCCTGTCCTCGATCAGCCGCCTCGAGGTCGACGAGGCCCGATCCGCCCTCGTCGCGGCGCAGGCGGAGACCGCGCTGGCGCAGGTCTTCGTCGACCGCTGCGAGATCCGCGCGCCCTTCGACGGCAGGGTCGTGGAGCGGCGCGCCCAGGAGCATCAATACGTCGGCGAGGGCGCCGAGCTGCTCGCCATCCTCGACGACGGGGCGCTGGAAGCGGAGATGCTCGTGCCCTCGCGCTGGCTGCGCTGGCTCGCGCCGGGGCAGCGCTTCTCGCTCGCCGTCGACGAACTCGGCATCACCATCGAGGCCGAGATCGCCCGCATCGGCGCGCGGGTCGATCCGGTGAGCCAGTCGGTCAAGGTGTTCGGCCGCATCCCCCAGGGCACGCCCGGCCTCGTCGCCGGCATGAGCGGCGTCGCCCGCCTCGCGCCGCCCGACGGATGAACCCGCCGCCCGATCGCCGCCTCGTGGCGCTCTCGGCGCTGCTCGAGGTCGAGAAGCGCGCCCGCGCCGCCACGAGCGCGGAGGCGCTCGGCTTCGTCCTCGTCAACGATACGCACCTCGTCGTGCCCTACCGGCAGGCGGCTCTGCTGCGCGCCGACACCGGCCGGATCGAGGCGCTGTCCGGCCTCGCCACGCCCGACCCCGACGCGCCCTTCACCCGCCGCCTCGCCGCGCTGATGAAGCGGGTCGCCGCCCGCACGGGCGCCACCGCGGGGCCGCGCGCCCTCGACCTGCCCCTTCTCCCGGAAGAGGCCGGGGAGAAGCCGGATGCGGAGACGAAGACCTTCCTTTCGACGCATCTCCCCGCGCGGCTCGCCCTCGTGCCGCTCGCGCGCGGCGGCGAGGTCCGCGCGCTCCTGCTGCTCGCCCGCGAGGAGCCCTTCGGCCCCGCCGAGATCCAGGTGCTCGGCCACCTCGCCGATGCGTACGCCCACGCCTGGACGGCGCTGGTCGGCCCACGCGGGCGGCGCGGGCGGGCGCGCCGGCGTGGCCTCGTCGCCGCGCTCGCCGCCCTCGCCGCGCTCGCCGTCCTGGCTCTGCCGGTGCGCCAGTCCGTCCTGGCGCCGGCGGAGGTCGTGGCGGAGGACGCCGCCCTCGTCACCGCCCCCGTCGACGGCGTGGTCGAGACCGTCCACGTCGAGCCGAACGCGGCCGTCGCCGCGGGCGACCTCCTCGTCACGCTCGACGGGCGCGAGCTCGCCGCGCGGCTCGAGATCGCCCGCCAGGCGCTCGCCGTCGCCGAGGCGGAGCTGCGGCAGGCGCGCCAGCAGGCCGTGTTCGACGATCGCTCGCGGGCGCGCATCGCCATCCTCGAGGGGCGCCGCGAGCAGAACGCCGCCGAGGTCGCCTTCGTCGAGGAGACGCTCGGGCGCATCCGCATCGCGGCGCCGCGCGGCGGCCTCGCGGTCTTCGACGACGCGTCGGACTGGGAGGGCCGGCCCGTGGCGCTCGGCGAGCGCATCATGCAGGTTGCGGACCCCGGCCTGCGAGCCCTCGAGATCCACCTCGCGGTGGGGGACGCGATCGTGCTCGAGCCGGGCGCCGAGGTGCGTTTCTTCCTCAACATCGACCCCGCGGATCCGGTCGCGGCGACGCTCCTGCGCGCCGGCTACCGGGCGACGCCCACGCCCGACGGCGTGATGGCCTACCGCCTGCGCGCCGGCTTCGACGCCGACGACCCGCGCCTGCGGATCGGCCTGCGCGGAACGGCCAAGCTCTACGGCGAGCGCACGACCCTCGCCCTCTACCTGCTGCGCCGGCCGATCGCCGCCGCGCGGCTGTGGCTCGGGCTGTGAGCGCGACCCTCGCCCTCGGCGGCGCGCCGCGCGCGGCGGCCTCCCCCCGGACGCCGTCGGCCGCGCTCCCGCCGCTGCGCGAGGAGATCGTGCTCCACGAGGGACCGCCCGGCCGCGACGGCGCGCCCACCTGGACGCTCGAGGACCCCGCCCGCGCCCGCTACTTCCGCATCGGCTGGGCCGAGGTCGAGATGCTGGCGCGCTGGGACGCGGGCGATCCGGCGGCGATCGCGGCGTCCGTCTCCCAGGCGACGACGCTCGCACTGGAAGCGGCAGACGTCGAGGCCTTCGCGCGCTTCCTCGTCATGGCGAACCTCGTCCAGGTACGCGGGCCCGACGCCAACGCGCGGCTCGTCGAGCAGAAGCGCGCCGGCCGCATGGGGCCGCTGACGGCGGCCTTGAAGAACTACCTCTTCATCCGCATCCCGCTGGTGCGCCCGGACGCGTTCCTCGGCGCCACGCTGCCGCTCGCGCGACCGTTCTTCGGCGCGGTGTTTCGCCGGCTCACCATCGCCGCGGGCGTGCTCGGCGTGGTGCTGGCCCTGCGGCAGTGGGACGCCTTCCTCACCACCTTCCTCTACCTGTTCTCCTGGCAGGGTGCGCTGGCGGTGGGCCTCGCGCTCGTGGCGGCCAAGCTGCTGCACGAGCTCGGGCACGCCTACGCCGCCAAGCGCGAGGGGCTGCCGGTACCGACCATGGGCGTCGCGCTCATGGTGCTCTACCCCGTCCTCTACACCGACACGACGGCGGGCTGGCGGCTGACGGACCGGCGCGCGCGCCTGCGCATCGGCTATGCCGGCATGGCGATCGAGCTCGCGCTCGCCTCGTGGATGACGCTCGCCTGGAGCTTCCTGCCGGACGGGCCGGTGCGCTCCGCCGCCTTCGTGCTCGCCACCACGACCTGGATCATGACGCTGGCGGTGAACCTCAACCCGTTCATGCGCTTCGACGGGTACTTCCTCCTGTCGGACCTGATCGATGCGCCGAACCTCCAGGACCGCGCCTTCCGCCACGCCCGCTGGCGCCTGCGCGAGGCGCTGTTCGGTTTCCGCGAGCCGCCGCCGGAGCCGCTCTCGCGCCGGCGCGGGCGGCTCTTCGTCGCCTATGCGGTCGGCACCTGGCTCTACCGCTTCTTCCTGTTCCTCGGCATCGCGCTGCTCGTCTACCACCTCTTCTTCAAGCTGCTCGGCATCCTTCTGATGGTGGTCGAGCTCGCCTGGTTCGTCGGCCGCCCGATCGCGCTCGAGATCGGGGAATGGGCGAAGCGCCGCGAGGCCTACCGGCTCAACCGCCACACGGCGGCGACGGGTCTCGTCGCCGCGGCGCTCGTGGTTCTGGCGATCGTGCCGTGGTCGAGCGCGGTGCACGCGCCGGCGCTGTTCGAGGCCGAGGAGCGCGCGCAGGTCCACGTGCCCGTCGGCGCGCGGCTCGAGGCCGCCGCCGCGGCGCACGGCACGCGGGTCGCCGCCGGCGATCCGCTCTTCGCCTTCGTCTCGCCGGACATGGACTACCGCCTCGCCGAGGTCGAGCGCCGCATCGCGGTGCTGCGCTGGCGCGCCTCGGTCGAGATCGGGGCGGGGGTCGAGGGCGCGAGCCGGGAGGTGATCTTCTCCGAGCTCGAGGGGGCGGTCGCCGAGCGCGCGGCGCTGCGGCGCGTCGCCGAGCGGCTCGCGGTGACGGCGCCGATCGCCGGGCGCGTCGTCGCGCTCGCCGAGGAGGCGCGGCCGGGCACCTGGATGCCGGAGGGCGCCTGGCTCGCCACCATCGCCGCGCCCGGCGCCGGCGAGGTCGCGGCCTTCGTCCGCGAGGCCGATCTCGCGCGCATCGCACCGGGCGCGCAGGCGTCGTTCCACGCCGACGCGCCGGGCCGCGCCCCGGTGCCGCTCGTCGTCGCGCGCATCTCCGAGACGGCGACGCGCCGCCTCGACGCCGCGCCCGAGCTCGCCTCCGACCACGGCGGCGGCATCGCCGCGAACCTGCGCGACGGCGCGCTCGTGCCCCACGAGGCGGTCTACCGCGTCGTGCTGCGCCCGTCCGAGGGCGGCGCGCCGGAGATGGCGCTGCGCGGCACGGTGCGTCTCGACGGCGAGGCGGAGAGCTTCGTCATCCGCGCCTGGAGGGCGGCCGTGGCGGTGCTGGTGCGCGAGAGCGGGTTCTGAGGTCCCGCTCCGCTCACCCCAGCGCGTCGAGCGCCGCGAGATCGACGTTCGCGCCGCACAGGAGCACGCCCACCCGCTCCCCCCGCGTCGCGCGGTAGGCGCCCGACGTCAGCGCCGCCAGCGCCGCGGCGCCGCCGGGCTCGGTGGCGATGCGGAAGTCACGCCAGAGCATGCGCTGGGCGTCGACGATCGCGCCGTCGTCGACGAGCGCCACGTGGTCCACGGTCGCGAGCGCGATCTCGGTGACGATGCGCCCGGCGGCGCGGGCGCCGAGCGAATCGGCGGCCACGGAGTTCACCTCGACGTCGACGGGCTCGCCCGCCGCGAGGGCCGCGAACAGCGCGCACGAGCCCGTCGGCTCGACGCCCACCACCTTCACCCGCCCGCCGAACCAGGCGCCGATGCCGGAAATCAGCCCGCCGCCGCCCACCGCCACGAGCACGGTGTCGAGCCCTCCGGCGGCGTCCTCCTCCCATTCGAGCGCCACCGTGCCCTGGCCGGCGATGGTCGCCTGCGCGTCGTAGGCGTGGACCGAGAGCGCGCCGGTGGCGGCGATGTGCATGCCGCAGGCGAACAGGGCGTCGGCGTAGCGCGGCCCGCCGATGCGCACGTCCGCCCCCATGCGGCGGATGACGTCGACCTTGGCGTGCGGCGAGATCTCCGGCACGAAGATCGTCGCCGGGTGGCCCAGCTCCCGAGCGGCGTAGGCGACGGCGGCGCCGTGGTTACCCCCGGACGCGGCGGCGACGCCCGCTTCCGGGACGGTCTCGGAGAGGAGATGGTTGAAGGCGCCCCGCGCCTTGAACGAGCCGGCGTGCTGCAGGAACTCGAGCTTGAGGGAGACGAGCCCCTCGTGCCCGAAGGCGTTCTCGAGCCGCCAGGACGGCGTGCGGCGCACGTGCGGCGCGATGCGCCGGTGCGCGTCCTGGATGTCCCGGGGCGTGACGGGAAGCGGGCTCGCGGGGGCGGTCATCGGTGTCTCCCTTGTCTGCCCCCTTCCTAGTCCGCCCCGGCGGGCCGCGCCAGGACGGGTCCGCCCGACCGAGTGTCGCGAAAGCGCGAGCCCCGCGCCCTCACGCCCAGATCGCCACGGCGAGCCCGTGCGCGTCGCGCTCCGGCGGGTCGGGGAAGGGCCGCGCCGTCCCCTCGGCGAGGTGCCGCGCGACGACGAGGCAGGCGAGCGCGTCGATCAGGTCGTCGGGTCCCGCGCCGCGGGGGCGCTCGGCCGCGATCAGCGCGGGCGCCACCCCGGCCGCGAGAAGGAGCGCACGCCGTGCGTCGAGCCCCGGCTGATGCGGTCGGCCACGCACCTTCTTGGGCGTGGCGAGCGCCCACTCCCCGTTCATGCGCCAGAAGGCCACCTCGGGGTGGCACTCGAAGACGCGCCCGGCGTCCGCCGGCCGGGCGCGCAGCAGCGCGTCGATCTCGCGGACCTTGGGGAACAGCATGAAGCCCTGCTTGGAGACCTTGCGCGGCGGCGTCGAGGTCGCGAGCGCCGCGGCGCAGGCCTGCGCGTAGCCGTCCGCGTAGACGGCCGCGCGCGCTGGCATCGAGAAGACGCTCGACTGGCGCGCGCCGAGCAGCGGGCGCACCGCCTGTTCCGCCGCCCGGCCCGGACCGACGATGCGCTCCGGCAGGCCGATCGGCATGTCGATGGCGACGATCCGCGGCGCCTCGGGCGCGTCGAGAATGGCGGCGAGATCCGGCACGCCGCGCAGGCGGGGCGGCACCGCGCCGTCGAGCCGCGCGAGGGCGACGACCCAGCCGCCGGGGCAGCCGTCGGCACCGGCGATCCAGGGGGACGTCACGGGCGCCGTCGGTCGCGATCGCGTGCCCGCTGCAGGGCGTCCGCCAGTGCACCGCCCCCGGCGGGCGAGGCCGTGGGCCGCGCGCCGGACTTCGAGCCCGCCCGCCCGCGATCGTCGCGCGCGCCGCCGCCCTTCTGCGCCGGGCGCCGCTCCTGTCCAGGCTCGTCGGACAAACGCATGGAGAGGCCGATGCGCTTGCGCGGCACATCGACCTCCATGACCTTCACCTTCACCACGTCGCCGGGCTTCGCCACGGCACGCGGATCCTTCACGAAGCTCGTCGACATGGCCGAGACGTGGACGAGCCCGTCCTGGTGGACGCCGACGTCGACGAAGGCGCCGAAGGCGGCGACGTTGGTGACGACTCCCTCCAGCACCATGCCCGGCCGGAGGTCGGAGATCTTCTCCAGCCCCTCGGCGAAGCTCGCCGTCTGGAAGCCCGGCCGCGGGTCGCGGCCGGGCTTCTCCAGCTCGGCGATGATGTCGGAGACGGTCGGCACGCCGAACGTGTCGTCGGTGAAGCGCCGCGGGTCGAGCGCGCGCAGCGTCTTCGTGTCGCCGATGATGCGCACGACGTCGGCCCTGGTGAACTCCAGGATGCGCCGCACCACCGGATAGGCCTCCGGGTGCACGCCGGAGCGGTCGAGCGGGTCCGCGCCGTCCTGGATGCGCAGGAAGCCGGCGGCGAGCTGGAAGGTCTTCGGGCCGAGGCCGGGCACCTTCATCAGCTCCTTGCGGGTGCGGAACGGCCCCGCCTCGTCGCGGCGCGCGACGATCGCCTTGGCGACGCCCTCGCCGAGCCCGGAGACCCGCGCGAGCAGCGGCGCGGAGGCGGTGTTCACCTCCACGCCCACCGCGTTCACGCAATCCTCGACGACGGCGTCGAGGGCGCGGGAGAGCGCGTGCTCGGCGAGATCGTGCTGGTACTGCCCGACGCCGATGGATTTCGGGTCGATCTTCACGAGCTCCGCCAGCGGGTCCTGCAGGCGGCGTGCGATCGACACCGCGCCGCGCAGGCTGACGTCGAGGTCGGGCAGCTCCTTCGAGGCGAAGGCGGAGGCCGAATAGACCGAGGCGCCGGCCTCCGAGACCATCACCTTGACGACCTTTCGATCGGGCAGCCGCCCCACCAGCTCGCCGGCCAGCTTGTCGGTCTCCCGCGAGGCGGTGCCGTTGCCGATGGCGATCAGCTCGACGCCGTGGCGGCGCACCAGCCCTTCGAGCGTGGCGAGCGCCGCGTCCCAACGCCGCTGCGGCTCGTGCGGGTAGATCGTGTCGGTGGCGACGACCTTGCCCGTGGCGTCGACCACCGCGACCTTGACGCCGGTGCGATAGCCCGGGTCGAGCCCCATCGTCGCCCGCGCGCCGGCGGGGGCCGCCAGCAGCAGGTCGCGCAGGTTCGCCGCGAAGACGCGAATGCTCTCCTCCTCCGCCTTCGCCCAGAGCCGGGCACGGGCGTCGAGCGCGATGGAGAGCGAGATCTTCGTGCGCCATGCGAACCCCGCGGCCTTCGCCAGCCAGGCGTCGCCCGGCCGGCCGCGATCGGCGAGGCCGAATCGGGCGCGGATCTTGGCGGGATAGGCGTCCTTGGCGGTATCGGGGGCGTTCTCGGGGATCTCGGTGAGCGAGACGGAGAGCACCTCCTCCTTCTCCGCGCGGAAGATCGCGAGGATACGGTGGGCGGGCAGCTCCGCGATCCTGCCCGAATAGGCGAAGTAGTCCGAGAACTTGGCGCCGGCCTGCTCACGCCCCTCGCGCACGCTCGCCACGAGCCGCGCCTCGCGCCAGAAGTCCTCGCGCAGCCGGCCGATCAGGTCCGCGTCCTCGGCGAAGCGCTCGACCAGGATGTGGCGCGCGCCCTCGAGCGCGGCATCGACGTCCGCGATGCCCTCGGCGGCGTCGACGAAGGCGCGGGCCTGGTCCTCGGGCGCGCGCTCGGGGGAGGCCATCAGCGCCTCCGCGAGCGGCCCGAGCCCGGCCTCGCGGGCGATCTGCGCCTTGGTGCGGCGCTTCGTCTTGTAGGGGAGGTAGAGGTCTTCCAGCCGCGCCTTGGTGTCGGCGGCCGCGATGGCGGCGGCGAGCGCGTCGTCGAGCTTGCCCTGCTCGGCGATCGCCGATCGGATCGCGACGCGGCGTTCCTCCAGCTCGCGCAGGTAGCCGAGCCGCTCCTCGAGCGTGCGCAGCTGCGTGTCGTCCAGGCCGCCGGTCGCCTCCTTGCGGTAGCGCGCGACGAAGGGGACCGTCGCGCCCTCGTCGAGGAGCGCGACCGCGGCGGCGACCTGTGCCTCGGCGACGCCGAGCTCGGCGGCGATGCCGCGGATGATGGTGCGGGCGGTCTCGCCCCCGTCTCGCTTCGTCATGGCGCCTTCACCGAATCGCATGCTCTCAACGGCGAAGGGTGTAGCGCGCCCGCGGCGCCCGGCAAACCGCGCCGACCGCCGCGGGCGCGACCACGTCAGCGCCGCCGGCGGCGGCGCAGGAAACGCAGGGCCTCGCGCAGCAGGATCGCGCGGCGGATGAAGCGGAACATGGTCGTCTCTCCCGGTTCGTGTCGTCGCGGGGGAGAACGCGGGTCGGCGTGCTCGGTTCGTCGGCGCCCGATCCGCGGCATTCGCGCGATCGCGGCAAGGGGGCGGAAAGGTGCGCGGGCGTACGCTCGCGACCATGATCTCCGCGCTCGCCATCTCCCGCACCGGCCTCGACGCCGCCTCGCTGCGCCTCGAGGCGAGCGCGTCGAACGTCGCCAACCTGCGCACGACGGGGGCGCTGCCCGCCGCGCCGGGCGGGCGCGCGGGCTCCTACGCGCCCGTCGACGTGGTGCAGACCTCGCTCGACGGCGCCGGCGTCTCCGCGCGCCTCGCCGAGCGCCGGCCCGCCTTCGTCCCCGCCTACGAGCCCGGCTCCCCGGACGCGGACGCGAAGGGCTTCGTCGCCGCGCCCAACGTCGACATCGTCGGCGAGGTCACGGACCAGATCATGGCCGCGGCCGCCTTCGAGGCCAACGCCGCCGCCATGCGCGCCGCGCGCGAGATGGCGCAGACGCTGCTCGACATCGACGCGTGAGCGCCTGCGGCGCGGTTCAGTCCGGCCGGCGCGCGACGAGGTAGATTCGCGGGTCCCGCGGCTTCGAGCCGTGTCGCGCCCGCTCGACGATCTCGAAGCCGGCGGCGCGCATCTCGGCCTCGAGCCGCTCCGCCGCGACGAAGCCGACGGTCGACGGCGCCATGCCCACGAGCCGCATCGCCGGGACGACGAGGCGCAGGACCGGGTTCATCTCGGAGAGGCACGGCGTCTTCGAGATCAGCAGCCCGCCCGGCGCGAGCAGGGCGCGCACGCGTGCCAGAGCCGCCGCCCGGTCCGGCAGGAGGTGGAGGACGTTGAACGCGAGGACCGCGTCGAAGCCGCCCGGCGGCGCCGCGATCTCCTCGACGGAGGCCTGGGCGAGCGTCGGGCCGGCGCAGCCCGCCGCCCGCGCCTTCTCCCGCGCGATGGCGATCATCTCACCCGAGACGTCGGTCGCGAGATAGTCGGCGACCGCGGGCGCGAGGCGCAGCGCCGCCGTTCCCGTGCCGCAACCGAGTTCGAGCACGCGCGCCTCCGGCGCGAGCCGTGCGGCGGTGGCGGCGAGCGTGCGCGCGAAGCCGGCCTCGTCGCGGATGCGCGCCTTCGCGTAGCGCCGCGCGACCCGATCCCAGAAGCGGGCGTCGGCGTGGGTCGTGGTCCCGGTGGTGAGAGTCATGTCGGCCTCCTGCGCGACATGGCTTATCTCATGCACGGGCGTTGCGAATTGCCGAAAGATGGAGATCGCTCATACATTGACGTATGGATGGACTCGACTGGAACCTGATCCGCGCCTTCCGCGCCACCGCGCAGGCCGGCTCCCTCTCCGCCGCCGCGCGCCGCATCGGCGCGACGCAGCCGACGCTGTCGCGCCAGGTGGCGGCGCTCGAGGCCGTGCTCGGCGCGACGCTGTTCGACCGCATCGGCAAGCGCCTCGTCCTCACCGATCTCGGCCGCTCGCTGCTCGAGCACGCGCAGGCGATGGGGACCGCGGCGGACGCCATGGCGCTCGCGGCGGCGGGCCGGGCCGCCGACGTCTCGGGCCGCGTCACCATCTCCGCCACGGACGCGGTGTGCGCCCACCTCCTGCCCGACGTCGTCGCACGCCTGCGCCGCGAGGCACCGCGCGTGACCCTGGTCCTCCTCGCCTCGAACGCACTCTCGGACCTGCGCCGGCGCGAGGCCGACATCGCCGTGCGCCACGTGCGCCCCACCGAGCCCGAGCTGATCGGCCGGAAGGTGGCGGAGATGACCGCCCACTTCTACGCCGCCGAGAGCTGGATCGCCCGCCGAGGCCGCCCGCGCACCCTCGCCGAGGTGCCCGCGGGCGAGATCCTCGGCTTCGAGCCGCTCGCCCGCTTCGTCGAGCACCTCGCGGCGGAGGGCCACACGGTCGCCGAGGAGGACGTCCGCATCGTCTCCGAGAACGCGGTCGTCCTCTGGGAGCTCGTCCGCCGCGGCGTCGGCGTCGGCATCGTGCTCGAGGGCATCGCCGAGCGCCTCGGCGGCCTCGTGCGCCTCTTCCCCGACGCCCCCGGCACGCCGGTGCCGCTGTGGCTCGTGACCCACCGGGAGATGCGCACCAGCCGGCGGGTGCGGGTGGTGTTCGAGACGCTGGCGGAGGGGTTGGGAGGTGGGTGAGAGGAGGGGGTGTCCGCTGTGCTGGGACGGCGGACATGCAGCGGACATGATGCAAGCGATCACACCGGATCGGGAAGCCGATCCGGCTACAGCCCTTGCGGGCACGAAAGCGAAAGCGGTAGGCTGCGCCCATGAGGTACGGTCAGGCAGACTTGTTCGCGCAAGACGACGCCGAACGCAACACGCTGTCGGGGTCACGGCGCACGACGATCCGCGCGCGGCTGGAAGCGACGCTCGCCGAGCTCGAGGCGGCGCCCGTCTTCCCGTGGCGCGATCCGCTGGACGCCGTGCACGTGGAGAACCGGTTCGAGCGGGACGCCGGGATGCTCGGCGAGGAAGGCGCCCGCCTGTGGGCGCGGTTCGACAAGGAGATGGACAGGCTGCACGCGACGCAGCACGCCCCGGATCTCCGCGAGCCCGGCTCGGGGAGCTGAACGCGGCCGGCCCGCAGGCGCGTCGCGTTCTGCTCGCGATGCCGGTCACGTGCGCGCAACCGTAGCCGGCATGCACGCTCTCGCAGGGCTGGACGGGCCGGGCTGTCGCTGGATTCTGGG
>NZ_JBGMWH010000006.1:0-216643 GCF_041514305.1 Salinarimonas chemoclinalis
AAAAGCGAGAAGTGTTACCCATGTCTCAGGAACGATCTGTCACCTATGTCTCAGGACGCACAGATCTCCCAAAAGCCTCTACGGACCAGCGACCTGAAGCCCATCGGGGTTTCGGTCGACGCGACATGTCTCACGCAAGGCATGTCGCCTCCGCCGGCCCCGCCGACAGGGGTCGTCATGCGTCCGAGCTATCTCGCCCGCCGCGACGGGCGCTACCTCCTCCAGATGCGGGTGAGCGCCGCCGCCGTTCCCGTTCCCGTTCTCGGCTCGCGTCTCCCTCGGTTATCCTCGCGCACCCCAGATTCGAAAGCCGCGAGGCGGAGGCTGGTCATGGCGTTGAAAGGGGCGAGGGAGGCCGTGGCGGCGCCGGACCTGCGCGCGTCGGGGGGCAGCTCATGCTCGGGCAGCTGCGCCGGTACGAGGCCACTCCAGGGAGCGCTACGGGCGCAAGGGCGCGCCCACCTCGTCGAGCAGCGAATCGGACCAAAGGCCGTGCCGTAGATTTCAATATTCATCACGGGGGAGGCTGGAAACAAAGCGCTCCGACCTCGCTTTCCGAGAGAATAGCCGGGCATCGGACGTTCCGCGGCACCGCCGCGTTCGACGGCTCTCGGCCCGAAGCCGCCTCGAGCTCCGGTGGGCATCGTCGACGCGGGCGTCTGCCGTCGTTCATGTCAGTCGGTCGTCGCCTGTCGTACCCTTCGACAGATGCAAAGGAGCGTAGCCACGGCGGCTCATGTCGATGAAAGCACCCAGCACCGGAGCACGCGCGTCTCGCCTCCACGCGATACCGACGCTCACGGGGTCGAACGCCTCCTCGAAAACGAGGAAGCGGACGTTCGGCATATGGAGGTTACGCGCCACGGAGGGGACGATCGCGACACCCATGTTCGCGCTGACCAGCCCCACGACCGTGTGGATCTGCGTCGCGTTCTGCACGAGGCGGGGCACGAAGCCGCCGCGCTCGCACATGGTGACGATGCGCCCGTAGAAGAGCGGGCTGTTGCGCTGCGAGAACAGGATGAAGCTCTCCTGCGACAGCTCAGCTATTGAGACGCGATCGCGCCCGCCCAGAGGATGCGAGCCGGGCACGGCGAGGAGGAAGTCCTGCTCCTCCAGAACCGCGTGGTCGAGGAGTGGATCGGCGATGGGCGGGCGCAGGAGGCCGATGTCGATGCGCCGCTCGGCGAGCGCCTCCAGCTGCTCCTGGATCGTCATCTCGTAGAGATCGAGCCGCACCGACGGATAGGCGTCGCGGAAGCGTCGCAGGAGCTGGGGCGCGATGCCGTAGGTGGAGGAATGGATGAAGCCGATCGCGAGCTGCCCGACCTCCCCCGCGACGACGCGCTTCACCTCGTCGGCCGCCTTGTCGATGTCCGCCAGGATGCGATAGGCGCGCTCCAGGAAGGCGGCGCCCGCCGCGGTCAGCGTCACCGCACGCTGCGTGCGCTCCAGGAGGAGGACGCCGAGGCGCTCCTCCAGCTGTGCGATCTGCCGGCTCAGCGCCGGCTGGGCGATGTGGAGGCGCTGCGCCGCACGGCCGAAATGGAGCTCTTCCGCCACGTGGACGAAGGAACGGATGAGTCGCGTCTCGAGCATGCCGGTCTCCCCTCGATGCCGAACGGGCATCAATGTGGTGCCGACAATATATTGGACACAACGTCGGGCCAATTCCTAACCTCCCCGCCAACGAAGAACATCGAAGGGAGGTCTTCCGTGACCCTCGGATTCCGCGTCCTGACCGGCCATGTCCGCGCCGATGCCGAGCGGGTGCGCGCGCTCGGCGAGATCCCGTGTGCGATCCTCAGCGACAATCTCGGCCGGATGGTCGCCGGCGGGGCGCGGCTGCGCCCCATGCACCGGGGCGGGCGCCTCGCCGGGACGGCGCTGACGGTGAAGACGCGCCCCGGCGACAACCTGATGATCCACAAGGCCGCCGACATGGCCGAGCCCGGCGACGTCATCGTCGTCGACGCCGGCGGGGACCTCACGAACGCGCTGATCGGCGAGCTGATCATCGCGCATGCCCGCTCGCGCGGCGTCGTCGGCTTCGTCGTCGACGGCGCGGTGCGCGACATGGATGCGATCGGCCAAGACGACTTCCCCGTCTATGCCGCTGGCGTGAGCCATCGCGGCCCCTACAAGGACGGGCCGGGCGAGGTGAACGTACCGATCGCGCTCGACGGGATGGTGATCGAGCCGGGCGACGTGATCGTCGGCGACCTCGACGGGGTCGTCGCGGTGCCGCGCGCCCACGCGGCCGAGATCGCCGCCGCGGGGCGCGCCCAGATGGAGCGCGAGACGAAGACCCTCGCCGCCATAGCCGGTGCGGGCTGGGACCGCGCCTGGGTCGACGAGATCCTCCGGGAGAAGGGCTGCGCGGGCGTCTGACGCCCACGCGACCCGTACCGGATCCACCAACGAGACGCCCGCCAAGGGCGCGCCGCGACATCGCAACGAAAGGGAGAAAACGCATGATGCCGTCCAGGAGAACCGTGCTCTCGACCGCCCTCGGCCTCGCGGCCGCCCTCGGCGCGAGCGCCGCCCCCGCCGTCGCGCAGGGCTGGGAACCCACCCGACCGATCCAGATCGTCGTCGGCTTCGCGCCGGGCGGCGGCACCGACCAGACGGCGCGCCTCATCGCGTCCGCGGCGCAGGAGCTGTTTCCCGTCCCGCTCGTCGTGGTCAATCGCCCCGGCGCCTCCGGCACGCTCGCGGCCGAGATCGTCGCCAATGCCGAGCCCGACGGGCACACGCTCCTCGTCGGCGGCGGCAGCGAGAGCACCTCGGTGCCCAACCACATGGAGACCAACTACAGCCTCGACCAGTTCCGCGGCGTCGTGCGCGTCAACCGCGAGCACATGGTCATCGTCACGAAGGCGGGCAGCGGGCTCGATTCCGTCGAGGCCGTCGTCGCGCGTGCCAAGGAGAACCCGGGCGATCTCGCCTACGCCTCCTCCGGCCCCGCCGGCATCCTGCATTCGGCCTTCCTCGTCTTCGAGAAGGAAGCCGGCATCGAGATACAGCACGTGCCCTACCAGGGCGGCGCGCCGGCGCTGGCGGCGCTGCTCGGCGGCCATGTCGACCTCGCCATCATCACGCCGGGCGACGCCAAGGCGCAGATGGACGCCGGCAACGTCTACGCCATCGCCACGACCTCCGACCGCGCGCCGCAGATCCCGGACGTGCCGGCGCTCTCCGAGCTCGGCTATGCCGTCAACCTCGAGAACATGAAGGGGCTCGTCGCACCCGCCGCGACGCCCGACGAGGCGATCGCCTACATGCAGGAGCGGTTCGCGGAGGCGATGCGGTCCGACACCTTCGCCACGCTCGCCGCGCGCGCCGACATCGAGCCCGGCTATCTGAGCGGCGAGGACTTCGAGGCCGCGATGACCGAGATGTCCGCCGCCATCCGCGCGGCCATCGGCGAGCGGCCGGAGGCGAACTGATGAACGCCCCCCGCCTCCTCGGGATCGTCGTCGCCGCCCTCGCGCTGGGCTACCTGCTGGTCCTGGTGCCCGATCTCGGCGGCGACCCGTTCTCGGGAGGCGGGCGGTTCTACACGGTCGGCCCTTCCGCGTTGCCCTATCTCGCGGGCGGGCTGGTCCTGCTCTTCTCCGTCGCGGTCGCGCTCGAGGCGAAACCCGCGACGGGAGACGCCGACGGGAGCGGGAGCGGGAGCCGGGGCCTCGGCCTCGGTCTCCTCTTCGTCGGGCTGACGCTGGCCTACGCGCTCGGCATGCTCCTCGTCGGCTTCCTCGCGGCCTCGATCCTCTTCCTCGCCGCGGTGTTCGCGCTCTACCGGCCCCGTTCCTGGGTCGTCGCGGGGATCCTCGCGATCGTCGTGCCGATCGTGGTCGACGTGATCCTGCGCGAGCTCTTCCTCATTCCCCTTCCGTCGGGCCGGCTGTTCTGAGCCGGCCGGAGCGTTCCGATGGACCCGCTTTCCCTCGCCCTGTGGGGCTTCACGACGCCCGCGGTGTTCCTCACGCTGCTCGGCTCCGTGGTGATCGGCCTCGTCATCGGCGCGATCCCGGGCCTCTCCGTGAACATCGCGGTGGCGCTCGCCGTGCCGCTGACGATCTTCATGCCGACCGAGCAGGCGCTGGTCATGCTCATCGGCCTCTACGGCTCGGGCATCTTCGGCGGCTCGATCTCGGCGATCCTGCTCAACGCACCCGGTACGCCCGCGTCCGCCGCGACGATCTTCGACGGCTTTCCCATGGCGCGCGCCGGGCTCGCGACGAAGGCGCTGCGGGTCTCGCTCATCGCCTCCGTGTTCGGCTCGGTGTTCTCCATCGCGCTCCTCGTGATGCTCGCCCCGCAGCTCGCCGACTTCGCCCTGCGCTTCGGGCCCGTGGAGATCGCCTCGCTGCTGTTCTTCACCTTCCTCATCATCGGCGTGCTGTCGGGCGGCTCGCTGATGAAGGGGCTCCTGTCCGCCTCGATCGGGATGGCGCTCGCCACCATCGGCTCGGACCCGATGCTCGGCATCCCGCGCTTCACCTTCGGCTCGACCTCGCTGATGGACGGGCTCACCTACGTGCCGCTGCTGGTGGGCTTGTTCGCGCTGGCCGAGATCATCGAGGAGGCGACGAAGGGCTTCTCGAAGAGCGCCCAGAAGGTCGAGCTCGCCGCGGAGGACCGCGCCGCCAACCGCGTCACGGGCAAGGAGCTCAAATCGATGGGCCTGCCGATGCTGAGGGCGTCCGCCATCGGCTCGGCCATCGGCATCCTGCCGGGCATCGGCGCGACCATCGCCTCCTTCCTCGCCTATGCGGACGCCAAGCGCTCCGCCAAGGACGCCTCGTGCTTCGGCAAGGGCGACATCCGCGGCGTCGCGGCCTCGGAGAGCTCGAACAACGCCGTCGTCGGCGCGACCTTCATCCCGACGCTGGCGCTCGGCATCCCCGGCGACGCGGTCACCGCGATCCTGCTCGGCGCCCTCGTGCTCCAGGGCGTGGCGCCCGGGCCGCTGATCTTCATGACGGCGCCGGGGATCGTCTACACGATCTACGTCGCGCTCTTCCTGTCGACGATCCTGATGGGCGTGATCGGCTACTTCGCCGTGCGCCCGCTGGCGATGACGCTGCGCATCCCGAAGATCTACCTGATGCCCTGCGTGGCCCTCGTCTGCGTCGCCGGCAGCTATGTCGCGCGCAACAACATCGTGGACCTGTTCGTGATGATCGGCGCGGGCGTGCTCGGCTTCGTGTTCAACCGCACCGGCGTGCCGGTGGCGCCGCTGCTCATCACCTTCATCATCACCCCGCCCTTCGAGGAGGCGCTGCGCCAGGCGCTGACGCGCTCGCAGGGCTCCTTCGCGCCGTTCCTGACGAACCCCGTCACGATCGGCCTCGCGCTCGTCGCGATCCTCCTCGTGCTCCTCTCGGCCCGGCGCGAGCGCGCGCTCGCCCGCCGGGCCCGCGAGGCGGCGGACACCCCAGCATCGGAAGGTAGAGCATGATCGACACGGTCGGCTTCATCGGCCTCGGCGTGATGGGTGCGGGCATGGCCCGCAACATCCTCGCCGCCGGCCATCCCCTCGTCGTCACCACCTCCTCGCGGGAGAAGGCCGACGCCTTCGCCGCGGCCGGCTCCACCGTGGTCGCGACGCCCGCCGACGTCGCGCGGGCGGCGCGGATCGTCGTCACCTGCGTCCCCGAGGCGAGCGCGCTCGAGACCGTCGTCTCCGGCGAGACCGGCCTCGCGTCGGCGTCGTGGGAGGGTGGTCTCCTCGTCGACTGCAGCACCATCGCGCCGTTCGAGGCGCAGGCGGTGGAGAAGACCCTCGCCGGGGTCGGCGCGCGGATGATCGACGCGCCGGTGAGCGGCGGCAGGAAGGGGGCGGACGAGGGCGCGCTCACCATCATGGTCGGAGGCGACGCGAACGACGTCGCCCGCGCGCGGCCGGTGCTCGACGCCATGGGCAAGGCGGTCCACCACGTGGGCCCGCTCGGCGCGGGGCAGACGTTGAAGGCCTGCAACCAGCTCATGGTCGCGGTGAACATGATGGGCGCCTTCGAGGCGATCGCGCTGGCGCGCGCCGCCGGCGTCGATCCGCACGTGATGCGCGCGGTGCTCTCGACGGGCGCGGCGCGCAGCGGCGTCCTCGAGATGCACGCCGAGCGCTACGTCGACGACGCGCTCGAGGGCGGCTTCCGAGCCGAGCTGATGCGCAAGGATCTCGGCATCGCTGCAGCGCTCGGCACCCATTACAGGCGTACCCAGCCGGCCACCGCGCTCGCGCGGGAGATGATGCAGGCGACCTGCAACGCGGGCTTCGCCACGCTCGACAGCGCGGCGATGGGACGGCTCTACGACCTCCTCAACGGTCGCGGACGGGGAGACGCGTGATGGCCCGCGCGTTCCCCGTTGCGCGGCTTCGCGCCTTCGCCGTCTCCGTCTTCGCCGCCGCCGGCCTGAGCGAGGCCGACGCGCAGACCGTCGCCGACGTCCTCGTCCACGCGGACCTGCGCGGTCACGGCTCGCACGGGCTCACCCGCATCCCGATCTACGCGAAGCGCGTCGTCGCGGGCGCCGTGAAGGCGCGCCCCGAGATCCGCATCGAGCGGCCCTCGCCGGGCTTCCTCCACGTCGACGGCGACAACGGGCCCGGTCCGGTCGTGACGCTGCGCGCCCTCGAGGCCGCGATCGAGGCCGCGCGCGAGCAGGGCGTCGTCGCCGCCTCGATCGCGCATTCCAACCACAACGGCGCCGGCTCCTTCTACGTCGAGAAGGCGATCGCCGCCGGCTGCCTCGCCTTCGCCATGACGAACGCGCCGCCGTCCATGGCGGTGTTCGGCGGGCGCGAGGCCGTGATCGGAACGAACCCGGTCACCTTCGGCGCGCCGACGACGAGCGAGGCGCCGCTCCTCCTCGACATGGCGACCTCCGTCGTCGCGCGGGGCAAGATCGTCGAGGGCGCCAAGCGCGGGGAGACGATCCCGCCCGGCTGGGCGCTCGATCGCGAGGGGCGCCCGACGACGGACGCCAGCGCCGCGGAGAAGGGCGTCGTCCTGCCCTTCGGCGGCGCCAAGGGCTCGGCGCTCGCGATCATGGTCGAGGTGCTCACGGGCGTGCTCGCCGGCGGGCGGTTCGCCGGGTCGATGGGCAACCTCTATTCCGATTACGAGCTGACGCAGGACGTCGGGCACTTCCTCCTCGTCGTCGACCTCTCGCGCACCCATCTCGGCGCCGGCTTCGCCGAGCGCACCGGCGCGCTCGTCGCCGAGCTCAAGGGCAGCGCCACGGCGGACGGGTTCGAGCGCATCCGCATGCCGGGCGAGGTCGAGGCCGAGCGTGCCGCCGACGTCGCGGCGCGGGGCATCGCCCTGCCCGACAACGTCGTCGCCGATCTCGACGCCATCGCGCGCGAGGTCGGCGCCGCGCCGCTCGGGGACGAGGGAGGCGGCGCATGAGCGCGGATGCGGCCGCGGGCGGCGGCGGCCCGCCGACCATCGTCTTCCTCGATCGCGACACGCTTCCGCCGAGCGTGCGGCTGCGGGACTTCGCCCGCCCGGCGCGGCTCGTCGTGCACGACCGCACGCGGCCGGACGAGGTCGCCCCGCGCATCGCCGACGCCGACATCGTCGTCACCAACAAGACGCCCATCGGCGCCGCCGCGATCGCCGGCGCCCCGCGGCTGAGGCTCGTCGCGGTCGCCGCCACCGGCTACGACCCGGTCGACGTCGAGGCCTGCAGGGCGGCGGGCATCCGCGTGGCGAACATCCGCACCTACGCGACGAGCACGCTCCCCGAGCACACCTTCGCGCTGATCCTGGCCCTGCGCCGCTCCCTCGTGCCCTACGCGCGCTCGGTGACGCGGGGACGCTGGGAGGAGGCCGGGCAGTTCTGCTACTTCGACTACCCCATCGCCGACCTCGCCGGCTCGACGCTGGGCGTCGTCGGCGACGGCGCGCTGGGCAAGGCGGTCGCGCGCATCGGCGAGGCGTTCGGCATGGAGGTCCTGTTCTCCTCCTACAAGGGCGTCGCGGGGATGGGGCCGCTCTACACGCCCTTCGAGGAGGTCATGGCGCGATCCGACGTGATCACGCTCCACTGCCCGCTCACGCCGCAGACGCGCAACCTGATCTCGGACGCGGAATTCGCGCTGATGCGCCGCGCGCCGCTGCTGATCAACACCGCCCGCGGCGGGCTCGTGGACGAAGCGGCGCTCGCGCGGGCGCTGGATGCGGGGCTCGTGTCCGGGGCAGGCATCGACGTGACTTCCCCGGAGCCTCCGGGCGCCGATCACCCGATCCACTCGCTGGCGCGCCGCGAGAACGTCATCGTCACGCCCCACGTCGCGTGGGCGAGCCGAGAGGCGACGCAGGGACTGGGCGATCAGCTCGTCGACAACATCGACGCCTTCCTCGCCGGCAAGCCGCGGAACCTCGTTTGGTAGAACGATGAATGGTTTCTGTAGCGCCTCGGTAGGACGGCGCCCGCTCCGTGCCGGCTTGCGACCGGTTCCCTCCGTGCGTCCCGCACAAATCTTGCCAGGCTAGTTCTCCACCCGAGGCTATGCATCCAATGGGTACGAGGCCGCTTTCGGTCCATTTCGGACGTTGACGATGGTCGACGGATGCGCCATCGAGATCTGATCGGACGGTTGCGGAGACGTGCGATCGTGGCGATTGCCGCTTCATCGAAGGCGGAATTTCAAATGCTCCACCATCTCCCGCGAGCCGAACACGAGCGGTGTGCGTTCGTGCAGGCTCGCCGCCGCGACGTCCAGTACGCGGTTGCCGTCGCCGACGACGGCGCGTCCGCCCGCAGCCTCGACGAGGAGCGCCATCGGCGCCGCCTCGTAGACGAGCCGGAGGCGGCCCTTCGCATAGCCGCGGCGCGTATCGCCCGGATAGAGGAAGATGCCACCGCGCTCGAGGATGCGGTAGGCTTCCGCGACGAGCGACGCGATCCAGCGCATGTTGAAATCACGCCCCGCCGGCCCCTCGGCACCCGCGATCCGCTCGTCGAACCAGCTTTGCAGCGCCGCCGCCCAATGCCGCCGGTTGGACGCGTTTATCGCGAACTCGCGCGCGTCCTCCGGACAGCGCACCGCGTGCTCGGCGAGACGGAACGCCCCGTCGTCGGGATCGCGGACATAGACGTCGACATGGTCGCCCATCGTCACCACGAGGGCCGTCAGCGGGCCGTAGATCACGAAGCCGGCCGCGAGTTGCTCCCGCCCCGGCGACAGAAACGTCGCGCGCGGGTCGTCGCGGGCCGGGCGAATCGAAAAGATCGTCCCGAGCGGCGCGTTGACGGCGATATTCGACGATCCGTCCAGCGGATCGAGCGCGACCGCCAGCGGCGCGCCTCGCGTCAGCGCCTCGACGTCGGCGCGTTCCTCGGAAGCGAGCCAGCGCACGGGTGCGCCGGCGAGCGCCTCGTGCATCAGCCGATCGGCGATGAGATCGAGCCGCGTCTGCGCATCCGCGCCACCGGCCGCACCGATCACCGTCTCGTCGAGCGCTCCCCCGAGCGATCCGCGAGCGATCACGCGCGCGAGGCGCGCGCAGGCGCCGGCGAGCGCACGGACGGTGCGGGCAACGGGGTCGTCGCCCGCGAGGACGGCGTCGAGCGGCGTGCCGAGCGGCGGGCTCACCGGTCGAGCCGCGCGGCGATGCCGTCCGCGAGCGCGCCGACGATCAGGCTGCACGAGGTCGCGCCCGCATCGAGAACGCCCTTCGAGCGCTCGCCGAGCCGACTCGCCCGGCCGATCTTGGCGACGAGGTCGCGGGTGCGCTCGCGTCCGTCGATCGCGGCCTGCTTCGTCGCCGCGAGCGCCTCGGGGAAGTCCTTGCCCTCTGCGGCCGCGGCCTCGGCGGTTTCGACGGCGGGGACGAGTGCGTCGAGCATGGTCTTGTCGCCGACCTTCGCCGCGCCGACGCTTTCGACGCCCGCGAGCCCCGCCCGCAGCATCGACGCGAACTTCGCGACGTCGATCGTTTCCGCGTCCTCGATCGCCTCGGCCGTCTCGATGAACATCATGCCGTAGAGCGGCCCCATCGAACCGCCGATCTCCGACATCAGGACTTGGCCGAGTGCGTCGAGCGCCTCCGCCAGCGAGGTCTCCCGCCCCGCGAGCCGCTCGGCCGCGCGGGAGAAGCCCTTCGCCATGTTCACGCCGTGGTCGCCGTCGCCGATCCTGCCGTCGATCTCGCTGAGATAGGCCCGGTTCTCGACGATGACGGCCGCGATCTCGGACACGATCGCACCCGAACCGGCATTGCGTAGCGTCGCCATGATGTCTCCTCGCGAACCGTCTCAGAAGCCGGGGCAGGCGGTCTCGACCTCGAGCAGCGCCTCGAGTTCCTCGTCGAGCGCCATCACGGTGAGCGTCGCGCCGACCATCTCCAGCGAGGTGAAGTAATCGCCGACATACGATTTCGCGAGGACGAGCCCCCGCGCTTCGATCTGCGCGGCGATGCGATCGTAGAGCACGTAGAGCTCGTTGCGCGGCGTCGCCCCGAGCCCGGAGACGAGCACCGCGACGCGGGTGCCGGCGGGGAGATCGTGATCGTCGAGGACGATGCGCACCATCTCGTCGGCTATCTCGTTCGCCGGCTTCAGATCCTCCACCGCGACACCCGGCTCGCCGTGATGGCCGATGCCGACCTCCATCTTGCCGGGCTCGATCGCGAAGTTCGGACGCCCCACCGCCGGCAGCGTGCACGGCGCGAGGCCGACTCCCACCGAGCGGCAGGCGTCGATCGCCTTCTGCGCCGTATCGCGCACCTCGGCGAGCGAGGCGCCCGATGCGGCTTTCGCGCCGCCGACCTTCCACATGAAGATCTCGCCCGCCACCCCGCGGCGCTTCTCGCGCTCATCTTTCGGGGCGGAGGAGACGTCGTCGTTGGCGACGACGGTGAGCACCTCGATCCCCGCCTTGGCGGCGAGCTTCTGGGCCATCTTCACGTTCATGTTGTCGCCGGCGTAATTGCCGTAGAGCACGACGACACCCGCGCCGCCGTTCGACGCCTCGATCGCGTCGTGAAAGCTCTTCGCGGTCGGCGAGGAGAACAATTCACCGACCGCGACCGCGTCCACCATGTTGCGCCCCGTATAGCCGATGAATGCCGGCTCGTGCCCCGAGCCGCCGCCGGTGACGACGCCGACCTTGCCCTCGACGGGCGCAGCCGTCGAGACGACGACGCGCGGATTGCCGGGGTCGAGCCGCACCAGTTCGGCGTGGGCGCGCACGAAGCCGCGGACGGTTTCGTCGACGATGTCGTCGGGATTGTTGACGAAGCGCTGCATGGCGTTTCCTCGTTCGTCTTTCGTTGTCGGGCGGACTCGACCGCTCACTCGGCCGCTCACTTGACGGTGTATCCGCCGTCGATCAGCAAGTCGGCGCCGTTGATCATCGCAGCCGCATCGGACGCGAGGAAGACGGCGGCCGCCGCGATTTCGGCGGGCTCAGCGAAGCGACCGGTCGGGATCAGCCCCTTCATCGCCTCGCCCTTGTCGCCGGACCAGGCCTTCTTGCCGAGCTCGGTGAGGACGACGGTGGGCGAGATCGTGTTGACCGTGATGCCGTGTCGGCCCCACTCGAGCGCCATGGTCTTCGTCATGCCGATGACGGCGAATTTCGAGGCGCAATAGGCGACGTGCCCGTCTATGGCGACGCTGCCGGCCTGGGAGGCGAGGTTGACGATCCGCCCGTGGCCGCGCGCGATCATCCGCCGCCCCACCGCCTGAGCGACGATGAACGAGCCGGTGAGATTGACGTCCATCGTGCGCCGCCAGGCGGCGAGGGTGATCTCCTCCGCAGGAGCGAGATCGACGATCCCGGCCGAGTTCACCAGGATGTCGATACGGCCGAAATCGGCGTCGATCGCGGAGACGGCCGCCTCGACGCTCGCCTCGTCGGAGACGTCGGCGCCGTAGGCCCGCGCGTCCCGCAGGCCGGACGCCCTCGTCCGCGCCGCCGTCTCGTCGCGGTCGACGAGCGCGACGCGGGCGCCCTTGGCGGCGAAGGCGTCGACGATGGCCGCGCCGATACCCGACGCGGCCCCGGTGACGAGGGCGACCTTGCCGTCGAGCGGAAAGCCGAGATCGAGCGATGCGGGTGCGTGCGTCATGCCGGAACCTGTCGGAGTGGGAAGCGCGAGGAAGCCGGGCCTGGCGCATGTGTGTGGGTGCGGCCGGGCCCGGCCCTAGTCGATCACTGACGGCGCTCGAGCAGAGCGTCGACGTTCTCCATCGTCACGGGGGTCCACGGCACGTTGTACTCCGCTTCCGTGCCGCCGGCCCACGCCATGTCCGGATACTGCTCCCAGATGTCGGACATCGGCGCATGATCCTCCTCCGTCGCCGCCTGGATGGCGAGATCGAGGGCGCCCTGCGCCTGGGCGCGCGCGTCCTGGAGGATCGAGCTCATCTCGTCGCGCTTCACCGCCATGAGCGCATCCGTGACGCCGTCGATGCCGGCGATGGCGAAGTCGTCGACCGCGAGCCCGGCGGCCTTGATCGCCTCGATGGCGCCGAGTGCCATCTCGTCGTTCTGGCCGATGACACCGTCGATCTCACCCGGATGCGCGGTGATCCAGTTCTCCATCAGCGTCTGCGCCTCGGCGCGTGACCAATTGGCGGTCTGTTGCTGGAGCACGGTCACGTTCGGGCACTCGGCGAGAGCCTTCTCGTTGCCCTCGAGGCGCTGGATCTGCGCCGACTGACCGATCGGGCCCTCGATGATCACGACGTTGCCCTCGCAGCCGATGGCGTCGAGCACGATCTTCGCCTCCATGTAGCCGGACTGAACGTCGTCCGAGCCGACATAGGCGGTGAGGAGATCGGAATTGACGCGGGTGTTCGAGCCGATCACGGGGATGCCGGCATCTGCCGCCGCCTGGACGGCGGTCGCGCCCGCTTCGATGTCGATCGGCACGAAGATGATCGCGTCGAAGCCCTGCGTGATCATCGTCTCGAACTGCTCCTGCTGCACGAGTGCGTCGTAGCGGCCGTCGAAGATCGTGAGATCGACCATGCCGCTCTCGACCGCCGGATGCTCCTCGAGCGCGGCCGACCAGATCTGCATGAACTCGGCCTGCAGCCCATAGACGGCCGCGCCGATCTTCAAGGGCTCGTCCTGCGCCGAGGCGGCGCCCGATGCCAGGCTCGCCGCTGCGGCGATGGCGATGAGATGACGCTTCATGTCGTTCCCTCCGGTTCTGTGTGTTCGCCGATGCGCCGCATCTTCGCGGGCACCACTCTTCAAGCGGTCATTCCCGCTTGTTCCGGGACTGGTCGAGCATCACCGCAGCCACGATGAGCATGCCCTTGATGACCAGCTGGTAGTAGGATTCGACCCCCATCAGATCGAGGCCGTTGTTGACGACGCCGATCAGGAGCGCCCCGATCAGCGTGCCCGTGACGCGCCCGACGCCGCCGGCGAGGCTGGTCCCGCCGATGACGACGGCGGCGATCGCGTCGAGTTCGTAGGCGACGCCCGCCTGCGGCAGGGCGGAGCCGGTGCGCGCGGCGAGCATCATCCCCGCGAGGCCGGCGAGCGCGCCGGAGATCACGAAGACGAGCAGCCGGATGCGCGTGACGTCGATGCCGGACACGGTCGCGGCATGCGGATTGCCGCCCGCCGCATAGACGTGCCGCCCGAAGCGGGTCTGCGACAACACCCACCATGAGACGAGGAAGACGAGGCCGAAGATCACCACCGGCATCGGCACGCCGAGCACGTCGCCCGTCCCGATCCAGCGGAATTCCGGCGTCAGCGCGGGCACCGGTCTCCCGTCGACGTAGAGCAGGGTCAGGCCGCGCGCGATCGAGAGCATGCCGAGCGTCGCGACGAAGGCGGGTACCGAGAAGCGCGCGACGACGACGCCGTTCACCGCGCCCGCCGCCGCGCCGACGAGGAGGCCGGCGGCGAGCGCCAGCACGACGGGGTAAGGCCCGCCCGCCACCATCGCCGTCGAGGACGTCGTCGCCAGCGAGGCGGCGACGACGCCCGCGAGCGCCACTACCGATCCCACGGAGAGGTCGATGCCGCGCGCCAGGATGACGAAGGTCAGACCGATGGCCAGAATGCCGTTGATCGCGGTCTGGCGAAGCACGTTGAGGATGTTGCGCGTGGTGAGGAAGTACTCGTTCAGGAGCGACAGCGCGACGCACACGACGACGAGCGCGATGAGGATGCCCCAGCGCTGCGCCGCGCTCGTCGCCCTGCGCTTCGTCTTCTCCCCGACGACGGGCTCGCGCTCCTTCTCCACCACGCTCGACATCCGACCTCCCGCTTTTCGATCCGTCGTCCCGCGCGCGCTCAGGTCGCGAGGTGAAGCAAGTTCTGCGCGTTCATGTCCGCGCCCGAGATCGTCCCGGCCATGCGCCCGTCGCGCATGACCACGACGCGATCGGCCATGCCGAGCACCTCGTCGACCTCCGACGAGACGAGCAGCACGGTGCCGCCCGCCGCGGCGAAATCCGACATGATCCGGTAGATCTCCCGCTTGGCGCCGACGTCGACGCCGCGGGTCGGCTCGTCGAGGAGCAGGATGCGCGGCTCGGTCAAGAACCATTTGCCGAGCACCACCTTCTGCTGGTTGCCGCCCGACAGGTTGACGACGCCGAGCCGGTCCGACGCGGTCTTGATGTCGAACATGGCGATCATGCGCTCGGCCGCGTCCGCCTCCCGGCGCCGGCTCATCACCGGGCCGAAGCCGAGTGCGCCGAGCCTCGCGAGACAGATGTTGGCGCGCACGTCCTCGGTGAGGACGAGGCCGGAGCCCTTGCGGTCTTCGGTGACGAAGGCGAGGCCGGCCGAGATGGCGTCCGCCGGCGAGCGCAGCATCACCTTTTCGCCGCCGATGCGGATTTCGCCGGCGTGCTCGTGCGCGAGGCCGAACAGGCGTTCGAAAATCTCGGTGCGGCCCGAGCCCATCAGCCCGTAGAAGCCGAGAATCTCGCCGCGACGCGCCTCGAAGGCGACGTCTCGCACACCGTTGCGGCTCGCGAGACCTTCGACCGAGAGCGCGATCTCGTCGCGCGGCACGTTCTCCTTGACGAATTCCTCGCTCAGCTTGCGCCCGACGATGAGCTGGACGAGCCTGTCTTTGCTCACGTCGGCGAGATCGCCCGCCTCGACGAAGCGCCCGTCGCGGAAGACCGTGTAGTCGTCGGCGATGTCGAAGATTTCCGAAAGTCGATGGCTGACGTAGACGATGCCCTTGCCCTCGGCCTTGAGCGCCGAGATCGCCTGGAAAAGGTGATCGGCCTCGTGCTCGCCGAGCGCCGAAGTCGGCTCGTCCATGATGATGACATCGGAATCGTAGCTCAGCGCCTTGGCGATCTCGACGAGCTGCACTTCCGCGACCGACAGATCCATCATGAGGTCCGTCGGCGCGAGCACGAAGCGGAGACGTTCGAGCAGCGCCGCCGCCGCGATGTTCATGTTCTCGAAATCGACGCGGCCGAAGCGGCCGATCGGTTCGCGCCCGAGATAGATGTTCTCCGCGACCGTCATCGCGGGGACGGGGCTCAGCTCCTGCTCGATGATGGAGATGCCGGCCGCCAGCGCCTCGGACGGCGAGGAGAAAGCGACGGGGCGACCACGCAGGCGGACCTCGCCGGCGTCTCGCGCGTGGATGCCCATGAGGATCTTCAGAAAGGTCGACTTGCCGGCGCCGTTGCCGCCGCACAGCGCGTGGACGGAGCCCGCACGCAGCCGGAAACGCCCGTCGACGAGCGCCGCAACGCCCGAGAACGACTTGCGAAGACCCTCGGCCTCGAGCAGCGGCTCGCTCAACGTCGCCTCCTCCTCTTGTGCTTTTGCACAACATTATGAGCGAATGATCGTATCCGTCAAGGCGGAGATCGCCCCGGAGTCGGTCGGGAACGGGTTTGCGCCGCAGCATTCGTGCTGCATGGCGGTAAAGTTGTACCGTTTTCGCATTCCAGAACGTTCATTGCCCACTCCGAAGGGCGGCTGCGTCGGTGCTGCGGATTGACTTTTGATCACACAGCGGTCAAATGCACAAACAGCTTTCGTACTAGGAGGTCCATGATGCGGCTCGCGATCGGCTGCGACGAAGCGGGGTTCGCGCTCAAGGAAGCGCTCAAAGACGCGCTGGCTCCCCGTGGTTACGAGCTGACGGATTACGGTGTCGGCGAAGGCGAGACGGCGCTCTATCCCGACGTCGCCATCGCGGTCGGGGAGGCGGTCGCGCGCGGTGCGCACGACCGGGCGATCCTGATTTGCGGCACCGGCATCGGCGTCGCGATCAGCGCCAACAAGGTCAAGGGCGTGCGCGCCGCACAGGCGCACGACACCTATTCGGCGGAGCGGGCGCAGAAGAGCAACGATGCGCAGATCCTCTGCCTCGGCGCACGGGTCATCGGCCACGAACTGGCCAAGACCGTCGTCGACGCGTGGCTCGGCTCCCATTTCGAGGGCGGTCGTTCCGCGCCCAAGGTCGAGCGGATCCGCTCCTACGAAGCCGGCCCTGCGGCTTGAACGGGTCTCGCGCCCACCCGCGCGCGCCTATATAGTCGCGCAGGGTACGGCGCCGCTGGTTGAAGGGTGCCCGGGGGCCGGCGGATGGATCGACCGAGGAAACCACAGTCCACCGCGGAGACCTCGACGGTCGGTCAGCTCGCCGAGATCGCGCGGCGCTACTACATCGAGGGCGAAACGCAGGACGCCATCGCCCGCGCACTCGATCTCTCGCGCATGAAGGTCAACCGCATGCTGCGCGAGGCGCAGGACGCGGGGCTCGTCGAAATCCGCGTGCGCTTCCACTCATCGCAAACCCGCGAGCTCGAGGCGGAATTCTGCGAACGCTTCGGCCTCAAGCACTTGCTCGTCGCACCGGAAGCGCGCTCCATCGAGCAACAGCGCACCAATGTCGCGACACTGGTGAGCCATTTCCTCGAGTCGAACCTGCGCGAGAACAGCGTGGTGACGGTCGGCATGGGCCGCAACGTGGCGCGGGTCGCGGCCGTCCAGACGAGCCGGGCCTTCGATCAGATCACCTTCGTTTCCGGCTCCGGCGGCGCCTCGGAGGCGGGGGCCGAGGGCAATGCCGACCACATCTGCCGTGCGCTGGCGCGCCGCTTCGGCGGGACGGCGACGACGCTCTACGCGCCGGCCCACGTGCCGGACGGAGCGCTGCGCGAGGCGTTGATGCGGCACGAGACCGTGCGCCGCACGCTCAATCTCGCCCGCAGCGCCGACTACGCGCTCATCGGCATCGGTGATCTCGGGCCCGACAGCCACATGGCGCGCATGGGCTGGTTCGGCCCCGACGAACTCAAGCGCGCCCAGGCGGCCGGCGTCGTCGGCGACCTGATGGGCTACGACTTCTTCGACATCGAAGGCCGTCCCTGCAACGAGGAGATCGGCGGGCGCGTCATCGGCCTCTCCCGCGACGATCTCTCGCGCATTTCCAACACGATCGCGATCGCCTCCGAACCGAGCAAGACGACCGCCATCCTCGGCGCCTTGCGCACCGGCGCCATCGACATCCTGGCGACCAGCCTCCTCAACTGCATCGCCATCCGCGATTGGATCGGGAAAAGGTAAGTACAGACGGAGTATGCCAGGCGGAGGTCGAGCACGTGCCGGATACGAAACCCCGGCCTTGAAGGAGCCGCTCGGGATCGCCGTGCCGCTGCGGCTTCGCACGGCGGCGGGAGATCCGGCCTTCATCTCCACCGTGACCGTGTTCGGGACGCCGACCGACATCACGCTCACGGAGATCGCCATCGAAGACTCCTTCCCCGCGGACGATGCGACGAAGCGGGCGCTGCGCGGCGATCGCGCCGAGCGTCCGGCGTGATGTCGGCGCTGCCCTGCCTGCGGCGTCCTCGGCGCGGACAAGGGGAATGGACGATGGCTTACGTCGACGGTTTCATCATCGCAGTCCCGAAGGACGGTCTCGTGGATTACGAAGCGCTCGCGCAGGTCGCGGGCGAAGTCTGGAAGGAACACGGCGCGCTCGCGTATGTCGAGGCGCTCGCCGATGACGTCCCCTACGGAGAGCTCACCTCGTTCCCGCGCTCCGTCCTGGCGACGGAGGACGAGATCGTCGTCTTCTCGTGGATCGTCTACCCGTCGCGGCCCGCGCGCGACGCGATCTGGCAGAAGGTGACCGCCGACCCGCGCATGAGGGAGACCATGGAAGCCCCTCCCTTCGACACGAAGCGCATGATCTGGGGCGGCTTCACGCCCTTCGTCGAACTCTGACACCAGGAGAGCACGCGATGCGGATTTCGGCGAACATCACCTTCGACGGACGCGCGAGAGAGGCGTTCTCGTTCTATCGGGACCTTCTGGGAGGCGAACTCGTCATGCTGCGCTACGCCGACCTGCCCGACATGGGCGAGGTCCCCGAGCGGGCGAAGGAACGCCTTGCCCATGTGCAGTTGCGTGTCGGCGATCAGGTGCTGATGGGAGGCGACATGCACTGGTCCATGCCCTACGCCCCGCCGCGCAGTGCCTGGATCACGCTGGAAGTGGAGCGCGCCGCCGAGGCGAAGCGCCTGTTCGCGGCGCTCGCGGAGGGCGGCGAGATCGGCATGCCGATGGCGGCGACGTCCTGGTCGTCGGCCTTCGGCATGACGACCGATCGATTCGGCGCGCCCTGGATCGTCACCGCCGATGCGCAGGAGGGGGTATGATGCCGTCCGAAGGGTGCGCCGCCACGGCTCGAAGGCTTCGTTCCGGCAGCAGAGCCTGATGCCTGCTCGTGCCGCCAGACAAGGCTGGCTCGATGCGGGCTCGTCGAGCCTCGTCGAGCTTCGGCAACGCTATCGGCTCTTGGATGCCTTCCGCTACGACTATGCGGCGCCGAGCGTGCCCTGTTCGGAAATCTCGCGCCTTTCCCCGTCGGGATTCGTCGAGACGTACCCGGGGCTGTGGGTGAGCGAAGCCTCGGCCGAGACCGTCTCCGCCGTGCGCGGTGCGGCTGGCGGCCGCACCCCGAACGGAGCATGATCGCGTGTCGGGACGCGCCGCGCTCGTGCGTCCTCGATCGCCTGTCCCCCGCGGAGCGTCCCGATGCCCGAGCCCTGCGCGATCGCCGATGCGTTGACGACGGCGCGGCCGCGCGCGCTCGCGGCTCTGCTGCGCCGGTTCCGTGATCTCGATGCGGCCCAGGACGCCTTCCAGGAGGCGTGCCTGCGGGCGTTGAGAACCTGGCCCGAACGCGGCGTGCCCTCCGACCCGCTCGCCTGGCTCGTTCTCGTGGGCCGCAACGCCGGCACGGACCGCGTGCGGCGCCGCTCCCGCGACGTGCCGCTGCCGCCGGAAGACGCGCTGTCGGACGTCTCCGATGCGGAATCGCCGCTCGTCGAGCGCATGGACCACGCGACCTGCGGCGACGACGTGCTGCGGCTGCTGTTCGTCTGCTGCCGTCCCGAACTGCCGCCGGCGCACCAGATCGCGCTCGCCCTGAAAGTCGTCTGCGGCCTGTCCGTGGCCGAGATCGCCCGCGCCTTCCTCGTCTCGGAGAGCGCGATGGAGCAGCGGATCACCCGCGCAAAGCGCGCCATCGCCAGGGCGGGCATATGCTTCGAGGTCCCCACCGCCGAGGAGCGCGAGATGCGGCTCGCCGCGGTCGCGGCGGCGCTCTACCTCCTCTTCAACGAAGGCCATTGCGGCGAGGCGCCGGAGGGCGGCCCGCGGGCCGGGTTCTGCGACGAAGCGATCCGCCTCGCGCGGCTTCTCGTCGACCTGTTTCCCGGCACGGCCGAACTCGAGGGGCTCCTTGCGCTGATGCTCCTGCACCGCGCCCGTGCGGGCGCGCGCCGCGACGACGACGGGGCCCTCGTCCCGCTGGAGGCGCAGGACCGCCGTCTCTGGGACGCGGAGGCCATTGAGGAGGGCCTCGCGCGCCTCGCCCGCGTCGAAGCCGCCGACGCATCCGGGCCTTACGTCCTGCAAGCCGCCATCGCCGCGGAGCACGCGCGCTGCGCGGACGCCGCCGGCTGCGACTGGCGCCGCATCGCGTTCCTCTACGCCATGCTGGAGCAGGTCCAGCCGACGCCGGTGGTGCGCCTCAACCGCGCCGTGGCGGTGGCGAAGACCTTCGGGCCGCAGGCGGCACTGTCGCTGATCGACGACCTCGCCGGACCGCTCGAGGGCTATCTTCCCTTTCACGACGTGCGCGGCGCGCTCCTCACCCAGCTCGGACGCGGCGCGGAGGCGCAGCGCGCCTTCACCACCGCGCTGGCACTCGCGACCGGCGAAGCACAGGCCGCGCGGCTGCGGCGGACCCTGGCGGGGTTGGCGGGTGAGACCGGGAGGCGCTGACTCCGCGGCTCACGGCGCGGTGCTGCTCGTCCCGTCGCGGTCGCGTCCGTAGCGCCGCGCGAGGTCGAACCGCGGCCTCGATCTCGTCGTCCGTCCGCCCGAAGACCGACGAGCCGCAGCCCCGGCAGAAGTGACGCCCAGCATACTCGCCCGTCTCGCCCTCCAGGGCGACGGCGTCTTCGGAGAAGATCGCCGAGCCTCTTCGGCCACCCACGTCGGGCCGCCTGGGTCGACGTGCTTCGACCGCCGTTGCCGACACGACGGGCGTCAGCGAGAGCAGAAGGAGGCGAGGCGCGGTTCTTGACCATGGGAGACGAGTGTATCTACACTGACTGGATGTCGATCGACGAGACTCGTGCCTGCCTCTGCCTCGCTTCCCGCCGCGCCGCGCGCTCGATCACGGCCGCGTTCGACCGCGCGCTGAAGCCGCACGGCCTGCGGGCGACGCAGTTCACGCTTCTCTCTGTGCTCGCCATCAAGGGACCGACGCGGATCGGCACGCTGGCGACGATCGTCGGCACCGAACGCACGACCATGACCCGCAACGTCGCCGTGGCGGAGAAGGCGGGCCTCGTCGCCACGCGCCGCGACGACGAGGACGCGCGCCAGCGGCTCGTCGGTATCAGCGCGCGGGGACGGGCCGTTCTGGAGGAGGCGTTCGTGACGTGGCGGCGGGTTCAAGGCGATCTCGCCGCGGGGCTGGGGATCGAGGCGGTGGACGGCTTGCGCCGCTTCGCGGCGGCAGGCCGCCGCCCGGCGAGGGGGGCGATGTCGTGATCACCGAACGACGCCCGTCTCGCGATCGGCTCCGTCCCGCACGACCACCAGCGACGCGGGTCCTCTCCCCGATCGTGGGTCTCGTCTGCGACGGCCCTTTCGCGGAGGCCCGCGACTACGCCGCCACCGTGTGCGCCGCGCGGGGCGAGCGGGAGACGCTCCCGGCGCCGGCGCGCGATCTCGCGCAACGGTGATCTTCGCTGTCGGCGCGAGGGACGCGCGCGCGTCCTCGTGCAGCGACAGGTCTCTCGGCGACGAGGCGCGATCGATGATCACGATCTACGGACGTGGACGCGGCTTCCGCGTCGTTCGGCTTCTGGAAGAGATGGGGCTGCCCTACCGCCTGAGAGACGTCGACATGCGCGCAGGCGTCGAGAACGATGCGGAGTTTCTGCGCATCAATCCCGCGGGGTTCATTCCGGCTCTGGTGGACGGCAGCGCCACGATGGTCGAGTCGATCGCGATCATGGAATACCTGATGGCGCGCTACGGTCCGACGCCGCTTTCGCCCGAACCGACCTCGACGGCCTATCCGGCCTACCAGCAGTTCCTGCATCTCGGCGAGGCGGGCATGGCGGCTGCGGTCTTTTTCGCCGGCAACGCGCGCCGGCTGCCGACCGAGGCGGAGCGCTCGAACCCGACGGCGCGCCATGCGCTCCGGCAATACGAGAACCGGCTGACGCTCGTGAGGCGGCAGCTCGACAGGACGCCGTATCTCGCCGGCGAGGCGTTCACCGCCGCCGACATATCGGTCGCCTACGCCATCGACCTGGCCGAGCGTTTCGCCGACGTCGCGCCGGGCGCCGAGGAAGCGGCTCACCTGGCGAGGGTTCGCACGCGCGACGCCTACGCGCGCGCAGTCGCCGCTTGTGCGAAGGCCGCGCCGTGAGGCCCACCATCACCGCCTTCGCCACCTCGCCCGACCGCGGCCGCGGCCTCGCCCGCGACATGCCGGTGCGCTGGGCGCTGGAGGAAGCGGGGATCGCCTACGACGTGCGGCTCCTGTCGTTCGCCGAGATGAAAGAGCCGGCGCATCTGGCGCTCCAACCCTTCGCGCAGATCCCCACCTTCGAGGACGGGGACGTCGTGCTGTTCGAGACCTGCGCCATCGTGCTGCACGTCGCGGACCCGAGCGACGCGCTGCTCCCGCGTGGTCCGGCCGCGCGGGCGCGGGCGATCTCGTGGACATCGGCGGCGGTCGGCACGATCGAGCCGCCGATCGTCGAACGCGAGACGATGCTGCTTCTGGAGCGCGACGCGCCCTGGTTCGCTGACCGCCTGCCCCGGGCCGAGGAGCGCGTGACCCGTCGACTCGCTCAGCTCTCCGCGCGGCTCGGCGAGCGGGATTGGCTCGAGGACGGGTTCGGCTGCGGCGATCTGATGATGGTGAGCGTCTTGCGCCGGCTCGGTGGATCGGACCTCCTCGCCACGTTCCCGAACCTCGTCGCCTACGTCGCACGCGGCGAAGCGCGCCCGGCCTTCGCCCGCGCCTTCGCCGCGCAGCGCGCCGTGTTCGAGCGGACGAATGAGGGATCTCCCTCGCGATCCTCGTCTTGATCACGAACAGACCACTTGCCCCTTCGGCGGCGATGTTCGTGCGGAGCATCGACGTTTCGATGCAGCCCCAGCTGTCGGAAGAGCGCGCATGATCGCCGACATCGAAGACTACTTTTCCAAGGGTTGCGGGCGGTGCGACCGATTCGATACGAAGGATTGCTCAACCAAAAGCTGGGCGCGAGGTCTGGCGACACTGCGTGACATCTGCCTGTCGGCAGGTCTCGTGGAGGCGGTGAAGTGGGGCCAGCCGTGTTATTCGTACGCGAAACGCAACGTCGAGCGATCGGACACGCGCGTCGAGTGCATCGCGGTGTTCCGCGACAGGATTTTCGACGGCAAAGGTGCGACGGAGACGTGACGTGGAACGGACCTCGACGCAGCGATCCCACCTCGGCGCCGACTTCCTCGCGGTCAATCCGTTCGGCAAGGTCCCCGCGCTCGTCGACGGCGACGTGCGCATCGCCGAGTCGGCGGCAATTTCGCTGTACTTCGCCGAGCGCTACGGCAGCGTGCGCTTCATCCCCGCCGATCCCGCGACCCGGACCGAGATGTACCAGTGGATATTCTTCCTCGTCACCGAGATCGAGCAACCGCTCTGGCGCGAAGCGTCGCACACCGCGATGCACGCGGAACACGGGCCGCGATCCGAGGAGGTCGCGCTCGCGCATCGGAACTGCCGCCGCATGCTGGTGCCCCTCGAGGCGCACATGAACGGCAGAGACTGCTTCACCTGAGATGCACGTCAAGATCGTTGGCGCCGGCATCGTGTAGCCCTGCACTGCATGGGCTCTCACGAACCGGGCCACCACGTGTCGGCGAGGCCGATCCGCCGGCGTCCTCGCCGTGCGCCGGCGCGACGCCGGTCTCATCGACGATGGGAGGAGGAACCCAGGGCATGTCGGCAGACGTCACGCCGTTCACGCGACAATACTTCCACGGCACGAAGGCCGACCTGCGCCCCGGCGATCACATCCGCGTCGGCCACCGATCGAATTTCACCGACGCGGGGGCCCTCTCCTGGACCTATTTCGCCGCCACGCTCGACGCGGCGATCTGGGGCGCCGAACTCTCGCGGGGCGACGGGCGTGAACGGATCTACGTCGTCGAGCCGACCGGGGAAATCGAGGACGATCCCAACCTCACGGACAAGAGGTTTCCGGGCAACCCGACGCTCTCCTATCGATCGCGCCATCCTCTGCGCGTCGTCGCCGAGCTCGTGGGCTGGACGGGGCATTCGCCGGCGACGATCGCTGCGATGAAGGACGGTCTCGAGCGATTGGCCGAGAGCGGAGACGACATCATCATCGACTGAGGCGCGCCTTTCCGAAAGCCACGGGAAGTTCATGCGCGACAGAGAGACCGGCCATGCCGCTCACCCTCTACGCCCACCCGTTCTCGTCGTGAAGGCCGGGAAGGCTGCGCGGTCGTCCTCTCGAAAATCGCGCAGATCGCAGCGAACGGATCTCCACGACGGACGGGACCTAGCTCGGCACGACATGGCAGACTGCCTCGACGCGATTGCCGTCCGGGTCGACGAGATAGGCGGCGTAGTATGCCGGGTGATAGGCCTCCCGAATCCCCGGCGCCCCCCCGTCGGTCCCCCCGGCGACGAGCCCTGCCGTCCAGAAGGCGTCGACCGCCTGCCGCATCGGAGCCTTGAAGCACCAGTGCCGGCCCGGACAGGCGTCCGGCGCGCGCCCGCGGCGGATCGACAGATAGGTGCGCTGGGGATGCGCCGCGTCGCATCGCTCTCCGTAGCCGATCCAGTCGTCGGACACCCCGACCTTCGGGATGGAGAGCGCCGCCATGATGGCGTCGTAGAAGACCTCGGCGCGCCGCAGGTCGGCGACGGTGATCGAGACGTGGTCGAGCATGGCGATCGTCCTCCGACGGGAGTTGCACCGGCCGATCGCGGGCGGCCCCGCCGGTGCGATGGGCAACGTGACGACCCGTCCCGGCCACGGCCGTGCCCGCCACGTCGGCCGGGACGAGCCCGACCGCCGTCGGACCGATCTCGATGGCCGCCCGGCGTGGCGTCCATCGGCGCTCACTCGCCCGCCCGCGTCGCCGCGGACCGGCGGGGGCGCCTCTCGCACGTCGTCACGGCCGATGAACGCGGTGTGGGCTCGAGCGCGAACTCCTTCGTCTCCGCGAACGGCCCGTCCAGCACGAGGCGCGGGAGAGCTGGCAGAGTTCGGGCGAAGGCGGTCGGGCGACGGTGTGTTGTTCGACCGGAACTCACGGTGGCCTCGTCACGGCTCTGAACGGGCGGTAGAGATATCGCGCATCGCCGGTCGGATCGCGCACCGACGGACGATCGTGAGCATGAAAGGACGGCGGCGGACGCGCCCGTACCGTGCGGAGGGAGACGAGCCGATGCCCGAACAGCGCCCCGCCGTCGTCACCCGCATCAACCCGCCGGGCGAGCCCCTGCCGGAGGGGCTCTCTGCCGAGCTCTACGACTTCACGCCGGGCTTCGTCGCCGTGCCCCCGGCGGCGGCCTATCTCGTGAGCGTTCATGTCGGCGATCCGATCCCGGCGAGCTGCCGTGCCGACGGCGAGGCTCGCGATGTCCTGCAGCGGGAAGGGGACATCGACGTCCTGCCGCCGGGGGTGCCCGGCTACTGGGAGGACGAGGTTTCCGCCCGCGCGCTCGCGGTGCGGATGCCGGCGGCCTTCGTCGCACGGGCGGCGCGGCGTCTCGGACGCGTGCCGCGGCGCCTGCGGATCGCACCCCGTTTCCAGCTGCGCGACCCTGCGCTCGCGCATTGCGGGCTCGCACTCGCGAGCGAGATCGAGGCCGGGCGCCCGGGTGGGGCTCCCTTCGCCGTCGCTCTGAGCGAAGCGCTCGCGCTGCGTCTCGTCTGCGCATGCGCCGAGGAGACGCCCGGCTACCGCGCCGCCGTCGCGGCGCTTTCGCCGGCGCGGATGGCGCAGCTCGTCTCCTACGTCGACGCGCGGCTCGACGAGGCGCTCACCCTGAGGCGCCTCGCCGCGGTCGCGGCTCTGAGCGAATCGCACTTCAAGCCCGCCTTTCGAAACGCCATTGGCGAGCCGGCTCACCAATGGCTGATGCGCCGTCGCGTGGAGCGCGCCACGGCGATGATCCGCGACGGCCTGCCGCTGGCGGAAGTCGCCGCTGCGACCGGGTTCTCGCACCAGAGCCACATGTCGCGCTGGACGCGACGTCTGCTGGGGCTCGCGCCTGCGGAGATCGCAGGCACCGCCGCGCGCCCGACGGCGAGGCCCACGAGGGCCCCCGCGGTCCCGCCGCCCTCGGCGTAGTGCCGTCAACGCGGCACCGCGTCGGGTCGGTACTGCGTTGCGAAGTCTCCGCTCGGCGGGATCGGCGTGATCACGTCGATCAGCACGCCGTTCGGATCGGTCGTGATGAAATGCCGCTGGCCGAAGGCCTCGTCGCGCAACGGCAGGAGAATCGGCAGACCCGCGCCCGCCAGCCGCGCGTGGACGGCGTCCACGTCCTCGACCTCGAGGTTGAGCAACACGCCCGCGGCGCGCCCGCGGCCGCTCTCGGGTATGGTCTCGTGGTCCCCTCGGAGGATCGCCAGGTTGATGCTCGGGTCCGCGGTCGATTGCAGGTGGACGTACCAATCGGCCTCGAAGGCCGGGGCGAAATCGAAATGCTCGATCCAGAACCGCGCCGTCGTGGCGACGTCGGCGACCATGAGCACGGGGTACCAGCTCGTGATGTTCATGCTTTCCATCTCCGGCAGAAACATACATCCTGCATCTGTTTTTGAATTAACAAACAGGCAGACTGCATGCAAGTGAAATCCGGACGCCGATCGAACGCCGAGCGCACCCGCGCCATGCGCGATAGGCTCGTCGCGACGGCCCGTGCGCTCTTCGTGGCGCAGGGCTATGCCGAGACGAGCACGCCAGCCCTCGTCACCGCGGCGGGAGTGACCCGCGGCGCGCTCTATCACCACTTCGCCGACAAGCGCGCTCTGTTCCGGGCGGTGGTGGAGGCGGAGGCGGAGGCGGTCGCGCAGGCGATCGAGGCCGCCGACGACCGGGCCGAGTCCGCCCTCGACCGTCTCCTCGCCGGTGCCGACGCGTATCTCACGGCCATGGCGGAGCCCGGCCGCACCCGTCTCCTCCTCGTCGAAGCGCCCGCGGTGCTCGGCGAGGCGGAGCGTCGTTGCATCGAAGACACGCGCGGCGACGCCACGCTGCGCGAGGGTCTCGAGGCGGCGATCGAGGCCGGCGCCCTGCGGCCGCTCCCCGTCGCGGTCCTCGCGCCGATCCTCTCCGCCGCCTTCGAGCGCGCGGCGGAGTCGATGGCCGCCGGTGCGGAGCCCGCGGCGTGTCGCACCGTCGTGCGTGCGTTGATCGCTGGGTTGACCGGGCGCGGCGACACATGAGCGGCTCGGCGGGCGGAGAAGACGACGATCATGTGACCATGATGCCCATCGTCCGCTGCAAGTCGTGGGCGAGGACCGAGAGGCTCGTCTCGGTGCCGACGTTCCTCGGGCCTCTCGTTGGGAACGGCGCCGTCCCCGTCCACTGCTTGAGGGTGGCGAATGGGTGCTCGACGGCCGATCGACGCGGCGTCATGGCACCAGGCATGCTCTCGACGCGCTCGTGCATCGCCTCGAGCACCGCCTCGTGCTCCCAACGTGAGACCCGCCGCTGCTTCGCGGGCGTGCAGCGCGCTTTCAGCGGGCACGATCGGCACCACGCCGGCGGCCTCGCACGCCATCACCTCCTCGCCGTCGAAGTAGCCGCGGTCGGCAACGACCGTGAGATCCCCGCGGGCCCTCTCCACCCTGGCCTTGTCCGCCATCGCCGCGAGGTGGACGCGGTCGTGCCCGATGCTGGTGACCTCGTGCGCCGCGATGAGTTGATCCGCAAAGTCTTGCGGGCGATCGGAGTAGCGAGTCCCTCCACCGCCAACAACGTCCCCCCGGTTCGCCCCGAGTTCCCCAGTGCGCGACCCTCACGTCGCCGGGCTCGTGCGTGCTGCGGCGAGCGTCATCGCCCGCGTGCCGGCGAGCGGCGTCGCCGACCAGGTGCGGATCTCGGGGAGAGCGGCGTCGGCGATGCACAGCGCGAGCGGATGCTCCGGGTCCGGGTCGGTGCGCCGGAAGCTCCAGGAGGCGGCGTCCTGGCCGGGCTCGCGGGTGCAGAAGCGGATCGCGCCCGGGGTGGCGAGGTCGAACCAGAAGGATGCGAGCGACAGCGACAGGCCCGTCCCGCGCGCCTTGATGTAGGCCTCCTTCAGCGTCCAGTGCTCGAAGAAGCGGTAGGCGCGGTCCGCGGGCGCGAGCTCCGCGAGGCTCCGCGCCTCTTCGGGCGCGAAGGCGTAGGCGGCGAGGCCCGGGAGATCGGCCCGGTCGCGGATGCGCTCGACGTCGACGCCCACGGCGCGCCCGACGGACGTGGCGAGCACGACGAGATCGCCCGAATGCGACAGGTTGAAGGAGAGCCCCGGCACGGCCGCCGCGCAGTCCGCGGCGAGCCGCGGCTTGCCGAAGCGATCCGCCTCGAAGCGCCAGGCCCGCGGCGGCAGAGGGCCGTGCCGGGAGAGGATGGTGCGCACGAGGGCGCGGGCGGTGGCGTGGCGCAGCCGGTCGGCCTCGAAGTGGAAGCGTTCGCCGCGCGCGCGCTCCTCCTCCGTCATCAGGTCGTCATAGGCCTCGACGAGGCCGGGGGTCGCGCTCACGTCGTCGATCCGGGCGATCCACAGATCGACGCCGTCGGGCGGCGGGCCCCCCGGCACGTCTCCCGTCTCGGCCCGCGCGGCACTCATGTCTCGTACACGCACAGGAGGTCCTTGCGCGCGATCCGCTGCTCCCGCGGATAGCCGAAGGCGTTGTTGACGTAGGTCACCCCGTCGCGCTCCGTGTGCTGGTTGACGTGACTGTGGCCGTAGACGTGGAGGCTGCCGCCGAGCGCGCGGACCTGCTCGTCCATGCGCCGGCTGCCGAGCACGGGGTCGATGAACCGCCAGGTCGCGGGGATCCGCTCCGGGATCAGGTCGATGCGCGGCAGGAAGTGCGAGAAGGTCAGCGTCGTCGCGTCCGCTACCGGCCGCAGCGGCCCGTTCATCCGCAGGAACGCGGAGGTGACCTCCCACTCGTCGAGGCCTTCCGGCCAGCGGCAGGCGCGGAAGTCCATCCAGGAGAGGCGCAACCGCGAATCCGGCTCGCCGAAGCTGAAGTCGTACCAGCCGAGCAACGGCACGATGCGCAGGCCGCCCTCGCGCCACGCCCGCGTCGAGACGCCGCTCTCCCCGGCGACCCGCTCGACCGCGCGGAACTTGGCGAAGGAATCGCCGTCGCCATCGTCCACACCCACCCAGAGATCGTGATTGCCCGGGACGAACAGGACGGTGCGGAACCGTGAGGCGAGCAGTTCGAGGCCGTGCCCGAGGAGGGGGAGCGCGCTCGCGACGTCGCCCGCCAGGAGGAGCACGTCGTCGCGGTGGTCGACCCGCGACAGGCCCCGCAGCCAGGCGAGGTTCTCGGGGTGGTCGATGTGGATGTCGGAGACGGCGAGCACCCTCATGCGGCCGCGCCCGGACACGGCCTCGAGATACTCGAGATGGAACGACTCGGCGGCATCGGGCCTCCCGGGCGCCCGGCGCACGCCTCCGCGATGCGTGCGCGTGCGACGATCATGGGTGAAGCTAGCGGATGCGCGCCGCCGTTTCCACCGCTGGCCCGCCGGGCATCTGCGCGCGCACGGCCCGGATCGCCTCGGCGAAGGCTTCCGCCAGCGCGCGCGAGCCGGCGCGCGCGGGGTGGACGACGAGGAAGCGGTGGAGGATGTCGATGTCGACCGGGCGGATCACGACGTCCTCGCGGGCCATCGCGTCGGAGAACCAGTCCGGCGTCAGCGCCACGCCGAAGCCGGCCGCCGCGAAGCCGATCGCCGAGGCGACCGATTGCGTCTCGACGGCGACGCGGACCGGCAGCCGCCGGCGGCGGAAGGCGACGTCGATCTCGTCGCGCCAGGGCCTGCCGCGGCCGATCATGATCAGCGGCTCGCTCGCGAGATCGGCGAGCCGCAGGACCGGGCGCGCCGCGAGCGGCGAGGACGCGGCGGCCACGGCGACGAGCCCGCTCGTGCCGATCTCCACCGCCTCGACGCCGGGCGCGAGGAGCGGCGCCTTGGCGATGCCGAGATCGACCTCGCGGGCCGCCACCATGCCCACGATGGTCTCGTAGCGCCCGAGCCTGACGTCGAAGCGCAGGCGGTCGCGCCCCGCCGCGAGCCGCTCCAGAGCCCGCGGCAGCAGCGCGGCGGCCATCGAATGCGGCGCGGCGATGCGCAGGAGCCCCCGCTCCAGCCCGCGGATGTCGCGGGCGAGGTTGACCACGCGCTCCAGCCCGTCGAAGGCGTGGCTCGCCTCCTCGTAGAGGACGAGCGCGCTCTCGGTGGGCGACAGGCGCCCGTTGGCGCGCGCGAAGAGAGCGAGCCCGAGTTCCTCCTCGAGCCGGGCGATCTGCTGGCTGACGGCGGGCTGCGACAGGGACAGGCGCGTCGCCGCCTGCGTCGCCCCGCCGGCCTCGATCACGGCGCAGAAGATTTCCAGGCGGCGCAGGATCGCAGGCGTCATCGGCATAAGTCCCACTTATGGAGAATCGGTATCAGACAATAAGATTGCGCGAATGGGAACCCTGACGCAGGGTTCTTGCCGAGAACGTCGCGCGAACGATGCGCAGAACGCGCGCGGCGCCTGGCATGGGGGAGCGAGCCGGTCCATGGTCCTGTTCATCGTCAGGCGGGCGCTGCAGGCGGGGCTCGTGCTCCTCGCGGTCTCGCTCGTCGTCTTCGTCGGTCTCTACGCGGTGGGCGACCCCGCCGACATCCTCCTGCCCGACGACGCCACCGCGGCCGAGCGCCAGGCCGCCGTCGTCGCGCTCGGCCTCGATCGGCCGATCTGGGCGCAGTACGGCATCTTCCTCGCCAACGCGCTCCAGGGCGACCTCGGCACCTCCTTCGTCTACAACATCCCGTCGATCTCGCTCATCGTCCAGCGCATGCCGGCGACGCTGGAGCTCGCCCTGTGCGCGATGCTGATCGCACTCGTCGTCGGCGTGCCGCTCGGCCTCTACGCCGGCCTCAGGCCCGGCTCGCGCGCCGACTCCGCGATCGTGACGGGCTCGATCCTCGGCTTCTCCCTGCCGAACTTCTGGCAGGGGCTGATGCTGATCCTGGTCTTCTCGATCTTCCTCGGCTGGCTGCCCTCGAGCGGGCGCGGCGAGACGGGCACGATCCTCGGCGTCGAGACCAGCCTCGCCACCTGGGACGGGATCCGTCACCTGATCCTGCCGGCGACGAACCTCGCGCTGTTCAAGGTCGCGCTGATGATCCGGCTCACCCGTGCGCAGGTGCGCGAGACGATGCCGCTCGACTTCGTCAGGTTCGCCCGCGCCAAGGGGCTCGGGGACGGGCGCATCGTCGGGCTCCATGTCGGCAAGACCATCGCGGCGCCGATCGTCACCGTGCTCGGGATGGAGCTCGGCTCGGTGATCGCCTTCGCGGTGATCACGGAATCGATCTTCGCCTGGCCGGGCATGGGCAAGCTCATCATCGACTCGATCAACAACCTGGATCGGCCGGTGGTGGCGGCCTACCTCCTCGTCGTCACCTTCCTGTTCATCGTCATCAATCTCGTCGTCGACGTGCTCTACTCGCTGCTCGACCCGCGCGTGCGGCTCGGGAGGCGGGCATGACGGCGCTCTCCCCCGAGAAGGCCGGCGCTCGCGCCGCGCCCGAGCCCGCTCCTTCGCCGCTCGCGGCGGTGTGGGAGGAGTTCGCCGAGAAGCGCTCGGCGGTGGTCGCGCTCGGCGTGTGCGTGCTCTTCCTCCTCCTCGCCGTCGTCGGCCCCTGGATCGCGCCGCAGGACCCCTACGACCTGCGCGCCATCAGCTTCCTCGATTCCCGCCTGCCGCCGCTCTCGGTCACGCCCGAGGGCACGCTCTACATCCTCGGCACCGACGGGCAGGGGCGCGACATGCTCTCGGCGATGATCTACGGGCTGCGCACGAGCCTGTTCGTGGGCGTGTTCTCCGGGGTGCTCGCCATCGTCGTCGGCGTCTCGCTCGGCCTCGTGGCCGCCTATGCCGGGGGCGTGGTCGACGCCGCGATCATGCGCCTCGTCGACTTCATGCTCGGCTTCCCGACGATCCTCGTCGCGCTGTTGGTGCTCGCCATCCTCGGCCAGGGCATCGACAAGGTCGTCTTCGCTCTCGTCCTGGTGCAATGGGCCTACTTCGCCCGCGCCGTGCGCGCCACCGCGCTCTCCGAGCGGGCGAAGGAATACGTCGAGGCCGCGCGCTCCCTCGGACTGTCGCACGCGCGCATCGTCTTCGGCCATCTCGCGCCCAACTGCCTGCCCCCGATCATCGTCATCGCGACGATGCAGGTGGCGAGCGCCATCTCGGCGGAGGCGACGCTCTCCTTCCTCGGGCTCGGCCTGCCGATCACCGAGCCCTCGCTCGGCCTGCTGATCTCCAACGGCTTCAACGTCATGCTCGCGGGGCTCTACTGGATCAGCGTCTTCCCCGGCCTCCTGCTGCTGGCGCTCATCTTCGCCATCAACGTCGTCGGCGACCGGCTGCGCGACGTGCTCAACCCGCGGTCGGCGACATGAGCGCCCTCCTCGAGATCACCGGGCTCAGGACCCATTTCAACACCCGCGCGGGCGTGGTCCGCGCCGTCGACGGGCTCGACCTACGGGTCGCGGCCGGCGAGATCGTCGGCATCGTCGGCGAGAGCGGCTCGGGCAAGTCGGTGGCGAGCTTCTCGGTGCTCGGCCTCGTCGATCCGCCCGGCCGCATCGTCGCGGGCTCGATCCGGTTTCGGGGCGAGGAGCTCGTCGGCGCGGACCCGGCGCGGCTGCGCCGCCTGCGGGGGCGGGAGATCGCCATGATCTTCCAGGACCCCTTGATGACGCTCACGCCCGTCCTGCGCATCGAGACGCAGATGGTCGAGGCGATCCGCGCGCACGAGCGGGTCTCGGCCAAGGCCGCGCGGGTCCGCGCGATCGAGGCGCTGGCGCGTGTCGGCATCCCGGCGCCGGCCGAGCGCATCCGCGCCTATCCGCACCAGTTCTCCGGGGGCATGCGCCAGCGCGTCGCGATCGCCATCGCGCTCCTCCACAGCCCGGCGCTGATCCTGGCCGACGAGCCGACGACGGCGCTCGACGTGACGATCCAGGGCCAGATCCTCTACGAGATGCAGCGCCTCGTCGCCGAGACCGGCGCGGCCCTCGTCTGGGTGAGCCACGATCTCGCCGTCGTCGAGAGCCTCGCCGATCGGGTCTGCGTGATGTACGCCGGCCGCATCGTGGAGGAGGGGCCGGCGGCGCGGGTCGTCGCAGCGCCGGCGCATCCCTACACACGCGGGCTCCTCGATTCGCTGCCGGGCGGGGCGCTCGCGGGCGCGCGCCTGCGCCAGATCCCCGGCATGACGCCCTCGCTGCTCGACCTGCCGCCGGGCTGCCCCTTCGCGCCGCGCTGCCCGATCGCCGCGCCCGCCTGCGCGAGCGAGCCGCCGATCGTCGCGATCGCGCCCGGGCGCACCGCGCGCTGCCATGCGCCCCTCGTGCGGGAGGAGGCGGCATGAGAGGGCTCGCGACCGCTCCCGTCCCAGCGCCGCAGGCGGCCGCCGCGCCGCCCCATCTCGAGGTGCGCGGGGTCACCAAGCACTTCGTGCGCCGGCCCGACATCGTCGAGCGCGTCGCGATCGCGCTGGGCCTCGTCGAGCCGCCCCCCGTGCTGCGGGCCGTCGACGGCGTCTCCTTCGCCGTGGCACGGGGCGAGGCGCTGGGCCTCGTCGGCGAATCGGGCTGCGGCAAGTCCACCCTCGGGCGCATCCTCGCGGGCGTCCACGCCAAGACCGGCGGCGACTTCCTGTTCGAGGGCGTCGAGGAGGCGGGCTGGGACGCGGCGCGGGCGAATCGCGCGCGGCTCGAGGTCCAGATGATCTTCCAGGATCCGATGTCGTCCCTGAACCCGAGGAAGCGCATCGGGGCGGCGATCGGCGAGGCGCCCGTCGCCCACGGGCTCGTCTCGCGCCGCGAGCGGGACGACCTCGTGGCGGGGCTGATGCGCGAGGTCGGGCTCGACCCGAGCTACGTGCGCCGCTTTCCGCACCAGTTCTCCGGCGGGCAGCGCCAGCGCATCGGCATCGCCCGCGCGCTCGCGGTCTCGCCGGCGGCCCTCGTCTGCGACGAGGCGGTGGCGGCGCTCGACGTCTCGATCCAGGCGCAGATCCTCAACCTGTTCATGGACCTGCGTGAGCGGCGCGGGCTCACCTACCTGTTCATCTCGCACGATCTCGGCGTCGTCGAGCACCTCACCGACCGCGTGGCGATCATGTATCTCGGCCGCATCGTCGAGATCGGGCCGACGCGCGAGATCTTCGCCCGGCCCGCCCATCCCTACACGAGCGCGCTCCTCGCCGAGGCGCCGCGGGTGGGGCAGGGCCGGCGCGTCTACGCGCCGCTGACGGGGGAGATCCCCTCGCCGCTGGCGCCGCCACCGGGCTGCGCCTTCCACACGCGCTGCCCCCGCGCCTTCGCCCGCTGCCGGGAGGAGGCGCCCGCCCTGAAGGACGTCGCGCCCGGGCGCGCCGCCGCGTGCCACCTCGACGATCGAGCATAACGGAGGAACGGATGAAGCCCTTTTCCAGCCTTTTCCTCGCGGCCGCGCTCGCGGCCGCGAGCCTGCCGGCGCTCGCGCAGGATCTCACCATCGGGCGCGGCAACGAGCCCCAGTCGATCGATCCGCAATTCTCCCGCACGGGTCCCAACCAGATGACGGCCCTGCACGTCTTCGACCGGCTGCTGCTGACCGACGCCAACGTGCGCGCGACGCCCGGTCTCGCCGTGAGCTGGGAGGCGCTCGACGACCTCACCTGGGAGGTGAAGCTGCGCGAGGGCGTCACCTTCCACGACGGCACGCCCTTCACGGCCGCCGACGTGGTCTATTCCCTCGAGCGCGCGCCCGACGTGCCGAACTCGCCGGCCTCCTTCGCCCAGTCGGTGGCGGACGTCGCGGCCATGGAGATCGTCGACGACCACACGATCCGCTTCACCACCAAGGCGCCGACGCCGCTCTTCATGGAGACGATCGGCACCGTGTACATCGTCTCGAAGGCGGCCACCGAGGGCCGGGAGAGCGCCGACTTCAATTCCGGCGAGGCCGCCATCGGCACGGGGCCGTACCGCTTCGTGTCCTGGGCGCCGGGCGACCGCATCGAGCTCGTCCGCAACGAGGACTACTGGGGCGAGAAGCCCCACTTCGCCAACGTCACCATGCGTTTCATCGACAACGACGCGGCCCGCGTCGCGGCGCTGCTCTCCGGTGCGGTGGACCTGATCGACCTCGTCCCGCCCGCCGACCTGCCGGCGCTGCGCGCCAACGCGCGCATCGACGTGTTCGAGACGGCCACCGTGCGCCTCGTCTACCTCGCGCTCAACCAGGCGGACGACGCGCCCCACCTCACGGACGTCGCCGGCAACCCGCTTCCCGAGAACCCGCTCCAGGACGCGCGGGTGCGCAACGCCGTCTCGATGATGATCGACCGCGAGGCGCTGATCGACCGGGTGCTCTACGGCTCGGGCGGCGCGGCGAGCCAGATCGTTCCCGAGGGCGTCTTCGGCTTCAACCCGGACATCGCGGTGCCGCGGCCCGACCCGGAAGCGGTCCGCGCGCTCCTCGCCGAGGCCGGCTACCCGGACGGGTTCGGCATCACCATCCACGGCTCGAACGACCGCTTCAGCCAGGACGGCGACGTGGCGCAGGCCGTGGGCCAGCTGCTGGCACGGGGCGGGCTCACCGTGAACGGCGTCGAGACGCTGCCCTACAGCGTCTTCGCGAAGGGTGCGGGCGACAACCAGTACGGCGCCTTCCTGTTCTCCTACGGCAACTCGACCGGGGAGGCCTCGCGCGGCCTCGAGAGCGTGCTGCACACCTTCGACGAGGAGAACGACCGCGGCACGCTCAACCGCTTCCGCTATTCCAACCCGGAGTTCGACGCGGCCATCACGGACGCGAAGCAGATCTTCGATCCGCAGGAGCGCGAGGCGGCGCTTCAGGCGGCGGCGGCGATCGCCTTCGGGGAGTCGGGGCTCGTGCCGCTCTACTTCCAGTCCCTCGCCTGGGCGGCACGCGACGGCATCGTCTTCGAGCCGCGGCGCGACGAGCGCACCCTCGCCATGGGCGCGCGGGAGGCCGAGTGACGCCATGGACGCACGCACGCCCGAGACGCCCGGCGCAGCCGGCGACGCCGTCGTCCTCGCGGACGTCATGGTGCCCATGCGCGACGGCGTGCGTCTCGCGACCGACGTGACCCTGCCGGCCCGGGACGGCGTGCCGCTGCCCGGGCCGCATCCGACGCTCCTCCACCGCACGCCCTACGGCAAGGCGGAGGCGCGGCTCTCCGAGATCAGCGTCGCCGACCCCGTCCCTCGCCCCAACGGCGTCCTCGCCGCCGAGCTGGCGCGGGCGGGCTATGCCGTCGTGATGCAGGACTGCCGCGGGCGCTACGGCTCGCAGGGCGTGTTCGCCAAGTATCTCGGCGAGGGCGAGGACGGGTTCGACACGCTCGCCTGGATCGGGGCGCAGCCCTGGTGCGACGGGCGGATCGGCACGTTCGGGCTCTCCTACTCGTCCCACGTCCAGACCGCGCTCGCGGCGCTGCGCCCGCCGGGTCTCGCGGCGATGTTCCTCGATTCGGGCGGCTTCTGGAACGCCTACCAGGGCGGCGTGCGGAAAGGGGGCGCCTTCGAGCTCAAGCAGGCGACCTGGGCCTTCAAGCACGCGCGCCTCTCGCCGGCGGCGACGGCGGACCCCGTCGTCGCCGCTGCGCTCGACGCCGAGGACATCGAGGCCTGGTTCCGATCGATGCCCTGGAAACGCGGCCACTCGCCGCTGCGGCACGTGCCGGAATACGAGGATTATCTCTTCGACCAATGGGAGCGCGGCGCCTTCGACGCCTTCTGGCGCCGGCCCGAGCTGCACGCCGCAGACCACTACGACGCCCTCGCGCGGGTGCCGACGTTCCTCATCTGCGGCTGGTACGACCCCTATGCCGAGACGATCTGCGAGCATTTCCGCGGCATCGCCGCCGCCGGCGGGCGGGTCGAGATGGTGATGGGGCCGTGGCTGCACGGGCGGCGCAGCCAGGCGCACGCGGGCGACGTCGCCTTCGGCGAGGGCGCGACCCTCGACGCGGCGATCGCGGCGGACTACGCGAGCCTGCGCCGCGCCTGGTTCGATCGCTGGATGGGGCCTCGGCCCGCCCGCGGCGAGGCCTCGCCCGGCGCCGCGTCCCCGCCCGCCGCGCGCTGGTTCTGCATGGGCGGCGGCAGCGGGCGGCGCGACGCGGACGGTCGGCGCGCGCACGGCGGCGCCTGGCGGGAGGCGGCGTCCTTCCCCCCGCCCGAGGCCGTCGAGACGCCGTTCTTCCTCGACGCCCGTGGGCTCCTCGCCGCCGATCCCGCGGCCGAGGGTGCCATCACGATCCAGACCGACCCGGCCGACCCCGTCCCCTCCATGGGCGGGGCGATCACGTCCGGCACGCCGGTGATGGAGGGCGGGGCCTACGACCAGGTGCCCGGGCCGGAGACCTTCGGCGCGCGCGCCCCCTTCCTGCCGCTCGCGGCGCGGCGCGACGTCGTCGTCCTCGCCACCGCGCCGCTGGCGCGCGACGTCGAGATCGCCGGGCCGGTGCGCGTCCACCTGCGGGTCTCGACGGATGCGCCGGACATCGACGTCACCGTGAAGCTCGTCGACTGGGCGCCGCCCAGCGCGGACTACCCGCGGGGCTTCGCCATGAACCTCACGGACGGCATCCTGCGCCTGCGCTACCGCCGCTCCTTCGAGGAGCCCGCCCTCCTGGCGCCCGGCGAGGTCGCCGACATCGTGGTGACGGCGCCGCCGGTGGCGAACCTGTTCCGCACGGGGCATCGCATCCGCCTCGACATCGCCGGGTCGAACTTCCCGCGCTTCGACGTCAACCCGCAGACCGGCGAGCCCGAGGGGCGCGCGCTCGGGCGGCGGGTCGCGACGACGACGTTCCATCTCGGCGGCGCGGGCAGCCCGCCACGGCTCGTCCTGAGCGTCGTGCCGTGAGAGTCTCGCCGTGAGAGTCTCGCCGTGAGCCGCCTCGTCGCCTTCGGGCAGGCGCTGATCCGCCGGCCGCTCGCCTGGCCGGAGGAGACGCGCGCGCTGGCGGCCGGCGCCGAGGTCGTGTTCTGCAACCTCGAGGGCTGCGTGGCGCCGCCCGGCGCGACCCGCATGAAGACGAAGACGGTCCATCCGGCGCCGGCGGAGGCGCTCGCGGCGCTCGCGGACCTCGGCGTGACGCACCTCTCGATCGCCAACAACCACGTCTGGGACTACGGCCACCCCGGCATCCTCGCGACCCGCGACGCCGCGCGGGCGGCGGGCTTCGCGGTCGCGGGCGCCGGCCGGGACGCGGCGGAGGCCGCGCGGCCGGCGATCCGGGCGGGCGTCGCGCTCGTCGCCGCCGATTGCGGGCCGACGCCGGACTGGGCGATCGCGGGGGAGGGGCCGGGGGTCAACCCGTTGCGGGTGCGCCGCCGCCTCGTGCTGCCCGGCCCGGACCTCGCGCGCCTGATCGCGATCGCCCGCGCCACCGGCGAGGCGCAGCGTGCCGCGCGTCGCGTCGCGATCGGCTACGACGCCGCGCCCCAGGGGCCGAGCTTCTACGGCCTCGCCCTCGCCGAAGGCGACGGCCCCCGAGAGGAGCACACCGTCGAGCCGGCCGATCTCGACCGTCTGGCCGCGGCGATCGAGGGCGCGCGGCGGGAGGCGGATCGCGTCCTCGTCTCGCTGCACCATCACCATTGGGCGCCGGATTGGACCCTCCCGCCCGGCTGGCTGGAGGACGTCTGCACCCGCATCCTCGGGCTCGGCGCGGACCTCGTCGCCGCCCACGGGCCGCCGGTCGCCTACGGCCTCGTGGACGGCGCCGCCGGCGGCGTGGCGGCGCTGGGGCTGGGCAACCTGGCCTTCCACACGGCGCGCGCGGAGCGCTACGCCCGCGAGGGGCTCGACGTCTTCGCCGGCGCGGCGTTGGTGGTGGACGGCGCCGGGAGCCGGCTCGCGCCAGTCGCCGTCGCGCGCTGATCAGGCGTCGGTCGCCGGGGCGAGCCGCTCGAGATATGGCAGGTCCGGCGGGTCGAAGCTCCGGCGGATGCGGGCGATGCGCGCCATCGCCCGCTCGCGCGAGACCATCAGATGGCCGCGCAGCTCCGCGCGCGCCTCCGCGATTCGCCCGGCGCGGAGCAGGCGCACGACCGCGAGGTGCTCCGGCAGGAACGGCTCGACCTCGAACATCGCCAGCGTGCGCGGGTAGAGGAAGCGGTGGGCGATCAGCAGCGACTGGTGCAGGCGGATCGCCTGGAGCAGGGCCTCGTTGCCGCAATGGCCGAGGAACTGGACGTGCATCTCGTCCTCGAGCGCGTCGAGTTCGGCGCTGCCGAGGCGCTCGGGCGCGGCGAGCCCGGCCCGGAGCCGCGCCTCCATGCGCGCGAGCAGCGCAGCCGGCGCGCGGACGGCGGCCTTCTCCAGCGCCTCCGGCTCGAGGATCGCGCGCACCTCGTACAGTTCCCCGACGTGCGTCGGCGTCAGCGCCGGCGCGACCCAGCGCGCGCCTTCGCCCTTCTTGACGACCCCCGCCTGCTGCAGCCGCCCGACCACGTCGCGCGCCACGGTGCGGCTGACGCCGTAGTGGCGCGCGAGCTCGCTCTCGACGATGCGCCAGTCGGCCAGCAGCGTGCGCGCCACGATCTCGCTCTCGACCTCGTCGTAGATGCGCTCCCAGGTCGCCACCGCGCGCAGGCGCTCGGGGACGGCGACGGCCGCGGGCGCGCCGGGGGCACTCGCGCCGGCGGCGGCCTCGACGACGTAGCCGCGCCCGTCGGTCTTGCGCACGAGCCCCGCCTCGGCGAGGCGCGCGAGCGCCTGGCGGGCCGGCGGGCGGCTCACGCCGAAGCGGCCGGCCACCTGCGTCTCCCCGATCCGCTCGCCCGCCGCGAGGCGCCCCTGCGCGATCTCGGCGGCGAGAATGGCGTAGACCCGCTCGTAGAGGCGCGGCACCGCGCCCGTGACCGACGGCTCCCTCGCGGAGGGCGTCTCGTCCAGCGCGAACGTATCGCTCGTCCCGTCCGTGGCCGCCACGAGTCCAATCCCATTGCCGCGGGGCGCGGCTCGCCGCTCGGATCCCCGACGCCGGACCGCTCCCATCGACGCGCAGGGTCCCCCGTCGCCGAACGCTCGGGCGTCGCTCGCCGGGAACGATAGCGGCGCCGACGGGCGCGGGCAATTCGCCGCTGCGCCCGGACACGCATCGGCGCACGGCCCCCGGCTCGCGCCCGGCGTCGCACGTCCGGCGTGCCCAGAAAAACGTACAATGCACACAGTAGACATTACGGGCTTCCGACGCTACGGTACGCGTCAGGAGAACGACGCCGGCGCGAAGAGCCGGCGCGAGGGAGGAAGTGCGATGGGTGGACGGCTCGCGGGCAAGCGCGCGCTGGTGACCGGCGCCGGGGCGGGGATCGGCCGGGCGATCGCGCTCGCCTTCGCGGCGGAGGGTGCGACGGTCGTCGCGGCGAGCCGCACGCGCGCCAAGATGGAGGACATGCCGCGCATCCATGCGGCGATCGCGCCCGTGGCGCTCGACGTCACCGATCCGCAGGCCGTCACGGACGCGCTGGGCGCGGAGCGCGCGTTCGACGTCGTGGTCAACGCGGCGGGGTGGGTGCACCAGGGCACGCTGCTCGCCTGCTCGCTCGCGGACTGGCGCGCGAGCTTCGACCAGAACGTCACCTCCGCCTTCCTCGTTCTCAAGGCGACGCTGCCGGCGATGATCGCCCATGGCGGCGGTTCGATCGTCAACGTCGCGTCGGTCGCCTCCACCGTCACCGGAGTCGCCGAGCGCGCGGCCTACGGTGCGAGCAAGGCGGCGCTGATCGGGCTCACCAAGGCGGTCGCGCGCGACCACATCCGCGAGGGCGTGCGCGCCAACGCGCTGTGCCCCGGCACCACGTCCTCGCCCTCGCTCGAGGCGCGCATCGCGGCCCACGACGATCCCGAGGGGGCGCGGCGGCGCTTCGTCGCCCGCCAGCCGATGGGGCGGCTCGGCACCGTGGAGGAGATGGCGGCGGCCGCGCTCTACCTGGCGAGCGACGACGCGGCCTTCGTCACCGGCACGGTGATGGTCGTCGACGGTGGGCAGACGCTGTGAGCGCCGCCGACGACGCGCCCGAGGCCGCCTACGTGGCGCGCATCGCAGAGGCCGGGCTCGCCGCCTTCTGCCGCGCGGTTCTCGCCGGCGCAGGCGCCGACCTCGAGAGCGCGGACGCGGCGACGCGCGCCATGCTGCACGCCTCGCGCCACGGCATCGACAGCCACGGCGTGCGCCTGCTCGACCACTACGTCCGCGCGCTCGTCGGCGGGCGCGTGAACGGCACGCCGACCCTCGCCTTCGACCGTTCCGACCGGCCGGTGGCGATGCTCGACGCGGATCACGCCCACGGCGCGCGCGCGACCTACGCGGCGATGGCGCGCGCGGGCGCCGCGGCGCGGCGGTTCGGGATCGGCGCGGTCGCGATCCGCAACTCCTCCCACTTCGGCGCCGCGGGCGCCTACGCGCTCGCGGCCGCGGAGGAGGGGCTCGTCGGCGTCGCCGTGTGCAATTCCGACAGCTTCGTGCGCCTGCACGGAGGCGCGGAGCGCTTCCACGGCACGAACCCGATCGCGGCCGCCGCGCCCTGCGGCGAGGGGCGGCCGTGGCTGCTCGACATGGCGACGAGCGCCATCCCCTACAACCGCATCGTGCTCCACCGCAGCCTGGAGCGACCGCTGCCCGACGGCGTCGCCTCCACCGAGGACGGCGGCGACACGCGCGACCCGAACCTCGCCGCGATGCTGGCGCCGCTCGGCGGCGCGTTCGGCTACAAGGGCGCGGGCCTCGCCGGCCTCGTGGAAATCCTCTCCGCGCTCCTGACCGGCATGGGCACGAGCGCGGAGCTCCTGCCGATGACGGGGCCCGATTTCGAGACCCACCGCGGGCTCGGCGCGTTCGTGCTCGCGATCGACCCGGACGCCTTCGTCGGCCGGGCCGAGTTCGAGGCGGGCATGCGCCGCTACCTCGCCGCGCTGCGCGGCTCGCTGCCCGCCCACGGCGCGCGCGTGCTCGCGCCCGGCGACCGGGAGTGGGCGCAGGCCGAGGCGCGCGCCCGCACCGGCATCCCCGTCGACCCCCATTCGCTCGAGGCCTTCCGCCGGCTGGCGGAGGCCTGGGACGTACCCTTCCCGGCCATCGCGCCGGAGGAGGGCGACACCGGCTCCAACGCACGAGCCGTTTCGCACCAGAGGGAGGAACCACGATGACGACGAAGACCACCATCCGGCCGCTCGCCGCCGCCTGCGGCGCCGCGATCGCGCTCGCGCTCGGCGCCGGCGCCGCACAGGCGCAGGAGCACACCCTGCGCTTCAACCACGTGCTCGGCCCCAACGAGCCCTTCCACCGCGGCTTCACCGCCTGGGCCGAGCGCGTCGCCGAGCGCACGAACGGCGGGCTCCAGATCCAGGTCTTCCACTCCGCCCAGCTCGGCGTCGAGGAGGACATCATCGAGCAGATCCGCCAGGGCGCGAACATCGGCCAGAACACCGACGCGGCCCGGCTCGGCACCTGGGTGCCCGGCATCGCCGTCGTGAACGGCCCCTACTTCGTCTCCTCCGCCGAGGAGGCCTTCTCCCTCGCCGACGCGCCCACCATGCAGGGCTGGCTCGACGAACTCTCCGACCAGCACGGCATCGAGGTCGTCTGCTTCGACTGGGTGCAGGGCTTCCGCAACTTCTTCACGAACGAGGAGATCCGTACGCCCGCCGACCTCGAGGGCCTGCGCATCCGCACGCCCCCGGCGCCGATCTGGCAGGAATCGATCCGCGCGCTGGGCGCGCAGCCGACCGCCATGGCCTTCGGCGACGTCTATCCCGGCCTCCAGCAGCGCGCCATCGACGGCGCCGAGCTGACCTACTCGAACATCGTCGCGGGCAACCTGAACGAGGTGCTCGACGTCGCCAACGAGACGAGGCACATCCTCCTCGTCAACTTCCAGATCGTCTCCGCGCAATGGTTCGACGGGCTCCCCGCCGAGTACCAGGCGGCCTTGAACGAGGAATGCCGCGCCGCCGGGCAGGCGACCTCGGCGGAGATCGCCGACGCCGCCGAGGCCGCCAAGCAGCGGCTGGTCGATGCGGGCATGACGATCGTCGACGACGTCGACATGGACGCCTTCCGCGCGGCGGGCGAAGCGGCGTACGAAGCGCTGGGGCTGTCGGAGGAGAAAGCCGCGCTCCAGGCCGAGATCGGCGGGTGACGAGACTCGCCCGCTTTGGGAGGGGGCCGGCGGAGGCGTCATGAAACGGATAGGGCCGGCACTCGCGAAGGCCGAGGCGATCCTCGCCGGCCTCCTCCTGATGGGCATGGTGGGGCTGATCTTCACGGGCGGGGTGGCGCGGATGATGCGCAACCCGCTGAACTGGACCATCGACCTCGCCACCTGCTTCTTCGCCTGGGCGGCGTTCCTGTGCGCGGACATCGCCTGGCGCAACGGCAAGCTGATGGCGGTGGATCTCCTCGGGCCGCGCCTGCCGCCGCGCGGGCGCCATCTCCTCCAGACGATCAACTATGCCATCATCGCCGTCTTCCTCGGCTACGTCGTCTATGCCGGCGCCTGGCTCTCCTGGGTGAGCCGGGCGCGCTCGTTTCAGGGGATCCCCGGCGTGAGCTATTCCTGGGTGACGATGAGCCTCGTCGTCGGCGGCCTGCTGCTGCTCGCGACGACGCTCGTGAAGCTCGCACGCCATCTGCGTGCGGGGCCGCACGCCCCCGTGCCGGCGGGGGAGGGGTGAGGCGATGCTCCTCGTCGTCGTCGCCTTCCTCGTGCTGCTCGTCATGGGCATGCCGGTCGCCTTCGCGATCGGCATCTCGGGGGCGCTCTTCTTCGTCCAGAACCCCGATCTGCCCTTCACCATCCCCGTCCAGGTGACGGTGTCGCAGACGCAGAACTTCGCGCTCCTCGCGGTGCCGCTGTTCATCCTGGCCGGCAACTTCCTCAACCGGTCGGGGCTGACGCGCCGGCTCGTCGACCTCGCCTCGGTGCTGACGGGGCGCATGCGCGGCGGGCTCGCGCAGATCTCGGTGACGCTGTCGGCCCTGATGGGCGGCGTCTCGGGATCGGCCATCGCGGACGCGGCGATGCAGGCGCGCATGCTCGGCCCGGAGATGACGAAGCGCGGCATGAGCCGCGGCTTCGCGGCCGGCGTGCTCTCCTTCAGCGCGATCCTCACCCCGATCGTGCCGCCGGGAATCGGCATGATCCTCTACGGCACGATCGGCAACGTCTCGATCGGCCGGCTGTTCGCGGCGGGGATCGTGCCGGCGATCCTGCTGTGGATCGCGCTCGGCCTCGCCGTCTGGGCGACGGCGACGGCGCGCGGCTACCCGCCCGAGCGCACCACCCGCCCGACCCTTCGGGAGGCGGGGACCGCGCTGAAGGCGGGCATCTGGGCGCTGCTCTTCCCGGTCTTCCTGCTGCTCGGCCTCAGAATGGGCGTGTTCACGCCCTCCGAGATCGGCGCCTTCGCGGTGCTCTACGCCATCGTCGTCGGGGTCGCGATCTATCGCGAATTGCGCTTTCGCGGCTTCGTCGAGGCGCTGGAGACGAGCCTGTCGGACGTCGGCGCGGTCATGCTGCTGATCGCGCTCTCGGCGATCTTCTCCTACGGCATCGTGCTCGAGCAGATCCCCGCCGCCGTCTCCTCGGCGGTGACCGGCGTCGCGGGGAACCTCGAGGTCGCGATGATCCTCATCGTGCTGTGCGTCATCGCCATCGGGTTCTTCGTCGACGCGACGGTGCTGATCATCATCCTCACGCCGATCCTGCTGCCGACGATCCGCGCGCTGGGCGGGGACCCCGTGCATTTCGGCATCGTCTTCATCGTCGCGGCGACGATCGGCAACTTCACCCCGCCGGTGGGCGCGGCGATGTACGCCGTATGCACGATCCTGAAGACCCCGATCGGGGAGTACACGCGCGAATCGATCGGCCTGCTCGCGGCCGTCGCGGCGGTCGCCCTCGCGCTCGTGTTCCTGCCGGGGCTGGTGCTGTTCCTGCCGAACCTGCTGTTCGGGTGATCGCGCGCGGCGCGGCCGGGGTCGAGCGGTCGAAGCGGTGCCGTCACGCGGCGATCGTCTCGATCCGGGCGACGACCTCGTCGAGAGGTAGATCGACCTCGATCACGTCCGACGCGATCGCCCGCAGGCGTGGTTCGAATGCGCGCGCATTCTCGGCGATACGCTGGCGCTCGTGCGCGGTCTTTCCGTAGAGACCGCCCGATCGCGCCCGCACGCGATCCAGGAGGAGAGGCAGCGGCGCCGTCAGCAGGACGACGCGGTCGAACAATCGAACGAACGCGCCCATATTCGACGCGCAACCGGCGACGAAGAGCGGTGCATCGCGCTCCGCCGCGAGCAGACCGGCGAGCTTCGCCTCGTTCCAGAGCCAATCGTAGCCGGCTCTCGCGCCGGTCGGATCGCCCTCGCAGGGCACCCACTCCGACCAGCCGTCGGCGTCCAGATCGATCGCCGACCGGCCCCGCGCCACCAGCGCAGCGACGACAGCGGACTTGCCGGTCCCGGACATGCCGGTGATCAGGATGGATCTTCCCATTGCGACGGTGACCTCCGTCGAGCCGGAACGTTCAGCGGAGCTTCGCCGGCCGATGCGGCGATTCGAAGGAATCGCTCGGGCGGTCAGCCCGCCTCAACCGGCCGCCTTCTCGCCCGTGAAGCTCAGCATCCAGGGCGTGCCGTAACTGTCGGTGAACATCGCGAAGCGCTCGGCCCAGAAGGTCTCGCCGGGCGGCATCGCGACCTCCCGCGCATCGGCGCCCAGAGCGTCGAAGACGCGGTCGAACTCGGCCCGCGACGTCGTTTCGATGTGCACCCGGAAGCCCTGCGGCGTCCGGTACCAGTCTGCGGGCGCGTCCGAGGCCATGATCGTCGCGGATCCGAGCCGCAGGCTCATGTTCATGACGAGGTCGTCCCCGCCGGGCATGCGGCTCTGCGGATCGGGTGCGTCGGCGTTTCGGAACACGCCCTCGATGCGGCCGCCGAGCACGTCCGCGTAGCGGCGCATGGCGGGCAGGCAGTCGCCGTCGAAGAAGAGGTAGATCGTCGGTTCCATGGTCAGGGTCCTTCCGGTGGAGCGTCGGGTGCGGCTCGGCCCGCCTCGGGGTCGTCGGCGCGGAACCAGAAATGGCGCACGCAGCGGCCGTCGACCGGCAGGTCCTCGAACGTGTCGAGGCCGTCGAAATAGTCGATCCTCAAGTCGGCGACCGCCTCGGGCGGCGCGAGCCGGACGTTGACCGCCGTGCGCCGCCGGCCGTCCGCGCCTGGGCGCCGCTCCCGCCAGGCGAGCACGCAGGCGCAGGTCGGGCAGAAGCGGAACTCGAGATGTGGATCGGTCCGCTCCGCGCGGGTGTAGACGGCGCTCTCGCCGGAGAGACGGATGCGCTCGTTCTCGAAGTCGTAGGCCCACAGCACGCCCCAGCGTCGGCAGAGCGTGCAGTTGCACACGGTGATCGTGCCGGGATCGCCCTCGAGCTCCCATCCGGTCGCTCGGCAGTGGCATGTTCCGATCAGCATGACGCACGCCCCTCCGGCTCGCCGCCCGTCCGCGAATATACCGGTGTCACGGTCCCACGATCATCTCGAAACCGCCGAAGATCATCCGCGATCCGTCGAACGGCATCGGGTTCGTCTCCGGTGCCATGCGCGCGTCGCCGAACACCTTCTGCATCCCCGCGTCGCGCGTGGCCTTGTCGGGCCAGGTGATCCACGAGAACACCACGGTCTCGTCGTCCTTGCGCAGGACGGCGGTGTGGAGCGAGTTGATCCTGCCCTCCGGCACGTCGTCGCCCCAGCATTCGACCAGCGAGAGCGCGCCGTGGTCCTTGAACACGATCGCGGCGGCCTCCGCGTGTGCGCGGTAGGCCTCCCGGTTGGCGGTGGGCACGGCGGCCACGAAACCGTCGACGTACATCAGCGATCATCCCTTCGGGCGCGATAGGCCGCCTCGAGGGCGGCGATGTCGATCTTGACCATCCGCTGCATGGCGGCGAAGGCGCGCTCGGCCGCGGCGCGGTCGTCGCTCGCGAGCATCTCGGGCAGGCGGCGCGGGACGATCTGCCAGGAGACGCCCCAGCGATCCGTCAGCCAGCCGCAGGCCACCGCCGCCCCGCCGTTCGCGGTGAGCGCGTCCCAGAGCCGGTCGGTCTCGGCCTGATCGGCGGTCGAAACGCCGATCGACGCCGCGTGCGTCCGCTCGGCACCGGGCGGCGCGTTCAGGATCATCATCGGCGCGCCCGCCAGCGTGAACTCGACGACGAGGGGCTTTCCGTCCCGCTCGACCACGCGCCCGATGCGGCTGTCCGGGAGGAGGGAGACGTAGAAGGCCGCCGCCTCGTGGCCGTCGCCGCCGAACCACCAGCAGGTGCGAACCTTCGATTCCGGAAGCGACATGGCGTGTCCCGCGGTTTCGATCCTCGATATAGGTTGATATCAACTCTTCAAGTGGGAGTCCAGCGGTTTCGGCCGATGCGCGGCCTCTCGCGTCCCGGCACGGAAGGCGCCCCTTCCGCTCGCGAGGGACACTCTGTAGAGATACGGATGCCGCATCGTCCGCCGGCGCCCGGACCCGCCGTGACCCCGACCGCATCGCCAACGCCGCTCGTGCCGCTCCCCGTCGCCCTCGCGCGCTGGCTCGACGGCGTGCGTCCCGTGGCGGCGATCGTCTGCGCTCCCGCCGACGCGGTCGGTGCGGCGCTGGCGCAGGACGTCTTCGCGCCGGCGGACGTGCCGGCGGCGGCGCGCGCGCGGCGGGCGGGTTTCGCCGTCGCGGCGGCGGACACGATCGGCGCCTCGCCCTATGCCCCCGGCGTCTGCGCGACGCCGCCGGCCCGGATCGCGGCGGGCGCGCCGCTGCCGCCGGGCAGCGACGCGGTCCTGCCCGAGGGGGCGCTCTCGCAGGGGCCGATCGCCGAGTTCCTGGCCGAGGTCGCGCCCGGTACCGACGTGCGGCGCGCCGGCGACGACGCACGGGCGGGCGCGCCGATCCTGCGCGCCGGGCATCGCCTGCGGGCGAGCGACGCCTCGGTTCTCGCGGCCCTCGGGGTCGCGACGGTGGCCGTCCGCCGGCCGCGGATACGGCTCGACGGCGTGGCGAGGCTGGCGCCGCTCGTCACGGCGCTCGGCGGCGAGGTCGCGGAAGGCGAGGCCGATCTCGTGCTCGTGCGCGGCGGGGACGCTCACGGGGGAGGCGGCCCGGTCGTCGCCGACGGGCTCGCGCTGCGCCCGGGCGAGACCGCGCGCCTCGCGCGGGACGCGCGGGGCGCGCTCGTCCTCCATCTCCCCGCGCTGGAGAGCGACGCGCTCGGCGCAGCGCTGGCGCTCGTCCCCGAAGCGCTCGCCGCGCTGGCCGACGGCGCGCCGCCCGCGGGGATCCCGATACGGCTCGCCGCGCCGGTGACCTCCACCGTCGGCCTCGCGGAGATCGTCCTGCTGGCGCGGGAGGGCGACGGCCGCTTCGTCCCGCTCGCCGCCGGCGATCTCGGGCTCGCGGCATTCGCGCGCGCCGACTTCTGGGCGCTGGTGCCTCCCGATGCGGAAGGCTATGCCGACGGCGCGATCCTCGACGCCCGGCCGCTGCCATGACCGACACGCCCGCCGCCCCGCACGACCCGAGCCGTTCCCAGGAGCAGTTCCTCACCGTGCGATCGCGCGAGGAGGCCGCCGCCCGCTTCGCCCGGGCGCTGGCCCCCGCGCCGCTGCGGCGCGACGCGGTCGCGCTCGCGGATGCGCTCGGCCTGCCGCTGGCCGCGGACGTGGGGGCCCCGGTCGACGCGCCCCCCTTCGACCGCTCCGGCGTCGACGGCTTCGCGGTGCGCGCGGCCGATCTCGCGGGCGCCTCCGAGGCCGCGCCGGTGCGGCTCCTGCTCAATGCCGAGACCATCGCCTGCGGCGTCGCGCCCGCGATCGCGGTGACGTCCGGCCGCGCGACGCCGATCGCCACCGGCGGGCCGATCCCCCGCGGGGCGGACGCCGTCGTGATGATCGAGCACACCCGCCCGCTCGACGGGCCCGACGGCCCGGCCGTCGCGGTGCGGCGCGCCGCGAACCCGGGCCAGTTCGTCGCCTTCGCCGGCTCCGACATCGCGCGCGGCGAGATGCTGCTGCGGGCGGGCACCGTCGTCGGCGCGCGCGAGATCGGCATGCTGGCCGCGGTCGGCATCGCGCGCGTCCCGGTGTTCGCCAGGCCGCGCGTGGCGGTGCTCTCGACGGGCGACGAACTCGTCGCGCCTGGAGAGGCGCTTGGGCCGGCGCGGATCTACGACGCGAACGGCCCGGTGATCGCCGCCGCGATCGCCGAATGCGGCTGCACGCCCGTGCCCTGGGGGATCGTGCCGGACGATCCGTCCGCGCTGGAGGCGGCCCTGCGCCGGGCGCACGCGGAGTGCGACGCGGTCGTCCTGTCCGGCGGAACCTCGAAGGGCGCGGGCGACCTCACCTACCGCGCCGTTGCGGGGCTCGGCGCGCCGGGGATCGTCGCCCACGGCGTGGCGTTGAAGCCCGGTAAGCCCCTGTGCCTGGCGGTGTGCGACGGCAAGGCGGTGGTGGTGCTGCCCGGTTTCCCGACGTCCGCGATGTTCACCTTCCACGACATGATCGCGCCCGTCCTGCGCATTCTCGCCGGGCTCCCCACCCGCGCGGAGGCGCGCGTGCGCGCTCGCGTGCCGGTGCGCATCGCCTCGGAGCTCGGCCGCACCGAGTACGTGATGAGCGCGCTGGTCGCGGGGGAGGGGGGCCTCGTCGCCTATCCCACGGGCAAGGGCTCCGGCTCGGTGACCACCTTCGCGCAGGCGGACGGATTCCTCACCATCGAAGCCCTGGCGGACGCGCTCCCCGCCGGTGCCGAGGTCGACGTGCGGCTGCTGACGTCGCAGGTGAGCGTGCCCGATCTCGTGATCGCGGGAAGCCATTGCACCGGCCTCGACGCGGTGATCGCGCGGCTGCCGGGCGTGACGGCGCGGGTGATCGCGGTGGGCAGCCTGGGCGGGCTCGCGGCGGCGAACCGCGGGGAATGCGATCTCGCGCCGATCCACCTGCTCGATCCGAAGAATGGGGCCTACAACGCGCCCTTCCTGACCGACGGGCTCGCGCTCGTCCCCGGCTGGCGACGCATGCAGGGCGTCGTCTTCCGAAAGGGCGACGATCGTTTCGAGGGCCGGGACGCCCGTGAGGCCGTGGCGGCGGCGAAGACCGATCCCGCCTGCCTGATGGTGGGCCGCAACCAGGGTGCCGGGACGCGCATCCTGCTGGACGGGCTCCTCGCGGGCGCGCGGCCGGACGGATACTGGAACCAGCCGCGATCCCACAACGCGGTCGCCGCCGCGGTCGCGCAGGGGCGCGCCGATTGGGGCCTCGCCATCGCCCCCGTGGCGGAGGCCTACGGGCTCGGCTTCCTGCCGCTGGCGGAAGAGCACTACGATTTCGCCCTCGTCGCCGCGCGACGCGCACGACCGGGCGTCGCGGCCTTCCTCGCGGCGCTCGCCGCGCCGGAGACGCACGCTGCGCTCCGCGCGCTCGGTTTCACCCCCGCTCCGAGGAGCTGACAGGTCCATGCGCGTTCTCGTCGTCGCTTTCACGCTGATCCTCGCCGCGGGCGCCGCATCCGCCGAGATGCGCGGCCACGGCGGACCGGTGCGTGCGCTCGCCGTCGCGCCGGCGGGCGACATCGCCGTGTCGGGCTCCTTCGACAACCGCGCCATCGTCTGGGATCTCGAGCGCGAGGCGGCGGGGCAGGTGCTGCGTCACCACGACGGCGCGGTGAACGCGGTCGCGTTCCTGCCCGACGGCGGGATCGCCACCGGCGGTGGCGACGGGCGGATCGCCTTCTGGCGCGTCGGCGTGGCCGATCCCGTGCGGGTCGAGACCGCACACGCGGCGCCGGTCGCCGGGTTCACGGTCTCGCCCGACGGCGGGACCCTCGCCTCCGCCGGCTGGGACGGCGCGGTACGCCTCACGCCGCTGACGGACGGCACGGCGCGGGTCCTCACGGGCCACGGCGGGCAGGTGAACGCCGTGGCCTTCGCGCCCGACGGCACCCTCGTCAGCGCCGGCTACGACGCGACCTTGCGGATCTGGCCGAACGACGGCGGCCCGGCGCGGGTCGTCCAATCGCCGACGCCGCTCAACGCCCTCGCGATCGCGCCCGACGGCACGATCGCCACCGGCGGCGCCGACGGCGTCGTGCGGCTCGTCTCACCCGCGGGCGAGACGGGGGCCGAGATCGCGACGCAGCCCCTGCCGATCATCGCACTGGCGCTGTCGCCCGACGGCACGCGGCTCGCGGCGGCGACGATCCGCGGCTCGGTCGCGATCGTCGACGTGGCGTCGCGGGCCGTGATGTTCACCCTCGTCGGCCCGGGTCTGCCGGTGTGGTCCACCGCCTTCGCGCCGGACGGCGCGACGCTCTACACCGGCGGCGGCGACGCGATGGTACGCGCCTGGGACGCGCGCACCGGCGAGCCGCTCGGCGGGCCGATCCTGTCGGGCGGCGAGGACCCGCTCGCGCGCTTCGCCGGCTCGCGGGGAGCGGAGGTGTTCCGCGCCTGTGCCGCCTGCCACACCCTCTCGGAGGACGAGGGCGAGCGCGCCGGGCCGACGCTGGCGGGGATCTTCGGGCGGCGCATCGGCACGGCCGAGGGCTACGACTACTCGCCGGCGCTCGTCGAGATGAACATCGTCTGGACGCCGGAGACCGTCGCCGCGCTGTTCGAGCACGGCCCCGCCGCCTACACGCCCGGCTCGAAGATGCCCGAGCAGCGCATCCTCGCGGCCGAGGACAGGCAGGCGTTGGTCGACTTCCTGGCGGAAGTCACGCGCTGAGCGGCGCGCGCCGTTGCGGGCGGGGGCGGGAACACACTAGATCAGGTCCACGACACACGAGTTCCGGAGGCACGCCCGTGACGACGAGAGAACAGGTCCTGCAGGCGCTCGCCGCCGTCCGGCTTCCCGCGAGCGGGGGGAGCCTCGTCGCGTCCGGGCGCCTCTCGGACGTCGTCGTCGAGGGCGGGCGGGTGATGTTCTCGATCGCGATCGACGCCACCGAGGCGCAAGCCATGGAGGGCGTGCGCAAGGCGGCCGAAGACGCCGCGCGCGCCGTCGCCGGCGACGCGACGGTGCTCGCGACGCTGACCGCCGATCGCCCCGTTCCGAAGGGCCCCTCCTCGACGCCGCCCGCCCGCGCGGGCGTCCAGCCCGGGCGCCCCGCGAGCCCGCCGCAGCCGAAGGCGCAAGGGATCCCGGGCGTGAAGCACGTCATCGCGGTCGCCTCCGGCAAGGGCGGTGTGGGCAAGTCCACGACGGCCTGCAACCTCGCGCTCGGCCTGCGCGCGATGGGGCTCTCGGTCGGCATCCTGGACGCCGACATCTACGGCCCCTCGATGCCCAAGCTCTTCGGCCTGCACGGCAAGCCGCGGGTGCTCTCGGGGCGCATCCTCGAGCCGCTCGACGGCTACGGGGTCAAGGTGATGTCGATCGGCTTCATGGTCGAGGAAGAGACGCCGATGATCTGGCGCGGGCCGATGGTGATGTCGGCCATCACCCAGATGCTGCGCGAGGTCGCGTGGGGCGAGCTCGACGTGCTCGTCGTCGACATGCCGCCCGGCACCGGCGACGCGCAGCTGACCATGGCGCAGGCGACGCCACTCGCGGGCGCCGTCATCGTCTCGACGCCGCAGGACCTCGCCTTGATCGACGCCCGGCGCGGGGTGGCGATGTTCCAGCGCACGCAGATCCCGATCCTCGGCATCGTCGAGAACATGGCGACCTTCGTCTGCCCGCATTGCGGGGAGACATCGCACATCTTCGGCCACGGCGGCGCGGCGGCGGAGGCGACGAAGCTCGGCGTGCCGTTCCTCGGCGAGGTGCCGCTCAACATGACGATCCGCGAGACCTCGGACGCCGGCCGCCCGGTCACGGCGCTCGACCCCGACGGGGCGCACGGGAGGGTCTATCGCGGGATCGCGGAGAAGGTGTGGGGGGCGTTGTCGGGTGGACGCGCGAGGGTTGCGCCGAAGATCGTTTGGGAGTGATCGGGCCGGAGGCGTTGTGGCGGAGCTGCGTCGCGGGGTCTTCAAAGGGCAGTGCCGAAGGTTGCAGATCTCGAACCCTTGTGCGAAATGTCGGCGCAATTGGGGATCGCCGACATGGCCGTGACACAATCCGCTCTGCTGCTGCGCCGTCGCAGAGACGCGTGGATCGAATTCCTCGCATTCGTCGACAAGCATCGCCAGGACCACTGGATATTCCGTGGTGTCGCCGATGCCACGAAACATCGCCTCGTGCCGAAGGTCGGTCGGGAGCCCGGCGTCTACGCGGTCGAGAAGGAACTCGCGATATTTCGAAACTTCAAGCGCCGAGCGCACCAGTTCGTCGGCGTCTCCGTGCTGACGGACTGGGATGTGCTCGCGCTCGGGCAGCACCACGGACTGCCGACGCGTCTTCTCGACTGGACGACGAATCCGCTCGTGGGCGCGTATTTCGCGGTCACGAGCCACCCGAGAGATACGACCGCACGCGTGTTCGCGGCTCAAGCCCCTCGCCTCGTCGACCTCTCGTCCGAGCCCGATCCGTTCGGCGTGTCCCGAGTTCGCACGTTCGTTCCACCGGCGGTCACTCCGCGAATCGTGGCGCAGCGGGGCCTTTTCACCGTGCACCCGCATCCGACGATGGCTTGGCAACGGCGTCCTACGGCTTCCTTGCGCATCGATCATTTCGACATCGACGCCGCGTTCAGGCAATATTTCGAGCGCAAGCTGTTCCAGCTGGCGGTCGAGTCGAGCGCGATCGAGGCGGACCTCGACGGTATCGGCGGGACCCTCGATTGGCAGTTCGCCGACGGGGTTGCGGTCGGCGCATTCAACTATTGAGGTGACGCACATGTCGCTCAAGGCCGCAAAACATAGACACACCAAGGTCGAGGCGATCCTCGACGCGGCCGAGACCTATCGAATCGCAAGCACGCCGGAATGGCGCAAGCTGGCCGAGTTGTCGGAGGAAACGGTTCTCGACGGCATTCGCGCCAATCCGGATTCGATCATCATCGATGGTGATCGCTTCAGCGGCATCATGAACGTCTACGTCGTTCTGAGGGTCTTCGGCGACGATCCGTTCGAAGAGACCGATGCATTTCCGGCGCGTTTCGAAGGCCATTTCGAAGGTGCGCAGGCGGTGATAGACGAGGCCGACGTGAGCGTACGCTCGTTCTATATCGGGAGCGGCATCGAGCCTCCATGACACCTGACGCCGACCACCCCCACCGCATCACCCCCGACCCCTCCGACCCCCGCCTCACCCGCAAGGTGACCGGCATCGACGAAGCCGGGCGGCCGGTCGAGACCGCCGTCACCGTCGAGCGGGGGCTGACGCTGTATCTGAACGCGCAGGAGATCGTCACGATGATGACGATCGGGGACTATCCCGAGTACCTGGCGATCGGCTACCTGCTCAATCAGAACATGCTCAAGCCCGACGACGTCGTCACCGGCGTCGACTACGACGAGGATCTCGAGGTCGTCGTGGTGCGGACCGAGCGCGAGACGAATTTCGAGGACAAGCTGAAGAAGCGCACCCAGACCTCCGGCTGCGCCCAGGGCACCGCCTTCGGGGACCTGATGGAGGCGCTCGACGAGATCGTGCTGCCCGAGGCGCCCCTGCGCACCTCCTGGCTCTACCGCCTCACCCACGCCGTCAACACGACGCCCTCGCTCTACCTGGAAGCGGGGGCGATCCACGGCTGCGTGCTCGCGCGGGCGGACGAGCCGCTGGTCTACATGGAGGACGTCGGGCGCCACAACGCCGTCGACAAGATCGCGGGCTGGATGTACCGCCACGGCGAGAGCGGCGCCGACAAGATCTTCTACACGACGGGCCGCCTCACCTCGGAGATGGTGATCAAGACCGTGCGCATGGGCATCCCGATCCTCGTCTCGCGCTCGGGATTCACTGCCTGGGGCGTCGAGCTGGCGCGGCGCACGGGGCTCACCCTGATCGGGCGCGCGCGCGGCAAGCGCTTCGTGGCGCTGGCCGGCGAGGAGCGGATCGTGTTCGACCAGGACCTCGCCTACGTCGCGGACGAGAGCGCGAAGTCTCGCCGCAAGGGGTCGAAGGAGGGAGCCGGCGGTGACGACTGAGATGCATCCCGCCACCCTCGCCCCGACCCTCGGCGTCCTCCTCGCCGGCGGGCTCGCGCGGCGCATGGGCGGCGGCGACAAGCCGCTGCGGACGATCGGCGGGCGCACCATCCTCGATCGTGCCATCGAGCGGCTGGCCGCGCAATGCGACGGGCTCGTGCTCAACGCCAACGGCGATCCGGCGCGGTTCGCCGAGACCGGCCTGCCGGTGGTGGCGGACACCGTCGAGGGCTTCGCCGGGCCGCTCGCGGGCGTGCTCGCCGGGCTCGACTGGGCGGCGGCGAACCGGCCGGAGATCGCCTTCGTGGCGACGCTCGCCGCCGACACGCCCTTCGTCCCGCACGATTTCGTCGCGCGCCTCCACGCCGCGCGCGCCGAGGCCGGCACGCCGCTCGCATGCGCCGAGAGCGGCGGGCGCACGCACCCGACGAATGCGCTCTGGCGGGTCGACCTGCGCGAGGATCTGCGCCGGGCGCTCGTCGTCGAGGACATGCGCAAGATCGACCGCTGGACCGCCCGCCACGGCATCGCGCACGCCTCCTGGCCGGCGGAGCCGATCGACCCGTTCTTCAACGCCAACACGCCGGAGGACATCGCCGAGGCGGAGCGGCTCCTGGCGGGCGCCGGGTAGGCCGGAAGCGTTCCGGATCGGGGTGCGACGTCTTGAAAGCGGTGCCGTTTCGCGGCATGGATGGAGGATCGAAACCGCCCGGGAGGACACCCCGATGAAAGCCTTCCTCGCCTCTCTCGTCGTGGCCCTCGTCGTCGCCGTCGGCGCGGCCTGGCTGCTCGAGACGACGTATCAGTCCACCGCCGCGGACGCGTACGCCACCAACGGCGCGCGTGTCGGCGATCCGGGCCACAATCTCGTCGGTACGGACTGGTACTCCTCCCGCAGCTGAGGCGGCTCAGGCGAGCGCGGACCAGGGCAGGAACGCCACCGTCTCGCCCGGCGCGACGCGCGTCACGTCCTCGGCGAGCTCGACGAGCCCGCTCGTCTGCGTCAGCGACGTGATCACCCCCGCGCCCTCGCGCGGGTGCTTGCGGGCGACGAGGCCGCCCGCCGCGTCCGGCGCGAGTGTGCAACGCACGTACTCGCGCCGCCCCGCCTTCTTCGCGTAGGCGAAGCCGGCGCGCACGGGGAAGGCGGTCGGCGGCCGCCAGGCCTCCCCCGACAGCCGCGCGATCAGCGGGCGCGCCAGCATCGCGAAGGTCACGAGCACCGCGGCCGGGTTGCCCGGCAGGCCGATGAAGGCCTTGCCCTTCAACACCCCGAGCGCCACCGGCCGGCCCGGCTTGATGCCGACCCGCCAGAAGGTCAGCGCGCCGGCCGCCTCCACCGCCGCCTTGACGTGGTCCTCCTCGCCGGTGGAGACGCCCCCCGACGTGATCAGCATGTCGACGTCCTGCGCCGCCGCGGCGAGCGCGGTGGAGACCGCCTCGCGCCGGTCCGGCAGGATGCCGAGGTCGCGCGCGTCGCAGCCGGCGCGGCGCGCCAGCGCGAGGAGCATGAAGCGGTTGGCGTCGTAGAGCCGCGCCGGCCCGAGCGGCTCGCCCGGTGCGACGAGCTCGTCACCGGTGGAGAACACACCGACGCGCAACGGGGCGCGCACCGCCACGTCGGCGATGCCGAGCCCGGCGAGGAGCGCGAGGCCGCGCGGGCCGATGCGATGGCCGGCCGGCAGCGCGAGGGCGCCCGCCTCGATGTCCTCGCCGGCGGGCCGCGCGTTGGCGCCGCGTTTCAAGCCCGCGGGGAGGACGACGTCGCCCTCCTCGCGCACGGCGTCCTCCTGCATGAACACCGTGTCGAAGCCGTCCGGCATCGCCGCGCCGGTGAAGATGCGCAGCGCCGTACCCTGCGGCCCGCCCACGCCGGGCGCCGCGCCGGCGGGCAGGCGGCCCGCGACCGGGAGCCGCGTCTCGCCGCCCCGCGCGAGGTCGGCGTGGGCGACGGCGTATCCGTCCACCGCCGCGTTGAAGAAGGGCGGCAGCGGGATCGGGGCGCTCACGTCGTCGGCGAGCACCCGCCCGTCCGCCTCGGCGAGCGCCACCCGCTCGACGCGGGTCACGGGCGCGAGCCGTGCCGCGATGAGCGCGCGCGCCTCGTCGACCCGCATCAGCGCGCCGCCGAAGGCGAAGCAATCGTCGGAGAGCTGGGCCATCGGTCTCGTTCCTTCAGGCGCGCGCCGGCTTCAGCCGGGCGGGCGGGGCCGCCCTCGCGAGGTCTGCGACGAGGGCGTCGCGGTCGACCGCCTCGCGAAGCGCGATCTCGGCGATGGCGTCGATGTCGTCGAGCGGCACGACGGGGACGGGTGCGTCCGGCAGGGCGACGTCGCTCGCGATCGCCCGCACCGCGGGCGCCCGCCCGTGGAGAGGCGGCTTGCCGTTCGCCGCCCGGAAGATCTCGATCTTGGGGTGCCCCCAGGCCTTGAAGCCCTCGACGATGACGAGATCGACCGGCGTGAGCCGCGCGAGCAGGGCGCCGAGCGGTGGCTCCTCCTCGTTCGGCGCGTACTCGCGCATCAAGGCGAAGCGCCGGCCCGACGCGACGAGCACTTCCCGCGCCCCCGCGGTGCGGTGCGTGTGGCTGTCCTTGCCAGGATGGTCGACGTCGAAGGCGTGGTGGGCGTGCTTCACCGTCGACACCTCGACGCCGCGTGCGACGAGGGCCGGGATGAGCTTGGCGAGAAGCGTCGTCTTGCCCGCGCCGCTCCAGCCGGCGAGCCCGATCACGCGCATGGGACCCTTCACGAGATGCGTCGCGTCCGCGACGATGAACAGGGGACGGTTCTAGAGCATCCGCCCGCGAAGGGGAATCCGGTTGGTGGGCGGGGCGATGTTCCGGCGCGGGGGCTGGAGCACCGGGGCCCGCCCTCTCCATAGAGGGTCAAGACCCGGCCGTGGCCGCGCCGCGGCGCGCCTCGAGCCGCCGGGCGATCTCCCACGCGAGCGCGCCGGCGATCGTGATCGCGATCATCACCAGTGCCAGGGCGTTGACCGCGGGGGTCAGGCCCGTGCGGACCTTGGTGGCGATGTAGACGGTCAGCGGCGTCTCGAAGCCGCGCACGAACAGGGTCGTGTTGTAGTTCTCGACGCTCTGGAGCGTCGCGAGCAGCGCCGCCGCGAGGAGCGCCGGCTTGAGGAAGGGCAGCAGCACGCGGCGGAAGACCATGAGCTTCGTCGCGCCGAGCCCCAGCGCGGCCTCTTCCAGCGTGCGGTCGAAGCGCTGCAGGCGCGCGGCCACCATCAGCATCACGTAGGCCGAGATGAAGCTCGCCTGGGCGAGCACGATCAGCAGGAGCCCGCCGCCGACCCCGATCTGGCGCCAGAGCACGAGCGTCGCGATGCCGATGACGACGCCCGGCGTCAGCAGGGGGGAGACCATCAGCGCGTAGAGCACCGAGCGCGCCCGCGCGTGCAGGCTCGTCAGCACGAGCGCGGCGGCCGTGCCGACCGGCACGGCGATGGCGACGACGCCGAGCGCGACGAGGGCCGAGGTCCACAGCGCCCGCCACATGGCGGCGTCGTCGGCCATCTGCGCGAACCAGTCGGTCGTCGTCCCGAGCCAGGGCGTCACGGTGGGAAAGCGGCTCGTGTTGAAGGCGGCCGCGCTCATCACCACGAGGGGCGCGAACAGGTAGACGAAGAAGGCGAGGACGTAGATCCAGAACAGGATCTCGGGGATCGCGGCGACCGCGCGCGCGGAGAGCGGCGTGGGCGCCGGGGTGGCGGGGGGCGGGAGGGTGACGGCGCTCGTCATCGGGCGAACTCCCTCACTTCGCGACGTCGGTGAGCGAGACGCGGAACAGGCGCAGCGTCAACAGCACCACGGCGAGGCACAAGACGAGCAGCACGAGCGCGTAGGCCGCGCCGCGGTTCCAGTCCCCGCCCTCGAAGAACCAGTTGTAGATGATCTGCGTGAACCAGCGGCTCCCCGGCGCGCCGAGCAGCGCCGGCGCCACGTAGCTCCCCGCCGCCAGCATGAAGGTGAAGACGCAGCCCGTGGCGATGCCCGCCTTGGCGTGGGGGATGACGATGCGCGTGTGGATGCGCCAGGTCGAGGCACCGAGATCCCGCGCCGCCTCGACCTGCGCCTTCTCCAGGCTCTCGATCGAGTTGTAGATCGGGAAGAGCATGAACAGGATGTAGGCGTAGACCATGCCGACCAGCACGCCGCCGTCCCCGTACCAGCGCATCGGCTCGTCGAGGATGCCGAGGTTCAGGAGGAGCGCGTTGAGCGGCCCACGGAAGGCGAACAGGATGTACCAGGCCAGCGTGCGCAGCACCTCGTTGATCCAGAAGGGGATGATCAGCGCCAGCATCACGAGCGAGGCCGCCGAGGGCGACGCCGTCTGCGCCAGCCAGTAGGCGAGGGGATAGCAGACGACGAAGGTCGCGAGCATCACGAGCGCGCTCGCCCAGACGGTCTTGAGGAAGATGTCCCGGTGCACCGGCTCGTTCGCGAGATAGGCGAGGTTGTCGAGCGAGTAGACGTCGAGCGGGCCGCCGACGTCGGCGGGCAGGAGGTTGGGGCGCAGCGCGAAGTCGATCATCATCAGGTTCGGCGCGAGCACGAGCCCCGCGAGCCAGAACCCGACGAGCAGCACGAAGAACCCCGTCAGCCCTGCGCCGAAGCGTGCGGTCAGCGCGCCCATCTCACGCCTCCCCGGGCGCCGTGCCGAGCGCGACGGCGTCGCGGGGCGCGAAGGCGAAGCGCACATCCTCTCCCGGCGCCGGAGCGGCGCCGAGCGCGGTGGAGGGCAGCGCGGCCAGAACCGGCGCGCCGTCCGCAGCGACGGCGTGCAGCAGCCCGAAGGCGCCCTCGAAATCGAGCCGCTCGACCCGCGCGCCGAGCGCGCTCGGCGCGTCCGCGGCGGCGATGCCGAGCGCCTCGGGCCGGACGTAGAGCGTCGCGGGGCACCCTTGCTCGACGCCCGCGCCGGCGCGCGCCGAGAGCCGGCCGTGGGCGGTGTCGAGGGCGGCGATGCCGTCGGCGACGTGCGCCACCCTCCCGGCGATCGCGTTCGTCTCGCCGACGAAGCGGGCGACGAAGGGCGTCGCCGGGTCCTCGTAGAGCGTGCGCGGCGCCGCCACCTGCTGGAGGACGCCCGCGCTCATCACCGCGACGCGGTCCGACATGGCGAGCGCCTCGGACTGGTCGTGGGTGATGTAGAGGAAGGTGACGCCGGTGCGCTTCTGGATCGCGCGCAGCTCCGCGCGCATGTGCTGGCGCAACTTGAGATCGAGTGCCGAGAGCGGCTCGTCGAGCAGCAGCACCTGCGGCTCGACGGCGAGCGCGCGGGCGATGGCGACGCGCTGCTTCTGGCCGCCGGAGAGCTCGGCGATCTTGCGATCGCCGTACCCGGGGAGCGCGATGAGCTCGAGCAGCTCCTCGGCGCGGCGCCGGCGCTCGGCCTTGGGCACGCCCCGGGCTTCCAGCCCGAAGGCGATGTTCTCCCACACCGGCATCAGCGGGAAGAGCGCGAGCGATTGGAAGATCATCGCGGTCGGGCGCTGGTTCGGCCCGAGGCCGCCCATGTCGCGATCGCCGATGAGCACGCGCCCCATGCTCGGCGCGAGGAACCCCGCGACCATGCGCAGGATCGTCGTCTTGCCGCAGCCCGAGGGCCCGAGGATCGAGAAGAACTCCCCGGGCTCGACGGTGAAGGAGACGTCGTCGACCGCCTTCGTCGCGCCGAAGGCCATGGTGATGCGCTCGAGTGCGACGGAGTGGGACATGACGTGTCTCGTGGCTTGCACGTCACGCGAGAGCGTGGCGCAACGTGTCGTGTCCCTCCCTGTAGGGGAGGGGAATGCCGGCAAAGCCGGCTAGGGGTGGGGTGCGTCGGGCGCCCCACCCCGGCTTCCGCTTCGCGGAACACGCCTCCGGCGTGCCCCATCCGTCACCGGCTTCGCCGGCGCCACCTTCCCCTACTGGGAAGGACCGGCGGATCACGCCGACAGGAAGCGGTCCTGGTACTCGTTGCGCTTGGCGACGAACCAGCTCTCCTGGATCGGCCACCACCAGAGCTTGTCGAGCGCGTCGCCCGGATAGGCCGCGGCGAAGAAGGCCTTGGCCTCGTCCGAGAGGAGCGCGTCCGCGCCGGCCGCGGTCGAGTTGATCGAGGTGGCGTTCGAGTACATGGCGCCGGCTTCCGGCGTCAGCATCCAGTTGATGAAGGCGTAGGCCTCGTCGACGTTGGCGGCCTGCGAGGGGATGGAGAGACCCTCCATCCAGGCGAGCGCGCCTTCCTTCGGGGCGATGTAGCCGATCGGCAGGCCCTCGCGGGCGAGGCCGGCGGCGGTCGAGTCCCAGGTCTGGCCGATGGCCGCGCCGTTGACGCGGAACGCTCCTTGAGCCTCGTTCTCGTTCGACCAGAACTGCGCGACGTTGCCCTTGCGCGCGATCGCCTCGGCGAGGATGACGTCGTAGACCTCGACCATCGCCTCCTCCGAGCCGAAGGCCTCGCGCATCGGGCGCGGCAGCCGGCCCTCGCCCTCGAGCCACAGGCCGATCCCGACGAGCGCGGAATGGCCGCGCACGGTCGCCTTGCCCTCCATCTCCGGCTTCCAGATGTCGCCGTAGGAGGCGGAGCCGTACTCGAGCGGCGCCTGCTCGCGGTCGAAGGAGAGCGCCTCGGTGCCCCAGTCGGACGGGACCTGGTAGCGCTCGCCGTCGACGACGGCGCCCATGTTCTCCGAGCCGGAGACGGCGGAGGCGATGACGCGGTCCCACATCACCTTGCTCTCGTCGATGGGCTGGACGAGCCCGAACTCGACGTAGTTCGGCACGCGGTCGACCGTCGGCCAGATCACGTCGAAGCCCGCGCCGTTCGAGGCGCGCATCTGATTGAGGAGCTCGTCGTTGGTGCCGTAGGGCGTGAAGACCGGGCGGATGCCGGTGTCGGCCTCGAACTTGGCGAGCATCTCGTCGGTGACGTAGCCGGCCCAGGCGAAGATGTTGACGGTGCCGGACTGGGCGAAGGCGCGACGCGAGACGAAGGGCGCGGCGAGGCCGAGCGCGGCGGCGCCGGTCAGCAGCGTGCGCCGGGTCGGGCGGGTGGTGGCGAAGGACATGGTGGTTTCCTCCCGAAAGGGCTTGGACCCGGACGGGTCCCGGAGAGAGGAAACCGGCTAAGCTCCGTTTGCAACACCTCAATGACCGTTTCCACGGATTCCGGTGCGGCAACGCGTACACGGGGGACCTTCGGCCCGCGGCGGCGAACGTTCCCGCGCTCCCGCGCGTTGGCCGGATACCGACCGCCGCACCGAGCCTCCGGAGATCTCCTCGACATGGAAGACGCGCACGACTGCGCCATCGTCGGCGGCGGCATCGGCGGGCTCACGGCCGCGGTCTATCTCGCCCGCTTCCGGCGGACGATCGCGCTCCTCGACGGCGCGAATTCCCGCGCACGCTGGATCCCGCGCTCGCGCAACCATCCGGCCTTCCCCGGCGGCGTCGGCGGCGACGAGCTCCTGAGCCGGCTTCGCGATCAGCTCGCGGACCACGGCGTCCGCCCCGTCGTCGACCGCGTCGAGGCGATCGCGCGCGAGCCGCACGGTGTCTTTCTCCTGCGGCGCGCCTCGGGCGCCGAGACCCGCGCGCGCACCCTCGTCCTCGCCACCGGCGTGTCCGACATCGAGCCGCCGATCGCGGACGCCTTCGAGGCCGTGAAGGCGGGGCTCGTGCGCCATTGCCCGATCTGCGACGCCTACGAGATGATCGACAAGCGCCTCGCGGTGCTCGGCCGCGGCGACCATTGCGTCGGCGAGGCGCTGTTCCTGCGCGGCTACACGCCCGACATCGTCGCGCTCACCAACGGCGCGGCGCTGGCCTGCGGGGAGGGCGGTCGCGCGCGCCTCGAGGCCGCCGGCATCCGCCTCGTGGAGGTGCCGATCGCCGCCGTCCTGCGGGAGGCGGACGAAACCGGCGTCGTGGTGCGGCTCGCGGACGGCGCCGAGATCCGCGTCGACGCGCTCTACTCGGCGATGGGCATGCGCCCGCATTCCGGCCTCGCCGCCGACCTCGGTGTCGCGCTGGCCGAGGACGGCCGCATCCCCGCCGACCCGCACCAGCGGACGGGGATCGACGGCGTATGGGCCGTCGGCGACGTGGTGACGGGCCTGAACCAGCTCGGCGTCGCCATGGCCCAGGGCGAGATCGCGGCGACCGACGTGCACAATCGCCTGCGCCGCGAGGAATGGTGAGACGCCCCGGGGCCCGCCCCCGCCGCCGCTCAGGTCCTGCGGCGGTAGAGCGCGCGCCGGGTCGCCACGGCGTCGACCCGGTCGTCGAGGAGCGCGCGGGCGCATTGTGCCGGCGTGTCGATGATCGGCTCCTCGTGCACGTTGAAGCTCGTGTTGATCAGCGCCGGGAGCCCCGTGCGCGCCTTCCAGGCGGCGAGTATGTCCCAGTAGGTCGGGTTGAGCGCGCGCCGGATCACCTGCGGGCGCGCCGTGCCGTCGACGTGGGTCACGCCGGCCAGCCGCTCGCGCCAGTCCGCACGCACGCGGCACGTCACGGTCATGAACTCGGCCGCGTAGCGCGCGCCGGCCGGCAGGTCGAAGATCGTGTCCGCGTCCTCCTCCGCGCAGAAGGGCGCGAAGGGCATGAACTCGGAGCGCTCCATGCGGGCGTTGAGCGTCTGGTTGACGCTCGGGTCGTCGGGCGCCGCGAGCACCGAGCGCGCGCCGAGCGCGCGGGGGCCGAACTCCATGCGCCCCGCGTAGAGCGCCACCGCCTCGCGTCTTTCGAGGGCGTCGACGCTCGCGCCGATCGGATCGTCCGACACCCGCGCGAGGCCGGGCTCGGCCGCGAGATGCGCGTCGACGACGGCGTCGAAGTCGCGCCCGAGATAGACGCTCTCGAGCCGCGCCCGGCTCGCGAGCCAGCGGGGCAGGCCGTCGCGCTCGAGCAGGTAGGACAGCGCCCCGCCCGGCGGCAGGCCCTGGTCGCTCATCGCGGGATAGACGAACAGCCGGTCGATCCCCGCCTCCTCGACGAGGCGCTGGTTGAGCTTGACGTTGGCGAAGAGCCCGCCGGCGACGCCGAGGTTGCGGCTTCGGCGCCGCTCCAGCAACCGGCGCACGGCGGCGAGCGTCGTCTCCTCGGCGAGGTCCTGCACCGACGCCGAGACGTCCTCGCGCGAGACGCCCTCGGCCATTGCGAAGATCGCCCGGCGCATGGCCCTGGTGGAGGGAAAGTCGGAGAGGATCTCGCCGGTCTCGGGGTCGACCCGGAAGTGCCCCCGCAGCCTATCGCGCAGCACCGGTTCGCCCCAGGCGGCGAGCCCCGTCAGCTTGCCCTCGTGGCGCTGGATCTTGTAGCCCAGCGCCTCCGTCGCGTAGCCGTAGGCCAGCGCGACCGAATCGACGCGGGGCGCCTTCAGAACCCACTCGTCGCCGCCGTAGAGCGTCTCGAGCGCGCCGTCGCGGAAGGAGCGGATCGAGTAGCACACGCCGTCGCCCCCGCCGTCCGACGTGTAGAGGAGGGCGTCCTCCCAATCGGGGTTGTGGAACAGGCACGGCAGCGCGTGCGCGAGGTGATGGTTGTAGACGTGGAGCCGGGTGTCGGGCCGCAGGCCGAGTTCCGCCATCAGCGCCGCGGCGTCGAGGAGGCGCGCCGCGTCGAGCGTGCGGGCCGTGTGCAGCTCGCTCTTGAGCACCGCCCCGCGCTCGCGCCCGGCGAGCCGGTCGAGCAGGATCTGCGCACGCCGGCGCAGGCCGTGGAGATCGTGCCCGAAGCGCATCAGCCGCGCGGGCATGTGCCCGCGCGCGAGGCACAGCACGTCGACGTCGCGCGCGCCGACGCCCCCGATCGTCAGCGCCTCGGCGACGGCCTCGTGCGGCAGGCGCCGCCCGTCCGACTTCACGCGGGTGACGCGCTCGAGCGGAACGGCGGCGAGCGTGCGGTAATCGTCGTGCAGGCTCACCGCGGCGTCGTGGGAGGTCGACGAGATCGAGAGGATGAGGGCCATCGGGAAGCGGTCTTCGACGCGGCGGGGCGCGGGGGGCGCCCCTCGGAACGGGGCTCCTCGCTAGCACAGCCGCGCCGCGGGGCAAACGCGGGACGCGGCGGAGGGACGCGCAACGGCCGCGCTTGCGCCGGCGCGCGATCTCGTCGAGACAGGGCGCGATCGCGAGCGCGAGGGCGAGGCCGAGAGGAGAGGCGCGGATGCCGGACGAATCGATCGCCGAGGCGCCGGGGCGCGTCTCCTGGACGCGGGGCGTGCGCCGCGGGCTCGCCTGCCGCTGCCCGGCCTGCGGCGAGGGGCGCGCGTTCCGCGGCTTCCTGAAGGTGGCGGACGTCTGCGACGCCTGCGGGCAGGAGCTCCACCACCACCGCGCCGACGACCTGCCGCCCTACGTGACGATCTTCATCGTCGGCCACATCGTCGGCTACGGGATCCTGCTCACGGAGACCAACCTCGACTGGCCCCTGTGGCTGACGCTCGCGGTTTGGCCGGCCTTGACGCTTTCGATGACGCTCGCCTTGATGCAGCCGGTCAAGGGCGCCGTCGTCGGCCTGCAATACGCGCTCGGCATGCATGGATTCGGTGCGGGCGGGGAAAGGACGGGGTGAGGTGCGGGATACGGGGCGAGAGACCGGGGCAACGATCGGGGGCGAGACCGGGACGGCGCTGGCGGAGCGCCTGACGCAGGCCGAGCGCGAGCAGACGTGGGCGAACCAGCGCCCGCGCGACGCCGCCACCCTGATCGTCATCGACGGATCGGGCCGCGTGCCCCGGCTGCTGATGGGGCGCCGTCACGACGGCCACAAGTTCATGCCGGGCAAGTTCGTGTTCCCCGGCGGGCGCATCGAGCCGGGCGACCGGCGCATGGTCGCCGCCGGCATGCTCGACGACCGAACGGACGCCGCCCTCTCGGCGCGGGTGACGCGGCCCTCCTCGGGCAGGAACCGCGCGCTGGCGCTCGCCGCCATCCGCGAGACCTGGGAGGAGACCGGGCTCATGCTCGGCTCGAAGGACTACGGCCCGCCCGACCTCGAGATCGAGGGGTCGTGGGCGGACTTCGTGCGCGAGGGCGTCTATCCCGAGCTCGACGCGCTGCGGTTCATCGCCCGCGCCATCACCCCGCCGCGGCGGCCCAAGCGCTTCGACACGCGCTTCTTCGCCGTCGATCGCGCCGCGATCTGCCACGAGGTCGAGGGCGTCGTGGGGGAGAGTTCCGAACTCGTCGAGCTCGTGTGGGTCTCCCTCGACGAGGCGCGCAGGCTCGACCTGCCGACCGTCACCACCGTCGTGCTCGACGAGCTCGCGGCGCGGGTACAGGCCGGCTTCTCGCCGATGCTGCCGGTGCCTTACTACCACATGGTCCGCGGCGTCTTCGTGCGCGAGGAGGTATGAGCGAGATCGCGCGCCCCGAGCCCGGCATCGACCGGCAGCGCGTCGCCTCGATCGCCGCCGCGATCGGCTGCATCAGCGCGGTCGGCGTCGGCCTGTCGCTGTCGATCCCGCTGCTCTCGCTCGAGATGGAGCGCATGGGCGTCTCGGGCATCGGCATCGGGGCGAACACGGCGATCGCCGGGCTCGCGGCGGTGATGTTCGTGCCCTTCGCGCCGCGCCTCGCGGCCCGCTTCGGGGTCTCGACGCTGCTGTGGGGCGCGGTCTTCGTCGCCGCGGCGACGATGATCGCCTTCAAGGTGTTCTTCTCCTTCGCCGCCTGGTTCCCGCTGCGCTTCGTGTTCTCGGCGGCGATCGGCTGCCTGTTCGTACTCTCCGAGTACTGGATCAACGCCGTCGCGCCGCCGGGGCGGCGCGGGCTCGTGATGGGCATCTACGCGACCGTGCTCGCGCTCGGCTTCGCCGCGGGCCCCGCCGTGCTCGCCCTCGTGGGGACGAGCGGCTGGGCGCCCTATATCGCCGGCGCGCTGCTGGTGTGCGTCGCCGCGCTGCCGCTGCTCCTCGCCCGCGGCCTCTCCCCGACCATCGGCCACGGCCCGGCGCGCTCCGTCGTCTCGATGATCCTCGTCGCCCCCATCGCGACGATCGCCGCGCTCGTGTTCGGCGCGGTGGAGACCGGCGGCTTCGCGATCCTGCCGGTCTACGGCGTCGCGCTCGGCATGAGCGCCGAGGGCGCCGCCTTCCTGGTGAGCCTCGTCGCGCTCGGCAACGTCGCGCTCCAGATCCCGATCGGCCTCCTCTCGGACCGCATGGATCGGCGCCTCGTGCTGCTCGCCGCCGCGCTGGTCGGCGTCGCGGGCTCCCTCGCGATGCCGTTCGTCGCCGAGACGCCGGTCGTGTTCTGGGCCGTGCTCTTCGTCTGGGGCGGCGTCGTCGGCGCGCTCTACACGGTGGGGCTCGCGCATCTGGGCGCGCGCTTCTCGGGGCCCGACCTCGCCTCGGCCAACGCCGCCTTCGTCATCCTCTACAATGTCGGCATGATGGTGGGCCCTCCCGTGATCGGCGGCGGGCTCGACCTCGTGCGTCCGCACGGCTTCGCGTATGCGACGGCGCTGCTGTTCGCGGTCTATCTCGTGGTGGTCGTCTCGCGGATGGCGGCGTCCCGGCGCTGATCGCGCGTCGCGCCGATCAGGACACGCGACCCCGCGCGGCGACCGGGATCTCGCCGAGGATCTCCTCGCCGCGTACCGCGACGTAGCGGTCGTGCATGTTGACCGTGACGCAGACGTGGTTGGGGACGATGCGCACGACCGCGCCGACCTCCGGCTTCTCCGGGCAGGCCGAGAGGTCGAGGAAGCCGTGTTCCTCGGCGAAGCGGGCGATGCGCGCCTGCGGGTACTCGCGCACGAGCCCGAACCCGTCGAGCCCGCCGCCGGTGTCGCTGGTGAGCGTCTTCGAGCCGGCATCGAGGATGCCGCGATCGGGCGCGGCGCGGCTGACCACGGTGGCGACGACGTGGAGCGCGCAGTCCGCGAGCCCGGCGGCGCCGCAGGCCATCATCATCCTGTCGTTGAAGATCGACGTGCCCGAACGGTGCTCGGTCGCGCCGACGATCCGCCCGAGATCGCGCAGGTTCGGCGTGCCGCCGGTCGAGACGATCCGTGCGGCGAGGCCGTGCGCGGCGAGCCCGGCCAGCGTCGCGTCGAGGAAGGCCTGCGTCTGCGCGACGGCGTCCTCGGGTCCGTAGAGGAGGAGGCCCTCGAAGGCGAGCCCGTCGCGCGAGGCGATGTCGCGCGCGAGGCTCACAGCCTCCTCGGGGGTGGTGACGCCGGCGCGCGCGCGGCCCGTGTCGCACTCGACGACGACGCCGAGCGGCCGCCCGGCGATCGCCCCGGCCTCGGGAAGGCCGGCGACGACGGTGGGATTGTCGGCGCAGACCATGACGCGGGTCGTGCGCAGGAGCGCGCCGAGCCTGCCGATCTTGTCGGCGCCCAGGATGTTGTAGGCGATCAGGATGTCGTCGAGGCCGCCCTGGGCCATCACCTCCGCCTCGCCGAGCTTCTGGCAGGCGATGCCGCGCGCCCCGGCCTCCACCTGCATGCGCGCGAGGATCGGGCTCTTGTGGGTCTTCACGTGCGGGCGGTTCGCGAGGCCGGCCGCGTCGCAGGCCGCCTGGAGGCGCGCGATGTTGCGGGCGACGACGTCGAGGTCGATCACGACGGCGGGCGAGCCGAATCGTCGGGCGATACGGTTGGCGAGATCGGTCACGGGCGGGCCTCCATGCGCTGACGACGACTCTCTAGAGCACTCGCCCACATGAGGAAAACGATTAGCGCGACCAGATCTGGACGACCGCGAGCGCCGCGTCGAGCGCGACGAGATCCGCACGGCCGCCGGGGACGACGCGGCCGCGCCCGTCGCCGAGGCCCGCGAGGCCGGCGGGAGTGGCGGTCGCCATCCGCAGCGTGTCGACGAGGGAGGCGCCCATCAGGTGCACGGCGTTGCGCACGGCCTCGTCCATGCCGAGATGCGCCCCCGCGAGCGTGCCGTCCTGCGCCGTGAGACGGCCGTCCTCGAGCCGGATCGGGCGCCCCTGCAGCACGAATCCGCCCTCGGCCGACCCGAGCGAGGGCATGGCGTCGGTGACGAGGGCGAGGCGGCGCGCGCCCATCAGGCGGTAGGCGCCCCGCAGGTTCGCAGGATGGACGTGCAGACCGTCGCAGATGATCCCGGCGCCCAGCCGCGGGTCGTCGAGGACCGCGCCGACGACGCCGGGCTCGCGCGCGGTGGACTGGGACATGGCGTTGTAGAGATGCGTCGCGCCGACCGCGCCCTCCGCCACCGCCCGGGCGACCGTTTCCGCATCGGCGTCCGAATGGCCGATGAAGACCCGTACGCCCGCCGCGACGAAGCGCGCGATCGCGCCGTCCGCGAGCCGCTCCGGCGCGAGCGTGAGGATCGTCGGCGCGATCGCCGCGAGCCGGGCGAGCCGCGCGAAATCCGCGTCGCCCGGCGTGCGCAGGACCTCCGCGCGGTGGACGCCGCGGCGGTTCGGCGCGAGGAACGGACCCTCGACGTGGAAGCCCGCCACGCCCGGCACGCGCGCGATCGCGGGCGCGGCGGCGACGAGCCGGTCGAGCACCGCTTCCGTGTCGCTGATCAACGTCGGCAGGAGCGCCGTCGTCCCGTGCGCGCGGTGGGCCGCGACGATGGCTTCGACGGCGGCGGGGCTCGGGTCGTCGTTGAGGAGGACGCCGCCGCCGCCGTTCACCTGGAGATCGACGAAGCCCGGCGCGAGGATCGCGCCCTGCGTCAGCCGCGTGCAGGGCAGGCCCTGCGCCCGCGCGGCGTCGCCGACGGCGGCGATGCGGCCGTCCTCGACGACGACGACGGCCTCGTCCCGGATGGTCTCGCCGTCGAACAGGCGCGGGGCCGCGATGGCGAAGGCGGTCATGGGCGGCTCCAGACGAATGGCTGCGGGAAGCGGCGCTGCGGTCTTGCCTCGCGGCGCGTTGCCTGCGACGGTCGTGGCTCGCCGGGCGGGCTCACCGAACGAAGACCACCATAGGACCACAGGGTGCGCAGCGGCAAGCGGCGGCATGCGCGGGAGGGCTTCATGGACGTGCTCGTGATCGAGGGTGGCCGGCGGCTCGAGGGCGCGGTGGCGATCGCCGGGGCGAAGAATGCCGCCCTGCCGCAGATCGCCGCGGCGCTCCTCTCGGACGCGCCGGTGCGGCTCGCCGGCCTGCCGCGGGTCGCCGACGTGGAGACCATGCTGCGGCTCGTCGAGAGCTACGGCCTCCACGTCGAGCGCGCCGGCCCCCACGAGGCCGTGCTCGACGCCGCCGCGGCGCGCAACGGCGAGGCGCCCTACGACAGCGTCCGCCGCATGCGCGCCTCCGTCCTGGTGCTCGGCCCGCTGCTCGCCCGTTTCGGCGAGGCGCGGGTGTCGCTGCCGGGGGGCTGCGCCATCGGCGCGCGGCCCGTCGACCTGCACCTGAAGGCGCTCTCCGCGCTCGGCGCGCAGGTGGGGATCGAGGCGGGCGTGATCGTGGCGAAGGCGCCCGCCGGCGGCCTCGTCGGCGGGCGCATCGTGCTGGCGAGCCCGTCGGTCGGCGCGACCGAGACCGCGATCATGGCCGCGACCCGCGCGCGCGGCGAGACCGAGATCCTCAACGCCGCGCGCGATCCCGAGGTGCAGGACCTCGCCGCCTGCCTCCACGCCATGGGCGCGACGATCGAGGGCGCGGGCACGCACCGGATCCGCGTATCCGGCCCGACCATGTGGCGCGCGGCCCGCCACGAGATCGTGCCGGACCGGATCGAGGCCGGCACCTACGCCATCGCCGCCGCGATCACCGGCGGGCGGCTCGAGCTGTCGGGCGCGCACCTCGAGCATCTGGCCGTCGTCGGCGAGGTGCTCGAGAGCGCCGGCGTGCGGCTCTTCCCCACCGATCGCGGGCTGATGGTCGACGGCAGCGGGCCGCTGCGCGGCGTCGACGTCACGACCGAGCCCTATCCCGGCTTCCCCACCGACCTCCAGGCGCAGTACATGGCGCTCGCGAGCGTCGCCGAGGGCGCTGCGCTGGTGCGCGAGACGGTGTTCGAGAACCGCTTCATGCACGTCCCCGAGCTCGCCCGGCTCGGCGCCGACATCCGGCTCGAGGGCACCTCCGCGCTCGTGCGCGGCGGCCGCCGCCTCAAGGGCGCGCCGGTGATGGCGACCGACCTGCGCGCGTCCGTCTGCCTCGTGATCGCGGGGCTGGCGGCCGCGGGGGAGACGGTGGTCAGCCGCGTCTACCACCTCGACCGCGGCTACGAGGAACTCGACCGCAAGCTGGTGCGCTGCGGCGCGGTGATCCGGCGGGAGACGCGGGCGGGCGCGTGAGGCCGCGCGGGCGTTCGGACCGACGGCCCCGCCTTGACGCCGCCATGTTCCGTCGCCATATGCGCGCCGGATCTCTCCCAGGAGGCGTCATACACGCCGTGGACCACCCGCCAGCAAGTACTCGACCCGTGTCGGCCTCGCACGAGGCCATCGCGCCGTGATCGAACCGATTATCGTTCTCCTCCTCGGTATCCTGGTCATCCTGGCGATCATCGCCGCGAACGGATACTTCGTCGCTCAGGAATTCGCCTACATGGCCGTCGACCGCACGCGTCTCGCGACGCGGGCGGCCACGGGCGATGTCTCGGCCGAACGCGCGCTCGCGGTGACGCGGCGCACGAGCTTCATGCTGTCGGGCGCACAGCTCGGCATCACGGTGACCGGCCTCCTGGTCGGCTACGTGGCCGAACCGCTGGTCGGCCGATCGCTCGGCGTGCTGCTCGGCGGGGTCGGAGTCCCGACCGAGGTGGGTATCGCGGCCGGGACGGTGCTGGCCCTGGTGGCCGCCACGATCATTCAGATGATCTTCGGCGAGCTCTACCCGAAGAACCTCGCCATCGCGAACCCGGAGCCGCTCGCGCGCGGGCTCGCCCGCTCGACCCTCGTCTACCTCACGGTCTTCGGCTGGCTGATCGGGTTCTTCGACAAGTCCGCGAACCTTCTGCTGCGGGCGCTGCGCATCGAGCCGGTTCACGACCTCGACGTCAGCGCCTCGGCGGACGATCTGCCGCGCATCATCGCCGACTCGCGCGAGAGCGGAGATCTGCCGGTCGAACTCTCGATCATGCTGGACCGCATCCTCGATTTTCCCAACCGCGACGTCGAGCACGCGATGATCCCGCGATCTCAGGTCGATTGGGTGCACCCGGAGACGACGCTCGACGATCTGCGCGAGCTGATGGCGCGGTCCCACTCGCGCTACCCGGTGATCGACGACGAGGACACGCCGGTCGGCGTCGTTCACCTCGCCGACGTGCTCGCCCGCCTCGCCGAGGGGCGGACCGGAGAGACCGTCGCCTCCGTGATGAGGCCCGCGTCGGTGCTGCCGACGCTGATGGCCTTGCCCGACGCCCTCACCCAACTCGGCCGCACCAACAACCAGCTCGCCTGCGTCATCGACGAATACGGCGGCTTCGCCGGCGTGCTCACGATCGAGGACCTCGCCATGGAAATCGTCGGCGAGATCACCGACGAGCACGACGTCGCGGCCCGCGATCCCGTCTCGTCCGACGGGGACGGCGTCTGGATCATGAGCGGAGACGTGCATCTCGACGAGGTCGAGCGCGCGATCGGGTACGATCTGCCGCGTGGCGACGTCGAGACCGTGGCCGGCATGCTCATCTCCGAACTCGGCGCCCTGCCGGCGGAAGGAGACACGGTCACGATCGACCTGCCCGTCGACCCCGCCGAGCTCGTCTCCGACGATCCGGTGCGGCAGCGGCTGGAGGTCGATGTCCTGCGCGTCGAGCGCCACGTCCCGACCGAGGTCCGCGTGCGGCTGGTCGAGTCGGCGATCGGGGAGGGCGAGCGATGACCGACCCGCTGATCGTCACGCTCGCGACCATCGCCCTCATCGCCGCGAGCGCGTTCTTCGTCGTCATCGAGTTCGCGCTCCTCGGCGCCCGGCGGCAACGCCTCGAAGCGCTCGCCGGGGAAAGCCGCTCCGCACGCGCCGCGTTGCGCGGCATGAACGACCTGACGCTGATGCTCGCCGGGGCGCAGCTCGGCATCACCGCCTGCACCTTCGCCCTCGGCGCGATCACGAAGCCGGCCGTCGACGGCTGGCTCGACCCGCTGTTCACGACGTGGGGCGCGCCGGAATGGGCCGGCGGCGGCGCGGCGTTCGCCCTCTCGCTGTTCGTCGTGACGTTCCTGCATCTCGTCATCGGCGAGATGGCGCCGAAGTCCTGGGCGATCGCGCACCCCGAACGATCCGCGTTGGCCATCGGCGTCGTCTCGCGGGGGTACATCTGGCTGCTCAGGCCGCTGCTGAGCCGGGTGAACGCTCTCGCCAACCGCCTCGTGAAGGCGTCGGGGGTCGAGCCGGTCGAGAGCGCCGCGGTCGGCGGGCGGGACATCGCGACCATTCGGCAGCTGGTCGAACATTCGGCGAAGGTCGGTACGCTCGAGCCGGGCGTGCAGCGGCAGATCTCCGGGCTCATCGACCTCGGAACCCTGCGGATCGACGCCCTGGTGGCGCCCGGGGCGGCGCCGATGCACGTGACCTCGGAGGCGACCGTCGCCGCCGTGCGCGCCGCCGCATTGCAGTCGGGACACATGCGCATCCTCATGCTCGACGCCGACGGAGCGCCGTCGGTGGTTCACGTGCGCGACACCCTGCTGCTGCCGGATGACCACTGCGCACGGGAGAGCGCACGCCCCGCATTCATGCTCGCGGCGCAGACGCCCGTCTACGAGGCGCTCGCGCGCATGCGCGCGGCGAGCGTCCAGCTCGCCGTCGTGATGGAGGACGACCGCGTGCGCGGCATCGTCGGCCTCGCCGAGATCCTGAAGCGCGTCCTGCCGGCCGCCGAAGCACTCCAGGAGGCGGCGCCCGTACACCGCGTCGCCGCCCGCTGACGCGCAGCGCTAGAGCGCCTTCCGACCCGACGGGGTCGGGTCGGGCGCTCTAGATTCTCGATTTTTCGCATCATTTTCCCGCGACCGGACTCCACTCGCTGGGATGATGCTCTAGCGCAGCCGCGGATCGAGCTGGTCGCGCAGCACGTCGCCGAAGAAGTTGAGCACGAAGGCGACGAACAGGATCGCGAGGCCCGAGAACACCGCCGACCAGGGCGACAGCAGCAGGAAGTTGCGGCCTTCCGCCAGCATCATGCCGAGCGAAGGCGTCGGCGGCTGTGTGCCGAGCCCGAGGAACGAGAGCGAGGCCTCGACCAGGATCGCGGTGGACATGAGCAGGCTCATCTGCACGAGCACGACGCTGGCGAGGTTGGGCAGGATGTGCAGCGCGATGATCCGCGCGTCCGAGGCCCCGATCGAGCGCGCCGACATCACGTAGTCGCTCGTCGCCACGACGAGCGCGGGGCCGCGCAGGAGGCGCGCGAAGATCGGCGTGTAGACGATCGCGATCGCCGCCGCGGTGGTGGTCGCGCCGGGGCCGAGCACGGCGATGATGCCGATGGCGAGCAGCATCACCGGGAAGGCGAAGAGCACGTCCATGACGCGCATGACGATGCGTTCCGTCCAGCCGCGATAGTAGGCCGAGATCAGGCCGAGCGTGCCGCCCACGAGCAGCGCCAGCCCCACCGCGCCGAAGGAGATCGCGAGGGAGGCGCGCAGGCCGTAGAGGATGCGCGTGAGCAGGTCGCGGCCGAACTGGTCGGTGCCGAGCCAATGCGCGGCGCCGGGGCCGCGCAGCCGCGCCATCACGCTCTGGGCGAGCGGATCGTAGGGCGCGACGAGCGGTGCCGCGAGCGCGAGTAGAACGGTCGCGGCGAGGAAGCCGGAGGCGACGATGAGCACGGTCGGCGGCCGGCGCCGCGCGGTGGCGGGAGCTGCCGAGGCCATCAGGTCTTCACCCGCGGGTCGATCCAGGCGTAGACGAGGTCGACGACGAAGTTCACCGCCACGAAGACCACGGTGACGAGGAGGATCGTCGCCTGGAGGAGGGGATAGTTGCGCTCGGCGATGGCGCCGAGCAGGAGCCGGCCGAGCCCGGGTATGGCGAAGACCTGCTCCACGACGATGGCGCCGGAGAGCAGGTAGCCGGTCATGATGCCCACCGACGTCACGAAGGGGATCAGCGCGTTGCGCAGCGCGTGCTTGTAGAGGATCGCCCGCTCCGACACGCCCTTGGCGCGGGCGGTGCGGATGTAGTCCTGCTGGAGCGCGTCGAGCATGGCCGAGCGCACGAGCCGGGCGAGGTTGGCGAGGATCGGCAGCGCGAGCGCGATCGCCGGCAGGATCAGGCGGGCGAGGTTGCCGAGCGGATCCTGCGAGAAGGGCACGTAGCCCAGCATCTGCACGCCCGGCGCGAGCGTGGTGAGCGCCAGGATCATCATGATCCCGAGCCAGAAGGACGGAACGGTGAGCCCCGCCACCGAGCCGATCTGCAGCCCGATCTCCCAGCCGCGCCCGCGCAGCCGCGCCATCAGCACGCCGAGCGGCACGGCCAGCGCCGCGCCGATGACGAGCGAGAGCCCGGCGAGCTGGATCGTCGGCCAGATGTGCACCGCGATCTCGTCGATCACCGGACGGCGGGTCCACAGCGACTGGCCGAGATCGCCGGTGAGGACGCCGCCGATCCAGTGGAGGTACTGCACGACGATCGGTTGGTCGAGGCCGATGCGGGCGCGCAGCTCGTCCATCCGCTCCGGCGTCACCTCCGCGTTGGCGCCGAGCATGATCGCGACCGCGTCGCCGGGGACGAGGCGGATCATCAGGAAGGTGATCACCGACACGCCGAAGAGCACGACGACGAGGTCGGTCAGGCGCGAGAGGATGAAGGAGCGGCGCATCCCGTGTCCCGGCGAGAGGGGCGGCCGGCCGGCGCGGGGCCGGCCGGCCGCCCGTGGGCGACGCGTCTCACTGCGCGGTGGACGTCTCGGCGAGGGTCGACAGCGAGCGGTTGGCGATGATCTCGAAGCCCGAGAGCCCCTCGCGCGTCGCCGTGTAGAGCTGGCCGTAGGCGACGTGCGCCACCGGGCCCTCGCAGGCGAGGATGCCCTGGAGCTCGTCGTAGGCGGCCTTGCGCGCCGCCTCGTCGCGCTCCGTGCGGCCGGTCTCGAGCAGCTCGTCCACGCGCGGGTCGGAGTACTTGAACACGTTCGTCGAGCCGCCGGTGCGGAAGGCGCGGTAGAAGAAGTCGTCCGGATCGACCGAGCCGGCGTTGGCCGAGGCGAAGATCTCGAAGTTCGAGTTGCGCCAGTCCTGCACGAAGGTGCCGAGCTCGGGAATGTTGAGCTCCACCTCGAAGCCCGCCGCCTCGAGCTGCGCCTGCGCCACCTGGGCGATGTCGCGGATGTCCTGGCGCGGCAGCACGAGCATCGTCAGCTTCACCGGCGTCTCCACGCCGGCCTCGGCGAGGAGCTCGCGGGCCCGCTCCGGCGAATGCTGGTAGCACGGGAACTCCGACACGTCGCGTGCCCACGCCTCGAGCGCCGGAGAGAGCGGGCCGGCCGGAACGCCCGACCCGAACAGGGCGGCCTGGACGATCGCCTCGCGATCGAGGGCGTAGTTCACCGCCTGGCGCACCAGCGGATCGTCGAAGGGCGGTTGCGACGTGTTCATGCCGATGAGCGTGTACGACAGCTCGAGCGTGTCCTGCAGCACAACGCCCGGACGGCCCTGCAGCTGCAGCGCCGTCGCCGCGTCGATGTTCGGCAGCATCTGGTACTGGCCGCTCGCGATGCCGACCTGGCGGGTGGCGGATTCGGGTACGATGTTGAAGCGCACGCCGTCCAGCTTGGGCATTCCGTCGCGCCAATAGTCCTCGTTGGCGCCGAGCAGGATGAAGTTGTTCGGCTGCCACTCCTCGAAGGCGAACGGCCCGGTGCCGACCGGCTGTTGCTGGAGCGATTCCGCATCGGCCTGGAACGCGCTCGGCACGATGGCGATCGAGGCGAGCTGCGTGAGGAAGGGCGCGGAGGGCTCGGAGAGCGTCATCTCGACGGTGCGCTCGTCCACGGCGCTGGCGCCGGCGACGGCCGCGACGCGGCTCGCCAGCGGCGAGCCGATGGCCTCGGACTTGACGCGCTCGATCGAGGCGACCACGTCCTCGGCGGTCATGGCCGAGCCGTCGTGGAAGGTCACGCCCTCGCGCAGGGTGAAGGTGTAGGTCGTCCCGTCGTCGGAGACCTCCCAGCTCTCCGCCAGCGACGGGCGGATTCGCAGGTCGGGACCGACCTCCGTGAGCGCCTCGTAGACCGTGCCGTTGACCACCTGGAACGAGGCGAAGGCGGTCACGATGTGCGGGTCGAGACCGGCCGGGGAATCCGATACCGCGAGCTCGAGCACTTGCGCGCCCGCGGCACCGGCGCCTACGCTCATCGCGGCGACGAGGGCCGCCGTCGAGATCAAACGCTTCATCGTCTCGTCCTCCCGTTGTCGGCGGATCCCGGCCGCCTGCTTCGTTATTGGTAGTCCGCTATAATACCAATTGCAAGCCACTTGCCGCACTAGGCCGGAGCGTCGCCGGCGGGGCGGCCGGCGAGGTGCATCGCGCCCGTGACGGCGTCGTCGAGCGCGGGCGAGAGGCGCCGGCGCACGTCCGGCGCGAGCCAGGCCTCCACGGCGCTCGACAGCCCGCCGATCAGGCTCACCCGCGGCGCGCCGCGGTCGACGAGCGCGCGCACCAGCCCGTCGATCTGCTCGGCGCCCGCCTGGACGAGGCGCCGGCCGACGGGATCTCCCGCATCGGCGTGGCGCATCACCAGCGGCGCGAAGGTGGCGTAGTCCGTCGCCGTGGCGCGATCCATCCACGCGACCGCCTCGAGCGGGTCGTCGCCGAAGCGGGCGAGCACCTCGCGGGTCAGCGGGCTCGCCTCGTGGCGGCCGTCGGCGGCGCGCAGGGCGACTCGGACGGCCTGGAGCCCCAGATCCGCGCCGGAGCCCTCGTCGGAGATGGGAAAGCCCCAGCCGCCCACCCGCAGGTCGCGGCCCTCCACGCGCCCGAGCCCGCACGAGCCCGTCCCGCAGATCACGATGGCGCCGTCCCGGCCGGCGTGCGCGCCGAGGCAGGCGACGAGGCCGTCGGTGGCGAAGGCGATCGACGCGAAGGGGTGCGCGAGCGCCTCGAACGCCTCGCGCGCGCCCTTGCGCCCGAGCCCGGCGACGCCGATCCCGGCGCGGATGCGCGCGATCTCGGCCGCGCCGAGATCCGCCTCGGCGATCGCCGCCTCGGCGGCCTGGAGGATCGCGGCCCAGGAGCGCTCGATGCCGAAGCGCGTCGCCGCCGGCCCGGCGAGACCCTGCCCGAGCACCGTGCCCTCCGCCGTCTCGACGCGGGCCCGGCAGCCGGTGCCGCCGCCGTCGACGCCGAGATAGAGCGGCGGCGCGTTCGCGGCGGGGCCGGTCGAGCTCATCGCGTCACTCCTCTGCGGCGGCGCCGGTCCCCTCGCGAGGATGGCGCACGACCGCCGATGGTTGTACCCTGTCGCGACCGACGCGCCGCGACCGGCGCCCTCGCGGAATAGGACCACATGGATAGCACGTCCGCCCCGGCCGGCGATATGGCCGCGATCGTCGAGATCCGCGTCAACCGGCGGCCCTTCTCGGTCGCCCCCGGCCTCACCGGGTCGGGGATCGCGGCCCTTCTCGGGGTTCCCGCCGACAACGCGGTGGTCGAGGTGCAGGCGGCCGACGGGACGCTGGTCGCCTGCGCGCTCGACGACCCCGCGCCGATCGCGCCGCACGCCGAGTTCCTCGTGACCCGGCAATACGTCATGGGCGGCGCGCCCGCCGCGGACGCCCCATGAGCGCGGGCGTGCTCGTCCGGCTCGCCGCGCCGGAGCTCGACGCGCTGGAGCGGCTCCTCCTCGCCGACGACGCCCGCGAGAGCGCCGCCTTCGTCCGGCTCGGCTGGCGCGAGACGCCGCAGGGGCTCGTCCTCGCCTTGGCGGGCGTCGATCCGCCGCCGGAGGGTGCCGTCGTCGGCACCGCCGATGCCGTGCGCATCGACGGCCGCTGGCTGCGCGACGTGGCGCTGGCGGCGGAGGAGCACCCGCTCGCCGTCGGGCTCGTCCACACGCACCCGGGCGGCGCCGATCCGCGTCCGAGCGCCGCCGACGACGAGCTGGACGACTACCTCGTCGGGTATCTCGCGGATTTCGCACCCGGCCGGCCGTTCGCGAGCCTCATCCTCTCGCGGGTGACCGGCGACACCGGCCCGGAGATCGCGGTCTCGGGCCGGGTGTGCGTCGGCGGTTCCTGGCGCCCGGTGACGCGGGTCGCGGCGGGGCGGCGCCCCGATATCGTATGCTGGCCCGAGGGCCGCCGTCCCCCGCCCGCGCCGATGCCGCCGGAGCGCGTCGCGCGGCTCACCAGCGCCTTCGGGCGCGAGGCCTACCAGCGCCTCCAGCGCGCGACCGTCGCCCTCGTCGGCGCCGGGGCGACGGGCTCGTCGGCGATCCCGATCCTCGCCCGCGCCGGCGTCGGCCGCCTCATCGTCGTCGACGCCGACCACGCGAGCGATTCGAACCTCGAGCGGCTGCACGGCAGCGTGCCGCAGGACGTGGTCGACCGCGTGCCGAAGGTCGCGATCGCCCGCCGCCACGTCGCCGCCTTCGCGCCGGACGTCGTGGTCGAGGCCTACATCGGCAAGCTGCCGCAGCCGGAGATCGTCGACGCGGTGGTCCGGGCGGACCTGCTGCTCGGCTGCACGGACCAGCATGCGAGCCGCCTCGCGGTGGCCGACGTCGCCCGGCGCTTCGCGATTCCCGCGATCGACATCGGCGGGCTGATCGAGGGCGCGGACGGCGTCGTGACCGGGCAGCTCGTGCAGCTCGTGCGATTCCTGCCGGACGACCCGTGCCCGCGCTGCCGGGGCATGATCAGCGAGGTGCGGGTCGCCCAGGAGCTGATGTCGCCGGCCGATCGGCTCTCCGCGCAGGCCCAGGCCGAGGCGGCCCGCGCCCGCGGCGAGCGGCCGGACCCGATCGCCACCGCGATCCCGCAGATCGACACCGTCTCGTGGATCACGACGACGGGGGGCACGCTCGCGGCGGGCTTCGCCGTGGGCTGGCTGACGGGGCGCTTCGATCCGCGGTTCGAGCGCCTCCAGCTCGACCTCGTGTCGGACTGCCTCGGCGCGGTGGACCGCCCGCAGCGCGCGCGGCCGGGCTGCGTCTGCACCCGGACCCGCGGCTTCGCCGACCAGGCGGCGGACACGGCGCCCGTCGTCCCGCCGCCGCATTGGGCGCCGGTGCGCAGCCTCCCCTGATCAGCCGCCGTCCTGGTCGGTGGCGCGCAGCGTCGCGACGAAGTCGTAGCGGTCGCCGCGATAGGCCGAAACCGTGAGCTCGACCGGGCGCCCGTCGGCGAGGAAGGCCCGGCGCTCGATTCGCAGGATGGCGCAGCCCGGCGCGACGGCGAGGAGCCGCGCCTCCTCGGCCGTGGCGAGGGACGCCTGCAGGCGCTGCACGCCCCGCACGGGACGGCAGCCGGCGGCGGCCAGCGCGGCGTAGAGCGAGGCGTCGACCGCCTCGGGTCCGGCGAGCGCCCAGGTCGGCACCGTCGCGGTCTCGATGGCGAGCGGCTCGTCCTCGGCCGTGCGCACCCGCGAGAGGCGCACGACCGTCTCGTGCGGGCCGAGCCCCAGCGCCAGCGCCTCCGCCGGGGAGACGCGCGCGGCCTCCTTCGACAGCCAGAGCGAGCCCGCCCGGCGCCCGCGCGTCGACATCTCCTCGCTGAAGCTCGCGAGCACCGAGAGCGGCTGCTCGATGCGGCGGGTGACGAAGGTGCCCGATCCCTGCCGCCGCACGAGGATGCCTTCGCGCAGGAGCACCTCGATGGCGTGGCGCACGGTGATGCGGGCGAAGCCGGTCCAGGCGGAGAGGTCGCGCTCGGAGGCGAGCGCCTCGTCGGCGCGGAAGACGCCGCGCTGGATGGCGTGGCGCAGCGCTCCCGCGAGCTGGAGGTAGCGCGGGGTCGCGTCGGTGCGCGCGTCGAGCGCCGCGAGGATCTCGGCCTTGGCGTCGGGTCTCGCCCCGCCCTCTTGGCGCGCCCGCCCCGCGCTCGCCGTGCTCGTCATCGTGCCTCCGTGCGCCCCGCGGCGCGCCCGCCCGCTCTCCGCGTTCGGCCTAGCATCATCCGCCGCGGAATTCACGCGTCCCCGACGGTGCGGGGCGCGTCCCCGAGCAGCGCGGCGAGCCGCGCGAGGGAGCGCACCTGCGCGCCGTTCTCGACGTGGCTCTCGCCCGGCCCGGGCTCGACCTCGACGACGAGCGTCGCCGCCGCGCCGAGCCGGGGCGCGAGCGCGGCGAAGGGGAGGGCGCCCGTCCCGATCTCCAGCCCCTCCGAGACGATGCCCTCCACGAGCCGCGGCTCCGGCAGCGTCGGATCGGCGACCTCCGCCACGCCGAGGAGCACCGCGTCCGAGACGTGCAGCCAGGGCATCGCCGGATCGACGAAGTCGAACGGGTGGAGACGTGCCGCCCGGTCGAGATCGTCGGCGTCGATCCAGGCCGCGCGCGGGTCCCCGGCGAGGGCCGCGGGGCAGGCGCGCTTGCGGTTGAACAGGTTCGACGAGAGCGTCGCGTGCGCGACGTCGACGAAGGGCGCGACGTTGCCGATCCCCTCGCGCGCGCAGAAATCCCGGAACGCGGCGATCTCCCAGGGGAAGAAGTGATCGATCGGCCCGGCGAGGAAGCTCGTCCCGTCCCGCGGCAGGAGCGCGTAGTGGCCGATGTTCTCGACGAGCAACGTCAGGTCCGGCGCGCGGCGGGCGAGGTCGCGCACGATCGACTCGAAGCGTGCCACCGCCTCCGCCTTCGAGCCGATCCGCGGCGGCCGGTTCCCCAGGACGAGCGCGCCGTAGCGGTGGATCACGAGCGCTTCCGCACCGATCTCGCCGGCGAGCGCGATCGCCCGCTCGCACTGGCCGACGTCGAAGAACACCTCCGTGACGATCGGCACCTGCTGGACCGGCACGTGCAGGACGAGGCGCGCGTCCGGGGCGCGCTCGCGCAGCCGTGCGACGGCGGCGCGGGAGGCGGCGCGGCCCTGCGCCGTGTCGACGTCCCGCGCGCCGAAGGTGTGGAGCTCCAGCACGACGGGCCGGCCCATGGCGACGAGCGCGGCGGCGCGCGCCTCCAGCTGGGCGACGTCGGCGAGGGCGCCCTTGAGCGCGAAGGTGGGCACGGCGGCGGCCTCCCGAACGCTGTCGTTCGGGCCATGATAGACCCGATGGTCCTGAGAAGGTAGCATACCGGAAGTCGGATTGGCGCACGGTCATGCGCCTCGAGATCGCCGCAATCGCCCACCGTCGTTGTGGCCCGGCGCAATCGCGGATGGGGCATGCTCATCGGCGCGGCGCCCGCGGCAGGAGGTGCACGATGACGCATCCCGCTTTCCCGGCACAGGCCGCCGCCGATCCCGTCTCGCGGGCGCGCGCGTTGCTCCCGTTGGTACGCGACTGCGCCGGCGAGGGCGAGCGGGCGGCGCGGCTGCCGGATCGGGTGATCGCCGCCCTGCGCGACGCGGGGCTCTTCCGGCTGCTCCAGCCGGCCCGGTACGGCGGCGCCGAGGCCGCGCCCGAGACCTTCTTCGCCGTGCAGATGGCCCTGTCGGAGGCGGACATGTCGACGGGCTGGCTGCAGGGCGTCATGGGCACGCTCGCCTTCCATCTCGCGCTCTTCGACGAGGCCGCCCAGGACGACGTCTGGGGCACGGACCCCGATGCCCTGATGGCCTGCTCCTACATGCCGACCGGCGTCGCCGAGCCGGTCGCGGGCGGCGTGCGGCTCTCCGGCCGCTGGGGCTTCGCCAGCGGCGCCGATCATTGCGACTGGCTGCTCCTGGCCGGGAAGGTGGCGCATCCGGACGGCCCGCCGGACCTGCGCGTCTTCCTCGTGCCGCGGGGCGACGTCGCGATCCACCGGACCTGGGACACGACGGGCCTGCGCGCCACGGGCAGCCAGGACGTGAGCGTCGAGAGCGTCTTCGTGCCGGCCCACCGCGCCCATCGCCACGCGGACCGCTTCGCCGGGACGAGCCCCGGGCTCGCCGTCGGCACGGCGCCCCTCTACCGGCTGCCGCTGCCGCAGCTCCTCTTCCGCAACATCACCACGCCGGCGATCGGGGCGCTCCAGGGCTTCCTCGACGCCTTCCTCGAGCATTCGCGCGCGCGCGTCGCGGTCACCGGGCAGGCGATCGCGCACGATCCCGTGGCCCAGCAGGTCGCCGGCGAGACCCGCGCGGCGATCGACGAGATGGCCACGATGATGCGCATCAACTTCGCGCGGCTGATGGCGCATGCCGAGCGGGGCGTGCAGGCGCCCGTCGCCGACCGGATGCTCTACCGGCTCCAGGCGACGCGATGCGCCGAGCGCTGCACGCTCCTGGCCGCGCGCCTCTTCAAGGCCTGCGGCGCCTCGGGCCTGTCGCGCGCGCATCCGTTCGGCCGCTACGCCGCCGACATCGCCGCCGCGCGCCAGCACGCCGCGAACCAGGTCGAGGCCCAGGCCCGTGCGCTCGGCGCGGCGCTGCTCGGCGTCGGCGGCGAGGATACCGTCCTGTGAGCGCATCGGAGCACCGTGCCATGATCGACCACACAGCCCCGCAGGACCTGGCGCGGGACCCCGTGCCGGACCTGCCCTTCACCGTCGCGTTCGACGAGCGCGACGAGGAGGAGGTGATGGCGCGCTGGCGACGGGTCCTGCGCTCGAGCCGCTGGAGCCACGGCGACGAGATCGCCGAGCTGGAAGCGGCGTGGAGCGCGCTGAACGACCTGCCCGCGGTGGCCTTCGACAATTGGGCCGGGGCGGCGGCCGCGGTGCTCGACTACGTCGGTGTCGCGGGCGAGACCGTGCTGTGCCCCTCCAACACCTTCCTCGCGACGCCGCGCGCGGCGCTGAACGCAGGCGCCGAGGTGGTCTTCTACGACTGCAACCGCACCGACCTTTGCGGCTCCTTCGAGGACTTCGTCGCGAAGGCGCAGGCGTGCCGGCCCAAGGCGGCCTGGATCGTCCACATCGGCGGCCACATCGCCTTCGACGTCGCCCGCATCGCCGAGTATTGCCGGGCCGAGGGCATCGTTCTCCTGGAGGATTGCGCGCACGCGGCCGGTGCCTCCTGGAACGGGGCCAAGCCGGGGAGCTGGGGCCTCGCGGGGATCTACTCGCTCTACGCGACGAAGACGGTCTCGACGGGGGAGGGCGGCATCGCGGTCGGCGCCGACGAGGGCCTGATCGCGCACCTGCGCTCCTACCGGGACTACGGGCGCGGCTCGCGCTACCGGGTGCAGGGCATGAACCACCGGCTCGACGAGTTCCGCGCCGCGCTCGGCGTCGTGCAGGTCAAGCGCCTGCCCGAGATCGTGGCGTGGAAGAACGCCTACGCCCGCACCGTGCTCGATGCGCGCCACCCGAGCCGCCTGAGCCTGCCCGAGGGCATGACGAGCGGGCTGTACAAGTATGTCGTGTTCGAGCCGATCGCCCGCTCCACGGGCCGGGTCTACGAGCTGCCCTGCCACCGCATCTTCGGCCGGGACGTGTCGCTCCCGAACACCGACTGGGTGGCCGAGAACCATTGGTGCGTGCCGCTCTACTACCCGCGGACCGCGGCCGAGCGCGCCGCCGTCGGGATCGTCGTCGGCTAGGCGGACGGCGGCGTGCTCGCCCGCCGGGTGGCGGACGGGACATCGGCGACATCTCCGGGTTGACGTAGTGGTACGTGTTCGGTAGGCTAGCAGAGGTAGAGTAGAGCGCGCGAACACAGAATAATGCGCGTGAATTCCCGAGGGGGCGCAGCTGCGCACGATGTCGGCTCTCGCCGCTGCGTGCGCCTGCTAGCCTTATGAAATAAGGGGCTCGGGATGGCGACGAGCAGGCGCGCGCGGCGGTGATGCGGCGCGTGACGGGATCATCTTGCCAACTGGATCATATCATACCAGTATGGCACCACTTTGATGCGGAGGACGGACGCATGTCCCACGCCGACGGAGGCCGGCATCGCGATCCGCAGCCGATCTGGCTGTGGCTCGATCCGACCACGCGCTGCAACCTCGAGTGCCGGCTGTGCTACACCAAGCAGAGCCACGGCAAGCTCGACCTCGAGCCGGAGGACCTCGACGCCGCGCTCGCGAAGCTCACGGCCTCGCCAGCGCTCGAGGTGAAGGGCATTCACCTCAACTGGCGGGGCGAGCCGCTGATGAACCCGCGATTCGAGGAGCTTCTGGCGGTGACCCGCGCGGCGCTCCCCGACGTGAAGCTGCAATGGCACACCAACGGGACGATGCTGACGCGCAAGCGCGTCCGCAGCATCCTCGCCGTCCCCGTGCGCCACAAGATCTTCGTCTCGATCGACGGCGGCAACGCGCTCTCCCACGACCTCAACCGCGGCGCCGGCACCTTCGAGAAGACCCTGCGCGGGCTCGAGACCCTGCTCGAGGAGGCGCGCCGGTCGGGCCGGGGAGCGGATCACGTCGAGATCGGCGTCTACCAGATCGATCTCGGCGAGCCCCGCGACAGCTGGGACCCGCGCTTCGTCTCGCTGCTCGGGGAGGTCGACGACCACGTGCTCGTGACGCCGCTCCTGCCCGGCGGCGCGCACCACCCGGTCATGAGCCTCTCGGACCTCGAGACCGACGATCGCCTGCACCAGCGCATGATGCAGGACGTCAACCCGCGCCTGCCGGTGCCGCAGGGCGCGTGCTTCTGGGCGGGCCACACGATGTGCCTCGCGCCGGACGGCAAGGTCTCGATCTGCGTCATCAGCCACGGCCGTGAGGGCGTGATCGGCAACCTGTTCGACGAGAGCGCCGAGGCGGTGCTCGCCCGAGGTCTCGACTTCCGCGCGCGGCTCGACCGCGAGGGTCGCTGCGCCGCCGGCCATTGCCGGACCTGCCGCAAGCCGGAGGGGTCGATCCACGCCAAGCACCGCCTCGCGGTCGCCTGATCGTTTCGGCGCCCGGCCGCACGCCGCCGCGGCCGGGCGCCTTCCAGTCGCGGGGCGGCGGGGTTCGGGGAGACGCGCATGCAGCCGGTTTGGGCCATCGGCCTGATGACGGGAACGGTACTCGACGGGATGATCGACGTCGCCTCGATCCGCACCGACGGGGAGCGGGCGGTGGAGTTCGGCGCCTGGCGTCTCGCGCCCTACAAGACCGACATCCGCGCGCTCCTCGCCGAGGCGACGCGCGCGGCGCTGGCCTGGCGCTTCGAGGGACCCGAGCCGGCGATCTTCGCCGAGGCCGAGCGGGCGCTCACCCTGGCCCAGGCCGAGGCGGTGGCGGACTTCATGGCCGAGACCGGACTCGACCCCGCGGACGTCGCGGCGGTCGGCTTCCACGGCCAGACCGTGCTGCATCGTGCGCCCGAGCCCGGCCGCCCCGGCGACACCCGCCAGCTCGGCGACGGCGCGCTGATGGCGCAGCGGCTGGGCGTCGACGTCGTCTACGACTTCCGCACCGCCGACATGCGCGCCGGCGGGCACGGCGCGCCGCTCTCGGCGAGCTATCACGCGGCGCTGCTGCGCAAGATCGACGCCGGGCCGGGGACCGCCGCGCTCAACCTCGGCGGCGTCGCCAACATCACCTGGTGGGACGGCGCGGACGACTTCCACGCCTTCGACACCGGCCCCGCCAACGGTCCGATCAACGACTGGATCATCCGCCACGGCCGCGGCGAGATGGACGTGGACGGGGCGCTGGCGCTCGCGGGCCGCGTCGACGAGGAGCGGCTCGCACGGGCGCTGGAGCATCCCTTCCTCGCCGCGCCGTACCCGAAGTCCCTCGATCGCTACGACTTCACCGCCGACATGGCGGACGGCCTCTCGCTCGAGGACGGCGCGGCGACGCTCACCGCCTTCACCGCAGGCACGGTGGCGCGCGGCCTCGACATCCTGCCGACCCGCCCCGAGCGGCTCGTCGTCTGCGGCGGCGGGCGCAAGAACCCCGCGCTGATGCGCGAGCTCGAGCGGCGCACCCGCGCGGCGATCGTCCCCGCCGAGGAGGTCGGCCTGCGCGGCGACGCGGTGGAGGCGGAGTGCTTCGCCTATCTCGCCGTGCGCGCGCTGCGCGGGATGCCGCTCTCCTTCCCCGAGACGACGGGCGCGCCCGAGCCGATGACCGGCGGGCGCATCGCCCGCGCGGCGCGCGGCTGAGGGCGGGGGCGATGGGCGCGACCCTCGAGGCCGAGCCGATCGAGGCGGTCGAGCACGCCATCGAGGCGGAGTTCGACGCCCTCGCGGACTTCTCCGCCCGCGCCGCCCACCTCGTCGCGCTCGGCCGGGCGATCGAGCGGCTGCCGGGGGAGGCCTGCTGCGAGGAGAACCGCGTCGCCGGCTGCCAGTCGCTCGTCTGGGTCGTCGTGCAGGGGGATCCCGCGACGCGCCGGCTGCGGATCGGTGTCGAGTCGGATTCGGCTCTCATGCGCGGGCTCCTCGCCCTCGTGCTGCGCCTCTACGACGACCGCCCGCCCGCGGCGATCCTCGCGCACGAGCCGGCGGTGATCGATCGCCTGCTCACCGGGCGCAGCCTCGCGCCGAGCCGCGCCAACGGCCTGCACCTCGTCGTGCGCCGCATCCGCGCGGCGGCGCGGGCCCATCTCGAACCCGGAGCCGCGTCATGAGCCGGTCGCTTCCGCTCACCGCCGACGAGCGCCTCTGGTACCGCCGCCAGACCGTGCTGCCGGAGATCGGCGAGGCCGGGCAGGAGCGGCTCAAGGCCGCGCGTGTCCTGGTGATCGGCGCCGGCGGGCTCGGCTCGCCGCTGCTGCTCTATCTCGCCGGCGCCGGGGTCGGCACGCTCGGGATCGTCGATTTCGACCTCGTCGAGGTCTCGAACCTGCATCGGCAGATCCTCCACCGCGTCGACCGCCTCGACACGCCCAAGACCGAGAGCGCGGAGGCGACGCTGCGTGCGCTCAACCCGCACGTGACGATCGTGCGCCACGATTGCGCCATCGGCCCCGACAACGCCGCCGATCTCGTCGCGGAATACGACGTCGTCGCCGACGGCAGCGACAATTTCGCCACCCGCGATGCGGTCCACGCCGCCTGCCTCGCCGCGCGGGTGCCGCTGGTGAGCGCCGCGGCGCAGCTGACGGACGGCATCCTCACGACGTTCAAGGCCTGGCTCGGCCCGCCGCACCCCTGCTACCGCTGCCTGTTCCCGGACGCGCCGCCGCGTGCACTGACCCCGTCCTGCGCGGAGATCGGCGTGCTCGGTCCGGCGCTCGGGATTCTCGGCTCGATGCAGGCGACCGCGGTGATCCGCGAGATCCTCGGGGACGACCAGGGGCTGTCGGGCACGCTGCTGATGGTCGACGCCTGGCGCCACGAGGTGGCGCACACGCACCTGCCGCGCCGGGCCGGCTGCCCCGTCTGCGACGCGCCTCAGCCGCCCGTCACCGGCGGGAACAAGCTCACCTCGTCGCCCGCGGAGAGCTCGTGATGCGGCTCGACGTAGCGCCGGTTGACCGTGAAGCGCATGCCGCCCGGCGCGTCGGCGATCTCGGCCAGCGCCGGATGGCGACCGGCGAGATGGGCCACGAGATCGGCCACCGTACGGCAGCCCTCGGGCGGCGCGACGTCCTCGGACGCGACGCCGGTCTTGGTGCGCAGCCAGGAGAAGTAGGACACCTTCATGGAGACCTCCCATTGGAGGTATCCTGAAGTAATAAAGCTGGTAATGTCAAGTGTTCGTCGGGGTATATTTTCGCTCCGGCGGGCGTGATACATGGAGAGATCGACATGAGCGCGGCGCTCGACGGCATCAAGGTCCTGGATCTCTCGCGCTACATCGCGGGTCCTTTCTGCGCCCAGGCGCTCGGCGATCTCGGCGCCGACGTGGTCAAGGTCGAGCGCATCGACGGCGGCGAGGAGGGGCGCCGCGTCGGGGAGACGGTGGAGGGCGACACGCTGTTCTTCCTGTCGACGAACCGCAACAAGCGCGGCGTTGCCGTCGACTTCCGCGATCCCGACGGCCTCGCCCTGGTCCGGCGCCTCGCGCTCGCGGCGGACATCGTCGTCGAGAACTTCCGGCCAGGGACGATGGAGGCGATGGGGCTGGGCTTCGAGGCGCTGTCGGCCGAGAACCCCGGCCTCGTCATGGTGCGCATCTCCGGCTTCGGGCAGGAGGGGCCGCTCGCGCGCCATCCCTGCTTCGACGGCGCGGCGCAGGCGCATTCCGGCATCATGGCGATGACCGGCCCGCCCGGCGGCCCGCCGACCATGGCGGGCGTCTTCGTGTGCGACTACGCCACCGCTCTCTACGGCGCGATGGCAGCGCTCGCGGCGCTCCAGGCCCGCGCCCGCACGGGCCGGGGCCAGGTGGTGGAGGCGACGCTGATGGATTCCGGCCTCTCCATGCTCACCACCGCGATCCCCGAGCGCATCCTCTTCGGCCGCGAGCCGGACCGCCGCGGCAACCGCGACCGCTACCTCTCGCCCTCCCACTGCTTCCAGGCGCGCGACGGTACATGGATCTACGTCGTCGCCGGCAGCGACGCGCACTTCCCCCGCCTGGCCGCGGCGATGGAGATGCCGGATCTCGCCGCCGACCCCCGCTTCGCCCACTTCGCCGCGCGCAACGAGAACGTCGCCGCGCTCGAGCGCATCATCGAGGACTGGGCGGCAGGCCACGACGGCGAGACGATCCTCCACCGCCTCCACGAAGCCGAGGTCACCGCCGAGCGCGTCGCCACGATCGGCGACGTGGTCGACAACCCGCAGGTCGCCGCCCGCGGCATGATCGTCGACGTGCCGCACCCGACGCTCGGCTCGGTGCCGTTCCCCGCCCCGGCGCTGAAGCTCCACGCCACCCCCACCACGATCCGCCGCGGCGCCCCGGGCCTCGGCGAGCACGCCGCCGAGGTGCTGGCGGAATGGCTCGGGATGGGCGAGGACGAGATCGCCGGGCTCGCACAGGCGGGAACGATCTGAGGCCACCGGGCTCGCGCTGGGCGCCCGCGGTTGGGAGCCTGGCCGAGAGTGGCGGGCCCGGCACCTATTGGTATTGTTCCTGCGGCTCAAAGGCACTAGATTGGTCTCATCCGCAGGAGAGCCGATCATGTCCACCGAGCGAATCAGCGCGCGCTACGTCGATCTCGACGCCTGGGAGACCGGGGAGGCGCTGGAGGCCATGCTCGAGGGGCAGCTCTCCGCGGTCGCCGCCGTGCGCGCTGCGCTGCCGGCGCTCGGGCGCGCGGTCGACGACGCCGCGTCGCGGCTCGGGGAGGCCGGGCGGCTCGTCTATCTCGGGGCGGGCACGTCCGGGCGCATCGCCGTGCAGGACGGCGCCGAGCTGACCCCGACCTTCGACTGGCCCCGCGAGCGGCTCGTCTTCGCCATCGCCGGCGGGGAGGGCGCCCTCGTCGCCAGCGCCGAGGGCGCGGAGGACGACGAGGACGCTGCCGTCGCAGCGATGGACGCCGCCGCGCTCGGACCGGCGGACGTCGCCATCGGCGTCGCCGCGAGCGGCACGACGCCCTTCACCATCGCCGGCATCGCGCGCGCCCGCGCCGCCGGCGCGCTCACGATCGGCATCGCCAGCAACGCCGACGCGCCGCTGCTCGCGGCGGCCGAGCGGCCGATCCTGATCGAGACCGGCGGCGAGCCGATCGCAGGCTCCACCCGCATGAAGGCGGGCACGGCGCAGAAGGTCGCGCTCAATCTGATCTCGACGGGCATCATGCTGCGCATGGGCCGCGTGTACCGCGGCATGATGGTCAACATGCGCGCGGCCAACGCCAAGCTCCGGCGGCGCGCGGAGATCATCGTGGCGCGCATCGCCGGCTGCGACGAGGAGACCGCCCGCGCCGCGCTCGCCGAGGGCGACGGGGACATCAAGGTCGCGGTGCTCGTCGTTCTCGGGGCCGAGCCCGATGCGGCGCGCGCGCGGCTCGCGGCGAGCGCCGGCAACCTGCGCCTCGCGCTCGCGGACCTGCAATGACCGCGCCGTCGCCCGCACCTTCGCCCGCACCCGCGCTTCGGCACGGCCTCGATCTCGCTCTCGACCAGGCGAGCCCGACGCCGCTCTACCTGCAGCTCGCCGAGCAGATCCGCGCCCGCGTCGCGGAGGGGGCGATCCGCGTGGGCGAGGCCGTGCCGTCCGAGCGCGAGCTGAGCCTGATCGGGGGCGTCTCCCGCGTCACCGTACGCAAGGCGCTCGACCTGCTCCTGCGCGAGGGCCTGCTCTCGCGCCGCCGCGGCTCGGGCACCTACATCGCCCCGCGCATCCAGCAATCCGCGGCGCTGCTCGCCGGCTTCTCCGCCGAGATGCGTGGGCGCGGGCTGGAGCCCGGCGCGGTCTGGATCGAGCGGTCGGCGGGTGTCGCCACGTCCGAGGAGGCGATGGCGCTCGGCCTCGACCTCGGCACGCGGGTCGTGCGCCTCGCCCGCGTGCGCACCGCCGACGGCGAGCCGCTGGCGATCGAGCGCGCGACCGTGCCCACCGTCTTCCTGCCCGGCCCCGACAGCGTCGAGCAATCGCTCTACGAGGCGCTCGCCGCGCGGGGCTACGAGCCGGCGCGGGGGCTGCAGCGGCTCCAGGCCTCGCTGGCCACCCGGGAGGAGGCGCGTCTCCTCGGCGTGCCCACCGGGGCCGCCGTCCTGCGCATCGAGCGGCGCGCCTATCTGCCGGACGGGCGCGCGGTGGAGCTGACCCGCTCCGCCTATCGCGGGGACCGCTACGACTTCGTCGCCGAGGTCCGGGACGTGCGCTCCGGGCCGCAACCGAGGGCCGGCTCATGACCAGGGACCACCCGACGGACGACGTCGAGGGAACCGCGCTCGTGCGCGAGACCCGCGAAGCCGCGGGCGTCGTCGCCCGGATGCTCGCCGATCCGGACCGGATCGCTCCCCTCGCCGCCGCGCTCGCCGCGCGTCCGCCTCGCATCGCGGCGATCTGCGGGCGCGGCAGCTCGGGCCATGCGGGCGTGCATCTGCGCTACCTCCTGGAAGCGAAGCTCGGCATCCCCGTGAGCACGACCGCGCCGTCCGTGGTCACGGCGCTCGACGCGCGGCTCGATCTCGCGGGCGCGCTCTTCGTCGTGATCTCGCAATCCGGCCGCAGTCCCGACCTCGTCGCCGCGACCCGCGCGGCGCGGGCGGCGGGCGCGCTGACGGTGGCCCTCGTCAACGACGACGCCTCGCCGGTGGCGGAGGCGGCCGAACGGGTGCTGCCGATCGGGGCCGGCCCGGAGCGCTCCGTGGCCGCCACCAAGAGCGTCATCGGGGCGATGGCGCTGGGCGCGCTGCTCGTCGCGCGCGTGACCGGCGACACGGATCTCCTCGCGGCGCTCGCCCGCCTGCCCGAGCGGCTGGAGCGCGCCTGCGGGCTCGACTGGTCGCCCGCCGGGGAGGCGCTGGCGGGTGCGACTGCGGCCTTCGTCACCGGTCGCGGCTACGGCTTCTCCGCGGCCCGCGAGATCGCGCTCAAGGCGATGGAGGTGCTGCGGCTGCCGGTTCTGGCCTATTCCGCGGCGGAGCTGCCGCACGGGCCGCGCGCGGCGGTGGGCGCGCGGACGCCGGTGCTCGCCCTGCGGGTCGGCGACGAGACCGCCGCGGCCGTGGACGCCCTCGTCGGCGCGCTCGACGCCGCCGACCTGCCGCCCCACCTCGCCGGCGGGCCGGCGACCCGCCTGCCCTGGATCGGCGACGACCATCCCGTCTGCGACGCGATCGCGTTCCTCGCCCCGGCCTATATGATGATCGCCCGCACGGCCCGCGCGATGGGCTACGATCCAGACGCCCCGCCGCATCTCGAGAAGGTCACGGAGACGCTCTGAATGGTTCTCGGGACACCTCCAGGCGCCCAGGGCTCCGCGCCGCCGGCCGCCGACGGCGATCGTCCAGTGCCCGCCACGGCGCGGGCGCCGATCCTGTCGGTGGAGAACCTCTCGCTCTCGCTGCGCGGGACGCCGCTCGTCGAGGACGTCTCCTTCTCCGTCGCCCCCGGCGAGATGCTGGGCCTCGTCGGCGAGAGCGGCTGCGGCAAGAGCGTGACGGCGCTCTCGGTGATGGGCCTCCTGCCGACGCCGCCGATCGCGGTCTCGGGCGGGCGCGTCCTGTTCGAGGGCCGCGATCTCGCCCGGCTGCCGCAGCCGGAGATGCGGCGCCTGCGTGGGCGCGCGATCGGCATGATCTTCCAGGAGCCGATGACGTCGCTCAACCCGGTCTTCACCGTCGGCAGCCAGATCGCCGAGCCGATCCGCATCCACGAGGGTCTCTCCGAGCGCGCCGCGCTCGCCCGGGCCGCGGACCTGCTCGACCGCGTCGGCCTGCCCAATCCCAAGGCGCAGCTCGCGCGCTACCCGCACCAGCTCTCGGGCGGCCAGCGCCAGCGGGTGATGATCGCCATCGCGCTCGCCTGCTCGCCGAAGCTGCTCATCGCCGACGAGCCGACGACGGCGCTCGACGTCACCGTCCAGGCGCAGATCCTGGCGCTGATCGACGGCCTGCGCCGGGACATGGGCCTCGCCTGCCTGCTGATCACGCACGATCTGGGCGTCGTCGCCGAGATCTGCGACCGGGTCTGCGTGATGTATGCCGGGCGCATCGTCGAGGCCGGGCCGATCGTCGAGGCGCTCGGCGCGCCGCGCCACCGCTACACGTGCGCGCTCGTCGACACGATCCCCTCCTCGAACCCGCCCGGGACGCCGCTCCCGTCGATCCCCGGCAACGTCCCGCCGCCGGGCGCGCGCCCGGCGGGCTGCGCCTTCGCCGAGCGCTGCGGCGCCGCCCTCGACCGCTGCCGCGCGGAGCCGCCTCCCATCGCGCGCGACGGCGCGCGCGCCTTCGCCTGCTGGAACCCCGCATGACCGAGACCGACGCTCCGCTGCTCGAGGTGCGCAACCTCGTCAAGCACTACCGCGACGGCTCCGGCGCGACCCTGCGCGCCCTCGACGACGTGAGCCTGACGGTGCGGCGCGGCGAGGTCGTCGGCATCGTGGGCGAATCGGGCTGCGGGAAGACCACGCTCGGGCGCGCCGTAATGCGGCTGATCGAGCCCACGTCTGGCCAGATCCGCCTCCAGGGCGTCGATTTCGCCGCGCTCTCCGGCCGCGCGCTGAAGGCTGCGCGGCGGCAGGTGCAGATGATCTTCCAGGACCCGTTCGGCTCGCTCAACCCGCGCCACACGGTCGGCACCATCGTCGGCGAGCCGCTGGTGGTCCACGGCGTGCCGGGCGGGCGCGCGCGCGTGGCCGAGCTCCTCGATCTCGTCGGCCTGCCCGCGGACGCCGCCGCGCGCTACCCGCACGAGTTCTCCGGCGGCCAGCGCCAGCGCATCGCCATCGCCCGGGCGCTGGCGCTCGACCCGGCGCTGATCATCGCCGACGAGCCGGTCTCGGCGCTGGACGTCTCGATCCAGTCGCAGATCATCAACCTGATCGTCGCGCTCAGGGCACGGCTCGGCCTGTCGATGATCTTCATCAGCCACGATCTCTCGGTGGTGCGCCACGTCAGCGACCGGGTCGGCGTGATGTACTTCGGCAAGCTCGTCGAGCTCGCCCCCGCCGACCGGCTGTTCGCGGACCCGCGCCATCCCTACACGCGCGCGCTCCTCGCCTCCGTGCCGCGGCCGGTCAAGGAGGTGGTCGCTTCGAAGCGCGCCGGCGGCGGACTCGCGGCGCCGACGCACGGCGAGGTGCCGGACCCGACCGATCCGCCGCCGGGCTGCGCCTTCCATCTGCGCTGCCCGCTCGCCGTCGACCGCTGCCGCGAGGCCGTTCCGCCCCTGGCGGACGTCGCGCCGGGGCACGCCGCGGCCTGCTGGCGCGCGTGAGCGAGACCATCGCGTCGCCGGTTTCCCTGCGCCGTCGCCGCACTGCTGGTCTTCCAGCGCTCGGTTTTCGGCGCGAATGGGATAGAAGGGGGCGACGGAACGGACGAACGCTCCAAGGAGACGCAATCGATGAATGTCGACACGATCGCGGCGGTGACCGAGGACATCTACGCGGCCCTCGCCAACGACAACGAGGACATCGACCACCACATCGCCCGCCTGAAACAGGCGCTCGCCGCCGCGGGCGCCGGCGAGGCCCGGTTCGACCCGGCCCGGCTGCCGCAGAACAACCGATCCGGCCGCAAGACGATGCAGGCCTATTTCCGGCAGCGCGGCGTGAAGGTGGTCTTCGAGAGCTGACCGTCGGCGCCCGAACGGCGATGCGCCGGTGCGGGATCGTCGCTGCAGCCAGATCGCGTCCTCGGCCCGGCCCGCGTCCGGCTCAGGGGTCCGTCGGCAGGCGCCGCGAGAGCTCGTCGAGGCGGCCGAGGAGGTCCAGGAGCGTGTCCAGCTCCCCGGGGCCGAATTGGCCCTCGAGCCACGCGTTGCGGCCGTCGACGAAGTGCGCCAGGCGGTCGTGCAGGGCGGCCCCGTCGGGCGTGAGCTGTGCGGCCGTGCGGCGGCCGTGCGCCGGATCGGCGCGCACCACCACGAGGCCCAGCGCGTCGAGCGTGCGCAGGGCCCGCGTGACGGTGCCTCGGTCCGTACCCGCCAGCTCCGCGAGCCGGATCGGCGCGAGCCTTCCGTAGCGGCCGAGCAGGAAGAGCGTGCGCAACTCGGGCAGGCCGATGCCGTGGCGCTGCGTGTAGGTCGAGGCGACGGCCTGCACGAAGCGGGTGGAGAACGTGACCACCTGGTGCAGCACGAGCCGTGTGAAGTCGACGGTCGTCTCGACCGGCGGCGGCTCGGGCAGGGGATCGGCCGCGCGCCTCGGCCCGCGCGCGCGTCGCGCCGTCTCGCTCGGCCGCCCCCCTCGAGGCGGGACCATCCCGTCGCCGCCGTTCTCGTCCGTCATCGCGCGCCTCCACGCCTCACCAAAGCGTGTTTCGCGCCTGGAGGAAAGGTTGTCGCCGTCGCGGCCGTCTGCTATGTTGACCCGTCAACAAGAATGCGCCGAACCGGGCGCGCGCGGGTCGAGAGGGACCCGAACGGGAGGAAACCAGAATGCGACGCATCGCCATCGCGGCGATCGTGGCCGTCGCCGCCTCGTGCGCCGCGGCCGCGTCCGCCACCGAGCTCAAGCTCGCCCATTTCATGTCCCCGCAGCATCCGATGGACCGGCACGTGATGACGCCGCTGGCCGAGGAGATCGCGGCGAGGACCGACGGCGCGCTCACCGTGAAGGTCTACCCCGCCGGGGAACTCGGCGCGGGGCCGAACCAGCAGTACCGCCGCGCCGTCACCGGCATCGCGGACATCGCGTTCAACCTGCCGCAATACACCCCCACGCAGTTCCAGCGCTCGGTGATGCTGCACGTGCCGGGCCTCTTCGCCGATCCCGAGAGTGCGACCGCGACGATCTGGGACAACATCGACGCGCTCGAGGGCGATTTCGAGCAGGTCGAGCTCCTCGCCTTCTGGACCAACAACCCCTCGATCCTGTTCAGCCGCGAGAGGCCCGTGCGCGCGCTGGAGGACGTCTCCGGCCTCAAGGTGCGCATTCCCGATCCGGTCACCGCGGCGATCGTCGAGGCCTGGGGCGGCATCCCGGTCTCGCTGCCGGCGACCGACGTCTACAATGCCATGAGCACCGGCGTCGTCGACGCGGTGATGATCGACGCCTCGGCGGTGGGCTCCTACAATCTCCACGAGGTCGCCCGGCACGTGACCACCAACGTGCCGGGCGCGCTCTCCACCTTCACTCTGATCATGAACAGGGGCGCGCACGCGGGCCTCTCCGACGAGCAGCGCGCGGTGCTGGACTCGCTCACCGGGCGCGACCTCTCGATGCGCGCGGCGGCGGCCTTCAAGGCGGCGGGGGATCGCGGCATCGCCATGCTGCGCGACGCGAACGTCGAGCTGATCGCGCTCGAGCCGGAGGCGCGCGCGGCCTTCGTCGAGGCCATGGCGGCCCCGGTCGCCGCGGAGCTGAAGGCGCAGGGCGAGGCCGTCGGCGTCGACGGCGCAGCCTTCGTCGCCCGCTTCGCGGCGGCGAACTGAGCCGGCCGAGGTCCCGCGATCGGGCGAAAGGCGAGAGCATGGACCCGGTTTCGGATCGGCCGACGGGCGGCGGCACGCGGCTCGAGCGACTCGCCGGCGCGGCGATCGCCGTCGTCGGCGGCGTCGGCGTCGTCGCCCTGATGCTGCTCACCGTCGCCGACGCGCTGCTGCGGTCCTTCGCCAACGCGCCGATCCTCGGGGCGAACGACCTCACCCAGGTGATCCTCGCCGTCGTGGTCGCGGCCTCCGTGCCCTTGTGCGTCGCGAGCGACCGGGCGGTCGCCATCACGGCGCTCGTCGACCGGATGCGGCCGGCGGCCGGCGGGCTCGTGCGGCGCGCGGCCTATGCGGCGTCGGCCTCGGTGCTCGCCTACCTCGCCTGGCGCTGCTTCGTGAACGGCGGCGAGGCGGCGATGTTCGGGGAGACGACGATGCTGCTGCGCATCCCGTACGGGCCGTTCTACTATGTCCTCTCGGCGGGTTTCGGCGTCTCGGCCGTCCTGTTCGCCGTCGGCGTTCTTCGCGGGAGGCTCGGGTCGTGAGCGCCGCGGTTATCGGGGTCCTCGGATTTCTCGGGCTGTTCGCCCTCATGGGGCTCGGCGTGCCGGTGGGCGTCGCCATGATGATCGCGGGGCTCGCCGGGCTCGTCGTGCTCACCGACCCGACCTCCGCGGCCTACATGCTCTCGGGCCAGGCCTTCGCCACGGCCTCGCACTACGAGCTCACGGTGTTGCCGCTGTTCATCCTGATGGGCAATCTCGCCTCGGCGGCGGGGCTGTCGAAGGATCTCTACGACGCCGCCCATCGCTGGCTCGGCGCGCGCAGGGGCGGCCTCGCGGGCGCGACCATCGTCGGCTGCGCCGGCTTCGCGGCGCTCTCCGGCTCCTCCATCGCCTCCGCGGTGACGATGGGGCGGGTCGCCTACCCGAACATGCGCCGCTACGGCTACGGGAAGCGGCTCTCCACCGGCGCCATCGCGGCGGGCGGCACGCTCGGCATCCTGATCCCGCCCTCGACCGGCTTCGTGCTCTACGCCATCCTCACCGAGCAGTCGATCGGGCGCCTGTTCATGGCGGGCGTGCTGCCGGGACTGCTGCTCACCGCGCTCTTCCTCGTGACGATCGCCATCGTCGTGCGCCTGCGCCCGGAGGAGGGACCCAGCGGCCCGGCGTCGACCTGGGCCGAGCGCATCGCCTCGTTGTGGCGGGCGACGGGCATCGTCGGCATCATCCTGGTGACGATCGGGGGCATCTACACGGGCGTGTTCACGCCCGTGGAGGCGTCCGGCGTCGGCGCTTTCCTCGCGGCCGTCATGCTGACGCTCCGCGGCGGGCTCACCGTCGAGACGCTCGCCGCCTGCCTGCTCGACACGCTGCGCACGACGGGGATGTGCTTCCTCATCCTGATCGGCGCCAACGTCTTCGCGCCCTTCGTGGCGCTCTCCGGCCTGCCCGGCATCGTCGCCGACGGCTTCGTCTCGGCCGAACTCGGACCCTATACGGCGATCCTGATCATCGTCGCGCTCTACGCGGTGCTCGGCATGGTCATCGAGGGGCTGTCGCTGATGGTGATCACGCTGCCGATCACCTTCCCCGTCGTGGTCGGGCTCGGCTTCGACCCGATCTGGTTCGGCGTGATCATGGTGATCGTGCTCGAGATGGGCCTGATCAGCCCGCCGGTGGGGGTGAACTGCTTCGTCGTCTCGACCATCGCTCGGGACGCCGGGCTCGAGACGATCTTCGCGGGCGTGATGCCCTTCTGGGGCGCGATGCTGGTGTGCATCGCCCTCCTCGTCCTCTTCCCCGAGATCGCGCTCACGCTGCCGAACGCGATGTTCGCGACGCCCTGACGGGCAAACCCGACGGACCCCATGCGCTTCTTCTCCACCCGAAACCGCCCCGTCCATCTCGGCCCCTATCCGCTGGAGCGCCTCGCCCGGCGGGACGCCGCGCCGGATCTCTCACGCCTGCCGCCGCACGCGGCGCTCGATTGCGACGCCTCCGGCGACGCCGGCACGATCGACGGCGCCATCGGGCTGTTCATCGGCATGCTCGACGCGATCCGCGAGGGCGCGGTCGCCGCGTCGAAGGCGCCGATCCCCGACGACCCGGGCGAGCGGGCGGCCAACCTCAAGGCCGCGGGCTACTTCTTCGACGCGAGCCAGATGGGGATCTGCCGCCTGCCCCGGGAGGCGCGCCTCGCGCAGCCGACCCGCAACCCGGCCCTCGACGCGCTCGTCGCGCGCATCGAGAGCGGCCAGACCAAGACCTTCTCGTCCGGCATCGACGTGATCATGGCCGACGTGAAGGAGGCCGCCGCGACCCCGCCCGGGCCGATCGACCACCACACCCATTCCATCGTCGTCCTGGTCGAGGACCCGCGAGAGCCCGATCCGGCCGAGCCCGGCGCGGCCTGGATCGCCGGCACGACCCGGGCGCGCTCGGCCGTGCGCGCGGCGGAGGCGGCGGTCGTGCTGGCGAACTACCTGCGCCTGCTCGGTCACGGGGCAAGGGCCCACACCGCGACCTCCTCCGACGTCGACCTCGAGCGGCTCGGCGTCGCCGCGGGGCTGAACGAGATCGGCGCGGACGGCCGCGCGACGAACCCCTATCTGGGCCGCGGCTACGCGCTCGCCGCGGTCACGACGACGCTCGACGTCGAGACCGATCGCCCGCTCGCCCCCCGCGGCCTCGCCGAGCGGCTGCGTTCCCACGGCCCGGCCTGGTGGGCGGGGCGCGGCACGCTCAAGAGCGCCCGCGACCGGCTGCCCTATGCCCGCCGCCGCTTCAAGGACGGCGCCTACCCGTTCGAGCGCATCGCGCGGCGCGAGAAACCCACCACCTTCATCGACGAGCCGCGCGTGCCGCGCTTCCCCAAGCGGGCCGACTTCTTCGCCCGCGCGCTGTTCGGCGACATGGGCAAGGCCGTGCAGGAAAAGGCGAAGAACGGCTTCTACGTCCTGCGCAACCCGCTCGGCTACTGCTCGCGCCGGGCGCTCGGGGCGCTGCTGCTGCTCCAGCAGGGAGAGGCGCATCGCGCGCCCGCGCCGGAGGCGCGGGACCCGCAGGCCAACGCGGACGCGGTCAAGGCGGCGCTCTACTTCCTCGGCGCGGATGCCGTGGGGATCTCCCGCTGCCCGGATTGGGCCTACTACTCCCACGACGCCGCCGGCGAGGCGGTCACGCCCTATCACGCGGAGGCGATCTCGATTCTGGTCGACCAGGGCCACGAGACCATGGATGGGACGACGGGGGACGACTGGATCTCCGCCGCGCAGTCCATGCGCGCGTATCTGCGCACCTCGCTGATCGGCGGCATCGTCGCCGAGCAGATCCGGCGGCTGGGTTATTCGGCCAGGGTGCACTCGGTGCTCGACGGCGACGTGCTGCAGCCGCCGCTGCTGCTGCTCTCGGGTCTCGGCGAGGTGAGCCGGATCGGCGAGGTGATCCTCAACCCGTATCTCGGCCCGCGCCTGAAGTCGGGCGTGATCACCACCGACATGCCGCTCGCCCACGACCAGCCGATCGATTTCGGCCTGCAGAGCTTCTGCGGGAGCTGCAACAAGTGCGCTCGCGAATGCCCGTCCGGCGCGATCACCGCCGGGCCGAAGCTGATGTACAACGGCTACGAGATCTGGAAGTCGGACGCCGAGAAATGCGCCCGCTACCGCATCACCAACGACGCGGGCTCGATGTGCGGGCGCTGCATGAAGACCTGCCCGTGGAACCTCGAGGGCCTGTTCCAGGAGGCGCCGTTCCGCTGGCTCGCCATGAAGGCGCCCTTCCTTGCGAAGGCGCTGGCGAAGCTCGACGACGCGGTGGGGAACGGGCGGCAGAACAAGGTCAAGAAGTGGTGGTGGGACATCGACATGGACCCCGCCACGATGGCCTACGTCCCCGCCGCGCAGACGAATCGACGCGAACTCCAGACCACGCTCGACCTGCGCTACGAGGACCAGACGCTCGCCGTCTACCCCGCCGACGCCATGCCGCCGCCCTATCCGGTTCCGTTCCCGATGGACCACGAGGCCGGCATCGCGCGGTATCGCGCGCTGCTCACGCCCGACGTCTACAAGCGGAAGCTCGTCGCCGGCGAGATCGAGGGGCTCGCGCCGCCGTTCCGGATGCCGGACGGCCCGCCGCCGGTGATCGCGACCGTGCTCTCGGCGCGCATCGAGGAGACTGCCGACACGGCGCGGTTCGAGCTCGTCGCGGCGGACGGTTCGGAGCTGCCCGCCTTCGAGCCCGGCGCCCATGTAGACGTCGTCATCGCGCCTGAATACCTGCGGCAATACTCCCTCGCCGGCGATCCCGCGGACCGCTCGCGCTGGGTGCTCGGCGTGCTGAATGAGGCGGAGGGGAAGGGCGCCTCGAAGCTGATGCACCGCGCCTTCCGGCCGGGGCGGCGGGTCTTCGTCTCGCCGCCGCGCAACCACTTCCCGCTCGTCGAGGACGCGACCCGCTCGCTGCTCTTCGCCGGCGGCATCGGCGTCACGCCGATGATCCCGATGGCCCACCGCCTGCACGCGCTCGGCCGCGACTTCGCGCTGCATTATTCCTGCCCGAGCCGTGACCGCGCGCCGTTCGCGCGGGATCTCCTCGCCGCCCCGTTCGGCGACCGCATGCATCTGCACTGCTCGCAGGAGGGGACCCGCGCCGACCTCGCCGCGCTCACGGCGGCCTACGCGCCCGGCATGCATCTCTACGCCTGCGGGCCGGTTCGCTACATGGACGCGGTTCTCGACGCCGCGCGGACGAACCTCTGGCCGGAGGAGGCGCTGCATCGCGAGTACTTCGCCGTGCCCGAGGAGCCCGACCGGCCGAGCTTCCCCTTCCGGCTCGTCCTGGCGACGAGCGGCCGGTCCGTCGACGTCGCGGCCGACGAGAGCGCGACGGACGCGCTCTCGCGCATCGGCGTGCACGTCGAGACCAAGTGCTCGAGCGGCATCTGCGGAGTCTGCGCGGCCGGGCTCGTCTCGGGCGCGGTCGACCATCGCGATTTCGCGCTCTCCGCGCGCGAGCGCGAGCGGAAGGTCATCCTCTGCTGCTCGCGCGCCGCCGAGGCGGACGGCGAGATCGCGGTGGACCTGTAGCCCGGCGTCGTGCGCAGTGGCGGCCCGGTGGCCGGAGGACGCGCGGCCTATACGAGACGAGCGATGGCCTCCGAAGCTCGTGGTGCCCCTGGCCGGGATCGAACCAGCACTCCTTGCGGAACTCGATTTTGAGTCGAGCGCGTCTACCAATTCCGCCACAGGGGCCACGCCATGGAGGTAGCATCGGCGCGGGCGCAAATCAACGCGACGCCCGCGCCGCGCGATTTGAGCCCGCGCGCGATAGGCTGTAGGAACGGCGCCGACGCCCGACCAGCCGAACTGGAGCACGACATGACGCAGCCCCGCCCCTTCGTCGCCGGGAACTGGAAGATGAACGGCCTCGCCGCCGCGCTCGCCGAGGCGGACGCCGTGAAGGCGGGGGCGGGCGCGCTCTCCGGGCGGGTCGACCTCGCGCTGTGCCCGCCGGCCACCCTCGTCCACCGCATGGCCGAGCGCCTGCGCGGATCCGGCGTCGCCGTCGGCGGGCAGGATTGCCATGCGCAGTCGACGGGTGCGCATACCGGCGACGTCTCGGCGGAGATGCTGGCCGACGCGGGCGCGACCCACGTCATCGTCGGCCATTCCGAGCGCCGCGCAAACCACGGCGAGAGCGACGCCGCCGTGCGCGCCAAGCTCGCGGCGGCGCATCGCGCCGGGCTCGTCGCGATCGTGTGCGTCGGGGAGACGCGGGAGGAGCGCGAGGCCGGCCGCGCCCTCGAGGTCGTGCGCGGGCAGCTCGACGGGTCGCTGTCCGAAGGGATCGCCGCGGCCACGACGGTGATCGCCTACGAGCCGGTCTGGGCGATCGGCACCGGCCTCGTGCCGACGCTCGAGGATATCGGAGAGATGCACGAGGCCGTGCGCGCGGCACTGGCGTCGAAGGCGCCGGCCGCCGAGGTCGCCGCCATGCGCATCCTCTACGGCGGCTCGGTGAAGCCCGGCAACGCCGCCGAGATCCTCGCTGTGGCCAACGTCGACGGCGCCCTGGTGGGCGGAGCGAGCCTGAAGGCTGCGGACTTCCTCGCCATCGCCGAGGCGGCGCCGCGGCGCTGAGGCGCCGCGGTCGGCCTGGCCGCGCCCCCGCTTGCACCGCGGGCGCGCCGTCTCCATCATGACGGGACGATGACGGGCGGCCCGAGCGCTGCCGGAGAGAGCGGCCGCCGAGGCGAGGAGGCGCAATGAGCGACGGCGAGACGGCGCAGCCCCAGCGCGGCGGGACGGTGGTGTCCTTCCCCGCCGCGCAGGCGCAGGACGCCCGGGTGTCTTTCGATCGCGACGAACTGCGGACGATCCTCAACGTCTACGGCCGCATGGTCGCCGCCGGCGAATGGCGCGACTACGCGATCGATTTCCGCAAGGACAAGGCCGTCTTCGCCGTGTTCCGGCGCGCCTCCGAGATGCCGCTCTACCGCATCGAGAAGGACCCCAAGCTCGCCCGCCGCCAGGGCGCCTACGCCGTCGTCGCGGCCTCGGGGCTCGTGATGAAGCGCGGGCAGGAACTCGGCCGCGTGCTGCGGGTGCTCGAGGGCAAGGCGCTGCGCGTCGTCGAGTGAACGCGGCGCGGAGCGAGCCCGGCGTCGCGGACCGCGCCCACACGGGCGTGCGCCGACGGGGCTGGAAATCGCCACGCGATTGCGCGAGGTGCGGGGAACCGGGATCACCAGCCGCGAGGAACAGACCGCATGCCCGTCTCGAAGGACGCTTTTTCCGAGGACGCCTGGGCGCGCAACGCCGCCGCCTACGAATCGATCCGCACCATGCCCTTCAACGCCGAGCTGGCGCAGGGCCGGCTCTCGCGCGAGCGCTTCGTCCACTACATCGTCCAGGACGCGCACTACCTGATCGGCTTCGGCCGCGCGCTGGCGCTCGCCGCCGCGAAGGCGCGCGAGCCGGAGCGGATCGTGCAGTTCGTCAAGGCGGCGGAGGGGGCGATCGTGGTGGAACGGGCGCTGCACGGCTCGTTCTTCGAGCAGTACGGCATCGACGCCGCAGCCTTCCGGGCCACGCCGGTCCAGCCGAGCGCGCACCACTACGTCTCCTACCTGACGGCGACCGCCTTCGCCGAGCCCTACGAGGTCGTGCTCGCGGCGCTCCTGCCCTGCTTCTGGATCTACGCCGAGGTCGGGCGCGACATCCACGGCCGCGCCGCGCCGCAGAACCCCTACCAGGCCTGGATCGACACCTATGCCGGCGAGGAGTTCCACGACGCCGTGGCGCGCATGATCGAGGCGACGAACGAGGCCGCCGCCGACGCGGCGCCCGGCCTCGTCGCGCGCATGCACGAGGCCTACACCGCGGCGACCCGGCTCGAGTACCTGTTCTGGGACGGCGCGTACCGGCTCGAGCGCTGGCCGGTTTGACGTGCGCCCGGCCCGCCTCGGCGCCCGGTCAGAAGGCCGGGCGCGGGGGCGGGAGCGGGGTCGTGACGGTGCGCGGCGTGTCCGGGGGCGGCAGGCCGGGGATCAGCGGCACGTTGCGCGGTGGCGGCAGGATGTTGAGCGGTAGGCCCGAACCCAGCGGGCTCGGGGCGGTCGCGGTCGCGGCGGAGGCCAGCGTCGGGGGCGCGGAGACGCCCTCCGGCAGGCCGAGGAACACGCGCACGGGCTGCGGCGCCCGGCGCGCCGGCAGGTCGACCCGCGGCAGGGTCGTGCGCTGCTGGGCGAAGAAGGCGAGCGCGTCGGAGGCGCCGGGCGTCGCGCCGGCGACGACGATCGCGTCCGTATCGTTGTCGCTCTCGCCGCCGCGGCGGCGGTTCGGGTCGCAGACGATCGGCCGCAGGTCCGGCGGCGACGTCACGGCCGAGCGTGGCAGCGAGGCGAGCGAGCGTCCTCCGCCGATGCCGAACAGGCCCCGCTGCGCGGTGAAGCCGTGCTCGAGCAGCGAGGCGGTGAGGGCCGTGCGCTCGTTCGAGGACATCTGGCCCATGACCACGGCGACGAGCCGCCGGCCGTTGCGCTCCGCCGTGGCGACGACGTTGAAGCCCGACGAGCAGACGTAGCCCGTCTTCATACCCGTCGCGCCGGGGTAGCGGCCGATGATGCCGTTGTGGTTCCTCATCACCGACGAGCCATAGACGATGGCGTCCATGCCCCAGAGCGCGCGGTGGCCGGGGAAGTCGCGCCACAGCGCCTGTGCGAGAAGCGCCATGTCCCGGGCCGTGGTGCTCTTGGAGAGGTCGGGCAATCCGCTCGGGTTCGTGAAGCGGCTGTCGGTCATGCCGAGCCGGCGGGCGGTGGCGTTCATCTCCGCCACGAACCTGTCCGCCGAGCCGCCGCCGAGGTTCTCGGCGATGGTCCAGGCGACGTCGTTCGCCGACTTCACCGAGATGATCTTGAGCGCGTTGTCGAGGGTGATCTGCGAGCCGGGCGCGAAGCCCATCTTCGACGGCGGCATCGAGGCCGCCTTCTCGGAGACGACGAGGAGCGAGTTCATCGAGGCGCGGCCGTTGCGTACCGCGTCGAGCGCGACGTAGGCGGTCATCATCTTCGTGAGCGAGGCGGGGTACCACGGCATCGTGGCGTTGCGCTCGAAGATGACGGCGCCGGTGTCGAGATCGGCCAGGAGCAGCGGCGCCTCGTCGATCTGCGCGCGCGCAGGCCCGGCGAGGGTGCCGAGCGCGGCGAGGAGGAGGAGCAGCGCGGCGACGAGGCCACGGGTGGTCGCGGCGGGCGGGAGTGCGATCGCGGCGATCGCTTGGAGAGGCGCGCGCATGAGCAGGGGTCGGGCTCCGGGCTCTTCGGGCGGGCGGGTGGACGCGACGGCGGCCGGGCGGCGAGGCGGGGGACCACGACGCGGACCATAGCGAAACGTGCGCTCTAATTCCAGATCGTGGCGGCAATTCGTTGACGGGGCGTGCATTCCTCGGTGCATGCCTCGGCTGCCGCGCCCGTGCTTGCGCGGCCGTGCCCGGACGTGCTCCTGAGAACGGACGCGTGCGCCCCTCGCCACGCGCGGGACGACGGACGCGCCGCCATGGACATCACCCTCCTGTGGATCCCGATCACGCTCGCCGCCGCCGTGGTGCAGACGGGGCGCAACGCCCTCCAGCGCGACCTGACCGCGCGCATCGGCACGATCGGGGCGACGCAAGTGCGCTTCCTCTTCGGCCTGCCCTTCGCCGCGCTCTTCCTCGTCGCCGCCCTGGCCGCGACCGGGGAGGCGCTGCCGCGGCCGGGCGAGGGCTTCGTGGGCTTCCTCGTCGTGGGCGCGCTCGCGCAGATCGCCGCGACCGCGCTGATGCTGGCGGCGATGCGCGAGCGCGCCTTCTCGGTCGTCACCGCCTACGTGAAGACGGAGCCCGTGCTCACCGCGCTCTTCGCCATCGCGGTGATCGGCGATCCCGTCACCGGGCCGATGCTCGCCGCGATCGCGGTGGCGACGGCCGGCGTGATCCTCGTCTCGCACACCCCGGGGAAGCTGACGGCCGGAGGTCTGCGCCCGGCGCTGCTCGGGCTGCTCGCCGCCGGCGGGTTCGGCCTCTCCGCGGTGGCCTTCCGCGGCGCCATCCTCGCCTTCGAGGACGGCGGCTTCCTGGTGCGCGCGACGACCGCGCTCGTCGCGGCGCTCCTGCTCCAGACGACGATCCTCCTCGTCTACCTCCTCGCGTTCGATCGTCGGGCGCTCGCGGGCTCGCTGCGCGAATGGCGCGGCTCGTCGACGGCGGGCTTCCTCGGCGCGCTCGCCTCGCAGTTCTGGTTCCTCGGCTTCGCGCTCACCTCGGCGGCGAACGTGCGCACGCTCGCCCTCGTCGAGGTGGTCTTCGCCCAGATCGTCTCGCGCCGTCTGTTCGCGCAGGCCACCACCCTGCGCGAACTCGCGGGGATGGCGCTCATCGTCGCGGGGGTCGGCGCACTGCTGTGGAAGGCGGTGTGAGCCGGGAGCGCACCCTACGGAAAGCTCCGGACCAGCTTGCGCGGCAGAAATGTCACACCATTTGAGGACTGAGCCGGTCGCTCCTCGGAGGGCCGGATGATGCGTCCCTCGGCGCGCGTGCCTCTCGAAGAGGGCGCCCGCCGTCCGTCATGAAGGTTTCGGCGATGAACATCGAGAAATATACCGAGCGCACGCGGGGCTTCCTCCAGTCCGCGCAGACCCTCGCCCTGCGCGAAGGTCACCAGCAGTTCTCCCCCGAGCACGTGCTCAAGGTGCTGCTCGACGACGGCGAGGGCATGGCCTCGGGGCTCATCGAGCGCTCCGGCGGCGACGCCAAGGTGGCGCGCCAGCTCGTCGAGCAGGCGCTCGCGCGCATGCCCAAGGTCGAGGGCGGCGGCGGCCAGCTCTACCTCCAGCCCTCCCTCGCGCGCGTCTTCGACGCCGCAGAGAAGGCCGCGGAGAAGGCCGGCGATTCGTTCGTCACCGTGGAGCGGCTCCTCCTCGCGCTCGCGGTCGAGAAGGACACCGAGGCCGGCAAGGCGCTCGCCAAGGCCGGCGTCACCGCCGCCTCGCTGAACCAGGCGATCAACGCCATCCGCAAGGGCCGCACGGCGGATTCGGCGTCCGCCGAGAACCGATACGACGCCTTGAAGAAGTACGCCCGCGACCTCACCGAGGCCGCGCGCGAGGGCAAGCTCGACCCGGTCATCGGCCGCGACGAGGAGATCCGCCGCGCGATCCAGGTCCTGTCGCGGCGCACCAAGAACAACCCCGTCCTCATCGGCGAGCCCGGCGTCGGCAAGACCGCCATCGTCGAGGGGCTGGCTCTGCGCATCGTCAACGGCGACGTGCCCGAGAGCCTGAAGGACAAGAGCCTGCTCGCGCTCGACATGGGCTCGCTCATCGCCGGCGCGAAGTACCGCGGCGAGTTCGAGGAGCGTCTGAAGGCCGTGCTGCAGGAGGTGACCTCGGCCGAGGGCGGGATCGTCCTGTTCATCGACGAGATGCACACGCTGGTGGGCGCCGGCAAGGCGGACGGGGCGATGGACGCCTCGAACCTGCTCAAGCCCGCGCTCGCCCGCGGCGAGCTGCACTGCGTCGGAGCGACGACCCTCGACGAGTACCGCAAGCACGTCGAGAAGGACGCGGCGCTCGCCCGCCGCTTCCAGCCGGTGTTCGTGTCGGAGCCGACCGTGGAGGACACGGTCTCGATCCTGCGTGGGCTCAAGGAGAAGTACGAGCAGCACCACGGCGTGCGCATCACGGACTCCGCCATCGTGGCGGCGGCGACCCTGTCGAACCGCTACATCACCGACCGCTTCCTGCCCGACAAGGCGATCGACCTCGTCGACGAGGCCTCCGCGCGCCTGCGCATGCAGGTGGACTCGAAGCCCGAGGAGCTCGATTCCATCGATCGCGAGATCGTGCGCCTGAAGATCGAGGGCGAGGCGCTCAAGAAGGAGACGGACGCCGCCTCGAAGGATCGGCTCGTGAAGCTCGAGGCCGAGCTCGCCGATCTCGAGGAGCAGTCCGCCGCGATCACGGCGCGCTGGCAGGCGGAGAAGAACAAGCTCGGCCGCGCTGCCGACCTCAAGAAGCGCCTCGACGAGGCCCGCACCGAACTCGCCCAGGCCCAGCGCAAGGGCGAGTACCAGCGCGCCGGCGAGCTCGCCTACGGCGAGATCCCCCAGCTCGAGCGTGAAGTCGCCGCGATCGAAGCGGCGGGCGGCGACGGGGACGCGAAAGGCATGATGGAGGAGGCGGTGACGCCCGACCACGTCGCCTCCGTCGTCTCGCGCTGGACCGGCGTGCCCGTCGATCGGATGCTGGAGGGCGAGCGCGAGAAGCTCCTGCGCATGGAGGAGGCGATCGCCAAGCGCGTCGTCGGCCAGGCCGAGGCGGTGATCGCCGTCTCGACCGCGGTGCGCCGCGCCCGCGCGGGGCTCCAGGACCCGCACCGGCCGATCGGCTCGTTCATGTTCCTCGGCCCAACGGGCGTGGGCAAGACCGAGCTGACCAAGGCGCTGGCGCAGTTCCTGTTCGACGACGAGACGGCGCTCGTCCGGCTCGACATGTCGGAATACATGGAGAAGCACTCGGTCGCCCGGCTGATCGGCGCGCCTCCGGGCTACGTCGGCTACGAGGAGGGCGGCGCGCTCACCGAGGCCGTGCGCCGGCGACCCTACCAGGTCGTGCTCTTCGACGAGATCGAGAAGGCGCATCCGGACGTGTTCAACGTCCTGCTCCAGGTGCTCGACGACGGGCGGCTGACGGATGGGCAGGGCCGCACGGTCGACTTCCGCAACACGCTCGTGATCATGACCTCGAACCTGGGCGCCGAGTACCTGGTGAACCAGCCCGAGGGCCAGGACACGGACGCCGTGCGCGACGAGGTGATGGGCGTCGTCCGCTCGGCCTTCCGGCCGGAGTTCCTCAACCGCGTGGACGAGGTGATCCTCTTCCACCGCCTCCAGAAGAGCGAGATGGGCGCCATCGTCGACATCCAGATGCGCCGGCTCGCGCGGCTGCTGGAGGAGCGCAAGATCGTGGTCGAGCTCTCCGACGAGGCCCGCGACTGGCTCGCCGACAAGGGCTGGGACCCGGCCTACGGCGCGCGGCCCCTCAAGCGCGCGATCCAGAAGTCCGTGCAGGACCCCCTCGCCGAGCTGATCCTGTCGGGCGCGGTGAAGGACGGCGAGACGGTGCCGGTGACGGTCGGCCCGCTCGGGCTGATGATCGGGGAGTACGCGGCGGGGGAGGACCGCGCGGCGCGGCCGAAGCCGGCCGGGGCGGCGCTGCACTGAGGACGGGGAGGGAAGGGCCGCCTCGGACGAGGCGGCCCTTCGTGCCGCTGGTGAGCCGACGTAAACCATCGGCGTGCGACGACGCTCCACGGGCCTCGGCGGCTGGTGCATTCCCGAATCGGAGCGAACGGAATGGACGCGTTTCTCATCTTCATGGCGATCATCGTCGCGATCGTCGTCGCCACCATCTTCGCGGGCATCAAGACGGTGCCGCAGGGCGAGCAATGGACCGTCGAGCGGTTCGGGCGCTACACCCGCACCCTCGACTCGGGACTCAACATCATCGTGCCCTTCATCGACGCGATCGGCCGCAAGCTCTCGATCATGGAGCAGGTGCTGGACGTGCCGGCACAGACCGTGATCTCGCGTGACAACGCCTCGGTGATCGCCGACGGCGTGGTGTTCTTCCGCGTCCAGGACGCGGCGCGTGCCGCCTACCAGGTCAAGGACTTGCAGGAGGCGATCGTCAACCTGACGACGACGAACCTGCGCTCGGTGATCGGCTCGCTCGATCTCGACGACGTGCTCTCCAAGCGCGCCGAGATCAACGAGACGCTGATGGCGATCATCGACGAGGCCACGAATCCCTGGGGCGTCAAGATCATGCGCATCGAGATTCGCGACCTGCGCATGTCGGACGACCTGCAGGCGGCGATGAACCTCCAGATGACGGCGGAGCGCCGCCGCCGCGCCTCGGTCACCGAGGCCAACGGCCTGCGCGAGGCGGAGGTGCTGAAGGCCCAGGGCATGCGCGAGGCGGAGATCCTCAAGGCGCAGGGCCTGCGCGAGGCCGCCTTCCTCGAGGCGGAGGCGCGCGAGCGTGCCGCGGAGGCCGACGCCAAGGCGACGCAGATGGTCTCGCGCGCGATCGCCGAGGGCGACATCCAGGCCGTCCAGTTCTTCCTCGGCCAGAAATACGTCGAGGCCTTGCAGGCGATCGGGTCCTCGGCCAACTCCAAGCTCGTGCTGATGCCGCTCGAGGCCGCCGGCGTCACCGGCGCGATCGCCGGGGTGGGCGAACTCGTGCGCACCATGCAGGGCCCGGCTGCGCAGGGCACGACGGGCACGACGCGGACGTGAGCGCGAACGGGCGGGAGGAGGGACGATGACGACGCTGCTCGAGACCGTGTTCGACGCGAGCTGGGCCTGGCTGATCGCCGGCGTGGCCGTCGCCGGGCTGGAGATCGTGGTGCCGGGCGTGTTCCTGCTGTGGATCGGCCTCGGCGCGCTCGCGACCGGGCTCGTCCTCACCCTCCTGCCGGATCTCCCGCTCGCCTGGCAGCTCGCGACCTTCGCCGCGAACATGCTCGCGGCGGTCGGCCTGGGGATCCTCCTCCAGCGCAAGGGCGCGACCGATCCGGCGGCGTCGACGCTCAACCGCGAGCTCGCCGGCCTGGTCGGCACGCGCACCGTGGCCGTGACGGCGTTCGCCGCCGGGCGCGGGCGCATCCGCGTCCAGGACACGACCTTCGCCGCGTCGAGCGCCGACGCGCTCGCTCCGGGTGACCTCGTCGAGATCGTCGGCATCGAGAACGACGAGCCGGTGGTCCGCCGGGCCGAGGCGGCGCGCGAGGTGCCTCTCGACAAACCCTCCGCCATCGGCTAAAGCGCCCCACAATTCAAAACAGGACGCCGAAATCCCGCGCCGGTCGTCACGGCCGCGCAACGGCAGGAGTTGGACCGATGAACATCATTCAGCAGCTCGAGCAGGAGCAGATCGCCAAGCTCGGCAAGACCATCCCGGATTTCGAGCCGGGCGACACCGTGATCGTGAACGTGCGCGTCCGCGAAGGCGACCGCACCCGCGTGCAGGCCTACGAGGGCGTGTGCATCGCCCGCAACGGCGGCGGCATCCAGGAGAGCTTCACGGTTCGCAAGATCTCCTACGGCGAGGGCGTGGAGCGCGTCTTCCCGGTCTACTCGCCCATGATCGAGTCGATCGACGTCGTGCGCCGCGGCAAGGTCCGCCGCGCGAAGCTCTACTACCTGCGCGATCGCCGCGGCAAGTCGGCCCGCATCGCCGAGCGCACCGATCGCCGCGCCCAGCGCCAGCGCGACGTCGAGAACCAGGCCCGCGCCGAGAAGACCGCGGCCGAGAAGGCGGCCAAGGAGGCCGCCAAGCAGGCCGCCGCGGCGGGCAACGCCGCGGAGTGATCCGCTCCTCGCGCTCCGGCGCGGCAGGCGTGTGCGCAGCGCGGCCCCATCACGGCCGCGCTGTTTCGTTTTCGGATGCCCCACGCGGCGGCGGGACGCCTTGCACGGCGCGCGCGCGTCGCTAAGTTCGGGCGGCACGGTATCCACGAGGTCGAGACGATGACGAAGCCCCGCACGATGTACGACAAGATCTGGGACGACCACGTGGTCGACACCCAGCCGGACGGGACCTGCCTCCTCTACATCGACCGCCACCTCGTGCACGAGGTCACCTCGCCCCAGGCCTTCGAGGGCCTGCGCGTCGCCGGCCGCAGGGTGCGCCAGCCGAGCCGCACCCTCGCGGTCGTGGACCACAACGTGCCGACGACCGACCGCTCGAAGGGTATCGCCGATCCCGAGAGCGCGATCCAGGTGGAGACGCTCGCCCGGAACGCCGCGGAGTTCGGCGTCGAGTACTACGACGAGCGCGACGCCCGCCAGGGCATCGTCCACGTGGTCGGGCCCGAGCAGGGCTTCACGCTGCCGGGCACGACGATCGTGTGCGGCGACAGCCACACCTCCACCCACGGCGCCTTCGGGGCGCTCGCCCACGGCATCGGCACGTCCGAGGTCGAGCACGTGCTCGCGACCCAGACGCTGATCCAGAGGAAGGCGAAGAACATGCGCGTGCGCGTCGAGGGGGATCTCCCCGCCGGCGTCACCGCCAAGGACGTCATCCTCGCCATCATCGGCGAGATCGGCACCGCCGGCGGAACCGGCTCGGTGATCGAATATGCCGGCTCGGCGATCCGGGCGCTGTCGATGGAAGGCCGCATGACGGTCTGCAACATGTCGATCGAGGGCGGCGCCCGCGCCGGCCTGATCGCGCCCGACGAGAAGACCTACGCCTACCTGAAGGACCGCCCGAAGGCGCCCGAGGGCGAGGCTTGGGATCGGGCGGTGGCCTATTGGGAGAGCCTCAAGACCGACGAGGGTGCCCATTTCGACCGCGAGATCGTGCTCGACGCGGCGAACCTGCCCCCCATCGTCTCCTGGGGCACCTCGCCGGAGGACGTCGTGTCGGTCGCGGGCGTCGTGCCCAACCCCGACGAGATCGAGGACCCGAACAAGCGCGCGTCGAAGTGGCGTGCGCTCCAGTACATGGGCCTCGAGCCCGGCACGCGGATCACCGACATCACGCTCGATCGCGTCTTCATCGGCTCGTGCACGAACGGCCGCATCGAGGACCTGCGGGCCGTGGCGAAGGTCGTCGAGGGCAAGCGCGTGGCCGACACGGTCTCCGCCATGATCGTCCCGGGCTCCGGCCTCGTGAAGATGCAGGCGGAGGCCGAGGGCCTGCACGAGATCTTCCTCGCCGCCGGCTTCGAGTGGCGCGAGCCGGGCTGCTCCATGTGCCTCGCGATGAACGCCGACCGGCTCTCGCCGGAGGAGCGCTGCGCCTCGACCTCGAACCGCAACTTCGAGGGCCGCCAGGGCTTCAAGGGCCGCACGCACCTCGTCTCCCCGGCGATGGCGGCCGCCGCCGCCATCGCGGGGCGGTTCGTGGACGTGCGGGAGATGGCGGGGATGGAGACGGCGGCGCAGTGAGGCGCCGCCGCCAGGAGGCTGCGTCCGTGCCCACCACCCCGCCTCGTCGCCCGCATCCCGACGACGACGCCCGCGCGGCGGAAGCCCGCCGCACGCTCGAGCGCGTCGACCAGGACACCGAGACGATCGGCCGTTCGGCCGGCGCGAAGATCGGCAAGCGCATGGCGGACCATTTCGGCGGGCGCGACGCTCCCGGCGCGGGGCCGAACGGCGAGGCGGACCCGATGGAGGTCTGGGGGCGTCGGATCGGGCGGGCGCTCGCGGTGCCGTTCTTCGTCTTCCTCCTCGTGTGGCTCGGCTTCACGCTCGGCTGGTACTGAAGACGATGGCGCATCCAGGCGACGACCTGCTCGGGCTCAAGGCCCCCGCCCTGGAGGAGTTCGAGCGCCTCGCGGAGGAGGCCTTCGCGCGCCTGCCGCGTACCTTCCGCGACCTCGCGGCGAACGTGATCGTGCGCGTCGACGACTGGCCCGACGAGGAGACGCTCGCCGAGCTCGAGGCCGAGAGCGAATACGACCTGCTCGGCCTCTTTCGCGGCATCGGCCTCGCGGAGGCCGGAGAGCCGATGTCCGGCCAGTTCCCCAACATGATCTGGCTCTACCGCCGCCCCATCCTCGACTACTGGGCCGAGCACGACGAGACGCTCGGCGCCATCATCGCCCACGTGCTGATCCACGAGATCGGCCACCATTTCGGGCTCTCGGACGAGGACATGGAGGCGTTGGAGGCGCAGGTGGGATGAGGCGCCCGCGTCTCGTCTGGCGTATGATATCGGATCGTGATATCAGATGGCGTTGAGCAGCAAGCATCGGATCACCCTCGGGGCGATCTTCGCCGATCCGGTCCGCGCCGATATCGCCTAGCGGGAGATCGAGGCGCTGCTCCGGGCCGTCGGAGCCGAGATCAGCGAAGGCAGCGGATCTCGCGTTCGCGTCGCGCTGAACGGCGTGCGTGCCGTGTTCCACCGCCCCCATCCGGCGAAGGAGACGGACAAGGGGGCCGTGAAGTCCGTGAGGCGCTTTCTTCAGGAGGCGGGTGTCGCACCATGACGACGATGACCTACAAGGGCTACGAGGCCGCCGTCGAGTACGACGAGGACGCCGAGCTCTTCCACGGCGAGGTGATGAACCTGCGCGACGTCGTCACCTTTCAGGGACGCTCCGTAGACGACCTCAAGTCCGCGTTTCAGGAATCGATCGAGGACTACCTCGCTTTCTGCCGAGAGCGCGGCGAAGAGTCCGAGAAACCATTCTCCGGCAAGTTCGTCGTCCGCATCGATCCGGGCCTGCACAGGGAGCTGGCCACCGCCGCGCGTCGCGCCGGTCTCAGCCTCAACAAATACGTTTCGAAAGCGCTCGAACGCGTGGCGGGCTAGAGCATCATCCCAGCGAGTGGATGCCGGTCGCGGGAAGTATGATGCGAGAAAACTCTAGCGTCACTCCCCCTGCCTGAGCGCCAGCGCGGCCCCCACCGTTCCCACCACCGCCGTCACCAGCGTGATCGCCGCGAGGATCATGAGCGGCGTCCCGAAAGGGATGTCGCCCCCCCGTGCCGCGTTCGCCGCCGAGACGCCGAAGATCAGGGTCGGGATCATCAGCGGCAGCACCAGGATCGCCAGGATCAGCCCGCCGCGGCGGATCGTGGCGGTGAGCGCGGCGCCGACCGCGCCGATGAAGGTGAGCGCCGGCGTACCGACGAGCAGCGTCACCGAGACCGCCGCCATGCCGACCCAATCGAGCGCGACGAGCAGCCCGAAGAGCGGGGCCGCGAGGGCGAGCGGCAGGCCCGTGGTCAGCCAATGCGCGATCACCTTGGCGAGCACCACGAGCTCGAGCGGCAGGGGCGAGGCCGTCATCAGGTCGAGCGAGCCGTCCTCCTCGTCGGCCTGGAACAGGCGGTCGAGGCCGATGAGCGTCGCGAGCACGGCGCCGATCCAGAGGATGGCCGGGCCGATCCGCGAGAGCAGGTTCAGGTCGGGCCCGAGCCCGAAGGGCACGAGCGTCACGATCATCAGGAAGAAGACGAGGCCGAGCCAGCCGGAGCCGCCGACGCGGGCCGACAGCTTCAGGTCCCGGCGCACCAGGGCGAGGAACGCGGTCACCAGCCGCCCTCCGCATCGAAGGCCGCCGCGTCCGAGCGCGCCGCGGCGGGCTCGATGACGAGTCGCTCGGGGTTCTCGAGCCCGAGCGCCTGGTGGGTGGCGACGACGAGCATGCCGCCGCCGGCGAGATGGGACCGCATCAGGTCGGCGAGCGTCTCCTGCGAGGCGACGTCGAGCGCCGAGGTCGGCTCGTCGAGGAGCCAGAGCGGGCGGTGCGCGACGAGGAGCCGCGCCAGCGCCGTGCGCCGGCGCTGGCCGGCCGAGAGATAGGCGACCGGCAGGTCGTGGGCGTGCCCGAGGCCGACGCGCTCCAGGGCCTCGCGCGAGGAGAGTCCGCGGGCGCCGAGCAGGTCGGCGGCGAAGGCGAGGTTCTCGCCGGCGGTGAGGGCGCTCTTGAGGCCGTCGCGGTGGCCGACGAGGTGCAGGCTCTCGGCGAGCGTGCGCTCGCCCGCGCCCTCCAGCGCGACGCGGCCCGCGGCGGGCCGCAGGCGCCCCGACAGGATCGCGATCAGCGTCGACTTGCCCGCCCCGTTGCGCCCGGTCACGACGAGCGCCTCGCCGGGCCCGAGCGCGAAGGACACCCCCTCGAAGATGCGCCGGCCGGAGCGACGGCTCTCCAGATCCTCGACGACGAGACGCAACGGCCAAATTCCACTTCAGCATTAGTCCGGACTGGATCGCGGACATGTAGCGCGGCGCGCGCAAATCGACTATAGGGGCCGTTGGCTGCGCCGTGCCGCGTGACTGACGTCCTAACCGTTTTCGCGCGCATGAGAAGTCCGGGCGCTCCCGGAGCGGCGCGCGCAACCGCGCATCAGGCCGAAACCAACCGTCCGTTCAACGCGCACGCGAGGATTCGCCAGTGACGTCGCTCGATAGCTTCAAGGCCCGCCGCACCCTCACGGTCGGCGACAAGACCTACACCTACTACTCGCTCACCGAGGCCGAGAAGAACGGCCTCGAGGGCGTGACCCGGCTGCCCTTCTCGCTCAAGGTCCTGCTCGAGAACCTGCTCCGTCACGAGGACGGGCGCACGGTCACCAAGGACGACATCGAGGCCGTGGGCGCGTGGCTCGACGACCGCGGCAAGGCCGGTCGCGAGATCGCCTACCGCCCCGCCCGCGTCCTGATGCAGGACTTCACTGGCGTGCCGGCAGTGGTCGACCTCGCCGCCATGCGCGACGGCATCGCCGCGCTCGGCGGCGATCCGGCGCGGATCAACCCGCTGGTGCCCGTCGACCTCGTGATCGACCACTCGGTCATCGTCGACGAGTTCGGCACGCCCAGGGCGTTCGATCGCAACGTCGAGCTGGAGTACCAGCGCAACGGCGAGCGCTACCGCTTCCTCAAGTGGGGCCAGTCCGCCTTCGACAATTTCTCCGTCGTGCCGCCCGGCACCGGCATCTGCCACCAGGTCAACCTCGAGTACATCTCGCAGACGGTCTGGGTGCGCAAGGATCCGGAGACGGGCGAGGACGTCGCCTACCCGGACACGCTGGTGGGCACCGATTCGCACACGACCATGGTCAACGGGCTCGCCGTGCTCGGCTGGGGCGTCGGCGGCATCGAGGCGGAAGCGGCCATGCTCGGCCAGCCGGTCTCCATGCTCATCCCCGAGGTGATCGGCTTCAAGCTCACCGGCAAGCTCAAGGAAGGCGTGACCGCGACCGACCTCGTGCTCACCGTGACCGAGATGCTGCGCAAGAAGGGCGTGGTGGGCAAGTTCGTCGAGTTCTACGGCCCCGGCCTCGAGGACATGCCCGTCGCCGACCGCTCGACCATCGGCAACATGGCGCCGGAATACGGCGCGACCTGCGGCCTCTTCCCCATCGACCGGCGCACGATCGACTACCTCGAGGTGTCGGGCCGCGAGGAGGACCGCATCGCGCTGGTGCGCGACTACGCCAAGGCGCAGGGCATGTGGCGCGAGGCGGACACGCCGGACCCGGTCTTCACCGACACGCTCGAGCTCGAGCTCTCCGACGTCGTGCCCTCGCTGGCCGGCCCCAAGCGCCCGCAGGACCGCGTGCTTCTCACCAACGCCAAGCCCGCCTTCGAGGGCGCCATGGCGAGCGAGTTCAAGAAGCCGCTCGACGGCGAGCGCTACAAGGTCGAGGGCACGAACTTCGACGTGGGCCACGGCGACGTGGTGATCGCGGCGATCACCTCGTGCACCAACACCTCGAACCCCTCGGTGATGATCGGCGCGGGCCTGCTCGCCCGCAACGCGGTCGCCAAGGGCCTCAAGGTGAAGCCCTGGGTGAAGACCTCGCTCGCACCCGGCTCGCAGGTCGTGGCCGAGTACCTCAAGGACGCCGGCCTCCAGGACGATCTCGACGCGCTCGGCTTCAACCTCGTCGGCTTCGGCTGCACGACCTGCATCGGCAATTCCGGCCCGCTGCCGCCGCCGGTGTCGAAGGCGATCAACGACAACGACCTCGTCGCCGTCTCGGTGCTCTCGGGCAACCGCAACTTCGAGGGCCGCGTCAATCCGGACGTGCGGGCGAACTACCTCGCCTCGCCGCCGCTGGTCGTCGCCTACGCGATCGCCGGCTCCATGCTGGTCGACGTGGCGAGCCAGCCGCTCGGCACGGGCTCGGACGGCGAGCCGGTCTACCTCAAGGACATCTGGCCCTCGGCCTCCGAGATTCAGGAATTCATCGACCGCACCGTGACGCGCAAGCTCTTCCGCGAGCGCTACGCCGACGTGTTCACCGGCGACGACAACTGGCGCGCGGTCGAGATCGAGGGCGGTCTGACCTACGAGTGGCAGATGGGCTCGACCTACGTGCAGAACCCGCCCTATTTCGAGGGCATCACGAAGGATCCGGAGCCGATCACCGACATCGAGAACGCCCGCGTGCTGGGCCTCTTCCTCGATTCGATCACGACGGACCACATCTCGCCGGCCGGCAACATCCGCGTCGCCTCGCCCGCGGGCGCCTATCTCCAGAGCCATCAGGTCGCGGTGGCCGACTTCAACCAGTACGGCACCCGTCGCGGCAACCACGAGATCATGATGCGGGGCACCTTCGCCAACATCCGCATCAAGAACCAGATGGTGAAGGACGAGAGCGGCGCGATCGTCGAGGGCGGCTACACGATCCACCACCCGTCGGGCGAGCGGATGTTCATCTACGACGCCGCCATGCGCTACGCGGAGGAGGGCGTGCCGCTCGTCGTCTTCGCCGGCAAGGAGTACGGCACGGGCTCGTCCCGCGACTGGGCGGCGAAGGGCACGAAGCTGCTCGGCGTGCGCGCGGTCGTCGCCCAGTCCTTCGAGCGCATCCACCGCTCGAACCTGGTCGGCATGGGCGTGATGCCGCTCGTCTTCGAGGAGGGCACGTCCTGGCAGTCGCTGGGGCTGACCGGCGCCGAGCAGGTGAGCCTGCGCGGTCTCTCGGACGTGAAGCCGCGCCAGACGGTGATCGCCGAGATCACCCGCGCCGACGGCTCCAAGCTCGAGGTGCCGCTCGTGTGCCGCATCGATACGCTCGACGAGCTCGAGTACTATCGCAACGGCGGCATCCTGCACTACGTGCTGCGCTCGCTCGCGGCGTGAGACTCGAGCGATCCGGGGTGACCACGGTGTCATCCCGGATTGCGAAGCAAGTCCGGGACCCAGAATCACGGGTGTTCGTAGAGCGGCGTGCATACGCCGTGGCGGGAACGGCTCCCGGCGGCGTTCGTGGGCGCGTTCGCGCACGCTGAGCACGCCCCTGTGGTTCTAGGTCCCGGGCCCGCTTCGCGACCCGGGGTGAAAGGGTCAGGGCATCGCGAGCCCCGCCCCCGTCACCCGCACGCGGCTCCTGCCGCCGCCGGCCTTCTCCACGCGGATCTGCACCGGGATGCGCTGGTGCATGGCTTCGACGTGGCTGATCACGCCGACCTTGCGCCCCTGCGCCTGGAGCGTCTCGAGCGCGTCGATGGCGACGTCGAGGGTCGCGGCGTCGAGCGTGCCGAAGCCCTCGTCGATGAACAGCGTGTCGACGAAGGAGCCGCGGCCCTCGAGCGAGCACAGCGCCAGCGCGAGCGCCAGCGAGGTGAGGAAGCGCTCCCCGCCCGACAGCGAGCGGGTCGAGCGGCGCGCGTCGCCGAGCTCCCGGTCGAGGATCTGCAGCCCGAGATCGCCGGCCCCGCCGCCCTCGCCGCCGGCGCGCTCCAGCCGGTAGCGCGGGGCGAGCGCCGCGAGATGGCGGTTGGCCAGCGCGACGAGGTGGTCGAGCGTCACGGACTGCGCGAAGCGCCGGAACTTCGAGCCGTCGGCGGAGCCGATCGCGTCGGATACCTCGTGCCACAGCTTCTCGACGATGGCGGCCGCCGCGATCTCCCCTTCGAGCTGTCCCGCCTGCGTGCGGGCCCGGTCGTCCTGCTCCAGCGCGACGCGCGCGGCGACGAGCGCCTCGTCGGTCGCGGTGAGGGCGTCGTGGAGCGCACGGCGCCGGCCGGCGAGCGTCTCGACGTCCTCCTCCGGCGTGCCCGCCGCGAGCGCGTCCGCCAGCGCCGCCTCGCAGAAGCCGAGCTGCGAGGCCGCCTCGCGCACCGCCTCGTCGGCGGCGGCGAGGCGGGCGCGCAGGGCCTCGCGCGCCTCGGGCGCGATGGCGAGGAGGGCGAGGGCGTCCTCCCGGGCGAGGCCGGACGCGGCGAGGGCGGCGGCGAAGCCGGCCTCGGCCCGTGCGTGTCCCAGCACCGCCTCCTCGACCGCCGCCTGCGCTCCCGTCATCCGCGTATGCGCCACGGCGAGCGCCTGCGCGGCCGCGTCACGGTCGGTGCGCGCAGCCTCGAACGCCTCGCGCGCCTTCGTCGCCAGTTCGACGTGTCGGGCCTTGTGGGCGCGGGTCTCCTCCCCGCCGAGAAGGCCGGCGCGGGCCTCGCGCAGCGTCGCGAGACCGTTCGCGATCGCGGCGACGGCGGTCTCGGCGGCGGTGAGGGCCGCCGTCGCCGCCAGCGCCGTGGCTTCGGCGGCGGAGCGCGCCTCGCGGTCGGCGGCGATCTGCGCGTCGAGCGCGGCCAGACGCGACCGCTGGGCGAGGTATCCGTCCCTGCGCCCCGCGAGCAGCCGGCGCGCGCCCTCGGGGTCGCGGTCGAGATCGGCGGGCAGGAGGCCGGCAGCCTCGTAGACGCGGGTCCACTCGCGGTCGATCGAAACGAGGCGCCCCTCGCGGTCGGGGATGCTCGTATCGGCGGCGAGCCTGCCCTCGCGCGCCGTTCGTTCCTCCGCCTCGAGCGCCGCGCGCGCGGCCCGCCGCGCCTCGATCTCCCGCGCCGCCGCGTCGCGTCGCCGGCGCTCGGCGTCGATGTCGGCGCGCAGCGCATCCGCCCTGCGCACGATGCCCGCGGCCTCCTCCCGCATCGTCCCGATCGCCCGGGCGAGCGCAGCGAGTCTCGGGACGGCGTCGGGCCAATCCTCGGGTGGGGCGTGTTCCGCGACGACGGGATCGTCCTGCCAAGAGGCCCGCGCCTCGGCGTAGGCCCGCGCCGCCGCAGCGAGCCGCTCTTCCTGCGATGCGATCGCGTGCTCCGCCGCGGCGCCGTCCCGCTCCGCGGCCGCCTGCGCAGCCGTCGCGTCCACCAGGGCCTCGCGGGCGGCCTCCTGCTCGGCGACGAGCGTCGCGCGGCGGGCGCGAATCTCCGCGACGACGGCGTCCGGCGGCCCCTCCGCGCGCGGATGCTCCCGCGCGCCGCAGACGGGGCAGGGCTCGCCGGGAACGAGGGTCGCGCGCAGGTGCGCAGCGTTGGCGGATGCACTCGCCTCTGCGCGGTCCGCGAGGCGGGAGACCTCGTCGGCGCGGGCCGAGGCGGCCGAAAGCGCCGTCTCGGCGTCGCGCGCACGGTCGCGCGCCGCCGAACCCGCCTGCGCGGCCGCCGTACGGCGCGCCTGCGCCTCGCCCAGGGCGTCCGACGCGTCGCGCGCCCTCTCGGCCGCCGGGGAGAGCCGCGCGCAGGTGCGATCCGCCGCGTCGAGCGCCGCGAGCCGCGCCACTGCGGAGGCTGCGTCGAGCGCATCGAGCGCCGCGGTCTTCTCGGCGAGCCGTCCGTCGCAGCCGTCGCGGGCCGCGGCATCCTCCGCGTCCGCCGCGTCGAGCGCGCTCCGGCGCCCCGCGAGCTGCTCGAGCACGGCGAATGCGGCCGCCTGCTTCGCCCGCAACGCGGTAATCTCGTCGCGCAGGAGCGTGCGCTCGGCGAGGCTCGCGGCGAGGTCCTCGAAGCCGTCCGCCAGGCGCGCCAGGCCGGCGTCCGCCGCGAGCGCCGCTTCGGTCTCGGCACGGTCGGATTGTGCCGCCGCGATTCGCGCGGCGAGGTCCTCGACGGCACGCCCCGCTTCGGCCGCGGAGCGGTGCGCGCCGTCTCGCTCGGCCGTCTTCGTGCGAGCCTCGTCGGCGGCGTCGGCGAGGCGCCGATCGAGGGCTGCGGCCTCCTCCCAGACCGGCGCGAGCCGCTCGCAGGCGGCCTCGGCCTCGGCGCGGGCGGCCTGCGCCTCCTCGGCGCGGATGCGCGCCGCGACGAGGGCGGCGGCGGCGCTCTCGTGCCCGCCGACCGTCTCGGCCGCGGCCTCGCACAGGGTCGACAGGCGTTGCGCCGCCTCGCGCTCACGCTCGAACGTCCCCCGCAGCGGCTCCGCCCGCTCCAGCGCCGCCTGACGCGCCCGCTCCGGCGTCAGCGCCTCGGCCGCCTCCCGACGCTCCGCCAGCGCCGCGGCCGCCGCGTCGCGCTTGGCCGTCGCCGTCGCGATCGTCTCGTGCCGGCGCAGCCCGGCCTCCACCGCCTCGCGCGCGGCGGTCTCCTCGGCCTTGCGCAGCACGAGCGCCGCGATCTCCGCCTCGTGCGCGGCGCGGTCCTCGGGCGCGAGGAGGCCGATGCCCGCGCGGCGGGCCTCGAGCGCCTCGAGGGCGGTCTTGGTCTCGCGCCAGTGCTCGAAGGCGCGCCTGGAGAGCGTCGCGTAGATCTCCGTGCCGGTGATCTTCTCGAGCAGTTCCGCACGCTCCCGCGCGTCGGCGCGCAGGAAGGCGTCGAAATCGCCCTGGGCGAGGAGCACCGTGCGGCGGAACTGGTCGCAGGTGAGGTCGGTGAGCCGCTCCACCTCCTGGCGCACCGGCACGACGCCGGACGCGACCGCGTCGAGCCCGCCTTCGGGGACGAGCTTCCAGAGCGCGCGCCCGCGTTTCTGCAGAGCGCCCGTCGCCTTGCCGCGGGCGCGGTTCAGCTCGCAGCGCACGCGGTAGACGGCACCGTCGCGGGCGGCGAAATCGACCTCGGCGAAGCCGCGCCCGGCGCCGCGGCGCAGGATCGTGCGCGGGTCGGTGGCCGAAAGCGGCGGGTTCTCGCCGTCGGGGATCTGCTCGTTGGCGCCCTCCGCCTTCACCCGCGGGAACTCGTCGTAGAGCGCGAGACACAAGGCGTCGAGCAGCGTCGACTTGCCCGCCCCGGTCTCGCCGGTGATGGCGAAGAGGCCCGCGGCGGCGAGCGGGGCGGCCCCGAAGTCGATCTCGAAGGGCTCGGCCAGGGAGGCGAGGTTCTCGCCGCGGATCGCGAGGATTCGCATGTCAGGCCTCCTCCTCGTCCATGCCGAGCAGGGCGGCGAAGGCGTCCTCGTGGGCGGGCGTCGGCGCCGCGCCGTGGCGTGCGGCGTAGGCCTCGCGGAAGACCTCCGCGGGTGCGCGCTCGGCGAGGCGCACCGCGAGCGCCTCGGCCTGCGCCACGTCGCCCTCGGCGGCCGGGCGCTCCAGCGCGAGCCCCGCGAGGCGCACGGGGAAGCGCTCGGCGAGGTCCCCGATCTCGGCGTGCAGCCCGACGGCGGGACCCTCCACGGCGACGCTCAGCCAGACGAAGGGGCGCGCGCTCGCCGCCGGGTCGTCCGCGAGCCCGAGGCCCGCGAGCGCGGCCTCGACCGCGCCCGCGGGGATCGCGCCGCGCGCGGGGACGCGCAGGCAGGGGACGGGGCGGGGGAGGGGGACGTGGCGCGACGCGACGTCCGCACCCGCGATCTCGACGATGGTGACGCCGTGATCGTAGCCGCTCTCGGTCTTCGAGAGCGGGAAGAGCGAGCCCGCGTAGCGGATCGTCTCGCGCCCGACCGCCTGGGGGCGGTGCAGGTGGCCGAGCGCGACGTAGGCGGCCGCCTCCGGGAAGACGTCGGGCGGCACCGCGTGCTCGCCGCCCACCAGGATGCGCCGCTCGGCGCCCTCCGATTCGAGGCCGCCCGAGACGTGCAGGTGCCCGGTGACGACGAGCGGGCTCTCGCCGATCGCGGCCTTCGCGCGCGCGATCAGGTCGCCGTAGAGCGCTCGCACGCCCGCGACGACGGGAGAGCCGGCGACCGCGCCGTCGAGCGGTGGCAGGTCCGCCACGCGCGGGAAGGGGACGGCGAGCACGTGGGCGCCGATCGCACCGTGCGCGTCGCGCACCGGCACGAGGTGGCGGGCGAGGTCGGGTCCCTCCGGGCGCCGCGTGATCGTGCCGACCACCGTCACCTCGGCGAGCCGGTAGAGCCCGCCCGGCGCCTCGAGCCGCCCGGCGGGATCGTGGTTGCCGGCGACGACGACGATCGCCGCGTGCGGTCGCACGGCGCGCAGGCGCGCCAGCGTGTCGAAGAAGAGCGTTTGCGCCTCGGCCGACGGGTTGAGCGCGTCGAACACGTCGCCCGCGACGACGATCGCGTCGACGGCCTCGTGCGCGGCGATCGCGACGAGCGCGTCGAGCGCCGCGCGGTGCTCCGCCTCGCGGGAATAGCCGGCGAGCGTGTGCCCGAGATGCCAATCGGCGGTGTGCAGGATCCTGACCATCCGTCCTCCGGGCGCCATCTCCACCGGTTCGGGCGTGATTCGCCAGGGCCGGCGGGACGATCGTTCGCTGGACGCACGCGATAAACGGGAAAAGGCCGCGGCCGTTTGGGATCGATTCCCCATCCTCGCCCGACGCCCGCCACGATCTGCGCCGAAATCGTCGCCAGCCTCCGGCACGCAGCGCGACGGTTTCGGCGTGCGAGATCGAACGATCCGCCTCCTCGGCCGTTGTGCAGCGCGAAACGGAAGCGTATCATGCAAGTGCGTCGACCGAGAGCGAGCGGACCCGCGCGCGGCACCCCCCTGCCGCGCGCCCGCGAACGGCCCGGGCGGACGTCTTCATGACAGTCGGAGAACTCCTCGTGTCGGTCTCTCGCCGCTCGGTGCTGGCGCTCGCCGCCGCGCTCGCGCTCGCCCCGCGTCCGGGCTCGCCCGGTCGCGCGCTCGCCGCAGCCCTCGCCGAGGGCGCGGAGCATTGGGGTGCGCCCGAGCCCTTTCGTCCCTCTCTGGTGCGCGAGCGCGCCCAGGCCCTCGCCGCCGCCCCCTGGGTGCCGCCGCCCCAGGACCTGCCGGAGACGCTCGCCGGTCTCGACTACGACCAATATCGCGACATCCGCTTCCGTCCGGAGAGCGCGATCTGGGCCGGCGGCGAGAGCCCGTTCCAGCTCCAGCTCTTCCACCTCGGCTTCGGCTACCGCGAGCCGGTGGCGATCCGCATCGTCGACGGCGGCACGAGCCGCAAGCTGATCTTCGACCCGGCGATGTTCTCCTACGGCCCGCTGGTCGAGGACCCGCCCGCCGACATCGAGGATCTGGGCTTCTCGGGCTTCCGCATCCACGCGCCGGTCAACCGGGACGACTATTTCGACGAGTTCGCCGTCTTCCAGGGCGCGAGCTACTTCCGCGCGGTCGCGAGGGGCCAGGCCTACGGGCTCTCGGCACGCGGGCTCGCCGTCGGCACCGCCGATCCGGCGGGCGAGGAGTTCCCGACCTTCCGCGAGTTCTGGGTCGAGACGCCCGCGCCGGACGCGGACACGATCGTCGTCCACGCCCTCCTCGACAGCCCGAGCACCACGGGCGCATACCGCTTCAGCCTCCGGCCGGGCGCCTCCACCCTGATCGAGGTGGAGGCGGTGCTCTACCCGCGCGTCGAGATCGCGACGGTCGGCGTCGCACCGCTCACCTCGATGTTCTACTTCTCCGGTCACGACCGGATCGGGATCGACGATTTCCGCGGGGCGGTGCACGATTCGGACGGGCTCCTGATGTGGAACGGCCAGGGCGAATGGCTCTGGCGGCCGATCCTCAACCCGCGCACGCTCCAGATCGCCACCTTCCTCGATAGCAAGCCGCACGGATTCGGCTTGATGCAGCGCGAGCGCGATCTCGCCGTCTACCAGGACCTCGAGGCCGACTACCACCGTCGCCCGAGCCTCTGGGTCGAGCCGATCGGCGACTGGGGGGAGGGCGCCGTCGTCCTCGTCGAGATCCCCACGGACGCCGAGGTGCACGACAACACCGTCGCCTTCTGGCGCCCGCGCATGCCGCTCGCCGCGGGCGTGCCCTTCCAGCTCGCCTACCGGCTCCACTGGCGCGGCGAGCCGCCGGTCCAGCACGGGCTCGCCAAGGTCCGCCGCACGCTCTCGGGCCTGTCCGAGGTCGGCCGGCCGCAGGCGGAGCGCGACAAGCGGATCTTCGTCGTCGACTTCGTCGGCGATGCATTGATGGAGGAGGGCGCCGCGCCGCTCACGGCGCAGGTGACCGCGTCCGCCGGCGTGCTCTCGACGCCGGTGGTCAAGACCGACCCGGACATCGGCGGCGTGCGCGTGGCGATCGAGCTCGATCCGCAGGGCGCGCCCGTGTCCGAGCTGCGCTGCGCGCTCGTGCGCGACGGCACGGTCGTCTCCGAGACCTGGCTCTACAGGTGGCTGCCCGCATGACCGCTCATCCCCTGACCTCCCTCGATCCGGCGCTGCCGCCGGAGGCACCGCTCGCGATGCCGGTCCAGGACCTCGGCGCGCGCCCCGTCCCGCAGGGCGCGCCGGCGCCCCGGCGCGGCACGCGGGTCGCGCGTGCGTTCGCGATCGTGACGGCCGTCGTGATCGCCGCCGGTCTCACCCGCGAGATGCACGCGGTGCTCTCGGTGGCGTCCCTGACGTCGGTCGAGATCGTCATGCTCGTCCTGTTCGCGACGACGATCGGATGGATCGCCTTCGCCTTCGCGCTGGCCGTGCTCGGCACCGCGGTGCTGTTGCGCCGACGGTTCTCGCCGCCGCACTTCCTCGCGCCGCGCGCCCGGCCGCGAACGCGCACCGCCATCCTGCTGCCGACCTACAACGAGGACCCGGCGCGGGTCTTCGCCACCGCGGTCGCCACCGCCGAGGCGCTGGCGGACGCCGACGTGCACGAGGCCTACGACCTCTTCGTGCTCAGCGACACGACCGACCCCGACGTCTGGCTCGCGGAGGAGGCGGCTTTCCTCGCCATCCGCACCGCCCGCCGCCCGCGGGCGCGGATCTACTACCGCCGCCGCCCGAAGAACGTCGAGCGCAAGGCCGGCAACATCGCCGAATGGGTGCGGCGCTTCGGCGACGCCTACCCGGCCTTCGTCGTGTTCGACGCCGACAGCGTCATGACCCCTCGCACCCTCGTGCGCATGACACTGGCGCTCGAGCGCCGCCCGGAACTCGGCCTGCTCCAGACCGTGCCGTTGCTGGTGGGGCGCTGGAGCCTGTTCGCGCGCCTCCAGCAGTTCGCCGCGCGGGTCTACGGGCCGGTGATGGCGACGGGGCTCGCGGTGTTCTCCGGGGACGCCGGAAACTACTGGGGCCACAACGCCATCATCCGCACGAAGGCCTTCGCGCAGAGCGCGGGCCTGCCGCACCTGCCGGGGCGCGCGCCCTTCGGCGGGCCGGTCATGAGCCACGACTTCGTCGAGGCGGCGCTGATGCGCCGCGCGGGCTGGGCGGTCGAGATCGACCCGGCGCTCTCCGGCTCGTGGGAGGAGAGCCCGCCCTCGCTCGTCGATCTCGCCGAGCGGGATCGGCGCTGGTGCCAGGGAAACCTCCAGCACGCGGGCGTGCTGTTCGCGCGGGGGCTTCATCCGGTGAGCCGGATGCACTTCGCGATCGGCATCCTGTCCTACCTCTCCGCGCCGCTGTGGCTCGCCTTCCTGCTGTCGGGCCTGCTGCTCGCGCTCCAGGCCCAGTTCGTGCGGCCGGACTACTTCGCGGCCGACTTCGCGCTCTTCCCGACCTGGCCGGTGATCGACTTCGAGCGCGCCCTCGGGCTGTTCGGGGCGACGATGGCGGTGCTGCTGCTGCCCAAGCTCTTCGGGCTGCTCGTCGCGATGACGTCGGGCCCGGTGCGCCGCGGGCTGGGCGGGCCGCTGCGCGCGACCGCCGGCGTCCTGCTGGAGACGCTCGTCTCCGCGCTGCTCGCGCCGGTGATGATGGCGCTGCAGTCGGCCGCGGTGTTCCAGATCCTCGCGGGCCGCGACGCCGGCTGGAAGGCGCAGCGGCGCGAAGACGGCTCGGTGCCGTGGTCGGAGATCGCCCGGCGCCACCGCTGGCACACGGCGCTCGGCCTCGGGCTGGGCGTCGCGGCGCTCGCGGTCTCGCCGGCGGTGTTCCTGTGGACGAGCCCGGCGGTGATCGGCCTCGTGCTCGCGATCCCGCTCTCCGGGCTGACCGCGCGGCCCGTCCCGCGGATCGCGGACGCGGGCCTGCTGCGCACCCCCGAGGAGCGCGCCGCCCCGCCGATGCTGGTGCGCGCCCGCGCCCTGCGCGGCGAGATCGCCGCGGCGCTGGGGGCCGAGCGGCCGGCGGCGACCCGCCTGCTCGACACGCCCTCGCTGACCGCGCTCCACGTCGCGATGCTGCCGCCGCCCCCCGCGGGCCGCATCGGGGTCGACCCGGCCTTCGTCGTCGCGCTCGCCCGGCTCGACGCCGCCGAGAGTGTGGAGGAGGGGCTCGCCGAGATGGACCGCGCCGAGACCGTGGCGCTGCTCTCGCGCCGCGAGGGGATCGAGCGGCTGCTCGACCGGATCCGGCCCCCGTCGCCCGCGCAGGCGCAGGCGGCGTGATGGGCGGGCGCTCCCCCCGCTTGTGATCCGCCTGCGGCTGCCGCATAACCCGCGGGTCGTCTCACAGCGTCCCTCGGAGGCCCGCCCGTGCCCGTCATCGCCTCGCAGATCGACCTCTCGTCCCACGACGCGCGGGAGAACCGCGCCGCCTGGGCCGCGCTCGCGGCGGATCTGCGGGCGCGCCGGGAGGAGGTCGCCGCGGGCGGGCCGGCGAAGGCGCGCGAGCGGCATCTCGCCCGCGGCAAGCTGCTGCCGCGGGAGCGGGTGATGCGCCTCCTCGATCCCGGCGCGCCGTTCCTGGAGATCGGCGCCCTCGCGGCATGGGGGATGTACGAGGACGCGATCCATTCCGCCGGCGTCATCGCCGGCATCGGCCGGGTCTCGGGCCGCGAATGCATGATCGTGTGCAACGATTCGACCATCAAGGGCGGCACCTACTACCCGATGACGGTGAAGAAGCACCTGCGCGCCCAGGAGATCGCCCGCGAGAACCGGCTGCCCTGCATCTACCTCGTCGATTCCGGCGGTGCGAACCTGCCCCACCAGACCGAGGTCTTCCCCGATCGCGAACATTTCGGGCGGATCTTCTACAACCAGGCGCAGATGTCGGGCATGGGCATCCCGCAGATCGCCTGCGTCATGGGCTCGTGCACGGCGGGCGGCGCCTACGTGCCGGCGATGTCGGACGAGACCGTGATCGTGCGCCGCCAGGGCACGATCTTCCTCGGCGGCCCGCCGCTGGTGAAGGCGGCGACGGGCGAGGTCGTCTCGGCGGAGGACCTCGGCGGGGCGGACGTGCACGCGCGCCTCTCGGGGGTCGCGGACCACTATGCCACGGACGACGCGCACGCCCTCGCCATCGTCCGGCGGATCGTCGCGAACCTCAACGGCGTCAAGCGCGTCGACCTCGCGCTCGCGGAGCCGGTCGAGCCCGCATACGACGAGGACGAGTTCGAGGCGGTGGTCCCGACCGACCTCAAGAAGCAGTACGACATCCGCGAGGTGATCGCGCGCCTCGTCGACGGCTCGGAATTCGACGAGTTCAAGCGCCTCTACGGCACGACGCTGATCACAGGCTTCGCGCGCCTCCACGGCATGCCTTTGGGGATCATCGGCAACAACGGCATCCTGTTCTCGCAGAGCGCGCAGAAGGGGGCGCATTTCGTCGAACTCTGCTGCCAGCGCGGCATCCCGCTCCTCTTCCTCCAGAACATCACCGGCTTCATGGTCGGGCGCGAGTACGAAGCCGGCGGCATCGCCAAGGACGGTGCGAAGCTCGTCACGGCGGTGGCCTGCGCCCAGGTGCCCAAGCTCACGCTGATCGTCGGGGGCTCCTTCGGCGCGGGCAATTACGGCATGTGCGGGCGCGCCTATTCCCCACGCTTCCTGTTCATGTGGCCGAACGCGCGCATCTCCGTGATGGGCGGCGAGCAGGCGGCCTCCGTGCTCGCCACCGTGCGGCGCGACAACATCGAGGCGGAGGGGAAGGCCTGGACGGCGGAGGAGGAGGAGGCCTTCAAGGCCCCGATCCGCGACAGGTACGAGGCCGAGGGTTCGCCCTATCACGCGACGGCGCGGCTGTGGGACGACGGCGTCATCCTGCCCTCCGAGACCCGCCGGGTGCTCGCGCTCGCGCTCTCGGCCACGCTCAACGCGCCGATCCCGCAGACGCGCTTCGGCGTGTTCCGCATGTGAGCGTCGGTCTCGGGAACCTCGGCCGTGGCCGCACGTTTCACGGCCATCGCCCGGGAGATCACGTCATGAAAGCCCCGCTCTTCGCCTGCCTCGTCCTCGCGCTCGCCGTCGGCGCCTGCAGCCCCTACTCCCGCACCGACCGCGCGCTGACCGGCGGTGCGATCGGTGCCGGAACCGGTGCGGTGATCGGCGGAGCCGCCACGCGCAGCGTGGGCGGTGCGCTCGTCGGCGGCGTGATCGGCGGCGCCGCCGGTGCGATCGTCGGCGCGGAGACGACGCCGCGGGCCTGCACGGCCGTCGATGCCCGCGGGCGCCGCATCGCCGTGCAGTGCCCCTGAGGAAATCGCGCTTTACCGATTCTTATCCGCATGATGCGAGCGTGACGTCGAACGTCACGCGACAGGCGCCATGCTCAACCGTTCCAGCCTCAGCAGAATCAGCTACTTCAGCCGCTGCACCCTCGATCGCGACCAGGCGAAACGGGCGGAGCAGCTCGATCGGCTGGTGCGCTCGAGCCGGCGACAGAACGAGTTCGGGCTGATCACCTCGATCCTCGTCCTCGACCGCGGGTGGTTCGGCCACATGCTGGAGGGGGACCGCGACGCGCTCAACACGACCTTCAAGCGGATCGCCTCCGACAACCGGCACAAGGAGGTGCGCATCATCGAGTGGCGCGAGATCCCGCGCCGCGAGCTCCTGCCCTCGCTGGAACTGCTCGAGCGCAACCTCATGACCCAGGACGTGCTGGAGAAGTACGCCCTCGACGAGGCCTTCGCGCGCGGCACGCCCAAGCCGATGCAGGTCCACGAGTGCATGCTCGCGCTCCAGCAGTGCCTGCTGGCCAAGCGCGGCATCGAGGCCCTGACCTGAGGGAGCGATCAGATGTCCGACGATCCGTTTCCCTCCGTCCTGATCATCGACGACAACGCCAAGATCGGCCGGCTCGTGGCCGAGATCTTCCTGCGCCTGGGCTTCGCCGACGTCGACGTCACGCCCTCGGGCGTCGAGGGCATCGAAATGATCCGCAACGGCAGCTACGGCCTCATCGTCTGCGACCTCGACCTGGAGCCGGTGGACGGGCTGCAGGTGCTGCGCACGGTCAAGAGCGACGAGGAGATGTTCAAGATCGCCTTCATCCTCACCGAGACCTCGATCACCTTCGAGCAGGTGACGGCGGCGCACGCGGCGGGCGTCGACGCCTTCCTGCTCAAGCCCTTCGACATCGCGCTCCTCAAGCAGAAGCTCAAGTCCGTCCTGCGCCGCCAGGCCAAGCGCCGGCGCATCGTCAACGACTGGGCGCCCAAGAGCCTCCAGGACGTGCTCTGAGGGGAGCGAGGCGGCCTCGTCAGTCGCCGTCCGAGGAGGACGGGTCCCGGCAGACGTCGACCCAGGTCGCGCCGACGAGATCCGCCATGCGCTCCGGGGCGATGTAGACCGCCGCGTTGGTGGCGCCCGCGGCCGGCACCACGACGTCGAACGCCTTCAACGACACGTCGCAATGGACCGGCAACGCCGTCGCCAGCCCGAACGGGCACACGCCGCCGACCGGGTGGCCCGTGAGCGCGGCGACGGCCTCGGCGTCCGGCATCTTCGCCTTGCCTCCGAAGGTCGCCCTCATCTTCTTGTTGTCGAGACGGGCGTCGCCACGCGCGACGACGAGGACGACGCGCTCGCCGATCGCGAGCGTCAGCGTCTTGGCGATGCGCGCGGGCTCGACGCCGTGCGCGGCGGCCGCCTCGGCGACCGTGGCGCTCGAGGCGTCCGTGACGACGACGTCGATGTCCGGCGCGCGCTCGGCGAAGAAGGCGCGCACGCTGTCGAGGGACATGGCAAGCTCCGTTGGCGGGTGGGCGGCATCGCGTTCGCATACGCCATGCACCGGCGGCGGGTCCAGCACAGCTTCGGAGCGTGAGTTCCCGGGGCGGCCGGCGCCGGTACCGGTTGTCCACACGACTTACGCTCGCATGGCGTCGTGCGCCATGCACCCCGCGCCGTCGCGTTCCGGCGAGTTCCTGCGACCCTCCGCGGCCGCCCGGCGCGCGCCGACGGCGTCCGTGCCGAGCTTTCAGCCTCCCGCCTATCGGGTAGCCGGCTCGATGTCACAGAGCCGTAACGAAGCGTCACGACAAGGCGCTCACGTCGCGTCCCCGGCCCGTCCGGCCGGGGCGACGGCTTCTCACGAAACGGGAGACGTCCATGTCCTTCACCCGCACGATCCTGGCCGGCACCTCGGCCATGGCGCTCATGCTCGCGGCCGGTGCCGCCAATGCTCAGGTCGAGGTCCAGTTCTGGCACGCGATGGGCGGCGAGCTCGGCGAGAAGACCGCGGCGGTCGCCGAGGGCTTCAACGCCTCGCAGTCGGAGTACCGCGTGGTTCCCGTCTACCGCGGCAACTACACCGAGACGATGACGGGCGCGATCGCGGCGTTCCGCGCCCGCGAGCAGCCGCACATCGTGCAGGTCTTCGAGGTCGGCACCGCGACCATGATGGCGGCCCAGGGCGCGATCTACCCGGTCTACCAGCTGATGCAGGATCACGGGCAGAACTTCGATCCGTCGGAGTACCTCCCGTCGGTGGTCGGCTACTACGCGGATCCGGAGGGCAACATGCTCTCGATGCCGTTCAACTCGTCCACGCCGGTGATGTACTACAACAAGGATGTCTTCGAGGCCGCCGGCCTCGATCCGGAGACGGCGCCCCAGACCTGGGACGAGGTCGTCGCGGCCTCGCGCGCCATCATCGAGTCCGGCGCCGCCACCTGCGGCTTCACGACCGGCTGGCAGTCCTGGGTGCAGATCGAGAACTTCTCGGCCTACCACAACGTCCCGCTCGCGACGCTGGACAACGGCTTCAACGGCCTCGGCACGGAGTTCGCCTTCAACAGCGACCTGCACGTCCGTCACATCTCCAACATGAAGGACTGGGCGGACGAGGGCGTGTTCAAGTACGGTGGCCGCCAGTCCGACTCCGCGCCGCTGTTCTACTCGGGCGAGTGCGCGATCTACATGAACTCCTCGGCCGCGCAGGCGGGCGTGAACGCCAACACCGACTTCGAGGTCGGCGTGGCGATGCTGCCCTACTACGACGACGTCCAGGGTGCGCCGCAGAACTCGATCATCGGCGGGGCCACGCTGTGGGTGCTCCAGGGCCACGAGGCCGAGGAGTACGCGGGCGTCGCGGCGTTCTTCGAGTACCTGTCGCAGCCCGAGGTCCAGGCCTCCTGGCACCAGGACACCGGCTACCTGCCGATCACGCAGGCCGCCTTCGAGCTCTCGCAGGAGCAGGGCTTCTACGCGCAGAACCCCGGCACCGACGTGTCGGTGCGGCAGATGACCCTCAACGAGCCGACCGGCAACTCGCGCGGCCTGCGCCTGGGCAACTTCGTCCAGATCCGTGACGTGATCAACGAAGAGCTGGAGCTCGTGTGGTCGGGCCAGAAGACCCCGAAGGAGGCGCTGGACACCGCCGTCGAGCGCGGCAACGCGCTGCTGCGCCAGTTCGAGGCCGACAACAGCTGAGGCGACGCGCCTCTCCACGGGACGCCGCCCTCCACGGGCGGCGTCCTTCTTTGCCGGCGAAGCGCCCGCGCGCCGATCCGGCCCTCCCGCTCGCGCTGTCGGGGCGCTCGCGACCGGACCCGCCCATGCACAAGAAAGTCACCTTCCGGGGCTTCGCGCTGCCGCTCGCGCTGCTCCTGCCGCAGCTCGCGATCACCGCGGTCTTCTTCCTGTGGCCGGCGGGGCAGGCGCTCTACCAGTCGGTGCTGCGCCAGGACCCGTTCGGGCTGCGCACCACCTTCGTGGGGCTCGCGAACTTCGAGCGGCTGTTCAGCGATCCGCTCTATCTCAACGCCTTCCAGGTGACGCTCGTCTTCTCGGTCGCGGTGACCGCGATCGGGCTGTCGCTCGCTCTGCTCCTCGCGGTGATGGCCGACCGGGTGATCAAGGGCGCGTCGGGCTACAAGACGCTGCTCGTCATGCCCTACGCCGTCGCGCCCGCCGTCGCCGGCGTGCTGTGGTGGTTCCTGTTCAATCCTTCGATCGGCCTGTTCGCGCACGCGCTGCGCGCGGTCGGCATCGACTGGAACCACCTGCTCAACGGCGACCAGGCGATGATCCTCGTCGTCGTCGCGGCGGTCTGGAAGCAGATCTCCTACAACTTCCTCTTCTTCCTCGCCGGGCTGCAGGCGATCCCGAAGTCGCTGATCGAGGCGGCGGCGATCGACGGGGCGGGGCCGATGAAGCGGTTCTGGACGATCGTCTTCCCGCTGCTCTCGCCGACCGCCTTCTTCCTGCTGGTCGTCAACGTCACCTACGCCTTCTTCGACACGTTCCAGATCATCCACGCGACGACCTCCGGCGGGCCGGGCCAGGCGACGACGATCCTCGTCTACAAGGTCTACTCCGACGGCTTCGTCGGGCTCGATCTCGGCGGATCCGCCGCGCAGTCGGTCGTCCTGATGGCGATCGTCATCGTGCTGACCATCGTGCAGTTCCGCTACATCGAGCGGCGCGTGCAGTACTGAGGAACGCCGCCATGGTCGAGAACCGTCCCGTCCTCACGATCCTGCGCCACCTCGTCCTGGGGCTCGGCGTCGCGATCGTGCTCTTCCCCGTATGGGTCGCCTTCGTGGCGTCGACCCATCCGCAGGCGGCGCTGATGTCGGGCACCGCGCCGCTCCTGCCCGGCGATCGGCTGATCGAGAACTATTCGCAGCTGCTCTCGGCGGGCATGTCCCAGGCGGGCGGCACGCCGGTGGGGCTGATGCTGCTCAACTCGTTCATCATGGCGCTCCTCATCGCCACGGGGAAGATCGCGGTCTCGCTCGTCTCGGCCTTCGCGATCGTCTACTTCCGCTTCCCCTTCCGGATGATCGCGTTCTGGATCATCTTCCTGACGCTGATGCTGCCGGTCGAGGTGCGCATCCTGCCGACCTTCGAGGTGATCGCGAACCTCGGCATGCTGAACTCGTATGCCGGCCTCACCATCCCCCTCGTCGCCTCGGCGACCGCCACCTTCCTGTTCCGGCAGTTCTACCTGACGATCCCCGACGAGCTCGCGGAAGCCGCGCGCATGGACGGCGCGGGGCCGATGCGCTTCTTCCGCGACATCCTGCTGCCGCTCTCGCGCACCAACATCGCGGCGATCTTCGTGATCATGTTCCTGTTCGGCTGGAACCAGTATCTCTGGCCGCTGATCGTGACGACGGACGAGAGCTACACCACCATCGTCATGGGCATCTACCGGATGGTGAACGTCTCCGACGAGCAGCCGCAATGGCACCTCGTCATGGCGACGGCGATCCTCGCGCTGCTGCCGCCGGTCGCCGTCATCCTGGTCATGCAGAGGCTCTTCGTGAAAGGCCTCGTCGAAACCGAGAAGTGAGAGAACGGGCATGGCCGGCATCGGCATCCGCGACGTCGTCAAGCGCTACGGCGACACCAAGGTCATTCACGGCGTCTCGATCGACGTCGCCGACGGCGAGCTGATCGTCATCGTCGGCCCGTCGGGCTGCGGGAAGTCGACGCTCCTGCGCATGGTCGCCGGCCTCGAGGAGATCACCGGCGGCGAGGTCTCGATCGACGGGCGGGTGGTCAACCGGCTGGAGCCGAAGGACCGGAACATCGCCATGGTGTTCCAGAACTACGCGCTCTATCCGCACATGAGCGTCTACGACAACATGGCCTACGGGCTGAAGATCGCCGGCCTCTCCAGGGACGCGATCCGCGCGCGCGTCGACAAGGCCGCGACCATGCTCCAGCTCCAGCCCTATCTCGACCGCAAGCCGCGCCAGCTGTCGGGCGGCCAGCGGCAGCGCGTCGCCATGGGCCGCTGCATCGTGCGCGAGCCCGCGGCCTTCCTGTTCGACGAGCCGCTCTCGAACCTCGATGCCAAGCTGCGCGTGCAGATGCGGCTGGAGATCAAGCAGCTGCAGCGATCGCTGCGCACGACCTCCCTCTACGTCACGCACGACCAGGTCGAGGCGATGACGCTGGCGGACCGGCTCGTCGTCATGAATTCGGGCGTCGCCGAGCAGATCGACACGCCGATGAACGTCTACCTGCATCCGGCGACGACCTTCGTCGCCGGCTTCATCGGCTCGCCGTCGATGAACTTCATGCCCGGCCGCCTCGGCGCGGACGGGCGGGCGATCACGCTCGACACCGGCGCGCACCTGCGCGCGCTGCCCGAGCCGATCGCCGGCCACGGCGAGAAGCCGGTGACGATCGGCGTGCGCCCGGAGCACCTGACGCTCGTCGGCGGCGAGGCGGCGGAGCTGACGCTGCGGGTCGGCGTCGTCGAGACGCTGGGTGCCGATACGCTCGTCCACGGCGCGCTGCTCGACGAGAGCCAGGCGGTGGTGCCGGTGGCGGGGGAGGGCGGCGAGGTGCTGGCGGCGCGCCTCCCCGGAGGCATCGGCGTACGCGAGGGCGACACCCTGCCGCTGCGCGTCGCCGAGGGCGCGCTCCACGTGTTCGACAGGGACACGGGGCGGCGGCTGGCGGACGCGTGAAGGTGCGATGCTAGGAGGCGATCACACCGGCAGCCCGGTCTCGTCGTCGTAGAGGGTAGTCCGCGCAGCGTGCCGCGTCCGGGCCCTCCGCGACGAGACCCGCCTCCCGCTTCCTGCGGACGGAGTCCTGGATCTGCGCGATGGCCGCCTCGCGGCGCGCGCGTTCCTCCGGCGTGGTGCCCACCGTGAGGAAGATGGACGACTGTTCGGGGCCGCGGTCGATGAGGACGATCTCCCCCGCCACCGCCCGCTCCAGCAACTCCTCCAGCCGTTCCTTGGCTTCGCCGACGCCGACCCGCATGCCCGCCTCCCGCGTGCGTAGGGACCATGGCGCCGTACGGTCGTTCACGCGACACGGATGCACGCGTGAAGTTCAGTTCGAGGATGCCGCGCCCGCCGCCGCCGCCTCCGCCTCCGCGGCCAACCGCTCGATAAGCCCCCAGAAGAAGTCCTGGCCCGGATAGCCGTCGATGCGGCCGATCTCCACGCCGTCGCGGGCGACGACGAAGGTGGGGGTGTAGCGTACCGGGCGGTCGAGCGCGATCGGCGGCATCGGGTCGGCGTCGAGGTCGACCATGCGCATCGCATGGCGGGCGCCGACGTCGCTCCTCGGCCAGATCGGGCCGATCTCCCGGTCCCACGCATGGCACCAGGGGCAGCCGGCGCGGCGGAACATGGTCACGGTGATCCCGCGCTCGCCGGGATCCGAGGCGATCGCTCGCGTCGGCGCGAGCGCCGCCGCCCCCGCGAGCCACGCGATCGATCGCAGAACCCGACGTCGCCCGATCTCCCTCATGCCGTCCTCGCATCCCACAGCCGCGTGCCGCTTGCACCGCGCTCCCGATCCCATAACATATCGCGCAACACGAATGTAATAGGGGAGGCCCGCATGGAGCTGGATATGGGGCTCGCGACCGCGTTCGGCGCGGGGCTCTTGTCCTTCCTGTCGCCCTGCGTCCTGCCGCTGGTGCCGCCCTACCTGTGCTTTCTCGCCGGGGCGTCGCTCGAGGAGCTCACCCGCGCGCCGAAGGCGGCGACGACCGGGCGGGCGCTGGCGCGCGCGGGCGCCTTCGTGCTCGGCTTCGGCATCGTCTTCGTGGCCTTCGGAGCGGCGGCCACCGCGCTCGGCGGCTTCGTCTCGCGGCACGTGGTGCTGCTCTCGCAGATCGCCGGCGTGATCATCGTGGTGCTCGGCCTGCACATGCTGGGCGCCTTCCGCTGGCTCCTCCTGATGCGCGAGGCGCGTGTCCAGGTCGCGAGCCGGCCGGCGAGCCTCGCCGGCGCCTTCGTCGTCGGGCTCGCCTTCGCCTTCGGCTGGTCGCCCTGCGTCGGTCCGGTGCTCGCCTCGATCCTGATGGTCGCCGGCATGGAGGACGCGCCCGGGCGCGGCGCGACCCTGCTCGGGGCCTACGCCGCGGGGATCGGTCTGCCCTTCCTCGCCGCCGCGCTGTTCACGGGGCCCTTCCTGCGCTGGCTCGCCGGCTTCAGGCGGCATCTCGGCGCGGTCGAGAAGACGATGGGGGCGGCGCTCGTGGCGACCGGCATCCTCGTCTTCCTCGGCCTGATGCCGGTGCTCGCCGGCTGGCTGCTCGACGCCGTCCCCGCGCTCGGCCTCATCGGCTGATCGCGGGAGCGTGATGGCGGGACGGCCGCCGCCGCGCTATCCTGGAGCGCCGCATTCGGAGGATCGACGCATGCCGACACGACGCGACCTCGTCGCCGGGGCGGGGCTGATGGGCCTCGCCGGGCTCGCCGCCACCGGGCGTGGCGCGCGGGCCGAGCAGCGTCCCGGCGGCGCCTTCCGCACCGAGGACGGGCTCTACCGCCAGCCCTGGTTCCTGGACAGCTTCCTCGAGCTCGGCCCCGACCTCGCGGACGCCGCTGCCGCCGGCAAGCGCCTGGCGGTGATGTGGGAGCTGCGCGGCTGCCCCGCCTGCCGCGACGTGCACCTCGTCAACTTCGCCGTTCCCGCGGTCGCCGACTACGTGCGTACGCACTTCGCCGTCCTCCAGCTCAACGTCGTCGGTTCCCTCGAGGTCGTCGACCTCGACGGCGAGACGCTCTCGGAGAAGGCGCTCGCGGCGAAATACGGCGTGCGCGGTACGCCGACGATCCAGTTCTTCCCGCCGAGCGCCGAGGGGCTCGCGGCGCGCCCGCCGCGCGAGCGCGAGGTCTTCCGCATCGTCGGCTACCACGAGCCCGAGACCTTCCGGCGCATGTTCGCCTACGTCGCCGAGGACGCATACCGCGAGATGCCGATCCAGGACTGGCTGCGGGGCTGAGGCGGGGGTCGTCACGCCTCCCGCGCCATCTCGCGCAGCCGGAACTTCTGGATCTTGCCCGTCGACGTCTTCGGGATCTCGGCGAAGATCACGTGGCGCGGGCACTTGTAGTGCGCGAGCCGCTCGCGGCAGAAGGCGACGATCTCTTGCGCGGTGGCGCTGGCGCCCTCCCGGAGCTCGACGAAGGCGCAGGGCGTCTCGCCCCACTTCTCGTCGGGCTTGGCCACGACGCCGCAGGCGGCGACCGCGGGGTGCTTGTAGAGCACGTCCTCGACCTCGATGGACGAGATGTTCTCGCCCCCGGAGATGATGATGTCCTTCGAGCGGTCCTTGAGCTGGACGTAGCCGTCCGGATGCGTCACGCCGAGGTCGCCCGAGTGGAACCAGCCGCCGGCGAAGGCGGCCTGCGTCGCGCGCGGGTTCTTGAGGTAGCCCTTCATCACGACGTTGCCGCGCATCATCACCTCGCCCATCGTCTCGCCGTCGGGGGGCACGGGAGCCATGGTCTGCGGGTCGCGCACCGCGAGCCCCTCGAGCGCCGCGTAGCGCACGCCCTGGCGGGCCTTCTTCTGGGCGTAGGCCGGCCCGTCGAGCGCGTCCCACTCGGCGTGCCAGTCGTTGACGACCGAGGGACCGTAGGTCTCGGTGAGCCCGTAGAGGTGGGTCACCGCGAAGCCCGCCTCGCGCATGGCGGCGAGCACCGACTCGGGCGGGGGCGCGGCGGCGGTGAAGAACTGGACCTCCCGGGGCAGCGGCCGCTTCTCGGCCTCGGGCGCGTTGAGCAGCGTCGCCATCACGATCGGCGCGCCGCACAGGTGCGTGACGCCGTGATCGGCGATCGCGTCGTACATCGGCTTGGCGCGCACCTGCCGCAGGCAGACATGCGTGCCGGCGACCACCGAGATCGACCACGGGAAGCACCAGCCATTGCAGTGGAACATCGGCAGGGTCCAGAGGTAAACCGGGTGCTTGCCCATGGCGCAGGTGACGATGTTGCCGGTCGCCAGCAGGTAGGCACCGCGGTGGTGGTAGACGACGCCCTTCGGGTCGCCCGTGGTGCCGGACGTGTAGTTGAGCGTGATCGCGTCCCACTCGTCGCCCGGCGGCGACCAGGCGAAATCGGGATCGCCCTGCGCGAGAAAGGCCTCGTACTCGAGCGCACCGAGCCGCTCGCCGTCGCCCGAATATTCCGGGTCGTCGTAGTCGATCACCAGGATTTCGTGCTCGACCTGCGCCAGCGCGGCCTCGACCGTCTTGGAAAACTCCCGGTCGGTGATCAGCACCTTGGCCTCGCCGTGCTTCAGCGAGAAGGCGATGATCGCCGCGTCGAGGCGGGTGTTGAGCGTGTTGAGCACGCCGCCGGCCATGGGCACGCCGTAATGCGCCTCGAGCATCGCGGGCGTGTTCGCCAGCATGGCCGCCACCGTGTCCCCGCGTCCGATCCCCCGCTTCGCCAGCGCCGAGGCGAGGCGGCGGGAGCGAGCGTAGAACTCGGCGTAGGTCCGCCGAAGGCCGCCGTGGACGATCGCCGTGCGCTCGGGGAACACGGTCGCCGCGCGCTCCAGGAAGCCGAGCGGCGTCAGCGGCTGGAAGTTCGCCGGGTTCCGGTCGAGATCGCGGTCGTAGATCGTCACCATGGCGTGCCCTCCGGGCGTGTTCTCGGCGCGCGGCGCAGGCGCGCCCCGTCCTCGGCGCAGAGCGTAGCGGCGCGACCGGGGGCGCCGCAATCGGAAGAATGGGGGACGCGGCCCCGCGGCGGATCGACTCGGGCGTCCCCACCCGCCTGTGGACCGCCCGCGCGATGCCGGTCGGCGGCCTTGCCGCCCCTGTCCCGCCGTGGAACAAGGGTCGCTCGCGAATCGGGCGGTTCCCGCGATCGGCGGTCCGACCGGCGAGCCGGAACCGAGGCGAGGACGGGATGCTGGACAGCGCAGCGCGCATCGAGGGACGCGACGTCGGCGACCCTCCGGGCGCCCCGGAGGCGGACGCCCCGCGCGCCGTGCTCGACGTCGCCCGGTCGGTGACCGGCCGGCCCTGGCGCGAGCGGCTCGACGCGCGCACGAGCTTCGTCGCGACCGCGATCGCTCAGGCGCACGGCCTGCCCGACGCCCTCGCGCGCGTGCTGGCCGGCCGCGGCGTGGCCCTCGAGGAGGCGCCCGGCTACCTCGCGCCCAAGCTGCGCGACCTGATGCCCGACCCCTCGACCCTCGTGGACATGGACGCCGCCGTCGCGCGGCTCGCCCGCGCGGTCGAGCGGCGCGAGCGTGTGGCGATCTTCGGCGACTACGACGTCGACGGCGCCTGCGCCGCCGCGCTCGTCGCCCGATTCCTGGGCGCGCTCGGCCTCGCGACCGAGATCCACATCCCCGATCGCATCACCGAGGGCTACGGCCCCAACGTCGGCGCGATCCGCGCTCTGGCCGAGGCCGGTGCCTCGCTCCTGGTCACCGTCGATTGCGGCACCGCGAGCCACGAGCCCTTCGCCGAGGCGGCGCGGCTCGGGATGGACGTCGTCGTCCTCGACCACCACCAGGCGCCGGAGGCGTTGCCCGCCGTCGCGGCGCTCGTGAACCCCAACCGGCAGGACGACCTCTCCGGCCTCGGCCATCTCTGCGCGGCGGGCGTGGTCTTCCTCGCCCTCGTCGCGCTCGCGCGGCGCCTGCGCGGCGAGCCGTCGCTCGCAGGCCGGCTGCCGGACCTGATGGGCGAACTCGACCTCGTCGCGCTCGCCACGATCGCCGACGTCGTGCCGCTGGTCGGCCTCAACCGCGCCTTCGTGCGCCAGGGCCTCGCCGTCATGCGCGGGCGCGGCCGCCCCGGCCTCGCCGCGCTGCTCGACGCGGCGGGCCTCACGGCGGCGCCGGAGGCGTGGCATCTCGGCTATCTCGTCGGCCCGCGGATCAACGCCGGCGGGCGCGTCGGCGACGCCTCGCTCGGGGCGCGGCTGCTCGGCACGACCGATCCGCTCGAGGCCGCACGCATGGCCGAGGCGCTCGACCGCAACAATCGCGAGCGGCAGGTGATCGAGGCGGCGGCGCTGGAGGAGGCGGTATCGCAGGCCGAGCGGAGCCTCGGCGCGGCGCCGGACGCGCCGGTCCTCGTCGTCGCCGGCGCCGACTGGCATCCCGGCATCGTCGGTCTCGTCGCGGCCCGGCTGAAGGAGCGCTTCCGCCGTCCCGCCTTCGCCTTCGGCGCGCCCTCGCCCGAGGGGCTCGCGACGGGGTCCGGCCGCTCCGTGCCCGGCGCCGACATCGGCCGCGCCGTGCGCGCCGCCGTCGAGGCGGGGCTCGCCGCGAAGGGCGGCGGCCACGCCATGGCGGCGGGCGCGACGGTCGCCGTAGACGGGCTCGCGCGCTTCGGCGCCTTCGTCGCCGAGCGCCTCGCCGACCCCGTCGCCGCGGCGATGGCGCAGGACGCTCTCGCGATCGACGCCCGGCTCACCGCCGGCGGCGCGACGCCGGACCTGCTCGCGTCGCTGGAGCGGGCGGGGCCCTTCGGCGCGGGCTGCCCCGAGCCCGTCTTCGCCTTCGCCGCCCATCGCGTCACCCGCGCTCTCGTCGTCGGCTCCGGCCACGTCAAGGTGACGCTGTCGGCCGGCGACGGGCGCACCATCGACGCGATCGCCTTCCGCTGCGCGGAGGAGCCGCTCGGCCGCGCGCTGCTCGAGGCGCAGGGGCGCCCACTCCACGTCGCGGGCTCCCTGACCCGGAACGCCTGGGGTGGGCGCACCCGCATCGAGGCGCGGGTGGTCGACGCGGCGGTGCCGGCCTCCGGCTGAGCGCAGTCGCCGCACGGGGTGTGCACTTTTGGGCGACACCACCGCGCGTCGCTTCGCTCTCGCCGGCACGGTCGTCGCGTCGTAGGTTTCCCGCAGTTCGCGCCGGAAGCGGGAGTGACCCAGGATGCGCCGCAGCCTCGTTCTCGCCGCTCTCGCCCTCGCGTCGATCGCCGCGCCCGCCGGGGCGCAGGAGCCGGCCGACACCGTCGTCTTCCTGCATTCGCTCGCCGGCACGCCCGCGCTCTGGAGCGCGCAGATCGACGCCCTGCCCGCGGGCGTCGTCGGCGTCGCACCAGCCTGGCCCGTCGGCGCGGGGGCGCCGCCCGCCACGATCGAGGCGATCGCGGCCGGCGTCGCGGCGGACCTCGCCGCGGGCGGCGTCTCGACCTACGTCCTCGCCGGCCACAGCGCCGGCGGCTCGGTGGCGCTGGCGCTGGCCGCGGCGAACCCGGAGGCGGTGCGCGGCCTCTTCCTCGTCAACACGCCGGGCGACCTGCGCGAGATCCCCGCGGACTTCCTGCGCGGCTTCGTCGCCTCCCTGCGCGAGGGCGACTACGAGGCGAGCCTGCGCGCCTACTGGGAGGCACTGCTGACGGGCTCCGCGGAGGGCACCGCGGCCCCGGTGCTCGAGGCGGCGCTGGCCGCCCCGCCCGAGATCGTGCCCGGCGTGCTCGACGCGCTCCTCGCCTTCGACCCGATGGCCGCGCTCGCCGCCTATGGCGGGCCGGTGCGGATCCTCACGGGACCCGACAACGAGGCGTCCTTCAGCCTCCACGTGCTCGACCCGACGCTGGACGCCACCTTCGTGCCGGACGTGAGCCATTACGTTCAGCTGGACCGGCCGGATGTCGTCTCGGCCGCGCTGCGGGACTTCCTCGCGGATCTCAACGGGGGCGAGTGAGCGGGCGGCGAAGCGGCATGGGCTCCTCGGCGGCGTCCGCCGCCGCGACGCGCCAAGCGAGCCAATCGCCGCAGGCGCGCACCGCCTCGTCCGCGGGCGCAAGCAGGCCCTGCCACATCATGAAGCCGTGATTCATGTCCGGGTAGTGCACGAGTTCCGCCTCGACGCCCGCGACGAGCATGCGCCCGGCGAGCATCCGCCCCTCGTCGCACAGGAGGTCGTAGCCCGCGGTGACGATCCGCGTCGGCGGGAAGCGGGCGAGCCCCGGGTATTGCAGCGGCGAGACCTCGGGATGGTCGGCGAGGCCCGGCTCCGGCAGGTAGAGGTCCCAGAACCATTCCATCAGCGCCGTGGTGAAGCCGAACTCTGCGCCGAAGGCCTCGTAGGACGGCTTCGGGCGGCTGCAATGGTCGGTGACCGGATAGATCAGCGCCAGCGCCGCCGGCAGCGGCCGTCCGGCGGCGATGCGTCGCTGGACCACGCCGCACGCGAGCGCGCCGCCGGCGCTGTCGCCCGCGAGCGCGACCGGCCCGTCGAACGCGCCCGAGTCGGCCACGAAGGCGTAGGCCTGCGCGCAATCGTCGAGCCCGGCGGGGAAGGGGTGCTCCGGCGCGAGCCGGTAGTCCACAGCCACCGTGACGAGGCCGGACGCGGCCGCGAGCGCGCGGCAGAGCACCTCGTGGCTGTCGAGGTCGCCGACCGTGAAGCCGCCGCCGTGCAGGAACACGAGCGTCCCGGCCACAGGACCCGTCGGGCGATAGACGCGGATGCCGATCGCCCCGGACGACCCGGGGAGCCGCGTCGTCTCGACGCTCTCCATCGGCGCCCGCGCGAGCGCGGGGTTCGTGTACCTGGCGACGGCGCGCGCGCGCAATTGCGCGAGCGACAGGCTCCGCGCCGAGGGCGCGGCGCGCTCCTCGTCGAGGAGGGTGCGAATCCAGGGGTGCGGTGGGGGCTGCCTCATGCCGCGCGCCTCGCGGGCGTGTGCATCTGACGGGTTCTCCTGCGTCTCCGGCGGACTGACGATAGGGTATGCGGGCGCAGCCCGGCCATTCCATTTGACGCGCCGCGGCGTCGAGCGGATGTCGACGCTCGACGCCGCTCACCGTCCTGCCGCGGCGCCTCGCCCTCGGGCGTCGACTTTCGCGCAGCACCGTCGCGCAACCTTTCGACGTTCTCTGCGCATCGTCGCGTGCATAGGCTCGCGGCAGGAGGCCCAGGAGACCCGGGAGGACCGCGGGCGATGCACCCGAGCCGTACCACCAACCGGCGCGACGATGCCGTCGCGCCCGCCTGCGAGACGCCCGCCGACAGCCGCGCGGAGCGCGCGGCGCGACTGCACGCCGCCGCGCTCGTGTGCGACATCACCATGCCCTGGCACGAGGAGTTCCTCGCCCAGGACGCGCGGCTGGACGAGGTGCTCGCACGCGTCCACGGACCGGGCGGGGTCGACATGGTGTCGCTGACCGTCGCCGCGGTCGACGGCATGCACGACACGATCCGCCTCCTCGCCAAGCGGCGGCGCGAGATCGAGGGGCGCCCGGACCTCTACCGGCTGGTCGGCTCGGTGGCCGACATCCGCGCGGCGCGGGCGGAGGGCCGGCTCGCGGTGCTGCTGCACTTCCAGGGCACGCACCCGTTCGAGCGCAACCTCGACCTGATCGCGCTCTACTATGCGCTCGGCGTGCGCCACGCGCTCCTCGTCTACAACGAGCGCACGCTCGTCGGAGACGGCTGTCACGAGCCGGGCAACGCGGGTCTGAGCGTCTTCGGCAGGCTCGTCGTGGCGGAGATGAACCGCGTCGGCATGCTCGTCGACGTCGCGCATACCGGCGAGCGCACCGCGCTCGACGCGATCGCGCATTCCGCGGCCCCCGTGATGATCAGCCACGTCACCCCGCGCGCCCTGTTCGACCACGCCCGCAACCCGAGCGACGATCTCATCCGCGCCGCCGCCGCGAGCGGGGGCGTGATCGGCATCAACGGGGTCGGGCTCTTCAACGGCGCGGATGCGCAGACCATGGCCGCTCGGATCTCCGAGGGCATGGCCCACGTCGCCGGGCTCGTGGGGCCGCGGCACGTGGCGCTCGGCTCGGACTTCATGTACCTGGAGGGCAGCGCCTACCGCTGGTACTACGACCGCGCCTACATGTACCCGGCGGGGTACTCCGAGCCGCCCTGGCTGTTCGTCCAGCCCGAGCAGCTCCCTCGCGTCACCGAGGAGCTGGTGCGCCGGGGCTTCTCGGACGCGGAGATCGTGGGCATACTGGGCGAGAACTTCCTCGCGATGGCGCAGACGGTCTGGAGATAGGCCCCGCCCGCCGCGAGCGGCACCAGGGTGTGGGGCGAACGCGGCGGTGGACACGGACAGGTTCCTGCGGCTCGACGAGCGATCGCTCCAGTACTTCCTCGCGGTCTACGCGAGCGGCTCGCTGCGCCGCGCCTCGGACGCGTTGCGGCTGACGCCGTCGGCGGTGGGGCGCAAGATCCTGGAGCTGGAGCACAGGCTCGGCACGCCGCTGTTCGAGCGCCACGCCCGCGGCTCGGTGCCCACGCCCGCGGCCCACGTGCTCGCCGGGCACCTGCGCGAGCGCAACCGGCGCGACCATCTGGTGCTCGAGCAGATCGCCGCGCTCCAGGGCCTGGAGCGCGGCGAGGTGACGATCTGCACCGGCGAGGGCTTCGCCTACGACATGATGCGCACGGTCCTGACCGACTTCATGCGCGCCCATCCCGGCATCCTCGTGCGCCTCACCGTCGCGCCGACGGAGCGGATCATCGAGGACCTGCTGCTCGACCGCGCCGACATCGGCATGGCGTACGATTGCGCGCCGAGCCCCAAGCTCGAGGTCGCCGCCCGCGCCCGCGACCCGCTCTGCGCCGTGGTACGTGCCGATCACCCGATGGCGCGCTTGGAGAGCGCCGACATCGCCGACTTCGCCGAGCTTCCGGCGGCGCTCCACGCGCCGCGCTCGGGAATTCGCGCGCTGGTCGAAAAGGCGCTCGCGGGCGGCGAGCGGCGGCCGTCGCTCAGGCTCGAGACGAACTCCCTCCACCTGCTGCGGCTGTACGCCGCGCGGGGGCTCGGCGTCACCTTCCTGCCGCGCTCGGCGGTGGACGACCTGCGCGAGGGGGAGTGGATCGCGCCCGCCGTCCTCGTCGCGATCCCCTTGCGCGACGAGCCCGCCCGCACCGCCGCGAACCAGATCTTCCTTCGTCGCGAGCGGGTGCATTCCGCCGCGGTGACGGCGCTCGTCGCCCGCGCCGCCCGGCAGATGGCGGCCTTCGGGCGGCCGGTCGCGGGCAGCGACGGCGAAGGGGGGTGAGGACCTGCGGGTCGACGATGTGGGGGCTCCGCCTCTGTAGACACCCCGATGTGGACGCCGACGCTGCGCACATGCTACCCAGAGTTTGGAACGACCGCTGACGACCCCGACCCGGGGCGGGAGCCCCGATGACGATCGCCGACACGTCCAACCGCGGGCTCGCGCCGCTGCGTGCCCATCTGTCGAGCTGGCGGCTGCACCTCGCGGTACTGGCGATCGCGCTCGTCGCAGAGCTGATCGGCGTGCGCACGCTTCAGTTCTGGGTCGGCACGGTCCTCTTCCTGCCGCTGCTCTACGCCTTCGTCCTCGGCGTGCTCGCCAACCCGAACGTGGTCGCGCCCGCGCGCCGGCTGCTCGGCGCGAGCGACGGCGCCGTGGCGGGGCGGATCATCGTCATCGCGCTCCTGCCGTTCCTCGCGAAGTTCGGCACGCTGGTCGGCGGCTCGATCGAGACGGTCGTCGAGGCCGGGCCCGCGCTGGTGCTCCAGGAACTCGGCAATCTCGGCACGATCGTGCTGGGCCTGCCGATCGCGATCTTCCTGCTGCGCATGGGCCGCGAGGCGGTCGGCGCCTCGTTCTCCATCGCACGGGAGGGCAGCCTCGCGCTCGTCGCCGACAAGTACGGCTTGAAGAGCCCCGAGGGGACCGGCGTGATGGGCGTGTACGTCGTGGGCACGCTCGTGGGCACCTTCGTGTTCTCGATCCTCGCCTCGCTCGCGCACGCGACGGGCCTGTTCGACCCGCGCGCGCTGGCCATGGCCTGCGGCGTCGGGTCGGGCTCGATGACCGCGGCCTGCGGCGGCACGCTGGCGCTGCTCGAGCCCGCGGCGGAGGCGGAGATCCTGGCGCTCGCGGGCGCCTCGAACCTGCTGACCACGCTCACGGGGCTCTACGTCGCCATCTTCGTGAGCCTGCCCTTGACGGACTGGGCCTATCGCAAGCTCACCGGAACCCGCGCCGTCGCGCGGCCCGGCACCGACGTCGTCTGAAGGGGAGGGGAGCGTCATGTCCGGCACGCGCGAGACCGAAGAGAGCGATGTCGAGCGTCGCGGCATCGACATCGCCGACCACGCCGTGGTCCTCGCCATCGTCTGCGCCATCTGCCTCGTCGGCAACACGTTCGGCGCGAACCTGCCGGTGCTGGGCGGCCTCGTCGGGCTCGTCGTCCTGTACCTGATGGCGCTCGCGGGGGTGGTGCTCGCGCGGATCGCGCCGTTCTACCTGCCGACCATCGCCTGGGTCTCGCTGGTGGGCATCGCGCTCACCCTGCCGTTCATGCCCACCGCGCAGTGGGTGCTCGCCCAGGTGGCGCAGGTGAACTTCCTCGTCCTCGTCACCCCCGCCCTCGCCTATGCCGGCCTCGCTCTGACCAAGCGCGAGGTCGAGGTCGCCCGCACCAGCGGCTGGAAGCTCGTGGTGCTCGCGCTGGTGATCTTCACGGGGACGTATGTCGGGTCCGCGGTGGTGGCGCAGGTGATGATGTGAGGAGGGGGACGGGACAGACGAACGAGGCGCGCAGAGCACCCGTCAGTCCCTCGACAACCCGGTCTGCACGAGGTCGTCACCCATGTCATAGGAACAAGATGTCACCCATGTCTCAGGGCTGGACAAAGGAGGCATTGGCGGAGCCGGAGGGATTCGAACCCTCGATACGGGTTTAGGCCCGTATAACGGTTTAGCAAACCGCCGCCTTCAGCCTCTCGGCCACGGCTCCACGGCGAGAAGACATATGGGTTCGCGGCGGCCCCGTCAACGCCGCCTGCCGTCCCTCACAGCGGCCAGACCACCAGGATCGCCGGCACCGACACCGCCACCACCAGCACCTCCAGCGGCAGCCCCAATCGCCAATAATCTCCGAACCGCAGCCCCGCAGGACCGAGGATCAGCGTGTTGTTCTGGTGGCCGATCGGGGTGAGGAAGGCGCAGGACGCGCCCACCGCCACCGCCATCAGGAACGGGTCGGGGCTCGCGTCGAGGCCGTGGGCGGCGCCGATCGCGACGGGGGCCATGACCGCGGCGGTGGCCGCGTTGTTCATGAAGTCCGAGAGCGTCATCGTCACGACCAGCACCAGGGCGAGCGCGATCGGCGCGTTGCCCTGCGCGAACACGTCGAGCAACCCGCGGGCGAGGAGGTCGGCGGCGCCGGTGGTCTCCATGGCGCCGGCGACGGGAATCAGCGCGCCGAGCAGCACGATCACCGGCCAGTCGACGGCGGCGTAGACCGTGCGTGGGGCGACGACGCGCGTCGCCATGGCGGCGAGCACGCCCGCGGCGAAGGCGATCGCCGCGGGCACGATGCCGAAGGCGGCGGCCGCGATCGCCGCCGCCATGATGGCGATCGAGAGCACGATCTCGCGCCGGTTGGGGATGGTGAGCGCGCGCTCGGCGAGGGGGGCCGCGCCCACGGCCCCGGCGAACTCGGCCAGCCGTTCGGGCGGGCCCTGCATCAGCAGCACGTCGCCGGCACGCAGCATCATGGTGCGCAGGCGCGCGCGCGAGCGCTCCCCCTGGCGCGAGACGGCGAGCAGGGTGAGCCCGTGGCGCGTGCGCAGCTTCAGGTCGCGCGCCGAGCGGCCGGCGAGCGACGAGCCGGGCAGGACGACGAGTTCGGCGAGGGCGAGGCCCTCGTCCTCGGCGGGCGCGGCGGAAGCGGGAGCGTCCTCGCCGGCGTCTGCCCGCGCATCCGCGCCCGAACGACCGCCCGCGCCGTCGGAGCCTTCCCCGCCGTCTCCCGCATCCGCCGGCTGCGCGTCCCGCACCTCGTCCTCCCGCTCCCCTCCCTCCCGTTCCATCGCCTCGCGGGCGCGCGCGTCCGCCTCCAGCACCAGGCCGAGCCGCGAGAGCGCCCCGGCGAGTGCCGCGGGCTCGGCCTCGATCATGAGGATGTCGCCCGCGCGCACCCGCCGCCAGGGGTTGGGCGCGTCGAGTCGCACCTCGCGGCGCACGAGGCCGATCACCTGCGCGTCCGCCTCGAGAGCGGTCTCGATCTCGCGCAGCGTCTTGCCGACGGCCTGCGCATCCTCCGGTATGCGCGCCTCCGTCATGTAGGCCTCGGTCTGGAAGCTCTCCGCGCCGGCGCGCTTGCGGGCGGGCACGAGCGTCGGCGCGAGCGCGACGACGAAGGCGACGCCCGCGAGCGCCACCGCGAGGCCCACGGGCGTGAACGCGAACATGCCGAAGCCGTCGCCCGTGGCCTGCGCCCGGAAGCCCGCGACGATCAGGTTCGGCGGGGTGCCGATGAGCGTCGTCATGCCGCCCAGGATCGAGCCGAAGGAGAGCGGCATCAGCACCCGCGACGGCGGCAGGTCGCGCTTCGCCGCGACCTGGAGCGCCACCGGCATCAGGAGCGCGAGCGCGCCCACGTTGTTCATGAAGGCGGACAGGAAGGCGCCGAGCGCGGTGAGCGTGGCCACCGCCCGCGCCCCGCCGACGTCGGCGGGCAGCGCGCGCTGGGTGAGGAGTTCGACGGCGCCCGAGGTCTGGAGCGAGCGCGACAGGATCAGCACGCACGCCACCGTGACCACCGCGGGATGCCCGAACCCGGCGAAGGCGGCGTCCGCCGGTACGAGCCCCGCGACGACGCAGGCGACGAGGGCGGCCACCGCCACCATGTCGTGGCGCCAGCGCCCGGAGACGAACAGCACGATCGCGGCGGCGAGGATGGCGAGGACGAGGATCTGGGGCGTGGTCACGAAGGGCATCTCCGAGGCGCGCCGCACGGCGCGGCGCCCGACAACGCGCGAGACGGGCGAGAGGGAATCCTCCCCCATTCGCGGCCGCATGGCGAGAGGGCGTGGACGGGTGGTGGACGAGGGGGCGCCGATCGATCGGGTGGTGGATCGGCTGCTCGAGTGAGCCGGCGTCAGCGCTTGAACAGGATCACCCCGTCCGGCGGCGGGGCGTCCGTCGCGGGGACGATCGCCGGTGGCGGCCCCGCCGCCCGCCGCGGGGCGGGCGCCGTCACCGCCTCGGCACAGGCGTCCAGCGCGCCGACCGCCAGCCCATCGAGCGTCGCGATCTCGGCGTCGAGCGCGGCGAGCGCGCGCTCGGGCTCGATGGCGGCGCGCTGGGGGGCCTCGATGGCGAGGCGCTCGAGCGCGTAGCGGTAGCGCAGCGCCCGCTCACGGGCCTCGGCGCGGACCCAGGCGATCAGGCAGCGGTTCTCGGCGACGCGCAGGGCCGCCTCCTGCGCCTGGTTCTCCTCCAGCACCGTGACGTAGAGGAGGAAGCGCAGCCGCGCCTCGTCCGCCTCCAGCACGCGCAGTGCCGTCTCGCGCAGGAGCGGGATCAGCATGCGGTCCTGCTCCGCGTCCTGGGCGATGCGGCGAAAGAGCGGGGCGGGCGAGGTGCCGCGCGAGAAGATCAGCGCGTCCCAGTAGCCCCGCCGCGTGCCGAGCCGCAGGGGCGCGGGGGTGACGCGGTGGCGTGTGAGCTCGGCGAGCGCGCGCTCGGGCACCTGCCACTCGTGGGCGGGCATCAGGAAGCGGTAGGCGCGCGCGCGCAGTTCGCGCTCGTCGTCGGTGAGGATCGACCAGGCGGCGGGCTCGCCGCGGACCTCGGCCGCGACGCGCCCGGCGAAGGGCATCGCGTATGCGCCGATCACGGAGGGCGCCGGGCGGCCGAAATCGCCGCGCGGGGCGCAGGCGGCCAGAAGACCGAGAAGGGCGACGCTAGCGGCGGCGACGGCGCTTCGGCTCGTCCGGCGCATGGTGCGGGGCGTGGTGGGCGTCGTCGCGGTCCGGCGCGCGGCGTTCATACATCACCCCGGTGAAGAGCAGGATCTCCCCCCGCGGGGCGTCGTCGGGCAGGGTCGCGGGTGGTCGCGTGCGCGCGTAGTCGGCCAGCCGCACGATCCGTACGGCGTCTGCGCACGGCGTGTCCCGCCGGTCTGAGCGCGTCTCGCCCATGGTCGTTCCCCGAATCCGCCCGCCGACGCCGGTCGGCGGTGACGGCGATGATCAATGCGGATGGTTAACGCTTGGTTTCCAAGGCGCGAGAGGGTTTGTTCTTACGTGGGATGCCGGGGCTCGGCGCAATTCGGCGTCGCCCCGCTCACCCTCCCGCCGCCTCCGCCATCGCCCGGAACACCAGCGCGTGCCGCCTGCCGATCGCCTCGGCGTCCTCGCCGTAGCCGCCGCCGATCACGGCGACGAGGGGAATCGCGCGGCGCCGTGCTTCGCCCACCACGAAGCGATCGCGCCGCCAGAGGCCCTCGTCGGTGAGGGCGAGGCGGCCGAGGCGGTCGTCCACGTGGGGGTCGACGCCGGCGTTGTAGAAGACGATGTCGGGCGCCACGCGGTCGAGCAGGTCGGGCAGGTGCTCGGCGATGACGGCGAGGTAGGCGTCGTCCTCCATCCCGTCCGGCAGGGGGACGTCGCGGTCGCTCGGGACCTTGCGCACGGGGTAGTTCTTCTCGGCGTGGACCGACAGCGTCACGAGGTCGGCCTCGCCGGCGAGGACGTCCGCCGTGCCGTCGCCCTGGTGGACGTCGAGGTCGACGACGAGCGCGCGGGCGATGGCGCCCTCTCGAAGGAGCGCGAGCGCGGCGACGGCGACGTCGTTGAAGACGCAGAAGCCCGCGCCGCCGGCACGCCGGGCGTGGTGGCTGCCGCCGGCGGTCGAGCCGGAGAGGCCGTGCTCCAGCGCGAGCCGCGCCGCGAGCAGCGTGCCGCCGACGGAGGAGCGGGCGCGGCGCGCGACGCCGGCGTCGATCGGCAGGCCGATGCGCCGTTCGACGTCCTTCTCGACGCTCTGCGTCAGGATGGCCTCGACATAGGCGGGATCGTGGGCGAGCGCGAGCGTCTCGGGGTCCGCCGGCTCGGGCCGCACGAAGCCGTCGGGCACGAGGCCCTGCGCGTCGAGCGCCCGGCGCAGGGCACCGTACTTGCCCATCGGGAAGCGATGGCGCTCGGGCAGCGGCGCCTCGTAGTGCTGGTGCGAGACGATCGGGGGAAGCCGCCTCACGCCGTCACCATCAGCCGCTCGAGCCCGTGGAAGTGATAGGCGTCGCGCACGCGCGGGCGCTCGGCGAGGGCGAGGTCCGGGCATCGTTCGAACAGGATCGGCAGCGCCACCTGCAGCTCGAGCCGCGCCAGCGGCGCGCCGATGCAGAAGTGGATGCCCGCGCCGAAGGCGGTGTGGAGCGGCTTCTCGCGGGCGGGGTCGAAGCGGTCCGGGTCCGGGTTCGCCGCGGGGTCGCGGCCGGTCGCGCCGAGCACGAGGCCGATCCGCTCGCCCTTGCGGAGCGGGATGCCGCTCTCTTCCGTGTCGGCGAGGACGAAGCGCGTGAACATGTGCAGCGGCGGGTCGAAGCGCAGGCATTCCTCGACCGTGCGCTCCGTCGCGGCGGCATCGGCGAAGAGTGCCGTAGGGTCGGCGCGGGTCTCCAGGATCGTGCGCACGGCGTTTCCGAGGGCGTGCACGGTCGCCTCGTGGCCGGCGTTGAGGAGGAGGATCGCGGTGGAGACGAGCTCGTCCTCCGACAGCTTGTCCCCCGCCTCCTCGGCGGCGATCAGCACCGACAGGAGATCGTCGCCGGGCCTTCCGCGCCGCGCCGCGACCTGCGCGCGGACGAAGCCCGCGAAGGCGGCGGCGGCGTCGTCCGCGTCCTCCTCCACCGCGCGGGTGCGGCCGAAGGCGTACATCGCCACCATCCGATGCGACCAGTCGAGGAGGCGGGGGGCCTCGTCCTCCGGCACGCCGAGCATGCGCGCGATGATCCGCACCGGGATCGGGGTGGCATAGGCGTCGAGCAGGTCGACGGGCTCGCCCGTCGGGAAGGCGTCGATCAGCGCGTGCGCCAGGGCGGCGATCGCCGGGCGCAGGCTCTCGACGCGCCGCGAGACGAAGGCGCGGTTGACGAGCGTGCGCAGGCGCGTGTGCACCGGCGGCTCGCGCTCCAGCATGGAATGCGCGTCGATCGCGTCGAACCGCGCGGTATGCGCTGCCGGCTCGGGCAGGCCGAGTTCGGCGCGGGTCGCCACGTGCAGGATCTCGCGCCCGAAGCGCCGATCGCGCAGGAGCCGGTCGACGTCCGGCTGCGCGAGGAAGACCCAGTGGCCGTACTCCTCCCAGAACACGACCGGCGCCTGCGCGTGCAGGCGCGCATAGGCCGCGTACGGGTCCTCGTAGAAGGCGGGATCGCGCGGGTCGAGGGAGAGGCGGCGGGCGGCGGCGTCGAGCTTCATGCGGGCGATATCGACCGAACCGCCGCGCCGGGCAAGGGGGTGGGAACGAGGGGGCGCGACGAGGGGGCGCGACGAGGCGCCCGGCGCCTCAGACCGTCTCCAGCAGCCGCGCCATCAGCATCGCCCGCGGCCCGAGCGACGAGACGAGTCCGTACTCCTCCAGCGTGTGGGCGCCGTCGCCGTCGATGCCCAGCCCGTCGAGGGTGGGGACGCCGAGGCCCGCGGTGAAGTTGCCGTCCGAGCCGCCGCCGGTGCGCGCGGTCTCCTCGAGCGCGAAGCCGATCTCGGCGGCGAGCCCCACCGCCGTCTCGTAGAGCGCGGCGACCTGGGGCGTGCGCTCGAAAGTCGGTCGGTTCATGCCGCCGGTCACCGTGACCTCGAAATCCGGACGCTGCGGGGCGAGGCCGAGGATGGCGCGCGCGAACTCGTCGCCGTCCGCCGCGGTCTCGACGCGCAGGTCGACCGCGAAGCGGCAATGCTGCGGGATCGTGTTCATCGCGGTGCCGCCCTTGATCAGGCCGACGGTGGTGGTGACGCCGCGGTCGTAATCCGTCATCGCCTCGATCGCGGCGATCTGGCGCGCCGCCTCGTGGATGGCGTTGCGGCCCTGCGCGTGGCGCGAGCCGGAATGGGCGGGGCGGCCCTCGACGTGGACCTCGAAGCGGCCCACGCCCTTGCGGCAGGTGACGATCTTGCCGCCGTCGCGGGCGGGCTCGGTGACGAGCACGGCGGCGGCGTCGCGCCCGAGATGCTCGATCAGCGCGCGGGTCGTGGGCGAGCCGATCTCCTCGTCGGGCGTGAACAGGTAGACCATCGGGCGCCTCGCCGTGCCCTTGCGGGCGACCTCGAGGAAGCCCTGGAGCGCGAGGTAGGCGCCGCCCTTCATGTCGTAGACGCCCGGGCCGTAGATCCGGTCGCCCTCGACACGAACCGGCAGGCCGTCCTCCAGCGTGCCGATCGGGTGGACCGTGTCGAGATGGGAGAGGACGAGCGCGTGCTCGCGCTGCGTCGTCGGGCCGGCGCGCAGGATCACCGATCCGCCGAGCCCCTCGCGGCCGGGAAGCCGCTCGATGCCGACGGGCTCGCCCTCGAGCCCGGCGACGAGCCGGTCCATCATGGCGTCGACGGCGGCGGCGTCGTCCGTGGGGCTCTCGTGGCGCGCCCAGGCGCAGACGTCCTCGACCATCCGGGCGATGCGGTTCCGGTCGGAGAAGGCGGCGGCGGCGGAGGTGGACGGCACGGGCATCGGAGGGATCGCTCTTCTGTCGTCGGTGTGGCGGCGCGCAGATAAGCACGGGCGGCGGCGCACGCGAAGAGGTGACGGACCGATGCGCGGGTGCGGTCGCACGCACGGGCGCGCCCTCGGTGCGGCCGGAGGACGCCGCCCTTGCCAGTGCGTCCGCCGCCGTGCCTCAATCCGGCGATGCGGCGCGGTGCGGAGGGAATCGTGTGGAGGGGAAGAGACGTTCGCCGTCGCGCCGACCTTTCTCGTCCTGCGCGCGCCGGCATCCTCCTCGTCGCGCTCGTCCTGCTCGCGCTCGCCGGCTGCGCGCCCTCGGCCGATCCGGGCCAGGCGCTCGTGTGCCGCACGGCGCTCGTCGCCCTCCACCCGAACGGTACGCGGATCGAGGTCCTGCGCGAGGTCGGTGACGCGGACGCCCGCGGCGTCGCCGTCGACTACCGGGTCGCCGAGCCGGGTGTGCCGCCGCGGCGGGCGCGTACCGCCTGCCGCTTCGCGGGCGAGCGGACCGTGCCGGGCGGGGGCGACCTCGTCTCGGTGATGGTCGACGGCGAGGCCCTCTCGCCGATGCGGCTGTTCATGCTCGAGCGCTACTGGACCGGACGGGGTGCGGACGCCGCCGCGTCGGCACCGCCGCGGCCCTCCGCGCTCGTCGGCGAGGGGCTCCCGCTCGGGCGGGGCGGCGTCCAGGCGCTGCAGGTCGGGCTCGCCGCGCTGACGACCGGCTCGCTCTACGGTCTCCTCGCGGTGGCCTACAGCCTCGTCTACGGCCTCGTCGGGCGCATCTTCTTCGCCTTCGGCGAGATCGCCATCGTCGGCGGCTACGCGGTGGCGATCGGGGTCGGCGTCGCGCTCGCGGCGTCCGGGCTCGCCGGGGAGGCGGCGGTCTATGCCGGGCTCGGCATCGGCCTCCTGCTCGCGCCGATCGCGACCGCGTCGCTGGCGCGGCTCCTCGCGCAGGGCGTGGTCGCGCCGCTCGCGCACAAGCCGGGCCACGCGATGCTCGTCGCCTCCTTCGGCCTCGTGATCGTGCTCTCGGAGGGGCTGCGCCTCGTCCAGGGCGGCTCGGAGATCTGGATCGCGCCCGGGCGCGTGCGCGGCCTCGTGCTCGCCACCAACCCGGACGGCGGCCTCGCCACGATCACCCTCACCCAGGGTGCGGCGATCGTGCTCGCGCTCGCCGGCGCGCTCGCAGCGATCGTCCTCGTGGCCGGGAGCCGCTTCGGCCGCGCCTGGCGGGCGGTGTCGGACGACGCCGACGCCGCCGCTCTGATGGGCGTCGACGCCCGCGCGACGCTGGTGGGCGCGGTGACGCTCGCCGGCGTCCTCGCCGCGCTGGCGGGATGGTTCGTGGTGGCGCACTACGGCAACATCTCCTTCGCCGGCGGGCTGATGCTCGGGCTCAAGGCCCTCGTCGCCGCGATCCTGGGCGGCATCGGCTCGCTGCCGGGCGCGCTTCTCGGAGGTCTGCTGCTCGGGCTCGGCGAGAGCCTGTGGTCGGCCTTCCTGCCCGGCGCCTATCGCGACGTCGCCGTCTTCGGCGCGCTGGCGCTCCTGCTGGCGCTGCGCCCCGGCGGGCTCCTCGGCGACGCGCACCCGGGCGTCCAGCGGGTGTGAGGCTCCCCGCGACGACGGGTAACCGCGACGACCCGTCCGGGGCGGCACGGCTTGCGGGGCGAATTGTTTTAAGCTTAAATCATTTCGCCGACAGCAGCGGAGGGCGCGCCATGAAGATCGCCGTCATCGGGGGAGGCCCCGCCGGCCTCTATTTCGCGATCCTGATGAAGAAGCAGGACCCCGCGCACGAGATCACCGTCTACGAGCGCAACCGCCCCGACGACACGTTCGGCTTCGGCGTCGTCTTCTCCGACGCGACCCTCGACGGGTTCGAGCGCTACGACGCGCCGAGCTACCGGCGCATCACTCAGGAATTCGCCTATTGGGACGACATCGCCATCCACTTCAAGGGCGACGTCCACCGTATCGGCGGCAACGGCTTCTGCGGCTGCTCGCGGCGCACGCTGCTGCTCATCCTCCAGGAGCGGGCCCGCGAGCTCGGGGTCGCGCTCGAGTTCGAGGTCGAGATCGACGACGAGACGCGTTTCGCCGATGCGGACCTGATCGTCGCCTGCGACGGCATCAACTCGCGCATCCGCGAGCGGCACGCGGAGCACTTCGCGCCGCGGGTGGACCTGCGCCCCAACACGTTCGCCTGGATGGGCTCGACGCGGCCGCTCGACGCCTTCACCTTCGTCTTCCGCGACACGGAGTGGGGTCCCTTCATCGCGCACGCCTACCAGTACGAGAAGGGCCGCTCGACCTGGGTGTTCGAGACCGATCCCGAGACCTTCGCGCGCGCCGGCCTCGCGTCCATGAGCGAGGCGGAGAGCGCCGCGCTCATGGAGCGCATCTTCTCCGACTGGCTGGACGGGCACGGGCTGATCACCAACCGCTCCCTGTGGCGCAACTTCCCCATGATCCGCAACACGCGCTGGGTGAAGGACAACATCGTGCTGCTCGGCGACGCGAAGTCGACGGCGCATTTCTCCATCGGCTCGGGCACCAAGCTCGCCATGGAGGACGCGATCGCGCTCTACGAGAGCTTCCGGCGCGAGCCCCACGACGTGCCGGCCGCGCTCGCCGCCTTCGAGACCGGGCGCCGCGAGGAGACCGAGAAGACCCAGCACGCCGCCGACGTCTCCCTCGTCTGGTTCGAGCACGTGGCGCGGTTCTGGGACTTCGACCCCGTGAAGTTCGCCTTCGGCCTGATGACGCGGGCCAAGGCCATCACCTACGACAACCTGCGGCTCCGCGCGCCGGATTTCGTCGCCGAGGTCGACCGGCTGTTCGCGCGCGAGGTGCGCGAGGCCGGTTTCGACGTCGACGTCGATGCCCCCGTCGCGCCGATGTTCCAGCCCTTCCGTCTGCGCGACATGGTGGTGGCGAACCGCGCGGTGATGTCGCCGATGTGCCTGTACTCGGCACAGGAGGGCATGCCGACGGACTTCCACCTCGTGCACTACGGCGCACGCGCCATCGGCGGGCCGGGCCTGATGTTCACCGAGATGGTGGTGGTCTCCCCCGAGGCCCGGATCACCCCCGGCTGCGCGGGAATCTGGACCGACGCGCAGGAGGCCGCCTGGACGCGCATCGTCGACTTCGTCCACGCCAACTCGGGGACGAAGATCGCGCTCCAGCTCGGCCACGCGGGCCGCAAGGGCGCGACGAAGCTGATGTGGGAGGGGATGGACCGACCGCTCGACGAGGGCGGCTGGGAGGTCTGCTCGGCCTCGCCGCTGCCCTACTTCCCCGACAGCGCCGTGCCCCGCGAGATCGACCGCGCCGGCATGGACGCGGTGAAGGCCGATTTCGTCGCCGCGGTGGAACGCGCCGAGCGGGCGGGCTTCGACATGATCGAGCTGCACTGCGCCCACGGCTACCTGCTCGCGAGCTTCCTCTCGCCGCTGACCAACCAGCGCACCGACGCCTATGGCGGCACGATCGAGAACCGGCTGCGCTTCCCGCTCGAGGTGTTCGAGGCGATGCGCGCCGCCTGGCCCGCGCGCAAGCCGATGTCGGTGCGCATCTCCGCCACCGACTGGGCCGAGGGCGGGCTGACGCCCGAGGATTCCGTCGCGATCTCCCGGGCGTTCGCCCAGGCCGGAGTCGACCTGATCGACGTCTCGACCGGCCAGACGGTGCGGGAATCGCGCCCGATCTACGGGCGCATGTTCCAGACGCCGTTCTCCGATCGCATCCGCAACGAGGCCCGGGTCGCGACCATGTGCGTGGGCAACATCACGACGGCGGACCAGGTCAACACCATCCTCGCCGCCGGCCGCGCCGACCTCGTCGCGCTCGGCCGCCCGCACCTCGTCGATCCCGCGTTCACCATGAAGGCGGCGGCCTGGTACGGCGTGAAGCAGCACTGCCCGCCGCAGTACCTGCCCGGCCAGGACCAGATCCTGCGCAACGCCGCGCGCGACCGGGCGGACCTGGAGGACCTCAAGATCCGCGGCAAGCCCAAGACCCGCGCGGAGCTGAAGGCGGAGGCGGCGGCGGGGGTGCGGCAGGCGGCGGAGTAGGGAAACATTGGTGGAGTCGAGCTGGAGTGGTGGTGGAACGCCGTGCGCGATCAACGCGTTCTTGACTTTTGGATGACAGCAGTCTAACGTTGCATTCGTCCGGTCGGGCGGCTCATGCCGGCTTCGTCGGACATCGGGGGAAGGCGGCGATGAAGTCTCTGACGACCTGGAAAGACGTCAAGCCACTCGTCGAGCGAAGCGCGACCGACTCACGTGCGGCTCCAGGTCCGCTGGAGATCGACGTCCTCATCACCCCCGAGAAACTCCGCGATGCGCGGCGGTCGGATGGGACATCGGAGCCACAGCGCGCGCGTGTACGCTCGAACCATCCCGCGAGTGCCGGCAACTGACTTCAGGCGTGATCCCTGAGATCGAGTGACAGGAGCATACGGCTTCCGAACGGAGGATGCTCGACCCTCACCTTGTAGCCACTGCCGTCCGGATCGACCGACGGTTGGACGCTCAAGACCTCGTCGGGTCGGCTCAGTATGTTCATCTCGTCCGCTTGGACGAACCGGATGGCGGGCTCACGAATGAACTGCCCGCCCCGCGCTCGGAGAGATATCTCGATCAGTTCCGTCGGCTTGGCGATGTCGAAAGAGAAGGTCTCCGCGTCGTCGAGGTCGCAGTCGAGCGCAGGCATCTCGTACGTCAGCTCCAGATCGACTTCCTCCGAGATCCGGCCCTTCCGTGGCAAGGATTCCTGAAGAGGTGCCTCCAGCAGGAAGACGAGTTCCTCACCGACCTGCCGTCGCGCCAGATGATTCCCCTTGCCATTCGGCTGCGCATCTCCAGCCGGGTCATCGCCGGCATCGTGGCGCATCGTGTCCGACGATTCGACCGACGTTCGCTGCAACTCTTCATAGGTGATCAGCATCATCTTGATCAGCCTGCCGGCCTGAACCCCATCGGGTAGACGCGCCTCCCAACGGCGAAGGCGGACGTGTGTCACGGGAATCCGGATCAACTGCCGTACCTCGCGGCGTCGCGCGCTGAAGCGAATGGTCCAGGTTTCGGTGACCACGCACCCGCTCGCATCGATGTCGATCGTCCGCTTCGTGACGACGAGGCCGAAATACGATTCGAGGCGCTCGAGCAGCTGCGTGCTGCCGACGACGATTCGCTCCTCCTCGTCGAGTTCGAGGGCTTTCGCGATGACCGTCGAGAGTTTCACGCTGGGCTCGCCGATCCGGAGACGGCCCAGGCGTATGCTCGCACGGGCCAGATGCGGCGCGAGCCAGAGCAGCGTGAAGCCGATCCCTCGACGTTCGGCGAGCACCTGCGGCAGCAGCTGGCTCACCCAGAACGGCAGCAGTGCGCTGACCACGATGGCGGTGGCGACGTGCCCGAGCACCAGCACGAACACCGATCCGAGCAGCATGTCTGCGATGGCGAGCGCGACCGGCTGTTCCCATTGCGCCCGCGCGTCGCCTGCGAGGGACCCGAGCAGCGCGGCGACGGACGCCCCCGTCGGATCGAACGGCAAAGACTGGAAGAGCAGCGCGATGCACACGATCGCCGTGATCGCGAGCAGCTCCCGGCCCGACTTGAACGCCGTCTCCTCGTCGCGGAGCTTGCCGACCAGCTTCTTGATGCGCCGCCTCTCGGTGTCCTTGAGCGCGCGGCTTTCGTCGACGAACCGATGGAGGCTGTCGGCGTCGGCCGCCAGCAACTGCGTCGCAGCCGTCTGCAAGCCTTCGAGAAGGAAGACGAAGTAGAGCAGAGCGATGAGCCCCGCGATCCAGCCGAGCGACCAGGTGGTCTCGGCGATCGCGAAGATCGCCCGCGACAAGAAGACGGCGGCGCACAGTGCGAGCACCATGCTCCAGAAGACGAGACTTCCCTTCCCCATCAATGCCCCCGCCAGAGATGCCGGCCCGACGGGGACCCGTACCACGCATTGCTGATGCGGCAAACGGAAGCTTCGCAGCATTCGGCAGTCGGCGCGAGCCGGCTGCCGCCACGCTCACCCCTTCCCCGTCCGCGCCCGCAGCTCGTCGATGCGCTTCGACGCCTCCGCCTTGTCGAGCCGCGGGTCGTAGAGCTCGGGCGCGTGCGCCTGCTCCGACAGGGTCTTCAGGTACGAGGCCTGGGCGCCGGTCATCGGCTCGTGGCCGGTGACCCACTCCTCCGGATCCTTCTCCTTGTTGTCGGCGGGCGGCGTCTGCTTTGGGTTCCCCTCGGGGTTCCGCTCGGGGTTCTGCACCTCGGGGGGATCCTCGTGCGCGCCGCGGGCGTGGTCGTTCTGTGAAGGCATGCGGGTTCTCCGTCGTGATGTCGCTCTCGGACGAGCTCGTTCTCGTTTCGTCCGCCAGAGAACGGTGCCCGCTCCCCGCGGTTCCCGCGCGGCGCCGGCCGCGGACGTTTTGCGCCCGCGGACCGCTCCTGCTAGAGGTCGGGGGCGCAACCGGAAGCCGCCCGCCCATGTCGACCGTCATGCCCGCCTCGGACACGCCCCGCCTCCTCGTCGTCGACAACTACGACAGCTTCACCTGGAACCTCGTTCACCTGGTGAGCCGGTTCACGCGCGCCATCGAGGTCGTGCGCAACGACGTCGTGAGCGCGGACGCGATCCTCGACGGCGGCTTCGACGCGATCGTGCTCTCCCCCGGGCCGTGCACGCCCAACGAGGCGGGCGTCTGCCTCGAGGTGGTGGAGAAGGGAGCCGGCCGGGTTCCGATCTTCGGCGTCTGCCTCGGCCTGCAGACGATCGGGCAGGCCTTCGGCGGCGCGGTCGTGCGCGCACCGCTGCCGATGCACGGCAAGACGAGCCGCGTGCAGCACACCGGGACGGGGCTCTTCGCCGGCTGCGTGCAGGACTTCACCGCGACGCGCTACCACTCCCTCGTCGTCGACCGCGACACCTGCCCGGACGTGCTCGAGGTCACGGCGCACACGCGGGACGGCCAGATCATGGCCGCCTCGCACCGGACGCTTCCCGTGCACGGCGTCCAGTTCCACCCCGAGAGCATCCTCTCGGAGCACGGCGAAACCATCCTCGGGAACTTCGTCGACCTCGCGAGAGCCTGGCGCAACGGGTGACGGACGCCGCGGCGTCCGCCTCGGGAACCCGGATGTGGCTCGAAGCTTATCCTGCCGAGACCATCCGAACCGAGGTGTATCCATGCTCACGCGCCGCTCGCTCCTGAGCGCGGCCGCGGCGACGGTCGCCGTCGCTCCGTCCCTCCCCGTGCTCGCCCAGACCACCGGCTGGTACACCGGCTACATGCCCGACGAGCCCTACGACATCCCCTTCGTCGACCCGCGGCTGATGCCGGCGCACCTGCGGCTCACGCAGGTCGTCTACGATGGCCCGGAGCGCCCGGGCACGATCATCGTCGACACGGCGGACAAGCATCTCTACCTCGTGCGCGACGACGGCACCGCCTGGCGCTACGGGATCGGCGTGGGGCGCGACGGGTTTTCCTGGTCCGGCACGGCCCGGGTCGGGCGCAAGGCGCGCTGGCCGGGCTGGACGCCCCCCGCCGCCATGCGCCGGCGCCAGCCCGAGCTGCCGTCCCACATGGAGGGCGGGGTCGACAACCCGCTCGGCGCCCGCGCGCTCTACCTCTACGAGGGCGGCCGCGACACGCTCTACCGCATCCACGGGACGAACGAGCCCTGGTCGATCGGCGAGGCGGTGTCCTCCGGCTGCATCCGCATGCTCAACCAGGATGCGCTGCACCTCTACGAGCGCGCCGAGATCGGCGCGACCGTGAAGGTGAAGCAGAACGTCGGCGGCTTCTACGCCCTGGCGCCGGACGTCGAGCCCGCGGCGCCCGCGCCGTCGCGGCGGGCGCTGTTCACGAGCCTGTTCTGACGAGGGAGCCGCCCTCAGAACCCGAGCTGGAACGTCACACCGCTCCGCCCGACCCCGTGCTGGCGCACGGCGGCGCGGGCGCCGCGGCCGAACTGGAACAGGCCGTAGCTGTTGCCCGCGCCGCTCTGCTCGAGCGTACCCACGTGCCCCGTACCCTCCTGGTGCACGATGCCGAGATGCCCGCGCCCGTCCTGGAGCAGGCCCGCCGCGTTGTCGCGCCCGCGCTGGGTGATGCGGCCGTTCGCGTCGATGTCCTTGGCGATGCCGTAGATCGCGAGGCCGGCGGCCAGGAGCCGTCCGGCGTTCCCGTCCGGGTTCGCGGTGACGCTGAGCGTCCCCCCGGCGAGGGCCGGACCGCCGGCGAGGGCGGCGGCGAGGAAGCCGGCGGCGGCGAGGCCGCGGCGCGCGCGGGTCGTGAAGATGCGGGTCGTCAGCGTGCGGGCCATCGTGTCGTCTCCGTTCGGTCGAGCGTGAAGCGGCATCGTCAACCGCGCGGGGTGACCGCGCGGCAGGCGGCGCGGCGGCCGCCGGCATCGATCTCGAGGCGCGCCTCGAAGCGCGCGGAGGACGAGAGCGACACCTGCCCGAGCCGGGCCGTCTCGCCGGCGGCGAGGGTGAGAGCGCCGCCCTGCGCGATGTCGCTGCGGCTCCCCGCGCCGCGCCCCTCGACCACGAAGTCCCAGTCGCCGCGAGCGGCGCGATCGGAGCGGACGACCGGCTCGAGGACGAGGAGCCCGCCTGCGCGGCTCGTGCGGATCTCGCAGGTGAGACCGGGGGGCGTCCCGCCGGCGGCGTTGGCGCCGAGCGACGCGGCGAGGGGGCCGAGCGCGCTGAGCGCGACTGCGGCGGCGGCGGCCAGCTTCGCGGTGGTCGTGGTCATGGCGGTCGTCCTTCCGATCGCGGGATCAATTGCAGGTCTGGACGAAGGCGGAGACGTTGCCGCTCCCGTTCTGGACGACCTCCCCCGCGCAGCCGCGGCCCACCTGGACGCCGGCGACGATGTTGCCGTTGCCGTCCTGGGTCACGACGAAGGAATGGTCGCTGCCGAACTGCCCGACGCCGGCGGCGTTGTCGCGCCCGCGCTGCCACGTGTCGGCGTGGTTGCGAAAGCCGTTCTGGCCGATCGCGGCGGTGTTGCGGCGGCCGTTCTGGCGGGCGGTCGCATCGTTGAAGCGCCCCTCCTGGAACACGCCGATGCGGTTGCGCCAGCCCGTCTGGTCGCCGCCGGCGCCGTGGCCGTGGCCGTACTGCCGGATGGAGATCTCGTTGGCGGAGGCGGGCAGCGCCGCCGCGGAGGCGGTCGCGATCACGACGAGGGCTGCGGCGAGGGTCTTGCGGAAGGTGGTCATGTGCGGGTCTCCTCCGTTGCGGGGCCGCCGTTCGTCCGGCGTGTCCGAGGTGTAGAGGAGCGCCGCGGAACGCGACTTGAACCACGCGTTCAGGCAGGATTCATGTCCGCGAACGCGCGAAGGGCGCGCGGGGCGCCCCGCCCCGCGCGCCCTTCGGCGCCATGCGTCTCGCGTCGCCTCAGGCGGCGCGCACCCGGCTCACGAAGGCGTCCATCGCCGCGCGCAGCGCGGTCGAGCGCTGCTGGAGCGTGCCCGAGGACGTCTCGACCAGCTCGGAGAGCTCGCCCGTGCGGGTCGCCTGGCCGGAGACCTCGCCGATGGTGCGGCTGACGTCCTGCGTGCCGGAGGCCGCCTCCGCCACGTTGCGGGCGATCTCGCCGGTCGTCGCGTTCTGCTGCTCGGCGGCGGCGGCGACCGTGTTCATCCGCTCGGTGATGGCGCGCACCTTCTCGGCGACCGCCGCGGCGGCCTCGATCGAGGCCTGGGCGGCCCCGCGCATCTCGGCGATCTGGCCGGCGATCTCCTCGGTCGCCTTGCCGGTCTGGTCGGCGAGGGACTTCACTTCCGCCGCGACGACGGCGAAGCCCTTGCCCGCCTCGCCCGCGCGGGCGGCCTCGATCGTGGCGTTGAGCGCCAGCAGGTTCGTCTGCGCGGCGATCTCGGAGATGAGCTTCGTCACGTCGCCGATGCGCTGGACCACGCCGTTGAGGTTGGAGAGCGCCGCGTTCGAGCGCTCGACGTCGCCCGCGGCCTGGACCGCCATCTCGGAGGAGGCGTTCACCTGGCTCGAGATCTCGTTGATGGAGGCGGACATCTCCTCGGCGGCCGAGGCGACGCCGCGGACGTTGGCGGCGGTCTCCTCGGAGGCGCTGGAGGCACCCACAGCCTGCTCGGTCGTCTGCGCGGCGATGCCCGACAGGGTCGCCGCGGCCTCGGAGAGGCGGGCGGTCTCGGCCTGCATCTCGTCGGAGAGCTGGAGCACGGAAGCCTCGAACTCCTGGGCCAACCGCGCCATCTCCTCGCGGCGGCGCTGCTCGGCGCGCTCGCGCTGCTCGGCCGTCTCGGACTCGAGCGCGCGGGTGCGCACCAGGTTCTCGCGGAAGACGCCGAGCGCCGAACCCATGCGACCGATCTCGTCCCGACGGGTGGTGGCGTCCACCTCGGCGTCGAGATCGCCCTCGGCGAGGCGCTGGGTCGTGTCGGCGAGCCGCGCCAGCGGGCGCGAGATCGTGGCGAAGTTCATGTAGGCGAGCGCCAGCGCCACGGCTGCGATCAGCAGCGAGGCACCCAGCCCCATCGCCTTCACGGTGGAGAGCGCCGCCTCCTGGGCCGCGACCAGCGTGTCGCTCAGCGCGATCGTGTCGGCTTCGACCGCCTTGATACCCTCGACCGCCGCCTGGAACTGGCGATCGGCCTCGACCGTGCTCGCCACGGCACGGGCGAGGTCGACGGTGATCGGGTCGCGCATGCGCTCGACCTGGGGACCGGCATAGGCCTCGCGCCAGGCGTTCCAGCCCTGCTCGGCCTCCCGCGCCTTCGCGGCGAGCGCCGGCGCGAGGACCTGCGCCTCGGCGGTGAGCTCGACGAAGACGGCGCGCGTCGTCTCGACCCCGGTCTCGAATTCCCCGAGCCGGTCGCGGTCGCCCGAGACGATGAAGCTCTGCAACGCGAAGGCCTGGCCGAGGACGGCGCCCTCGATGGCGCGGGCGTCGGCCATCAGCTCCTGCGCCTCGCGGGCCCGCTCGATGGCGTCGCCCGCGACGCTCGCGCGGTCGAACGAGACGAGGCCGGCGGCGACGCCGACGAGGGCGAGCCCGACGAAGGCGGCCAGGCCCTTCTTGGTGACGGAGAGATCGTTCAGCATGGGTTCTGTCCGGGTCCTCGGGTTCAGCCGCCGACGAAGCCGTTGCGGCGCATCAGCTCGGTGAGGTTGATCTCGACGGTGGCGGAGCCGATCGGCGTCGTGCGGGACGCGTCGGTGACGGTCAGGTTGAGCTGGGCGCGCCAGATCCGCATCTCCTCGTCCCACTCGGGCTCGTCGATGAAGACGGCGTTCGGACCGAAGGGGAAGGTCTTCTGGTACTTCGCTTCGTCGCCCTGCCAGTAGTCGGAGGTGATCGCGCTCTGGCCGACGTTGAGACCATAGGCGTCGGTGACGAAGACCTCGACGAACAGGCCCAGCGCGCCGGCCTGGACGCGGGTGAGATAGACCGAGAGAGGGGAGGAGAGCGTCGCGGCGATCAGCGGCTTGTCCGCCGACGCGCGCTCCTCGACCCACTGCGCGTCGAGCGCGGTGATCCGGGCGGCGTCGATGCCGGCGTAGCGCTCGTTCTGGCTTTCGACGGAGAGCCGCACGATCTCCTGCTCCAGCCAGGAGCGGACGTCCGCGATCACGGCGTCGTCGATGAGCAGGTCCGCGCGGGGGGGAGAGCCTTGGGCGAGGGCCGGGGTCGAAGCCGCGCCGGCGGCGAGCAGGGCGAGGCCGAATGTCTGGGCGCGCATTGTCGATTTCTCCGTGTAGATGCTCAAATGTTAGTCCCATCATCTGAATGGAGATTTAAGAGAAATGGATACGTGCGTAGGTATTTCAGCAATCGCTGCTACTTTGGATGATTTCGGAGGGGGATGGCCGCATTAATTTTCATTCTGGATAGATCTCCCGTCGAAAAACTCGCCACCCAAACCGGTAATGTGCATGAATGGAATGATTGAAACCTCAGGCGCGTCCTCCCGGAGCGATCGAGAGGGGCGGTCGCTCCGATCCGGAACGAAAACACCCGCCCGGGAGGCGGGGCGGGTGTCGCGGGGAGCGGCGGTGAGGGACGGCTCCACGGGGACGCCGTGGCGCCGCGTCAGGGGCGCGCGCGCACGAAGACGGCGGCGTGGGGGTCCCGGTGGATCTCGCGCCAGCCGGCGGCGTCGGCGAGCCGCCGGTCGAGGAGCGTGCCGGTCGAGGTGAGCGCCCAGCCGACGGCGTGGCGGTCCGCCATCGCGGTGAGCGCGGTCGCGTCGGCGGTCTCGAGCGCCGCGTGCACGGCATGCATGAAGCCGTCGATGAAGAGCTGGTCGGAGCGCCCGTCGATGAAGGTCGGGACGCCTTCCAGGATGAGGAAGCCGCCGAGCGGGTAGTCGTTGAGGACCGGCGTGCCCGCCGAGCCCGCCGCGCGCGCCGCCTCCAGCGCCGCGACGGGCGTCACCCGGGGGTGCGGCGCCATCGACGCGCGGGGCAGGAGCAGGGCCGCGACGAGGGCCGCGGTGAGGACGCCGGCGACCGCCGGCCGCGTCGTGCGGGTCGGCGCGCCGCGCGGGGGGGCCGCGAGCCCGGGCCGGAGCCGCGCCAGCGGATCGGCCAGCACGACGAGCGCCACGATGGCGAAGTCCGGCACGAAGCGCTGGTGCTGGACCGCCATGTACCCGCACACCAGCACGATCGCGCCGCGGACGAGCCCGGCGCGCGGGTCGCGCAGCCCGATGGCGCCCACCGCGATCGCCGCCCCCGCGAAGGCCGGCAGCACGAACCAGTGCGTTCCGAGCGGCTCGAGCGGCTGCCACTCGCCGATGTAGAGCACGGCCTCCTTCGCCTCGAAGACCGAGATCGCGACGAGGAGCGGCGTCGCGCCGTAGGGCGTCACGGTGGTGCAGGCGACGGCGAGAAGGCCGAAGCCGGCCCAGGAGAGCGCGAGCCGCACCCTCTCGGCCGCGGGCGCGCGCGCGAGGGCCTCGAGCCCCAGCAGGCCCGCGAGGCCGATCGCGAGGGGAAAGCTCGCGTGCATGTTCGCCCAGGGGATCATCAGGAGCGCCAGGGCGAGCGGAGGCGCACGCCCCCGCTCGACCGCCCGCGTCACGCCGACGAGCCAGCCGATCATCAGGAGGTGCGCGAGGACGTGCGGACGCGCGAGCGAGCCGAACATCACCAGGAACACGCCGACGAGGAAGGCGAGGAGCGCGACGCGCGGCTCGAGGCGGCGCATCAGGAAGGCCAGCAGCCAGGAGACCTTGGCCGCGATGGCGACGCTGGCGAGGAACGCGACGCCCGGCCAGCCCGCCGCGAGATGCGCGCCGCCGAGCAGGACCTGCGAGATCCACTCCTTGGCGATCCAGGGCTCGCCCAGGAAGGTGTGCGACCAGAGGTCCGCGCGTGGCCAGGTGCCGGTCGCGAGGATGTGCCGCCCGATCGCGACGTGCCATTGCGTATCGGGATCGCCGAGCAGCATCGGCGCACGCAGGAGCTCGACGAGGAGGCACGCGGCGAAGGCGAGGGCCGGGTAGAGGAGCGTCTTGTCGAGGCCGAGCGGCAGCGGCCGGTCGGCGGCGGCGAAGGCGGGGCTCGTGGGCTGCATGGGCGTCGCCTAGCGGGTGTGGGGCGTCGTCAGTGCCCTCGCGAAGACGAGGCGCGACAGCGCCAGCGCGTTCGCGGCGGGGATCGCGATCGCCACGGCGAGGAAGCTCGCCGACGGCGGCGCGCCGACGACGTCGGTCAGCACGATGGGGATCGCCAGCGCCGCGCCCCACCCCGCCGCCGTCAGCACCGAGAAGCGCCATGCGGCCTCGCGATGCGGGCGCGTCGAGCGGAAGGTGAAGCCGCGGTGCGCGAGGTAGGAGAACGATGCCGTGACGGCGTAGGCGCCGATCGAGGCGCCGGCGGCGGGCAGGCCGAGCCGCGCCTCGCCGACGAAGGCGAGCGCGAGGTAGAGGCCGGTCGAGACGCCGCCCACGGCGAGGAGCCGCACGAGCGGGGTGCGGGCGAGCCGTGAAGTGGCGGCGACCACGCCCCTCACGCCCGCCCCCAGGCGACGTATTGCGCGCCGAGCGGCAGGCGCGCCAGACGCCGCTCGATCGCACGCGCCCAGGGCGCGGCGGTGGGGGCGAGGAGGATGTGCGCGCTCTCGACCGCCTCGCATCCCGCCTGCGCCAGCAGCGCGCGGGCGCGCCGCGCACCGAGGAGCACGGCGTCCCGGTCGAACGGGCAGCGCGCCACCGCGAGCCGCGTGCCGGGGTTGAGCGGGTTGTGCTCGACGAGCACGACGAGCCCGCCGGGACGCACCACGCGGCGCATCTCGGCGACGAACCCCGGCCAGCGCGCGGGCGGCACGTGATGGACGACGCAGGTGGCGAGGGCGACGTCGACCGAGCCGCCCTGCACGGGGAGGATCTCGCCGTCGCTCTCGCGATAGTCCGCGAAGGGGTTGTCCCGCCGCGCCCGCGCCAGGCTCTCCGCGGAGACGTCCGTGCCGACGAGGCGCCCAACGATGGGGCCGAGGAGCGGATGCAGCCGCCCGACCCCGCAGCCGACGTCGAGGAGGTCGGGCGCGCGGTCCCCGAAACGGCGCGCGAGCAGGCCCGCGAGGAAGTCCGCCTTCGCCGCGAGGAAGAAGTCGTGCGACAGGCCCGAGAAGGCGATGGAGCGCGCGACCTCGGCCTCGTAGCTCTCGCGATAGGTGTCGAAGGAGGCGTTCATCGGGCGGCCTCCCGCGGCGTCGTCGCCGCTCCGGCGTCGCGCGCGTTCTCCAGGTTGACCGTGCGCCCCACCACGTAGAGCGGGCGGCCCTTCACCTCGTTGTGGATGCGCCCGACATAGAGCCCCACGACCCCCGTCGTGATCAGGTTGACGCCGGAGAGGAAGGACAGGATGACGGCGAGCGAGGCCCAGCCGGGCACCAGCGCCGCGTCGAGGAAGCTCAGCACGACGACCCATCCGCCGTAGCCGAGCGCACCCGCCGAGACCGCGAGGCCGAGCCAGAGCACGAGCCGCAGCGGCGCGTCCGAGAAGCCGACGATGCCGTCGAAGGCGAGCCGCATCATCTTGCGCATCGAGTACTTGGTCTCGCCCGCCACCCGCGCCAACCGACGGTAGGGCACGGCGGCCTGGCGAAAGCCCATCCAGCCGAACATGCCGCGCACGAAGCGGTCGCGCTCGGGCATCGCCTTGAAGGCGTCCACCGCCTTGCGGTCGACGAGGCGGAAGTCGCCGACGTTGCGCGGGATGTCGACGCGGGTGAGCCGCGCGAGCAGCCGGTAGAACAGGCTCGCCGTCCACAGCTTGAGCCGGCTCTCGCCGGCCCGCGAGACGCGCTGGGCGTAGACGATCTCGTAGCCCTCGCGCCACTTGGCGACGAGGTCGTGCACGACCTCCGGCGGGTCCTGCAGGTCCGCGTCCATGACGACGACCGCCTCGCCGCGCGCGACGTCCATGCCCGCGGTGATCGCGATCTGGTGCCCGAAGTTGCGCGACAGCGCGAGGTAGCGCCAGCGCGGGTCGTCCTTCGCCTTGCCGGCGGCGAGGATGCCCGAGCGGTCCCGGCTACCGTCGTCGACGAGGATCACCTCGGCGGGCCCGTCGAGCGTCTCCATCAGCCGTCCGAGCCGGTGGAACAGGATCGGCAGCGCCAGCTCCTCGTCGAAGAGCGGGATCACGAAGGAATAGCGCGGTGTGGCGCTCGATGTCTCGCCTCCGGCGACGCGCGTCGGCACGATGGGGCCTCCCCGGGTTCTGGGCCGCGGCGGATTAGGGGGGAGGGGGCGTTAGGAAAGTCTCAGCGGGTCGGGGTCGGGCGCGGGTAGGGTTAAGGCGAGGTTGAAAGGGGCGGCCGCCGGCTCTCGCCTGCGCATGCGGGATGCGCGACATCTTGGATGCAGGCTCGCGCGAGCGGCATCGACGAACCACCGAGGATGTGCCACATTCACGCCACAAAAGACTATCTGGGGGCGGACGACACATGCGTATCTCGGTTGCGATCCTGGCGGCGGCCGTGCTGGCGGGCTGCGCCTCGCGTGCGAGCGACATCACGGCGGCCTACGTCTCGCCGCTGACCTACGAGAGCTACACCTGCGACCAGCTCCGCGAGGAGGCGACACGGGTCTCCTCCCGCGCGATCGCCGCGACCGGCGCGCAGAACCAGCGCGCCTCGAACGACGCGGTCGCCACCGGCGTCAGCCTCATTCTGTTCTGGCCGGCGGCCTTCCTGGTGCGCGGCGACGGCGCCCAGGCGGCCGAACTCGCCCGCCTGAAGGGCGAGATGGACGCGATCGAGCAGGTCTCGACCCGCAAGCGCTGCGGCATCGAGTTCCAGCGCACCCCTCAGCCGGTGGCGACGCCGGTGATGGAGCGGGGGTGAGGAAGCTGCGGCTTCTCGCATCTGGCGAGCATGCTGATCGCGGTGCAAGGTGGTGCAAATGGGTATCAAGCCTAGGTCTTACTCGATAAGTTTATTTAGTTCGCAGTTTCCGGCGCACATGCATCTGAACGTTATGCAGAGGCATGATATTACTTGGGATCAGTTAATCTGGTCAGCTCTAAGCATCGGGCGGCCGGGAAGACAGCAACTCGCTCTGCAGAATAAATCCGATTACTACGAAGCATTATTCCGATGCTCGCTATTGTGGATGGCTATTGAACAGAAAGGATTTAGCTATTACAGGACGGACGCTTTTAAGACGCTTGATCCGACCGAAAAAGGTTCAGTAAACTATTTTATTGGAATGACCGTCTGTAAATTGTTTGCGGCCCTGATTCTCCGCACGCCCCATACACTTCATATTGATGCGTTCCCCGGCATGGTCAGATTGGCTGGTCGCTCTCGGCCAGATCTATTTGGCCAGGATGTTTGGAATAGAAATTGGCGTGTTTTTGAGGCGAAGGGTCGGGGCTCTTTGCCTTCTGCAGACGACAAACTAAAAGCAAAGCAGCAAGCTCAGCGAGTTGTTGACATAAATGGTCAGCTACCTGATCTCAACGTCGCCGGAATTTCATACTTCCGCGGGGATATCCTTACTTACACATGGAGCGATCCGTCGCCAAAGGGTGAACTGAGCCTTTCAGTACCAGAAGGTGCGTGGAGGCTCTGCTTTTCCTGTTTCATGCCCTTCTTATCTGAGGTGCTCGGTGTCGGTACCGCCGAAAATCCGCGAATGGTTGATGTTCCGGCGATCGATGTGAAAATGGGGGTGCACCCCAAGGTTGGGGCTGAGTTGAGGCGCGGGGACTGGCGCGGCGCGATTGACAGCGCGCACGAACTCCAAGCCGAATTCAAAGAACTCGGCTTTATGCCAGATGGGGTCAGGATCTCTGCCGGAGACAGGTGGAAATTACCCCGCCCCATGTCCGAAAGCTAGCCCCTCATCTTTCCTCACGCCGCGTCCGCATGCTCCTGCTTGATGAACGCGATGCGCACCATGTTCGTCGCGCCGGGGGTCCCGAAGGGCACGCCGGCGACCACGATGATCCGCTCGCCCACCTTGGCGAGGCCGGTGCGGACGGCGAACTTGCAGGCGCGGAAGGTCATGTCGTCGACGTCGTGGGCGTCGCGGGTGATGATCGGGTGGACGCCCCAGCCGAGCTGGGCGCGCCGGGCCGCGCCGCGGCTGGGGGTGAGCGCCACGATGGTCGAGTTCGGCCGCTCGCGGGCGATGCGCAGGGCGGTGGCGCCCGACGAGGTCCAGGCGCAGATGACGTTGATGCCCAGCGTGTCGGCGATGCGGTGCGCCGCCGCCGCGATGGCGTCCGAGCCGGTCGCCTCGGGCTCCGCCTGCTGCGAGGCGATGATCGTCCAGTAGAGCTCCTCCTGCTCCACCTGCGTGGCGATCCGGTCCATGGTGGCGACCGCCTCGATCGGGAACTGCCCCGCCGCGCTCTCGGCGGAGAGCATCACCGCGTCGGCGCCCTCGTAGACGGCCGTCGCGACGTCGGAGACCTCCGCGCGGGTGGGGACGGGGGCGGTGATCATCGATTCGAGCATCTGCGTCGCCACGATCACCGGCTTGCCGAGGCGGCGGGCGCCGCGCGTGATGCGCTTCTGGATGCCGGGCACCTGCTCGAGCGGCATCTCGACGCCGAGATCGCCGCGCGCCACCATCAGCGCGTCGGAGATCTCCATGATCTCGTCGAGGCGCTGGAGGGCCTGCGGCTTCTCGATCTTGGCGAGCACCTGGGCGCGCCCGCGGGTGACCTTCTTGACCTCGGCGATGTCCTCGGGCCGCTGCACGAAGGACAGCGCCACCCAGTCGACGCCGATCTCCATCGCCGCCTCGAGGTCCGAGCGGTCCTTGGGCGTCATGGCGGAGACGGGGAGCTGGGTGTCGGGAAGCGAGACGCCCTTGCGGTTCGAGATCGTGCCGCCGACGACGACGCGCGTCACCGCCTTGCGGCCGGGCTCCGCGTCCTCGACGACGAGGCGCAGCTTGCCGTCGTCGATGATGACGACGTGCCCGGGCTCGAGCGCGGAGAGGATCTCCGGATGGGGCAGGTGGACGCGGTGCGCGTCGCCGGGGCGCGGATCGTCGTCGAGGACGAAGCGGTCTCCGGCCAGGATCTCCGCGCGGTCGCCGGAGAAGGTGCCCACGCGCAGCTTCGGGCCCTGGAGGTCGACGAGCACGGGCACCGGCGTGCGCACGCGCTCCTCGACCTCGCGCACCATCTCGACGCGCGCGCGCAGGTCGTCGCGCGAGAGATGGCTCATGTTGATGCGGAACATGTCCGCCCCGGCCTCGTGCAGCCGGCAGGCCATCTCGACCGTGCTGGACGCGGGTCCCAGGGTGGCGACGATCTTGGTACGTCTCGATCGCGTCATCGCAGAGCGGCTCCGGGTCTGTCTGGATCGGTGAGCTGAATGGTCCAGCTGCGCTGCTGGCCGGTGTCGACTTCGAAGAAGCCGTTGCGGTCGAAGCCGCGGGCGAGGCAGTCCTCGACGCCGCGGATGGTGAACTCGCGCTCGCGCGTGCACATCTGCGTGCGCCCGCCCCACTCGCCGCCGCGGTCGTAGTCGATCGCGTAGACATAGTAGAAGCGCGAGGCCAGGACGCCCTCGAGCAGGGTCTCGCAGGCGCGCGGATCGAGATTCCACCAGCCCTCGGTGATCCAGCCCTCGGCGTCGCGATGGCCGACCGCGATGCCGACGCGCGAGCCCGTCATGTTGCACAGGCGCAGGTCCGCCGCCGCCGGCCGCGCCGCGAGCGTCGTCGCGAGCGAGGCGAGGGCGCAGGCGGCGAGGAGGCGTGCGGCGCGTGCGCGGACGCGCCGCTCAGTCGACGAGGATGATGCGGCAGTCATTGACGTTCGTGCGGGTGGGGCCGGGGGCGTGCAGATCGGAGAGGGCCTCGAAGAAGGAGGTTGAATCGTTTTCGTCCAGAAAGCGCGCGGCGTCCAGGCCCTTCGCGCGGGCACGGGCCAGGGTGGTCTCGTCGACGTGGGCCCCCGCCGGGTCGGTGGCCGCGCCGGAGCCGCCGTCGGTCCCGTCGGTGTCGCCGGCGAGCGCGCCGATGCCGGGCGTCTCCTCGAGCGCGAGCGCGAGGGCGAGGGCGTATTCCTGGTTGGGCCCGCCACGCCCGCCGCCGCGGATCGTCACCGTCAGCTCGCCGCCCGACAGGATGGCGACGCGCCGCCCCGCCGCCTTCTCGGCGCGGGCGCGGGCCGCGTGGGCGCGGGCGACCTCGCGCGCCTCGCCCTCGACGTCGGCCCCGAGCACGATCGGCTCGTACCCGGCCTCGTGGGCGGCCCGCGCGGCGGCCTCGATCGCCTCGGCGGGGCGGGCGATCACGGTGAAGCGCGTGCGCGCGAAGCAGGCGTCGCCGGGCTTGGGCGTCTCGTTGGCGGGGTCCTCCAGCAGGCGCCGCGCCGCGTCGGGGAGCGCGAGGCCGTACCTCGCCACGACGGCGCGGGCGTCCGCGCTCGTCGTCGGGTCGGGCACGGTGGGGCCGGACGCGATGGTGGCGGGGTCGTCGCCGGGCACGTCGGAGATCGCGAAGGCCTCGAGCCGGGCGGGGGCGGCGAGGGCGGCGAGGCGCCCGCCCTTGATCAGCGACAGGCGCTTCCTCACGCAGTTGATCTCACCGATCGAGGCGCCGCAGCGCAGGAGCGCCTTCGTCACCGCCTGCTTGTCCGCGAGCGTCAGGTCGCCCGCGGGCGCGATCCAGTTGGCCGAGCCGCCGCCCGAGATCAGCGCGAGAACGAGGTCGTCCTGCCCGGCGGCGCGCGCCAGCTCCAGCGTCTCGCGGGTGGCCGCGACGCCCGCCTCGTCCGGCACCGGATGGCCGGCCTCGACGACGCGGATCGGCCCCGCGTCCTCGGCGTAGCCGTGGCGGCACACGGCGAGCCCGCCGATCCGATCGCGCGCGACGCCGGCCCTCGCGTAGTGCGCCGCGGCGGCCGCGGCGAGGCTCGCTCCGGCCTTGCCGGTGGCGAGGACGAGGATGCGCCCGCGGGGCGAGAGCGGCGGCAGGTGCGCGGGCAGGCACGTCGCGGGATGCGCACGCGCCACCGCGGCGGCGAAGATCCGCTCGGCATGCGCGCGGCGTGCGGCGGCGTCGGTCGTCCCTGCTCCCATCGGCATCCTCCCGCTGCGGACGCTTTGCGCGCTTCTCGAAGGTTCTCTTTCCTTCCTTATGCCTTTTCAGCCGCGGGGTCATCCGCCATATCGTGGGCACGACGTCTCATCCGCAGACCATCACGCTTTCGAGGGCCAACTTCATGCGCTTCTCAGACCTGGACCCCGCGACCCGCACCGAGCTCGAGGCCGCCGCCTTCCGCCGCCTCCTCGCCCACCTGGCCTCCCGGCCGGACGCGCAGAACATCGACCTGATGAATCTGGCGGGGTTCTGCCGCAACTGCCTGTCCAACTGGCTCAAGGACGCCGCGGACGCGCGCGACGTCGCGCTCACCAAGGAGGAGAGCCGCGAGGCCGTCTACGGCATGCCCTATGACGAGTGGAAGGCGACGCACCAGGCGGAGGCGACGCCCGAGCAGAAGGCGGCGTTCGAGAAGGCGCAGGGCGGGCACTGAGCCGGCGCGTGCAGAGGCGCGCGGCTGTGTCTCCCCCGCTCTTGCCAGAGCCCGCGCGCTTCTCTATCGCAACCGCCTCGTCTCGCGTGCCGCCTCCGGCACGCCGCTTCCGTTTGCATCACGAGAGGACACCGCCATGGTCGCCGACGTCGCCGATTCCGGGGTAGCCGCCGACGAGCTGCGCCAGTTCATCGAGCGCATCGAGCGGCTCGAGGAGGAGAAGGCCGGCATCCAGTCCGACATCAAGGACGTGTTCGCCGAGCTCAAGGGCCGCGGCTTCGACGCCAAGGCCGTGCGCCAGATCCTCAAGATCCGCAAGAAGGACGCCTCCGAGCGCCAGGAGGAGGAGGCGATCCTCGAGCTCTACATGCAGGCGCTCGGGATGGCGTGAGCCGGCCCGCGATTGTGCACCGAGGCATCGTTCCCGCGCTTTCGCGCTTCCCTCGCAAGCCCTCCTTAACCATGGCCGGGCATGATGACTCCCGTTCAACCCCGCGCGGGAGGCGCTCATGTTCGGCTCGGGCCGTCCCTCGATCATCTTCACGACGCTCAAGATCGTGATCGTCGTCGGCGCGCTGAGCTGGGTCGCCGCCGACTGGGTGTCGCAGGGCTTCGACCGCGACGCGCTGGCCCGGCTCGCCTCGGACGGCGAGCGCGGGCGCGAGCCCCTGATCACGGGCTCGCTCGGGCTCGACCGGGTGCGGCTCGACCCGTGCGGCGACGAAGCGCCCCGCTGAGCCGGCGTCCGCGTTCGCTCAGGTCGCCGCCAGCCAGGCCGCGAGCGCGGCCTCGACCCGCTCCGGTCGCTCGAGCGTCGAGAGATGACCGCAAGCGGGCACGCGCGTGAGCGTCGCCCACGCGATCGCCTCGGCCATCTCCTGCGCGACCTCCGGCGGCGTGATCGCGTCGCTCTCCCCCACCAGCACGAGGGTCGGCATCTCGAGGGTCGGGAGCCGGGGGCGCTGGTCCGCACGCGCCATGATGGCCCGCTGTTGGCGGGCGAAGGCATCGGGCCCGACCGCGCGGGCCATGCCCGAGACGATCGCGCGCAGGGCCGCGTCGCCGAGCCGGTCCGGCGCCGGCAGGCGCTGCCAGAGCAGGTCGATCACCTCCTCGAACCGCCCCGCCTCGGCGAGGGCCACGAGCCGCCGGCGCGTCTCGCTCGCCTCGGGCGCGTCCGGGCGCGCGCTCGTGTCGAGGAGCGCGAGGCGGCGCACCCGGTCGGGCGCGCGGCGCGCGACCTCGAGCGCGACGTAGCCGCCCATCGACAGCCCGACGAGGGAGAGCGCTCCCTCCGGCGCGTCGGCGAGGAGCCGCTCGGCCATCGCGTCGATCGTGTCGTCGCGGGTGGTGTCCGCGACCTGCGTCGTCCCGTGCCGCGCGAGCATCGGCATCTGCGGCGCGAACAGCGCCTGCGTGCACAGGAGACCGGGAATCAGGACGAAGTGTTCCATTTCGGCCTCCGCGTGGCCTGCAAACGATTGACAAGGTGTTTCGAGCACCTATGGTCCCCTCGCACGGCCGCCGCCTCACGGGCGGGCGGATGTCGAGAAGCCCGCCCCTTTCGTCGCCGTGCGGGGCGAGCACGTCAAGAAAGCGGCACGTCCGCGAGAGTTCTCCATCTTCATGTCCTTCGATGAACTCGGGCTGAGCGACAAGGTCCTGCAGGCCGCCGGCGCTGCGGGCTACTCGCAGCCGACCCCGATCCAGACCCAGGCGATCCCCCACGTGCTCGCCCGGCGCGACGTGCTCGGCATCGCCCAGACCGGCACCGGCAAGACGGCGGCGTTCACGCTGCCGATGCTCACCATGCTGGAGACCGGGCGCGCCCGGGCGCGGATGCCGCGCACGCTCATCCTCGAGCCGACGCGCGAACTCGCGGCGCAGGTCGAGGAGAACTTCGTCCGCTACGGCGTCAACCACAAGCTCTCGGTGGCCCTGCTGATCGGCGGCGTGTCCTTCGGCGACCAGGACGTGAAGATCACGCGCGGCGTCGACGTGCTCATCGCGACGCCGGGGCGCCTGCTCGACCATTTCGAGCGCGGCAAGCTGCTGCTCACCGGCGTCGAGCTCCTCGTCATCGACGAGGCGGACCGCATGCTCGACATGGGCTTCATCCCCGACATCGAGCGGATCGTGAAGCTCACGCCCTTCACCCGCCAGACGCTGTTCTTCTCCGCGACGATGCCGCCGGAGATCCAGCGGCTGTCGGACAAGTTCCTGTCGAACCCGGTGAAGGTCGAGGTGGCCCGTCCGGCCTCCGCCGCGCAGACGATCACGCAGCGCCTCGTCTCCACCGGCGCCGACCCGGCCGCCAAGCGCGAGACGCTGCGCGGGCTGATCCGCGAGGCGGTCGACCTGCAGAACGCGATCATCTTCTGCAACCGCAAGCGCGACGTCGCGGTGCTCCATCGCTCGCTCCAGCGCCACCATTTCAACGCGGTGGCGCTGCACGGCGACATGGACCAGCGCGCCCGCATGCTGGCGCTCGAGTCGTTCCGCACCGGAGAGGCGACGATCCTGGTGGCGAGCGACGTCGCCGCCCGCGGGCTCGACATCCCGATGGTGAGCCACGTCTTCAACTACGACGTCCCGCACCATGCGGAGGACTACGTCCACCGCATCGGCCGTACGGGCCGAGCGGGCCGCTCGGGGGCGGCCTTCACGCTCGTCGCGCCCGGCGACGAGAAGTCGCTGACGGCCATCGAGAAGCTCATCGGCAACGAGGTCGTCTGGTCCGGCCCGACGACCGCGGAGGCCGGGCACGCTCCGGCGCGTCCGTCCCGCGAGCGCGCGCGCCGCGGCGGCGGACGGGGCGAGGCGGAGGAGGCTCCCTCGCGCTCGCGCCGCGGCGGACGTCGCGAGAGCGGCGAGACTCGCGCCACCGAGCCGCAGGCGGCCCGCGCGACCGCGCGCGCGCAGGAACGCGCACCGGAACGCACGCCGGAACACAAGCAGGATCGTACGCCGGAGCGGGCGCAGGACCGCGCGCCGGACCGCGCGCCTCGGCGCGATGCCGAGCGTGCGCCTCGCCGCGACGCCGAGCGCGCCGCACGTCCGACCCGTGGCCGCGACCGCCGCGAGGAGGAGCAGCTCGATACGCCGAGCTTCGGGGATCACATCCCGGCCTTCCTCTTGCGGCCGGCCGTGATCAAGTCGAAGAAATAGAATTTCGCCAGGCGGAGCATTAACCGACTTTTCGTTGTTTGGACCCAGTCTGCCTTCCCGGGGCCGACGCGCCGCCAGACTATCGGTTGTGCGCCTTGCGGGATGGAACAGATGACGGCAGCTGTCGAGGATCTCGAACGGACGTTCCAGGTAGGGCAGCGCGCCCTGGAACTGATGAAGACCTACGGTTCGTCGGCGAGCCCACGCTCGTACGAGGTCTGGTACACCTACGTCACCGGGCAGAAGCCGGTGATCAACGACGCCATCAAGCGTATCGCCGCCCAGAGCGGCCACGTGCGCGACGACGACGTCGCCTCTCTCTTCGACGAGCATCTCGCGCCCCAGCGCTTCGCCCAGGAGGCGGAGAAGGCCGGCGCCACCGTGATCGGCGAGATCGACGAGGTGATGGAGATGCTCGAGATGGCGCTCGGCTCCACCGCCAAGTACGGCGAATCGCTCGAGGCCTTCTCCAACGATCTCGCGATCACCATCGACAAGCGCCGCATCCGCGAACTCGTCGCCGCCCTCGTCACCGCGACGAAGGACGTCGGCGCGACGAACAAGACGCTCGAGGCGCGCCTGCGCGAGACCCGCGGCGAGATCGAGGTCCTGCGCGAGACGCTGGAGGCCGTGCGCATCGAGTCGCTCACCGACCCGCTCACCGGCATCGCCAACCGCAAGCACTTCGAGGAGATGCTGGTCAAGACGCTCGACCAGGCCATCGTCGAGCGCGCGCCGCTGGCGCTGATCGTCATCGACATCGACCACTTCAAGCGCTTCAACGACAGCTACGGCCACCTCACCGGCGACCAGGTGCTGCGCCTCGTGGGCATGACCATGCGCGAGCAGGTCAAGACCAAGGCGACGCTCGCGCGCTTCGGCGGCGAGGAGTTCGGCATCATCCTGCCCGACACCACGGTCGACACCGCCCGTGCCGCCGCGGAGCGCGTGCGCACGAGCGTGATGAGCCGCGAGCTGGTGAAACGCTCCACCGGCGAATCGCTGGGCAAGGTGACGATCTCGGTGGGCTGCGCCGGCATGCGCAAGGGCGACACCGCGGTGTCTCTGCTCGAGCGCGCCGACCAGTGCATGTTCACCGCCAAGCGGGCGGGCCGCAACCGCACCGTCTGCGACACCGACGACGATTTCGCCGGCAGCCACGAGATGCCTCAGGCCGAGGTCGCCTGAGCCGCGGCAGCGGCACTCCTCACGCCCCCTGCACCACGATCACGATCTCGCGCCGATGCGGCCTGTCGCGGTGCTCGACGAGATAGACCCCCTGCCACGTCCCGAGCGCGAGTTTCCCGTCGACGACGGGGATCGCCAGCGACGCGCCCGTCAGCATGGCGCGGACGTGGGCGGGCATGTCGTCGGGCCCCTCCGCCCCGTGGCGATAGGGAGCGTCTCGCGGGGCGATGCGATCGAGCGCGTCGACGAGGTCGCGGCCGACGTCGGGGTCGGCGTTCTCCTGGATCGCGAGCGAGGCCGAGGTGTGGCGGCAGAACAGCGTCGCGAGCCCGTGCGCGATGCCGCTTTCGCGCACGCAGGCGCGCGCCTCGCGGGTGACTTCGACGAAGCCCGGGCCGGGGGTCTCGACACGCATCGAGAACAGCGCCTGGCGCGTCGCCGCGTCCGCATGGAGCGCCCGTGGTGCGCCGATCTCGCCGCGTCTTTCCGCCATCCGCGTCGCCTCTCCTCTCCTGCGCCGATCCGCGAGCGAGCCTAGCGCGCCGGAGACCCGCGGGTCGACCCCCGAGGGGCGATCCCGCACGCCGTGCCGCGGAACCCGGTCCATCCCGCGCGTTTGGTTCGTGGCGGGACCGAGACGGGAGAAATCAATGAATGACGTCGTTCGCCACCTCGACGCATCGCTCGCGGGCGCGCAGCTCGCGCCGGGCGACCGTACGCCCGGTCCGGGCGGCGTGCCCACCGACCGGAGGACGCCCCCGCCGTCGCTGCCGCCGGGCGGTCGCCTCCCCGGCGAGGTCCCGCCTCTGCCGGAGCAGGACGGACCCGCCGACGACGACGGCGACCCGACCGTTCGCGACCCCGGCCGGCGGATGCCCCCGGACCACCTTCCCGGCGGGCCGACGAACCCGAACCCGCATCACGCCCGGGCATGAACGACCGGGCATGGACGACCGGGCGCGGCCGGTTGCGCGTCAGGCTCGGAAGCGGTGCGGAGCACGCACCGGCACAGGCCGGCGGCGGCGCTCCGGCCCGACCTGCGCGAAGAGGAGCGTGGTGAGCGCGAGTGCGCCGGCGATGGTCGCGATCGCGCCGGGGAGTGCGGATACGCTCGCTGCGGCGGTGGCCGCGGCGACGAGCGCCAGGACGAGGAACACGGCACTGAAGCGGGTGAGCAGATCGCGTGTCATCGGAGGCCTCCTGCGGTACGCGTAAACGCCCGCACCGTCCGATGGTTTCACGGCGAGGCTCTACCGACCGTGAAACCGATGCCGCGAATGCGAGAGAGCCGCGCGGTCTCCCGCGCGGCTCTCCTCTGCTCGGCTCTCCTGCTCGGCCTCACACCTTCTGCGAGACGGCCTGGCGGCGCGCTCAGCCGCTCGCGGCCTGGAGCGCGGCGCGGGTGATGCGGTCCGCACCGAGATCCTCGTCGCCGTCCACCGCGAGGAGTTGCGTCAGGCGCGAGCGAGCCCGGTTCACGCGGCTCTTGATGGTGCCCACCGCGCAGCCGCAGATGTTGGCGGCCTCCTCGTAGGAGAAGCCGGACGCGCCGACGAGCAGCAGGGCCTCGCGCTGGTCGGGCGGAAGCGTGGAGAGCGCTTCGCGGAAGTCCTCGAAGTCGAGGCGCGCGCCCTGTTCGGGCTGCGCCTTGAGGCGCGCGGCGTAGGAGCCGTCGGCGTCCTCCACCTCGCGGCGGCGCTTGCGGTACTCGGAGTGGAAGAGGTTGCGCAGGATCGTGAACAGCCAGGCGTTCAGATTCGTGCCGCGCTCGAAGCGGTCGATGTTCGACAGGGCGCGCAGGAGCGTGTCCTGCACGAGATCGTCGGCACGATCCACCTGCCCCGTCAACGAGATCGCGAACGCGCGCAAGCTCGGAACGGCCGCGAGCAGGGCGTCGCGCAGCGCCGGTTCCGGCTGGGTCATCGCGAGTTCTCCGTCTTGTCCTGTTTGTCGAGCTGCGCCAGCAGGTCCTTGAAGCGGTCTGGAACCGGCTGATCCATCAGCTCGGAATACATGGCCCGCAGCTGGTCGCCGATCCGCGACTGGATGGCCCGATCGAGCCGCGGATCGGACGCCGCCGATGCCGACCCCCCATCGTGCCCGCTCCCCGCGCGCGGCTCCCGCGCGCCGAGCTCGTGGACCCCCGTGCCCTTGTTGACTTTCATTCCGTGACCCTCATCCTCGAGGCGTGATAACGAGCGCTCGCGGGCCTCAACGTCCCGGGCGGGCGACGGGTTCCATCACCCGGGGCAGATCCGGGAACCTTTCGGCGCCGCGCGCGTTGAACGCGCACAGGACCAACGCCGAACCGGCGACTCCACAAGGGGATATGCATGTCGACAGCCCAGCTCGTCGTCCAGTACCTGCCGTACCTGCGCCGCTACGCGCGCGCGCTCACCGGCAGCCAGCAGGCGGGCGACGCCTACGTCGCCGCGACGCTCGAGGCGCTCGTCGGCGAGCCCGAGACGATCGATCGCCAGGGCAACATAAAGGCCGACCTCTTCCGCGTCTTCACCCGCATCTGGAACTCGCTGTCCGTGAACGGCCGCGCCGAGGGCGTCGAGCGCGACCTGCCGGCGGAGGCGCGGCTGGGCCAGATCACGCCGCTGCCGCGTCAGGCCTTCCTGCTCTCCTCGCTCGAAGGCTTCTCCGAGGAGGAATCGGCGCGCGTCCTCGCCGTGCCGGTCGACGAGGTGCGCGCGCTCGTGGAGGAGGCCGGCCGCGAGCTCGCCGCCGACATCGTCACCGACATCATGATCATCGAGGACGAGCCCCTCATCGCGATGGATCTCGAGGCGCTCGTCGAGGGCCTCGGCCACAACGTCACCGGCGTCGCGCGCACCCGTGGCGAGGCGCTGGCGCTCGCCGGATCGAAGCGGCCCGGCCTGATCCTCGCCGACATCCAGCTCGCGGACGGATCCTCCGGCCTCGATGCGGTGAACGACCTCCTCGACACGTTCCAGGTCCCGGTGATCTTCATCACCGCCTATCCGGAGCGCTTCCTCACCGGCGAGCGGCCGGAGCCCGCCTTCCTGATCGCCAAGCCGTTCCAGCCGGCGAACGTCTCGGCGGTGATCAGCCAGGCGCTGTTCTTCCAGCAGAGCGCGCACCGCAGCCGCCCCGAGCGCGCCTCGGCCTGAGGCGCGCCGCCGCGGACCCGCGAGAAACACACCGGCGAGAATCGGGGCCTCCGTTGGAGGCCCTTTTCGTGAGCGCCTCGCATCGCGGTTCGGGAGCCTGGCGTGCGGCGCCGGTCTGCGGCCCGAACGCTTCGGTGCGGGCCGCGATTGCGCGCGGTGCGGAGAGAAGGAGGCGGATCGGCCCGGCCGACCCGCCGCGAGTCGCCGGCCGGCCCCGGGGACTGCTGGGAGGACCCTCCGGCCGGGTGGCCGGCGAAGGTTCGCGATGGCGTATCGTTCCGATGGCGAAACCTTCTGCCCGATGAAGCTTTACCTTTCGGGGGCTCTACGACGGGAGCATGCCTTGGTCGCAGGCACCGAGAACATCGTCGCACCATTCTTCGGCTGCATCCTCCTCGCGGAGGACAGCGCGATCATCGCGCTCGACACCGCGGAGACGCTGACCGACCTCGGCTTCGAGGAAGTGCTCGTCGCGCGCGACGCCGCTGCGGCGCATGCGCTGCTCGCGGTACGGACGGACCTGCGCGCGCTCGTCCTCGATCTCGATCTCGACGGCGAGAGCGGCACGCCGGTGGCGCGTGCCGCCCGCGCGGCGGGCCTGCCCGTGGTGGTCGCCTCCGGCCACGCCGACCCCGGTCCCGACCCGGCGTTCGTCGGCGCACCGCTGTTGCGCAAGCCCTACACCCGCGATGCGCTGGCGCGGGCGCTGGCCCGGGCCCTCGTGCCCGCCTGAGCGGCACGGGCCGCCTGGAACATCCCGGCGCCGTCGCCGTTCCATGTTCCCGTGACCCAGACCGAGAGCGCGCCGGAACCGGCGCGCGGCCGGAGGCCTCGCGATGCTGCGCCTCGCCGCGCTTCTCTTCTCGACCTACGTCGGCGCCTTCGTGCTCACGAGCGCGGTGGCGGCGCCCCACGAGCTGCGCGCCGCATGGACGCGCCTGGCCGGCGGGCTCGAGACGCTCGTGTCCATGCGGGTCGCCGGCGACGCCCACGCCGACTCCTTGCGCGCCTCGCGTGCGAGCGTCCGCAAGGCGCCCGCGCTCGCCCGCTCCTTCGTCGAGCCGCGCGAACCGCGGTCCTCCGATCCCGTAGCCTCCGAGATCGTCCTCCTCGACGGCGGCGCCCTCGCGATCCTCGATGCCGAGGGGCGCGTCCTCCTGCGACACGACCCCGCAGGACGCACCACGACGATCGCGCGCGGCGCCGACCTGCCGCGACTCCTCGCCACGCCCGCCGGCGACGCCCCGCGGCCCCCCGAGCCGTCGCGACGCGCGCCCGGCGATCCGGGGAGCACCGACGAGCCGGACGAGGCCCTCGCCGCCGGATGCGAGAGCCCGGTGGGACCGCTCGCGCGCGGCGGCGGCGCGGCGTCCGCCCGCGCGCTCTGCCTCGCCTCGCTCTGACGGGCGGCGGGCGCCACCCACTCCCACTCCAACTCCCCCTCCGCGCTCCCGCCCGTGACGCGTGCCCCCCGAGCGGCACCATTCGTTCATGTTGCGGCCATCCCGGACGCTATAAGGGTTCTCGCGATGCGGCCCGCGATTCGCGGGAGTGCGCCACGACCACGGCGGAGCGATGCGGCAAGGTTCCCTACTCGGCACACTCGCGATCACGATCTCCCTCCTCCTCCCGGCGGCGGTGCTGGCGCAGGACGCGTGCACGCGTTACCGCGCCGAACTCGCGCAGATCGATGCCGGGGGCGGGCGCGATTACGGCGCCCTCGCGCGCCAGCAGGCGATCGAGCTCGAGCAGATGCGCCGCTACGTGCAGAGCCTCGACTGCGGCCGCTCGCGTTTCCTGATCTTCGGCGCGCCGACCTCCCCCGAATGCGCCGCCGCCGAGGAGCGGCTCGGCGCCATGGAGGCGAACTACCAGCGCCTTCTCGTGGAGTCCTCGCGTTCGGGCAACGAGCGTCGCGCCGCGCTCCTCTCGGCGATCGAGCAGTACTGCACGCCGCAGCCGCCCGGAGGCGTCCCCGGTGGGCAGCCCGGCGTCTTCGACACCTGGATCGAGCCGACCGAGCCCTTTATGGACGGCCCCGGCTTCCCCGACGAGGCGCGGCCGATCGCCGGTCAGGCCGTGTGCGTGCGCACCTGCGACGGCTCGTTCTTCCCGCTCGCCAGCACCCCGCGCGATTCGCGCGCGGCGGGCGACCTGTGCCAGGCGCAGTGCCCGTCCGCCCCCACCGCCCTGTTCTACAAGCCGCAGGGCGCGGCGATCGAGCAGGCGATCTCCGCGGACGGCCAGTCCTACATGGCGCTGCCCGACGCGCTCGCCTTCCGCCGATCGCACGACGCGGCCTGCTCCTGCCGCGTGCCGGGACAGAGCTGGTCGGAGGCGCTGGCTCGGGCCGAGGCGCTCGTCGGCGACGGCGCGGAGATCGTCGACGAAGCCCGCGCCCGCGAGCTTTCGCGGCCGCGCGAGACCGCGCCCTCGGCCGTCGCCACGCCGGTCCCCGGCGCGCCCGCCGTGCCGATCCCCTTCTTCGGGATCGCGGAGGGGGAATGGCGCGAGATGGAGACGCGCGAGGGCCGGCGGCGCGTGCGCGTCGTCGCGCCGGAGGTGATCCCCGCGCCGGACGCGTGAGGCGGCCTCAGGCGCTCTCCCCGGCCAGACGCGCCGCCGCCTCGGCGCGGCCGATCAGAGGCAGCAGCGCGGCGAGCTCCGGCCCGTGGTCGCGCCCGGTGAGCGCCTTGCGCAGCGGCATGAACAGCGCGCGGCCCTTTGCGCCGGTGTGCGCCTTCACCGCGTTCGTCCAGGCCTTCCAGGTGCCGGCGTCCCAGGGCTCCGGGGGGAGCATCGCGCCGGCGCGGGCGCAGAAGTCCGCGTCCTCGATCACGGGCGTCACCGGTCCCGCGACGACGCCCCACCAGTCCCGTGCCTCGCGCAGCGTGGCGAGATTGCCGCGCACCGCCTCCCAGAAGGCCGCGCCGCCGCCGACGCCCATGTCCGCGAGCCGCCCCGCGACCGCCTCGAACGGCGTCTCGTGAACGACCCGGGCATTGAGCGCGGCGAGCTCCGCCTCGTCGAAGCGGGCGGGGGCGCGCGACACGTGGCCGAGGTCGACGAGGGCGGCGAGCGCGTCGAGCGACGCGACCGGGCGCACCGCGTCCGACGAGCCGACGAGCACCGCCAGCGTGGCGACCGCCAGGGGCTCGAGCCCCGCCTCCCGCAGGCCCCTCAGCGAGAGATGCCCGAGGCGCTTGGAGAGACCCTCGCCGCTCGCGGTCGTGAGAAGGTTGTGGTGGCCGAACGCGGGGGGCGCGTGGCCGAGCGCCTCCAGGATCTGGATCTGCACCGCCGTGTTGGTGACGTGGTCCTCGCCGCGCACGACGAGCGTCACCCCGAGCGACGCGTCGTCGACGACGGAGGGCAGCGTGTAGAGGTAGCTGCCGTCCTCGCGCACGAGCACGGGGTCGGAGAGCGAGCCGCAGTCGACGCTCACCTCCCCGCGCACGCGGTCGTCCCAGGCGACGGCGCGGTGGTCGAGCCGGAAGCGCCAGTGCGGCCGGCGGCCCTCGGCCTCGAGCCGCGCGCGGTCCGCGTCGGAGAGGGCGAGGGCGGCGCGGTCGTAGATCGGCGGCAGGCCGCGGGCGAGCTGGACGCGGCGCTTGCGCTCGAGCTCGACGGGCGTCTCGAAGCACGGGTAGAGCCGCCCCGCCGCCTTCAGCCGCTGGGCCGCCGCGCCGTAGAGCGCGATGCGCTCGGACTGGCGCACGGCGAGATCCGGCGCGATGCCGAGCCAGGCGAGGTCCGCGACGATGGCCTGCGCGTATTCCTCCCTGGAGCGCTCGCGATCGGTGTCGTCGAGGCGCAGCACGAAGGTGCCGCCCGCTCGGCGCGCGAGGAGCGCGTTGAGGAGCGCCGTGCGGGCGTTGCCGATGTGGAGGAGGCCCGTCGGCGAGGGGGCGAAACGCAGGACGGGGGCGGGCGGGGTGGACGGCGTCATGCGCCTCCTCTACCCCGTGGCGCGGCGGGGCACAAACGCCGTGCGCGTGCTATGGTCGCGCCGATCGAAGGAGAGGACATGGACGAGGTACGCGAGAAGCGCCCGCGGGGCATCCCCCTGCACGGGCCGGAGGAGTTCGAGGCGATGCGCCGCGCCGGCCGGCTCGCGGCGGCGACGCTCGACTTCATCGCCGCCCACGTCCGCCCGGGCGTCTCCACCGGCGATCTCGATCGGCTGTGCGAGACCTTCATGCGCGACCATGGCGCCGTGCCCGCGACGATCGGCTTCCACGGCTACGCCCACGCGACCTGCATCTCGGTGAACCACGTCGTCACCCACGGCGTGCCCGACGACGAGAAGCGGCTGGCGGAGGGCGACATCCTCAACATCGACGTGACGCCGATCCTCGACGGCTGGCACGGCGACACGAGCCGCATGTTCACGGTGGGCGAGCCCTCGGTGAAGGCGCGCCGCCTCGTCGCCGCGGCCCACGAGGCGATGATGGCGGGGATCGCACGGGTGCGCCCCGGCGCGACCCTCGGCGACGTCGGCGCCGCGATCGAGGCGGTGGCGAAGGCCAAGGGCTACACGATCGTGCGCGAGTTCTGCGGCCACGGCCTCGGCCGCGCCTTCCACGCCCCGCCCGAGGTGCTCAGCTACGGCCTGCCGGGTCGCGGCGTACGGCTCGAGCCCGGCATGTTCTTCACCGTCGAGCCGATGCTCAACGCCGGCCGCTCCGAGGTGAAGACGCTCGCCGACGGCTGGACCACGGTGACCCGCGACCGCTCGCTCTCGGCGCAATTCGAGCACTCGGTCGGCGTCACCGAGGACGGCGTGGAGATCTTCACGCTGCCGGGGTGAGGTCGCCGGCGGATCGCCCGCCTGCGGGCGCCGCTCGGCCCATCGCGACTCCTGTCCTTCCCTGTAGGGGAATGTGTCTCGGCGAAGCCGAGACGGATGGGGCGCGCGGCACGCGCGTTCGGCGAAGCCGAAATGCGACGGCGGATGGCGGACACGTCGCCTTCCGCTTCGCGGAACGCGTCGCTTGCGCGCCGCGCCCCATCCGTCTCGCGCTGCGCGCGATCCACCTTCCCCTACAGGGAAGGAGAAGCGCCTGCCTCGACTCCCGATACCGCTTCCGAAACGTCGAACACAGGTCGAACTGAGCCGCTTCTCGTCAGCGCCAGTCTCCCCGCGCCGCCTGGACGACGGCGAGCGCCGCGACGGCGGCGGTGTCGGCGCGCAGGATGCGCGGGCCGAGCGAGAGCCGCACCACCCGCTCGCGCGCGAGCAGCGTCTCGCGCTCGGCGGGATCGAAGCCGCCCTCCGGGCCGATCAGCACGGCGAGCGGCCCCTGCGGCGCGGCGGCCAGCGCCGCGAGCGGGTCGAATATGGGCGCGTCCTCGTCGCAGAACACGAGCACCCGCTCGGGCTCGAGCGCCGCGAGCGCCGCCTCGAGCTTCGCCTCCTCGTGTACCGGCGGCAGCGCGAGGACGCCGCACTGCTCGGCGGCCTCGATCACGTTGGCGCGCATGCGCTCGAGGTTGACGCGGGCCGCCTGGGTGCGACGCGTGAGCACCGGCCGCAGCGAGCCCGCGCCCATCTCCACGGCCTTCTGCGCCATGTAGTCGAGCCGGGCGTGCTTGAGCGGCGCGAACAGCCAGGCGAGGTCCGGCGCGGGCGCCTGCGGGCGGACCTGGGCGAGCGCGAGCAGGCTCGCGCTCTTGCGGCCCTCCGGCTGGACCTGCGTGCGCCATTCCCCGTCGCGCCCGTTGAAGACGAGCACGTCCGCGCCCGCGCCGAGCCGCAGCACGTTGAGCAGGTAGTTCGCCTGCGCCCGTTCGAGGGCGATCCGCGCGCCGAGCGCGAGGGGCGCGTCGAGGTACAGGCGTGGGGCGGCGAAGTCGTAGGCGGCCAAGGTCCGGCTCCGGCGGTCACTGGTGAGGCGAGGCGCGGCAATCTCGCCACATTGGCGTGGTGTGGAGAGCGCGCGCCCGCACCGGCACGCGCGCTGGCGCGCCGGTGCGGGATCTGGTATCCCGCAGACGATGCGTAATGCAAGCGAGCGCGCTCTCCCGCGCGCGAGGGGCAGGGGCGGACGGCTCCTGGCGAGGACCATGGCGACGAGGACCCGGATCTCCATCGCGACGCTCTCCACGGCGATGATCGCGCTCGGCGCGCTCGTACCGGCGATGGCGCCCGGCGCGGCGCACGCGCAGGCCGACGTCTGCGGGGCCGTCGGGCCGCTGCTCGAGGAGCGCCGCTCCATCGTCCAGCGCCTCGAGGCGCTGGGCTCCGAGGACGTCGACCCGCGCCCGGCCTGCTCGGCGCTGCGCGCCCTCCAGGAGAACGGCCAGAAGCTCGTCGACTTCATCGACGAGAACCAGGCCTGGTGCCAGATCCCCAACGACTTCGCCCAGAACGTCCGCCAGGACCACGAGCGCGTCGGCGGCATGCGCGCGGACGCCTGCCGCGTCGCCGCGCAGATCAACAACGCCGAGCGTCAGGCCCGCGAGGCGGCCGAGTCGAACCAGTTCGGCGGCCCGGGCCTGACCGGCCGCTTCCCGATTCCGCAGGGCGCGCTGTGATCCGCCGTGCGTAGAGGGGGGCTCTTCCGCGGCGGGGCGGACCGATCACTGCCGGACGCCGTCACCGGCCATTGGGCGGACCGGCTGGCGCCGGTCTCCGCGCGTCCCTACCTGCGCCTCGCCCGGATCGAGCGGCCGATCGGCTGGTGGCTCCTCCTGCTGCCCTGCTGGTGGTCCGCCGCGCTCGCCGCACTCGCCGCCGGCGCGCCTCACCCCGACCCCTGGCACCTCGCCTTGTTCCTGATCGGCGCCGTGGCCATGCGGGGCGCGGGCTCGACCTGGAACGACATCGTCGACCGCGATCTGGACGCCCGCGTCGCGCGCACGCGCGACCGCCCGCTGCCGTCGGGCCGGGTGACGCTCGCGGGCGCGTCCGCCTTCGTGCTCGCGCAATGCGCGGTGGGCCTCGCCGTGCTGCTCCAGTTCAACTGGTTCGCGGTGGCGACCGGCTTCGCCTCGGTGGCGATCGTGCTGACGTACCCGTTCATGAAGCGGGTGATCTGGCTGCCGCAGGTGGTTCTCGGGCTCTGCTTCTCCTGGGGGGCGCTGATGGGGTGGGCGGCCGCCTTCGGATCGCTGTCGCTGGCGCCGCTGCTGCTCTACGTCGCCGCGATCGCCTGGGTCGTGGGCTACGACACGATCTACGCGCTCCAGGACATCGAGGACGACGAGATCGCCGGCATCAAGTCCTCCGCCCGCCTCTTCGGCGCGCGGGTGCGGCTCGCGATCGGCGTCTGCTACGCCGCCTGCCTCATCCTGATGGCCGCCGCGCTGGCGCAGGTCGGAGCCGGCCCCGTCGCCTGGGCGGGTCTCGCAGCCTTCGCCGCGCACCTCGCCTGGCAGGTCGCGACCCTCGACCCCGCCGACGGCCGCCGTTCGCTGATGCTGTTTCGCGCCAACCGCGACGCGGGGCTCATCCTGTTCGCCGGCCTGGTGCTCGACGCCCTGCTGGCGTGAGCCGGCGGGGCTGCCGCCGGCGGGCCGGCGCCCCATATCCGTCGGCATGCGCGCGACCGACATCCTCACGCTCACCCCCCAGGGCCTCTACTGCCCGCTCGGCGATTTCCACGTCGACCCGATGCGGCCGGTCTACAGGGCGCTCGTGACGCACGGCCATTCGGACCACGCCCGCGCCGGCCACGGCGCGGTGCTGGCGACCGCCGAGACGCTCGCGATCATGGCCGCGCGCTACGGCGCGGATTTCGCGGGGGCGACGCAGGCGGCGGCGCTGGGCGAGACGATCCGGCAGGGCGACGTCTCCGTGCGCTTCGTGCCGGCCGGCCACGTGCTCGGCTCGGCGCAGATCGTGATCGAGGCGGGCGGCACGCGGCTCGTCGTCTCGGGGGACTACAAGCGCGGCGTCGACCCGACCTGCCTGCCCTGCGAGATCGTCCCCTGCGACGTCTTCATCACCGAGGCCACCTTCGGCCTCCCGGTCTTCCGCCATCCGGACGCGCGGGCGGAGGTGGCCAAGCTGCTGGCCTCGCTGGCGCTGTTCCCGGAGCGCGCGCATCTGGTCGGCGCCTACGCGCTCGGCAAGGCGCAGCGGGTGATGGCGCTGATGCGGGAGGCGGGTTTCGACCGCCCCATCTACGTCCACGGCGCCATGGAGAAGCTCTGCGCGCTCTACGCCGACCTCGGCGTCGACCTCGGCGAGATCGTCAAGGTGCAGCCCGGCGACCGCGCGAAGCTCGCCGGCGAGGTGATCGTCTGCCCGCCCTCGGCGATCCAGGAGGTGTGGGCCCGCAAGTTCCCCGACCCCGTCGCCGGCTTCGCCTCGGGCTGGATGCGGGTGCGGGCGCGGGCGCGGCAGAAGGGGGTGGAGCTGCCGATGGTGATCTCGGACCATTGCGATTGGGACGACCTGACGCGGAGCATCCTGGAGACCGGTGCCGGGGAGGTCTGGGTCACGCACGGGCAGGAGGACGCGCTGGTGCACTGGTGCGGAACGATGGGAATCGCGGCGCGGCCGTTGCACATGCTGGGGTATGGCGACGAGGGGGAGGAGACTGCGGATGCGGCCGTGCCCGCGGCGCAGGGCGAGGCCGTGTCGTGAACGCCTTCGCCGCCCTCCTCGACCGGCTCGTCTACGAATCGCGCCGCAACGCCAAGATCCGGCTCATCGCGGATCACCTCCGCGCCACGCCCGATCCCGAGCGCGGCTTCGCCCTCGCGGCGCTCACCGGCGAGCTCTCCTTCCGCGAGGCGAAGCCGAACCTGATCCGGGCGCTGATCCAGGAGCGCTGCGACCCGGTCCTGTTCGAGATGTCCTATTCCTACGTCGGCGACCTCGCCGAGACGACGGCGCTCCTGTGGCCGGCGCCGATCTCCTCCCCTCTCCCTCGTGGAGAGGGTCCGGGTGTGCGGGGCGTGCAGGACGAGGCGCCGTCGTCGATGTCGCCAGAGGGCGCGAGCGCGGACCGCGAGCCCTTCACCCGACGCCCCCCACCCCCGACCCCTCCCCACGAGGGGGAGGGGAGCGCGTCGCGCGTGTCGCCGACGTCGGGCCACAATCGTCCTCCGCCGCCATCCCTCTCGGAGGTCGTCGAGACCCTCGCCACCACCTCCAAGTCCGACCTCCCCGCGCGCCTCGCCGGGCTGCTCGACGCGCTCGACGAGACCGGGCGCTGGGCGCTGCTCAAGCTGATCACCGGGTCGCTCCGCATCGGCGTCTCCGCGCGCCTCGCCAAGACCGCGCTCGCGTCCCTGGGCGACATGGAGCCCGACGCGATCGAGGAGGTCTGGCACGGGATGGCGCCGCCCTACGTCGACCTGTTCGCCTGGGTGGAGGGGCGCGGCCCACGGCCGGTGTCCCGCGATCCCGCGCCGTTCCGCCCCCCGATGCTCGCCCATCCGCTCGAGCTCGAGGACATCGGGACGCTCGATGCGGGGGCCTTCGCCGCGGAATGGAAGTGGGACGGCATCCGCGTGCAGGCGGCGTCGTTCGACGGGACGACACGGCTCTACTCGCGCACCGGCGAGGACGTGTCGGGCGCCTTCCCGGACCTGGTGGCGGCGCTCGCCGGCATGGAGGCGGCGATCGACGGCGAGCTGCTCGTGCTGATCGACGGGCGCGTTCAGAGCTTCAACGTCCTGCAGCAGCGGCTCAACCGCAAGGCCGTGTCGAACGCCCTCACGACGAAGTACCCGGCGCACCTGCGCGCCTACGACCTCCTGGCGGAGGGGGACGAGGACCTGCGGGCGCTCTCCTTCGCCGAGCGGCGCGCGCGGCTGGCGGCCTTCGTCGCGCGCCGCGCGCCAGAACGTCTCGACCTCTCGCCCCTCGTGCCCTTCGCGGACTGGGACGCGCTGGCCGCGGCGCGCGCCGACCCCGGCGCCCACGGCGCGGGTGCGGACGCCGATGCGGTCGAGGGCGTCATGGTCAAGCGTGTCGACAGCCCCTACGTGCCGGGTCGCCCCAAGGGCCTGTGGTTCAAGTGGAAGCGCGAGCCCTACACGGTCGACGCCGTGATGATGTACGCCCAGCGCGGCCACGGGAAGCGCTCGTCCTTCTACTCGGACTACACGTTCGGCGTCTGGCGCACCGGCGACGCGGGCGGGGAGGAGCTGGTGCCCGTCGGCAAGGCCTATTTCGGCTTCACCGACGCGGAGCTCGCGCAGCTCGACCGCTTCGTGCGCAACAACACGGTCAACCGCTTCGGCCCCGTGCGCGAGGTGACGCACACCATGGAAGCGGGCCTCGTGCTCGAGATCGCCTTCGAGGGCCTGCAGCGCTCGACCCGCCACAAGTCCGGCGTGGCGATGCGCTTCCCCCGCGTCTCGCGCATCCGCTGGGACAAGCCGACCGCCGAGGCCGACCGCCTGGAGACGCTGGAGGCGATCCTGTCGAAGGGCGAGACCGGGCGGCACCCGACGGACGGGTGACGCGGCTCCCGCCCCGTCGGGGCGGGGACGGCGAGCGCAGCGAGCCAGGGGCGGGGTCCCGCGGCTCGACGGTGGTCGTTTCGGCTCCGCCGAAGCGCGCCTGGCGGCGCACCCCCTCCGTCTCGTCGCCTTCGGCGCCGATCCACGTCCCCCGATGGGGGAGGTGCGTGCGCCCCTGCGTCCCTCGCGCCCACCCCGCTCCCCTTGGCGAACCCTCCGGTCGCTGCTATCTCCCGATCACGCTAGCTCATCGGCGCGCGACGGCGTGCCCGGCCCGGATGATCATGACCCGCGAGACCCTCGAGAACATACGCAACTTCTCCATCGTCGCCCACATCGACCACGGCAAGTCGACGCTCGCGGATCGCCTGATCCAGCTCACCGGCACCGTGTCCGAGCGCGACATGCAGGAGCAGATGCTCGACTCGATGGACATCGAGCGCGAGCGCGGCATCACGATCAAGGCGCAGACGGTCCGGCTGGAGTACCTCGCCAAGGACGGCAAGACCTACATCCTCAACCTGATGGACACGCCCGGGCACGTCGACTTCGCCTACGAGGTCTCTCGCTCGCTCAAGGCCTGCGAGGGCTCGCTCCTCGTCGTCGACGCCTCGCAGGGCGTGGAGGCGCAGACGCTCGCCAACGTCTACCAGGCGCTCGACGCCGACCACGAGATCGTGCCCGTCCTCAACAAGGTCGACCTGCCCGCCGCCGAGCCCGAGCGCGTCAAGGAGCAGATCGAGGACGTGATCGGGCTCGACGCGTCGCAGGCCGTGCCGATCTCGGCCAAGACCGGGCTCGGCGTCGACCTCGTGCTCGAGGCCATCGTCGAGCGCCTGCCGCCGCCGAAGGGCGACCGAGAGGCACCGCTCAAGGCGATGCTCGTCGACAGCTGGTACGACGCCTATCTCGGCGTGATCGTGCTCGTGCGCGTCATGGACGGCGTGCTGCGCAAGGGGATGACCATCAAGATGATGGGCACCGACGCGCAATACGAGGTCGACCGGGTCGGGGTCTTCCGGCCGAAGATGCAGCCGCTCGAGGCGCTCGGGCCGGGCGAGGTCGGCTTCATCACCGCCGCCATCAAGGAGGTGGCGGACACCCGCGTCGGCGACACCATCACCGAGGCGAAGCGGCCCACGAGCGAGATGCTGCCGGGCTTCAAGCCGGCGCAGCCGGTCGTGTTCTGCGGCCTCTTCCCCGTCGATGCCGCCGACTTCGAGGACCTGCGCGCGGCGATGGGGCGGCTGCGGCTGAACGATGCGAGCTTCTCCTACGAGATGGAGAGCTCGGCGGCGCTCGGCTTCGGTTTCCGCTGCGGCTTCCTCGGGCTCCTCCACCTCGAGATCATCCAGGAGCGGCTCGAGCGCGAGTTCAACCTCGACCTGATCTCGACGGCGCCGTCCGTCGTCTACAGGCTCGTCCTGCGCGACGGCGAGACGCTGGAGCTGCACAATCCGGCCGACATGCCGGACGTCATGAAGATCGAGACGATCGAGGAGCCCTGGATCCGCGCCACCATCCTCACGCCCGACGAGCATCTCGGCGCGGTGCTGAAACTCTGCCAGGACCGGCGCGGCGTGCAGATCGACCTGAACTACGTCGGCAAGCGCGCCATGGTCGTCTACGACCTGCCGCTCAACGAGGTCGTCTTCGACTTCTACGACCGGCTGAAGTCGATCTCCCGCGGCTACGCCTCGTTCGACTACCAGATCACCGACTATCGCGAGGGCGACCTCGTGCGCATGTCGATCCTCGTCAACGCGGAGCCCGTCGACGCGCTCTCGATGCTCGTGCACCGCAGCCGCGCCGAGGCCCGCGGGCGGGTGATGTGCGAGAAGCTCAAGGACCTGATCCCGCAGCACCTCTTCCAGATCCCGATCCAGGCCGCGATCGGCGGCAAGATCATCGCCCGCGAGACCATCCGCGCGTTGAGGAAGGACGTCACCGCCAAGTGCTACGGCGGCGACGTCTCGCGCAAGCGCAAGCTCCTCGACAAGCAGAAGGAGGGCAAGAAGAAGATGCGCCAGTTCGGCCGCGTCGAGATCCCCCAGGAGGCGTTCATCGCCGCCCTGAAGATGGACGGCTGATCGAAGACCACGAGCCGGGCCGGGGTCACCCCGGCTCGCCGCGGGCGAGGTCGGCCCGGATCGACAGCGGCCGGTCCTCGTGCAGGAGGCGCCGGTAGACCTGGTAGTTCTCCATCACGCGCTGAACGTAGTTGCGCGTCTCGGGGAACGAGATCATCTCCATCCAGTCGATCGGGTCGATGCCCCCGCCGCGCGGATCGCCGAAGCGTTCGATCCAGCGCGTCACCGCCCCGCCGCCGGCATTGTAGGCGGCGAACACCAGGATGTAGGAGCCGCCCCACCGCTCGATCAGCTCCGCGAGGTGCGCCGAGCCGAGGGTCGCGTTGTACGAGGGGTCCGAGAGCAGCCTTTCGGGGGCGTAGGAGAGGCCGAAGCGCTGCGCGGTCGCCCGCGCCGTGGCCGGCATCAGCTGCATGAGGCCACGCGCGCCGGCGTGAGACACCGCCTGCGGGTGGAAGGCGCTCTCCTGGCGGGCGATGGCGTAGACGAGCGCCGGGTCGACCGCGTCCGTCGCCGGCTCGAAGGGCGGGATGCCGAGCGTCGGATAGGCGTAGACGTCGAGCGGCAGGCCGCGACTCACCGCGGCGCGCCCGAGCGCCAGGAGCCCACGCGCGTCCCCGCGCTCCGCCGCCGCCTCGCCGAGCGCCGCGACGAGCGCGGGATCGTCGAGCGTGTCGCCGAGGCCCCAGTAGAGCGGGATCGTGCGATCCGATAAGCCCGCCTCGTGCAGGAAGGCGAGGGCGCGCGCCGCCGGCACGTCCTCGAGCCGCTCGCGGGCCGCGGCGAGGTCGAGGCCCTCCGGCCGGCGCAGCGGCAGCCGCGTCTCGCCGAGCTCCTCCAGCGCGAGCTGGCCGTAATACGTGATCGGATGAGCGCCTGCGGCCCGGTAGTGCTCCCGCGCCGCCTCGTCGTCGCCCATCGCCGCAGCGGCGCGCCCCCGCCAATAGGCCACGCGCGAGATCGAGATCGGCAGCGTCGCCTCCTCGGCGGCGCGGGCGAAGTGGTCGGCGGCGACCTGGGGCGCGTCGAGGAAGCGCAGCGCGATCCAGCCCGCGGTCCATTCCGCCTCGATGATCTCGCCCGGGGATTCCGCGGCGTGGTCGGCGGCGATGGCGTAGGCGCGGGCGCTGTCGCCGGCCTCGAGCGTCGAGCGCGCGACGATGCGTCGCTCGTTCCACCAGGCGTCGCCGTCGAGGACGAGCCCGAGCTCCCGCGGCGCCCCCGCGAGCAGGCGCGCGGCCTCGTCGTAGCGCTCCTCGTAGCGCAGGTGTTTGAGCCGCGAGTAGAGCACCGACGGCTCGGCCTGCAGCCGAGCCGGGAGCGCGTCGAGCTGCGCGCCGGCGTCGCGGGCGCGGGCGGCGACGGCGCGGCGCGTCTCGATCAGGAGCTCGAGATCCCCGCGCGCCTCCTCGGGGAAGCGCGCCTGCATGCGCCGCGCGCCCGTCCAGTCCTCCCGGAAGAGGAACCGCTCGAAGCGCACGCGATGGTCCGCGAGCGTCAGCACCGCCCCGAACTCCGTCTCGAGCGCAGCCTCCTCGGCGGTGCCGAGCCGCATGTCGCGCCAGGTCTCGCGCGCGAGGGCGCGAGCGTCGGCCTCGGCGCCGTCGGCGCGGAAGGCGCGGGCGAGCGCCACCGCCCCCTCGGCCGTGCGCGGCCGCGCGCCGGCGAAGAAGGCGATGGTCTGCTCCGGGCGGGCCGGGTCGGCGAAGAGCGCCTCCTCCGCACGGCGGCGGGCGACGCCCGTCTCGGGCCAGCCGGGATTGTCGCTCAAGAAGGCCGAGAGCCGGGCGAAGTCGCGCACCGCGCCGGCGCGGATCGCGAGCCATTCGCCGGCGACGCGCGCGGCCGGGTCGCCGGCGACGACCGTCTCCCAGGCGGCGGCGAGCGTATCGCCGAGCAGGATGCGCCCCTCGGCGTAGGCGTTGAGCATCTCGGTCAGCGCCAGGCGCCGCGGATCGATCTCGGAGACCGCGCGGACGACCGCCGCGGCGTCCTCCGCCGTGGCCGCCGAGGCCTCGACCGCCGGTCGATCGGGGCGCGGCGGGGGCAGCAGCGTGGCGGCGAGCGCCGCGGGCGCTCCACCGAGGATCACGCCGGCGAGAATCGCTCCGGCGAGGGCGGAGGCGGCGAGAAGGCCGCGTTTGCGCGGGCGCCGTCCGCGCGCTATGTGTGTGCCCCCGCTCGGCGCCGCGCGCCGCGCGGACCTCCCCGCATCGTCCGGAGCGTCACCATGCCCGCCCATGCCGTCCTCTCTCGCATTCGCGGCTCGATCCCCGCCATGGTCACGCCCTTCGAGGACGGCGCCCTCGACGAGGAGGCGCTGCGCGCCCATGTCGAGTGGCAGATCGAGAACGGCTCCTCCGGCCTGGTCCCCGTGGGCACCACCGGCGAGAGCCCGACCCTCTCCCACGACGAGCACAAGCGCGTCGTCGAGATCACCGTCGCGCAGGCGAAGGGCCGCGTGCCGGTGATCGCCGGCGCGGGCTCGAACTCCACCGCCGAGGCGATCGATTTCGCGCGCCACGCCGAGCGCGCCGGCGCGGACGTGCTGCTCGTGGTGACGCCGTATTACAACAAGCCGACGCAAGAGGGCCTCTATCAGCATTTCAAGGCGATCGACGCCGCGGTCGGGGTCCCGATCCTGATCTACAACATCCCCGGCCGATCCGTCATCGACATGTCGGTGGAGACCATGGCACGTCTCTACGAGCTTCCCAACATCGCCGGCGTCAAGGACGCGACCGCCAGCATGGTGCGGGTGAGCCATCAACGCGCCGTGCTCGGCCCCGACTTCGTACAGCTTTCCGGCGAAGATTCGACGGCGCTCGGATTCAACGCCCACGGCGGGCACGGCTGCATCTCGGTGACGGCCAACGTCGCGCCGCGGCTGTGCGCGGATTTCCAGGAGGCGAGCCTCGCGGGCGACATGGCGACCGCGCTGACGCTGCACGACCGCCTCTTCCCCCTGCATCAGGCGCTGTTCGTCGAAACCAACCCGACCCCGGCGAAGTTCGCCCTGTCCGTGCTCGGCCGCATGTCCGACGAGATCCGCCTGCCGCTCGTGCCCGCCTCGCCGGCGGCGCGGGAGGCGGTGCGCGAGGCGATGCGGGCGGCCGGGCTGATCAACTCCTGAGAGCTCGATGGCGCAGAAGAACGCCCATTCCCATCGCGTCGTGGCGGACAATCGCAAGGCGCGGTTCAACTATGCGATCTCGGACACCTACGAGGCCGGCATCGTGCTGACCGGCACGGAGGTGAAGTCGCTGCGCTCGGGCAAGGCGACGATCGGGGAGAGCTATGCCGGCCCCTCGGGCGAGGAGCTGATGCTCTACAACGCCTACATTCCCGAGTACCTGCAGGCGAATCGCTTCAACCACGAGCCGCGCCGGCCGCGCAAGCTGCTGCTCCACCGCCGCGAGATCGACAAGCTGCTCGGCGCCACCCAGCGCGAGGGCTACACGGTCGTCCCCCTGCGGATCTACTTCAACGAGCGTGGGCGCGCGAAGGTCGAACTCGGTCTCGGCAAGGGCAAGAAGCTGCACGACAAGCGCGAGACCGAGAAGAAGCGCGACTGGGACCGCGAGAAGGCGCGCATCCTCAAGGGCTCGTGACCCGGCTCGCGGATGCGCCCGGTCAGAGCGGCCCCCCGGGCTCCGCACGCGGCGGGTCCCCTCGCGCGGTGGCGATGGCGTCGACGAGGCCCCACTCCAGAGCCGCCTGCGCATCCATGAAGTAGTCGCGATCCAACGTCGCCTCGACCTCCTCCGGCGTCCGGCCGCAATGCTTGGCGTAGAGAGCGTTGATGCGCTCCTTGAGGCGCTTGCTCTCCTCGGCGTGCCGCACGATGTCGGTGACCTGCCCCTGATAGCCGCCGGATGGCTGGTGCACGAGGATGCGCGCGTTCGGCAGCGTCGCGCGCCGGCCCGCTGCCCCTGCCATCAGGAGGAACGAGCCCATCGAGCAGGCCGTCCCCATGCAAAGGGTCGCGACCGGGCTGCTGATGAACTGCATCGTGTCGTAGATCGCCAATCCCGCGGTGACGACGCCGCCGGGGGAGTTGATGTACAGCGCGATCTCCCGGCGCGGGTTCTCCGCCTCGAGGAACAGCAGCTGTGCGCAGACCAGAGCGGCCATGCCGTCCTCGATCTGCCCGTTCAAGAAGACGATCCGCTCGCGCAGCAGGCGCGAGTAGATGTCGAAGGCGCGTTCGCCCCGGCTCGAGGTCTCGACGACCATGGGGACGAGATTCATCGTGTCGCGCATCGCGCAACTCCTCTTCGTGTCGGCAATGTAGAATGCAGCCGAGATCCCGCCTCCCGGCGGCGGCGGAGACCGCGTGCAGGGCGAGACGGCGCCGATCGGGCGCGTCGAGACGGGTTCAGCCGCGGTCCGGCGCCGTTCAGGCGGCGCGGGCCATGGGGACGCGTGCCGTGCAGACGTTCGTGTTGGCCGCGCGAGGAGGCGTCCGCGCATGACGCGTGTGGGTCACGCGCAGGCGCGCTCCACCGTCGGGCAGAGGCTCGAGATCGAACGCCACGAGCCCCGGCGGCTCACCGCATTCGAACCAGCTGTAGAGGATGCGCGTGCGCGGCTCGACCTCGACGATCCGGATCGAGACCGCGCCGGCCAGTCCCCGCGCGGCGCCGTCGAGACGCAGGACGTCGGGTTCCGACACGTCCTGCACGAGCGGCAGCAGCCACTCGGCGACGAGCTCCGGGATCGTCAGGGCGCGCCAGATCTTGTCGATCGGCGCGCCGAGATCGCGCTCGACCACGACCTCGTCGTTCTCGTCCCGTGTCATTGATCCATCTCCGATAGGAGGCGCTCGAGCGCGTCGATGCGCTGCGGCCAGAAGGCGCTGTATCGCAGGAGCCAAGCCTGGAGCGGCCGCAGCCCCTCGGGCGCGAGGCTGTAGCGCACCTGCCTGCCTTCCCGCCGCTCGCGCAGGAGCCCGGCGGTGCGCAGGACCGCGAGATGCTGCGAGACGGCGGGTTGCGAGATCGACAGGCCCGCGCGCAGCTCGGTGGCGTTCGCATCCCGCGTCGCCAGCCGCTCCAGCAGAAGGCGCCGGGTCGGATCCGCGATGGCTCGGAAGACGTCGGTCTCGTTCATGCCCGAATGATAAGCACAGACTTATGATTCGTGCAAGCGTCCGGCGCCGCGTCGTGATCGGCGATCCGCGCCGTCTCCGGACCGGGGCTATGCGCGGTCCGAGCCGGACGAAAAAGGGGCGCCACCGTGGTGACGCCCCCCGTTCTCGAGCCCCGGACCAGCATCAATCCTCGTATTCCTCGTCCTCGTCGCCGCGCCCGGTGCCGCCGCCGATCGGGCCCTGGCCCTGGCGGATGCCGTAGCGGCGCTCGAGGCCCGGGCCGGCGGGCCCGCCCTGCTGGAAGCGCGACGGACGGTCGGAATGGTCCCGCACCGGCCGGTCCGCGGGGTCGCGGCCGATCTTCGGCAGGAGGTGGGCGAGATCGATGAACTCGTCCGCCTGCCGACGCAACTCGTCGGCCACCATGGGCGGCTGGATCGAGATGGTCGACACGACGGACACCCGCACGCCCTTGCGCTGCAGCGCCTCGACGAGCGAGCGGAAGTCGCCGTCACCCGAGAAGAGCACGATGTGATCGACCTTGTCGGCGAGCTCGAGCGCGTCGATGCACAGCTCGATGTCCATGTTGCCCTTGACCTTGCGGCGGCCCGTCGAATCGACGAACTCCTTCGTCGGCTTGGTGACGACGCGGTAGCCGTTGTAGTCGAGCCAATCGATCAGAGGGCGGATGGAGGAGTACTCCTGGTCCTCGACGAGCGCCGTGTAGTAGAACGCTCGCAGCAGGTAGCCGCGCGACTGGAATTCCTTCAGCAGGCGCTTGTAGTCGATGTCGAATCCGAGCGTCTTCGTCGTGGCGTAGAGATTGGCGCCATCGATGAACACGGCAATACGTTCTTGATCTTTCATGGTTGAAATTTCTCCAATGACAATCGAGCGACCCGAGACGAATTCGTGATCGAATGAATCGTTAGGCCCCTCGGCTGGGGAGCTTCCGCAACGGCAGTCTCGTCACCGCGGACGCGGAGACATATGGGCGCGAATAGACGCGCGCTGCCGTTCCGTGTCAAGGCGCGCGTCGGTGTTCCAACGGTGCTCGCCGCCCTCGTACCGCCCTCAGCTCTCCCCGCGCAGCGCCGCGGCGTAGGCGTCGACCGCCGCCTCGAAGCCCATCGCGAGCGCGTCCGCCGTCAGCTCGTGGCCGATCGAAGCCTCGGCCAGGTGCGGGATGGCGGCGACGAGGGGCGGGATGTTGTCGCGGTTGAGGTCGTGGCCCGCGTTGACGACGAGCCCGTGCGCGCGCGCCGCGAGCGCCGCCTTGGCGGCGGCGTCGAGCAGCGGCGCGTGCCGGCCGTGCTTCCAGGCCTCGGCGTAGGAGCCCGTGTAGATCTCGATGCCGTGCGCGCCGATCTCGGCGACGCGCGGGACGACCGCCGGGTCCGGATCGACGAACAGCACGATGCGCGTCTCGACGCCCTCGAGTGCGGCGAGCGCATCGGAGACGAGCGCCGCCTGCGCCGCGTCGAGGTCGAAGCCCTTGTCGGAGGTGAAGACGTCGGGCGCGTCCGGCACGAAGGTCACCTGCTCGGGCTGCACCGCGCGCACGATCTCGAGGAAGCGCGCGTCCGGATAGCCCTCGAGGTTGAGCTCGAAGGCGGGGCGAAGGTCGGCCATCGCGGCGGCGATGGCATCGACGTCGGAGCGCCGCACGTGCCGCTCGTCGGGCCGCGGGTGCAGCGTGATCCCCTGCGCTCCAGCGCGCGCGGCGAGCGGCACGAAGGCGGCGGGGTCGGGGACGCCGGTCTTCCGCGAGTTCCGCAGGAGGGCGATCTTGTTCAGGTTGACGCTGAGCCTGGCCATTCTCGAACTCCAGGAAACCGAAGAGCGCGGACCATACCGCTCCCGGCGCGGATGTCGAGCGGCGCGACGGCGGGTCGCACGGCGATCCGGCCCGCCGGGGCGCCCCGGGGGCGAACGGATGCGCCTCCTCGTTCGTTGGCGGCCCGATCGAAGCGGAGCGGCGCGGCTCCGGTCGCTCCCGGCGGCCGCCGGCGCCGCACGTCCGGCGAGCGGCGACCCGGCGAGCGGGTGGGAGGTTTCATGCCCAATTTCGAGAACTACCTGGAATACGGCTACTGGCATTTCGACGTCATTCGCCACATCTTCGCCCTGACCGTCGCGGCCTTCCTGGCCGGGCTCGTCTACTTCGCCCTGACGATCAAGGACGTCGCGCCGCGCTACCGACTCTCGAACATCATCTCGGCGGTGGTCATGGTGTCGGCGGCGCTGGAGATCTTCCAGCTCTGGCTCCTGTGGAACCGCAGCTTCGAGTTCCAGGCCGCCACCCAGACCTGGACGCGCGTCGAGGGGATGATCTTCTCCAACGGCTATCGCTACGCCAATTGGTCGATCGACGTGCCGATGCTGCTCACCCAGCTCCTCGTCGTGCTCGGCTTCTCCGGTCGCGCCTTCTGGAGCAACTGGGGCAAGTTCACGCTCGCCGGCCTGCTGATGATCTGGACGGGGTACGTCGGGCAGTACTACGAGCCCGCCGTGGCCGGCTTCTCGGACACGCAGGCCGTCGCGCCCTTCTGGATCTGGGGTGGCGTCTCGACGATCTTCTATCTCTACATCCTCTGGCTCGTCTACGCGGTGACGCACCGGCCGCCGGAGCGCCTCTCGCCTCGGGTGGCGACCGAGATGAACCGCATCTGGCTCCTGCTCCTCGTCGCCTGGACGCTCTACCCGCTCGCCTACGTCGTCCCGGCGGTATGGGTGTCGGACGTGGCGGTCGTGGTGCGCCAGGTCCTGTTCACGACGGCCGACGTCACCTCGAAGCTGGTCTTCGGCATCATGCTCTCGCGCGTCGCGCGCCACCGCTCCATCGAGGAGGGCTACGGACCCTCGCTCGCGGTCGCTGGCGAGATCTACCCGGATCGAGTCGAGCGTCCGCAGCGTGGGCGCGAGCCGGCCGAGTAGGGAGCGCGGCATGCGGCCCGATCGCGATCTCGTGATCCTCGGCGGGGGGTGCACGGGGGCGAGCCTCGCCGAGCGCCTCGCCGATGCCGGTACCGGCGCCCCGCGCACGCTGGTGATCGAGGCGCGCGACGCCGGCCCGGGCTTCGGCGACGACCGCACCTGGTGCTTCTGGCGCACGCGCCCGCACCGGCACGAGGGCCTCGTCGCGCAGGCGTGGCCGCGGGTGCGGGTCGCGTCCCACGACGGCCGCGGCGGCGTCGCCGAGACGCCGGAGACCCCCTACCAGATGATCCGCGGCGCGGACTTCCACGACGCGGCGCGCGCCGCGATCTCGGCCGCGCCCCGGGTCGACCTCGCCTCGGGAACGCGGGTCGTCGCGGTGACGCGATCGCCGGACGGCCTCTGGCGCGTCGAGACGAGCGCCGGACCGGTCACGGCGACTGCGCTCGTCGACACCCGTCCCGATCGCCGGCCCGCCCCCGGCGGTGCGCGGCTCTGGCAGAGCTTCCTCGGGCGTGAGATCGCTTGCGACCGGGCCTCGTTCGATCCCGGCACGGTCGAGCTCATGCGCTTCCTGCCGCCGCATCCCGACCGGATCGCGTTCATCTACGTCCTTCCTTTCGCGCCCGACCGTGCGCTCGTCGAGGCGACGGTCTTCGCCGCCGACCCGCTGCCGCCTCCGGCGCTCGTGCCGGACCTGGAGGCGGCGATCGCCGAGGCGACGCGCGGGCGCGGCGGCGCGGTGCTGCGCGAGGAGCACGGCGTGCTGCCGATGGGCCTGCTCGGCCCGCCGCCCCCGGCCCCGCGGGGAGCCGGCCGGCGATCGGGTCTCGTGCGCGCGGGGCTGACGGCGGGCGGCGCGCGCCCGTCGAGCGGCTACGCCTTCCGCCGCATCCAGGCCTGGGCGGACGCCTGCGCGGCGTCGCTCCTCGCCGGCCGCGGCCCGATCGCGGCTGCGCCGGACGGCCGGCTCCTCGCCTTCATGGATCGGCTTTTCGTGCGCGTCCTCGCCGCCGACCCGGCGCGGGGCCCGGACCTGTTCGCCGCGCTCTTCCGCCGCACGCCGCCGGCGCGGCTCGTGCGCTTCCTCTCCGACGAGCCGACGCTCCTCGACGCGGCGGCGATGGCGGCGGCGCTGCCGCCGGCCCCCTTCCTGCGCGCGCTCGCGACCCGCGACAGCGCGCGGGCGGCGGCGGCCGCCGCCGCCCGCGGTCGGCTCGGGGAGGCGGCGCGATGAGGGTCGAGACCGCCATCCAGGCGCAGGGTGCCGTCTACGGCGCCGTCGCGCTCGCCGTCGGCTTCGGCGCGACGGCCGTTCCCGCTCTCGCGCCCACGACGGAGATCCTCGTCGTCGGCGCTCTGGTGCTGGTGCTCGGCGTTCCGCACGGGGCCTTCGACACGCTCTGGGCACGCCGGCTGCTCGGGCTCGCCGGCTTTCGGCGATGGGCGCTGTTCGGGCTGGCCTACTGGGCGGCGGCGGCGCTCGTCGTGGCGATCTGGGCGCTCGCGCCCGTGCTCTTCCTCGGCGGCTTCCTGATCGCCTCGGCGCTCCACTTCTCCGGCGATCCGGAGGGCCGCGCCGCTGTCGCGAGCCGGCTGGCCATGGGCGCAGCCCCCCTCGTCCTGCCGACGTTGCTCCACGAGGCCGTGGTCGCGCGGCTCTTCGGTCTGCTCGTCGGCCCCGAGCCGGGCGCCCTCGTGGCCGGCGCGCTCGCGAGTCTCGCCTGGCCCGTCGTCTTCCTCCTCGTCGGCAGCGCCGTGTGGGAGACCCATCGCGACCGGGGTCGCACGGCGCTCGAGCTCGGGGCGACGGGCGTCCTGGCCATCCTCGCGCCGCCGCTCGTCGCCTTCGCGGTCTATTTCTGCCTGATGCACGCCGCCCGCCACGTCCTGCGCACGGCGCGGGCGGTCGAGACGACGGCGCCGGCGGCGCTCGTCGCCGTCGCGGCGCTGCCGATGCTCGGCACGCTCGCGCTCGCGGCCGCGGCCTGGTTCCTGCTCCGAGACGTCGCCCTCGACGTGCGGGCGATGCAGGTGCTCTTCGTCGGGCTCGCCGCGCTCACCGTGCCGCACATGGCGCTCGTCGAGCCCGCGCGCGCGCGCGGCTGGAGCTTCCCACGCGCGTCGCCGGGAACGGCCGCCCCCGGCGACGGCTGAGATCAGGCCGCCCGCGCCGCGCCCTGGAGCCGGGCGCGCAGCAGGCCGAGCACCGCCGCCTCCTCGGGAGCCAGCCCCTCGAACTCCTGCGCCAACGCGCGGCCCGCCTCGCGGCCCACCAGCTCGGCGAGCGCACCCTCCAGGTAGGCGTCGAGCACCTGCGGGTGGACGTAGCACTTACGGCAGATGGTCGGCGTGTTGCCGAGCCGCGCGGAGACCCGATCGATCGCCGCCTTCAGGTTCTTCTTCGCGGCGGCCTTCGTGTCGAAGGCCTCGAATTCCTTCAACGCCGTCGCGGCGAGCACGGTCCCGCCCCAGGTGCGGAAATCCTTGGCGGTGATCTCGCGCCCGGTGATCTCGCGCAGGTAGGCGTTCACGTCCGCGCTCTCGACGGCGCGACGGTTTCCGTCCTCGTCGACCCACTGGAACAGGCGCTGGCCGGGCAGGTCGGCGAGCATGCGCACGGTACGCGCCACGCGCCGGTCGCGCACCTTCAGGCGCCATTCCTTGCCGCCCTTGGCCGTGAACACGAAGCGCAGGCTGTCGCCCTCCACGCGGACGTGGTCGGCGCCGAGCGTGGTGAGACCCTGCGTCTTGTTGGTGCGCAGATAGTCGGCGTTGCCGACGCGGATCAGCGTCGTTTCGAGCAGGTGGACGATCGTCGCGAGGATCTTCTCGCGCGTCGGCGCGCGCTTGCGCATGTCCGCGTCGACCCGCGCGCGGATCGCTGGAAGCGCCTCGGCGAAGGTGACCACGTGCTCGAACTTGGTCGAGTCGCGCATCTCGCGGAAGCGCGGATGGTAGCGGTACTGCTTGCGCCCGCGCGCATCGCGTCCCGTCGCCTGGATGTGCCCGTTCGGATCGGGCGAGATCCACACGTCGGTATAGGCGGGCGGCACGGCCAGCGACTTCAGCCGGCGGATCTCGGCGGGATCCTCGATCCTGCGGCCCTTCGGGTCGACGTAGGTGAAGCCCCGGCCGGACCTGCGGCGCCGGATGCCCGGCATCTCGTCGGTGACGTAGGTGAGGCCCGCGCTCCGCGCGGCGTCGACGGGGTCGACGATCCCGCTCTCCGAGGCGGCCTGCGCCGCCGCGGCCCCCATCACGGCGCCTCCGCCACGCGCCCGTCGGCGCGGCGCCGCCGGCGCAGGTTGTGCAGCTTCATGACGAGGACCGCGCCGGAGAGGAGGAGGCTCAGCGCGTTGAAGACGATGATCGGCAGGCTCCAGATCATCAGCCCGTAGACGATCCACAGCGAGAAGGCCGTGACCGTCACCACGTACATGCGCTTGGAGATCGCCTCGGTGTCGCCCTCGCGCCAGGACTTCCAGACCTGGGGGACGAAGCTCGCCGTCGAGCACAGGCCGGCCACCGTGCCGACGGCGACGGTGAGATTTCCTTCGATGAACGCCAGCACGCGGTCCGCCTCGCTCCGATTTCGGAGCGGAGAGAACGGCGGCGCGACCCCGGCGTTCCGCGCCGCGACGCCGCATGCGAGGACGTCTCATCGGGCGGCGCCCGGGCGTGCGCGGCTACTGCCCGCGGCGGGCGCGGCTGGCGAAGCGCACGGCGTCCTCGGCGGCGCGGAAGAGCGCCTTCGCCTTGTCGACGCACTCCGTCCGCTCCGAGGCGGGGACGCTGTCGTAGACGACGCCCGCGCCTGCCTGGACGTGCATGCGCCCGTCCTTGACCACCGCCGTGCGCAGAACGATGCAGGTGTCCATCTCGCCGTCGGCGCCGAAATAGCCGATGCAGCCGGCATACGGCCCGCGCTTGTCGCGCTCGAGTTCGTCGATGATCTCCATCGCCCGCACCTTCGGCGCGCCCGACACGGTCCCCGCCGGGAAGCCGGCCACCAGCGCGTCGAGCGCGTCGCGGCGCGGATCGAGCCGTCCGACGACGTTCGAGACGATGTGCATGACCTGCGAGTAGTACTCGAGGAAGAACGAGTCCGTCACCCGCACGGAGCCGAGTTCGGACACGCGCCCCGCGTCGTTGCGCCCGAGGTCGAGAAGCATCAGGTGCTCGGCGCGTTCCTTCGGGTCCGCCAGGAGGTCTTCCGCGTTGGCGCGATCCTGCGCCGGCGTCGCGCCGCGCGGGCGGGTGCCGGCGATGGGACGGATGGTCACCTCGCCGTCGCGCACGCGCACCAGGATCTCCGGGGAGGAGACCACGATCTGGTAGTCCTCGAAGTCGAGGTAGCACAGGAACGGCGAGGGGTTGGTGCGCCGCAGCGAGCGATAGAGCGCGAAGGCCGGCAGCGGGAAGGCGGCCTCGAAGCGCTGCGAGAGCACGACCTGGAAGACGTCGCCGGCCCGGATGTACTCCTTCGCCCGCTCGACCATGGCCTCGTAGGCGTCGTCCTCCGTGTTCGAGACGACGTCGATCGTCGTGGTCTCGGCGATCTCGGCGCGGGCCTGCGCGGGCAGGGGCGCCTCGAGCGCGTCGACCACCGCCTCGAGCCGGGCGATCGCGCTCTCCCACGCGGCCTTGGCCGAGCCGCCCGCCATCGGGCGAACCGGCGCGACGAGGCTGATCTCGTCGCGCACCGCGTCGAAGACCACCATCACGGTGGGGCGGACCAGCACCGCGTCCGGCAGCCCGAGCGCGTCGGGGTTGGGCGGCCCGAGCCGCTCCATCGCGCGCACCATGTCGTAGCCGAGATAGCCGAACAGTCCCGCCGCCATGGGCGGCAGGTCGTCGCCGGTCGGGATGCGGCTCTCGGCGATCAGCGCGCGCAGGCTCTCGAGCGGCGGGCGCGGATCGGGCTCGAAGCGACGCTCGCCCGAGAGCGCCGCGCGATCGATCTCGCAGGCGCCGTCGCGGCAGCGCCAGACGAGATCGGGCGCGACGCCGATCATCGAGTAGCGCCCGCGCTGGGCGCCGCCCTCGACCGATTCGAGCAGGAAGGCCGGCCCCGCCTGCGCGCGCCTCAGCTTCAGGAAGGCGGCGACCGGCGTCTCCAGGTCGGCGACGAGCCGGGTCGCCACGAGCGAGGGCCGCCCCGCCTCCCAGGCCGCGGCGACCTCGGCGAAGGCGGGGGCGACCTCCATCAGAAGGCGCCTCCCCGCACCGCCGCCTCGAAGGCCTCGCGGTCGATCTCGGCCCCGAGCGCGTCCTGGAGGTACGCGAGGTACTGCTCGAGCACGTCCTGCGAAAGGAGCTGGGCGAGCTGCGTGCCGATCGCCTCCGCCTGCGGCGTGGTGACGATGTAGTCCGGCGCCGAAGCCGACAGCACGCGGTAGACGACGCGCTCGGTCGCGCCGAGCGGGGCGCTGCCCGGCTCGCCGACGCGGGTGGCGAAGAGCCGCGTCACCGCGCCCTCGTCGAGCGGCGCCGTCGCCTGGCCGCGGCCGAGGCCGCGCGCCTGCGCGACCGAGAGACCGGTCTCCTGCGCGATGGCCTCCAGCGTCTCGCCGGCATCGAGCCGCGCGACGACGTCGCGCGCCCGCTCCGAGAGGATCTCCGCGACCCGCTCGCTGCGCCACGCGACGACGACCGCGTCGCGGACCTCGGCGAGCGCGCGGTCGCGGGCCGGCGCGATGTCGGTCACGTCGTACCAGACGTAGCCGCCGCCCTCGGTGCGGATGGAGAGATTGTCGACGCCGATGTCGGTCTCGAACAGGGCCGGCACCAGCGCCTCGCGCGCGGGGAGGGCGACCGGCGCGCCGTCCGGGCCGAGCCCGCTGCGGTCGATGGCCTCGATGCGGGTCAGCTCGAGCCCGGTTTGCGCGGCGATGTCCGAGAGCGGGATGGCGGCGGCGCGCTGGTCCTCGATCTCGTCGTAGACGATGCGGATGCGGTCGGTGGCGCGGTCGAGCGCGATCTCCATGCGCAGCGCCGGCGCCACCTCCTCGAGGGGGCGCACGTCCGCCGGCACGACGTCGGCCACGCGTACGAGCGCCGCGCCGAAGCGGCCGTCCACCGGCTCGCTCACCGCGCCTTCCTCGAGCGCGAAGGCCGCCTCGGCGATGGCGGGGTCGAGCACCTCGGAGCGGGCGAGGGTCCCCAGGTCGAACACGTCCGGCGCGACCTCCCGCTCGGCGGCGAGGTCCTCGAAGGCGATCTCGCCCGCCGCGACCCGCGCGGCCGCCTGCGCCGCCTCCTCCGCGCTGGGGAAGGGGATGCGCTGGATCGCGCGGCGCTCGGGCGTGCCGAAGCGCCGCTCCGCCTCCGCCTCGTAGCGCGCGCGAATCGCGCCCTCGTCGACCGCGTCCGGGTCGGCGATCGCCTCCGGGGAGATCGCCAGCACCTCCGCGGTGCGGTACTCGGGCGCGCGCCACTCGCCGCCGCGCTCGGCGAAGAAGGCCGCGAGCGTCTCCTCGTCCGGGGCTGGGATCTCGCCCGCGAGGCTCTCGGGCAGGACGAGGTAGTCCGCGTCCCGCCGCTCCGTCTCGTAGCGCCAGAACGCCTCCTCCGCCGTCACCGGCGCGTCGATGCCGGCGCCCACCGCCTCGACGATGGCGCGCCGCTCGAGCTCCCGCGCCTGCTCTACGAGGAAGGCCTGCTCGGAGAGGCCGGCGAGCGAGAGGAAGCGCCGGAACGCGTTCGGGTCGAACTGGCCGTTGGCCTGGAAGGACGGATCGTCGGCGATCGAGCGGGCGACCAGCGTCTCCCCGGCGCGCAGGCCGAGCATGCCGGCGCGCTCGTTCAGCACCGCCTCCGTGACGATCTGGCCCAGCACCTGCTGGTCGATCCCGAAGAGCTGGGCCTCCTGCGGCCCGATCGGCTGGCCGAGCTGGGCGGAGAGCCGGCGGATCTGGCGCGTGTAGGTGTCGCGCACGGTCTGCGCGTCGATCTCCGTGTCGCCCACGCGCACGACCGTGGTCGACGCACCGCCGCGGAAGATGTCGCCGATGCCCCACACCGCGAAGGAGAGGATCAGCAAGGTGAACAGCACGCCGGCGACGGCCTTGCCGACCCAGGTCTTACCGACGTTGCGAAGGTTCTGCAGCATGGGGCGTCCCGTTGTTCCAGGAGGGAGCGCTTAGCGCATTCGGCGTCCCCGCGAAAGGCCCGCCCGCGGCGGAGCGCCGCTTCCAAGGTGGGCGCGCGCGCGGTATGACGCGAGCCCGAACCGCCGGAGCGCCCGAACGCGATCATGACAGCCTCGCCCCTGCCCCTCGTCCGCGACCGCCGCCTCGTCGCCCTCGCGATCACGGTCGTGGCCGCCGCCACGATCGCTTCGGCGCTCGTCTTCCAGTACGGGCTCGGCTACCGGCCCTGCGCCCTGTGCCTCCTCCAGCGCTGGCCCTACTGGGTCGCCCTTCCGCTCGGCGCCGTGGCGATCGCGCTGGCGCCGCGCGCGGGCGTCGGGCGCGGGCTGCTGGCGCTGCTCGGGCTGGTGTTCGTCGTCTCCGCGGGGCTGGGCGCCCATCACGCCGGCGTCGAATGGGGCTTCTGGGCCGGCCCGTCCGACTGCGGCGGCGCGGGCCTGCCGCAGGCCGCGACGATGGACGACTTCCTCGCCCAGCTCGACACGGTGCGCGTCGTCTCCTGCACGGAGGCGGCGTGGCGCTTCCTCGGCCTCTCGATGGCCGGCTGGAACGCGCTGATCTCCGCCGGGCTGGCGGGGCTCGCCTTCGCGAGCGCGGCGGCACGCTGAGTCCTCACGGCTCCAGCTCGGTATCCCAGTAGAGGTAGTCCATCCAGCTCTGGTGGAGGTAGTTCGGCGGGAAGTGGCGGCCGTTCTGGTGCAGGTCGCTCAGCGAAGGCGCGTAGGGCTCCTGCCGGGGAATCATGTCGGCCTCGCGCGGGAGGCGGTCGCTCTTGCGCAGGTTGCAGGGCGAGCAGGCGGCGACGACGTTCTCCCAGGTGGTCTGGCCGCCCTTCGAGCGGGGGATCACGTGGTCGAAGGTGAGGTCCTCGCGGGCGCCGCAATATTGGCAGGTGAATCGATCGCGGAGGAAGACGTTGAAGCGCGTGAAGGCCGGGATGCGCGTGGGCTTGACGTAGGTCTTGAGCGAGACGACGGAGGGCAGCCGCATCTCGAAGGTGGGACTTCGCACCGTCTTGTCGTAGTGCGAGACGATGTTGACCCGGTCGAGGAACACCGCCTTGATCGTGTCCTGCCAGCACCAGACCGACAGGGGGTAATAGCTCAGGGGCCGATAATCGGCGTTGAGCACGAGGGCCGGACACGCGTCCGGCCGGACAGTCGGCTGAACGTGTACGCTCACGTCACCTCCTCCGGCGGGGAGGGGATCGCTCCGTCGCTCCCGCGGCGGAAAATCTACTCCCATCGTGACAGCCTTGTGAAGGCTCGTTCGCGCCGCAGGCCCCGCGGTGACGCACAGGGCGCGCGAAGGGGCGCCGCCGCGCCGGCCGCACGGCCCGCGATCCCTTCCCGGGCCGTGGAAACGTCCGCGAAACGTCGAGGTGCGCCCCGGTTCAGGCCTGGGTGTCGACCCAGCGCCCCTGTCCCGGCGGGGGCGGCGCCGGCTCGGGCGGCGGGGCTGCCGCGGGCTGCGCGTTCGCCTGCTCCATGCTCGCGAGGCTCGCCTCGACGAGGCGATTCGCGCTCGCGGTCTCGCCGGCGCGCTTGAGCGCCTGCATGGCGAAGTCGGTCCGGCTCGAGGACCAGGCGGCCGAAAGGCCCGCCGTCGGGTCGATGCTCATGGCTGGCGTCGTCTCCTCTCCCCCGTCCGATCGTGCATCCTAGACGCCGCCCGTGAATCCTTCGTTGACCCGTTGCGCGGCATCCGAACGGCCGCGCGCGGGCCGGGATCGCGCCGCGGGCGCGGGAAACGGGCGCGAAGCCTCGGTTTGCGGTTGACTCGGGGTTCGAGCCCCCTTATGTAGCGCGGGCTTCCGGTGGGCCGTAGGTTCGCGATGTCGATGCGCCGAGCGTCGACCCGAGCGTCCTAGACGCCACCGAAACTCAATGACCGTCTCACGGACGTCATCTTTTGGGGCACGACCGCGGGTCTCGCGACTCTCGGTCCTCTGCGTGGCGTCGCGCCTCAGGTCTCACCCGGACCCGACGGCGCGGTTTCGCTTTGCGTCGACGGTCGCCGGCAAGCGGGTCCTGTCCCGTCGGCGACCCGAACGGTGCGGCACGCTGCGCGGGCGGTGAATGCGTGGAGGATTCGGCGGACGGCCGCGGGACGCGAGTCCCGGGGTCGCCGGATCCGGGTTCGAGGAACGAGCGGCCGCGACGCGGCCGATACGAGAGGGCAGAGGATGCCGACCATCTCCCAGCTGATCCGCAAGCCGCGGACGGCCCAGAAGGCGCGCAACAAGGTCCCGGCGCTGGAGGCGTGCCCGCAGAAGCGCGGCGTGTGCACCCGCGTCTACACGACGACGCCGAAGAAGCCGAACTCCGCGCTGCGCAAGGTCGCGAAGGTGCGCCTGACGAACGGCTTCGAGGTCATCGGCTACATTCCGGGCGAGGGCCACAATCTGCAGGAGCACTCGGTGGTGATGATCCGCGGCGGCCGCGTGAAGGATCTGCCGGGCGTGCGCTACCACATCCTGCGCGGCGTGCTCGACACCCAGGGCGTCAAGAACCGCAAGCAGCGCCGCTCGAAGTACGGCGCCAAGCGTCCGAAGTAATCGCGTCCTACACCGGACGGTCGCCTAGAAGTCTCAGGACGGAGCCATCGCATGTCCCGCCGCCATCGCGCCGAGAAGCGTGAAATCAACCCGGATCCGAAGTACGGCGACGTCGTGCTGTCGAAGTTCATGAACTCGATCATGTACGACGGCAAGAAGTCCGCCGCGGAGAGCATCGTCTACGGTGCCTTCGACCTCGTCGAGAGCCGGATGAAGACCGACCCGCTCGAGGCGTTCAAGGCCGCCCTCGAGAACGTCGCCCCGGCGATCGAGGTTCGCTCCCGCCGCGTCGGCGGCGCCACCTACCAGGTGCCCGTCGAGGTTCGGCCGGAGCGGCGCCAGGCGCTGGCCATCCGCTGGCTCATCACGGCGGCGCGGGCGCGCAACGACCGCACGATGGTCGAGCGTCTCGCGGCGGAGCTCGCGGACGCCGCGCAGAATCGCGGCAGCGCCGTGAAGAAGCGCGAAGACACGCACCGGATGGCCGAGGCCAACCGCGCCTTCTCGCATTACCGCTGGTAATCGGGACGCGGACACGAGATCGAACGGAGAGACGTGATGCCTCGCGAGCACGACATCAAGGACTACCGTAACTTCGGGATCATGGCCCACATCGACGCGGGCAAGACGACCACGACGGAACGGATCCTCTTCTACACCGGCAAGTCCCACAAGATCGGCGAGGTGCACGACGGCGCCGCGACGATGGATTGGATGACGCAGGAGCAGGAGCGCGGCATCACCATCACGTCGGCCGCGACGACGTGCTTCTGGCGCGGCCACCGCCTCAACATCATCGACACGCCCGGCCACGTCGACTTCACCATCGAGGTCGAGCGCAGCCTGCGCGTGCTCGACGGCGCGGTGTGCGTGCTCGACGGCAACCAGGGCGTCGAGCCGCAGACCGAGACGGTGTGGCGCCAGGCCGACAAGTACGACGTGCCGCGCGTCGTGTTCGTCAACAAGATGGACAAGATCGGCGCGGACTTCTTCAAGTGCGTCGCCGACATCGTGAAGCGGGTGGCCGGCAAGCCGGTGTGCCTGCAGCTGCCCATCGGCGCCGAGTCGGACTTCAAGGGCGTCGTCGACCTCGTCCGCATGAAGGCGATCGTCTGGCTGGAGGAATCGCTCGGCGCCAAGTTCGTCGAGGAGGCGATCCCCGCCGAGCTCGAGGACCAGGCGAAGGAGTACCGCACCAAGCTGGTCGAGGCCTGCGTCGAGCTCGACGACGACGCCATGGCGGCCTACCTCGAGGGCGAGGAGCCCTCCGAGGAGGAGCTCGTGCGCCTCGTCCGCAAGGCGGTCCAGGAGCGCGCCTTCCACCCGGTCCTGTGCGGCTCGGCGTTCAAGAACAAGGGCGTCCAGCCGCTCCTCGACGCGGTGGTGGACTACCTGCCCTCGCCGGTCGACCGTGGCGCGGTGAAGGGCCTCGTGCCCGAGTCCGATCCGGAGGAGCAGCTGACGCGCGAGCCCGACGACAAGGCTCCGTTCTCGCTCCTCGCCTTCAAGATCATGGACGACCCCTTCGTCGGCACGATCACCTTCTGCCGCATCTATTCGGGCACGGTACTCGCCGGCTCGACGGTGCTGAACTCGACCTCCGGCAAGAAGGAGCGCATCGGCCGCATGCTCCTGATGCACGCGAACAATCGCGAGGACATCAAGGAGGCGTCGGCGGGCGACATCGTCGCGATCGCGGGCCTGAAGGAGACGCGCACCGGCGACACGCTGTGCGATCCGCTCAAGCCCGCGCTGCTCGAGAAGATGGAGTTCCCCGAGCCGGTCATCGAGATCGCGATCGAGCCGAAGTCGAAGGCGGACCAGGAGAAGCTCGGCATCGCGCTCTCCAAGCTCGCCGCCGAGGATCCGTCCTTCCGCGTGTCGACCGACAGCGAGTCCGGCCAGACCATCCTCAAGGGGATGGGCGAGCTCCATCTCGACATCAAGGTCGACATCCTGCGCCGCACCTACAAGGTCGACGCCAACGTCGGCGCGCCGCAGGTGGCCTATCGCGAGACGATCACCCGCAAGGCGGAGATCGACTACACCCACAAGAAGCAGACCGGCGGCACGGGCCAGTTCGCCCGCGTCAAGATCGTCGTCGAGCCGAACGAGGCGGGTGCCGGCTACCAGTTCGAGTCGAAGATCGTCGGCGGCTCGGTGCCGAAGGAGTACATCCCCGGCGTCGAGAAGGGCATCAACTCGGTCATGGGCGCGGGCGTCGTCGCCGGCTTCCCGATCGTGGACTTCAAGGTGCAGCTGATCGACGGCGCCTTCCACGAGGTCGACTCGTCGGTGCTCGCCTTCGAGATCGCGACCCGCGCGGCGATGCGCGAGGCGCTCCAGAAGGGCGCGTCGGTTCTGCTCGAGCCGGTGATGAAGGTCGAGGTGGTGACCCCCGAGGAGTACACGGGCTCGGTCATCGGCGACCTCAACTCCCGGCGCGGCCAGATTCAGGGCCAGGACATGCGCGGCAACGCGGTGGTGATCAACGCCTTCGTGCCGCTCGCCAACATGTTCGGCTACGTCAACACGCTGCGCTCGATGAGCCAGGGCCGGGCGAACTACACGATGCTGTTCGACCACTACGAGCAGGTGCCCTCGAACGTGGCCGCCGAGGTGCAGGCCAAGTTCGCCTGATCGGGTTCCCGATCGGCGAGCGGCCGCTCCTCACTCCCGCAGACAACTCTCAGAACGAATGGGTGCCACC
>NZ_JBGMWH010000007.1:0-183229 GCF_041514305.1 Salinarimonas chemoclinalis
GGTCCCGCCCGGTGAGCAGCAGCTCCAGGAAGCCGCCGCCGAGATCCTGCGCCTGCGCCCGCGGCACGGGTGCCGCGAGCGCGACGAGCGCGGCGAGCGCCGCCGCGACGAGGGCGCCGCCAGGCGGGCGCCGCATGAGCGATGCGAGCATGATCCACTCTCCCTCCGTTCCCCGGCGGCCGCGCGCTCGGCACGGACGCCCCGCGCAGAGCGAAGACCGCGCGGCCTTGAAGGTTCGTGGACGCGCGACGCCTCGTTGAGCTTAACCTTAAGAGCGCGTGCAGCGACGTGGTGAACGCCGCGCGTACGACGGACGCCCCTCCGCACGGCGGTTCCGTTCACCCGATCGTAAAACTTGATGGGCGAATGTGCGCCATTCCCGTGTCCAGAACAGCGTCGGCGACAGATGTCCTTCTCACAGAAGCGCTACCGTATCGAGGAAACCCTCCGGCACGAGCCGATCACGCTCCCGCCGGTTCTCAACGGCGGCTGCGCCGTGCCGAACGCGGCCGGAGGGGCGGGCTGCGCCGACCCGCGGCTGTCGCACATCGTCGAGGCCATCGGCGAATTGCGCCAGTTCCTCGACCCGTCGCAGCGCCTGGCCTCGGACGTGATCGACGCCTATCGCAAGGAGATCACCGAGGTCTACGCGCTGCGCCAGGAGATCGACGCCATGAAGGCGGCGATCACGCAGACCAAGCGCGAGATCGCCTCGCTCTACAAGTCCGACGAGGAGGGCAAGGGCATGCGCCGGGTCGCCGGCGAGCTCGACGCCGTCGTGACCGCGACCGAGGAGGCGACGGGGTCGATCCTGTCGGGCCTCGAGGACATCGAGACGCACGTGAACATGCTGCGCGCCTCGGGCGGGACGAAGGGCTCGGGCGACGAGATCGGCGCCATCCTCGACCGCGTGATCTCGATGTACGAGGCCTGCAACTTCCAGGACCTGACCGGCCAGCGCATCACCAAGATCGTCAACGTGCTCAAGTTCGTCGAGGAGCGCCTCGACCGCATGATCGACGTCTGGGGCGGCCTCGACGCCTTCCAGGAGCTGATCCAGCACGAGGTGCTCGGGCCCAAGGTCGACGACGAGAAGGCGCTGCTCAACGGGCCCAAGCTCGAGGAGGACGCGGGCCACGTCTCGCAGGACGACATCGACTCGCTGTTCGATTGACGCGCCCGATCCGGCCTTGACGCGCGACGCCCGATCGCGCATATGCAGGCGACTTTCGGCCGGGCTCGCCCGGCCTCTTCGGTTTTGGCGGCGTGCCGGCGGCCCACGGGTCCGCGCGCCGCGACGAGGCTCACGAGGACGATCCCATGGCGAAGGCCGTCACCATCAAGGTCAAGCTGCTGTCGACCGCCGACACCGGCTTTTTCTACGTCACCAAGAAGAACACCCGTACGATGACGGAGAAGATGACGCAGCGGAAGTACGATCCCGTCGCGAAGAAGCACGTGGAGTTCAAGGAGACGAAGATCAAGTGAGCCGCGCGGGCGCCGCTCCGGTCGCCCCGCCTCCTCGATCCAGGCTCGCTCGATCCAGGCTCGCTCGATCCAGGCTCGCTCGATCCAGGCTCGCTCGACTTCAGGCTCGCGCCCGCGGGCCTCTCGCGAAAGGCGCCCCCGCGGGCGCCTTTTTCGCGTGCGCCGTGCGCGAGGAGGTTCGCGAACGTCCCCGAGCGACGCCGGCACGGTGCAGCGGTGGAACGCGCCCGCCGGGATTGCGACGAAAGTCCCTGGCCCGGCTTTGACAAGGGGGCGGGCCATGCTAATCAGCCGGCGACCTCCCATGGCCCCGCGTGCCGGGGCCCGCCCACGAGCCACGGACCAGACCCTGTGAACGACCAGCTCGACCCGGCCCGCGCCGCCGCAGCCGCCGAGGCGGCCCCGACTCCGTCCGATCTCGCCAACGCCGTCCGCGCGCTGGCGATGGACGCGGTGGAGAAGGCCAAGTCCGGCCATCCCGGCCTGCCCATGGGGGCGGCGGACGTCGCCACCGTGCTGTTCACGAAGGTCCTGAAGTACGACGCCGCCGATCCGGCCTGGCCGGACCGCGACCGGTTCGTGTTCTCCGCCGGCCACGGCTCGATGCTGCTCTACGCGCTCCTGCACCTGACCGGTGTCGAGGGCATGACCATCCAGGAGCTCGAGAACTTCCGCCAGCTCCATTCCAAGACCCCAGGCCACCCCGAGAACTTCGTGACGCCCGGCGTCGAGACGACGACGGGGCCCCTCGGCCAGGGCGTCGCCACCGCCGTGGGCATGGCGCTCGCCGAGCGCATGCTGGCCGCCGAGTACGGCGAGGAGATCGTCGATCACCACACCTTCGTGCTCGCCTCCGACGGCGACCTGATGGAGGGCATCTCCCACGAGGCGATCGCGTTCGCCGGGAACCTGCGCCTGTCCAAGCTCGTCGTGCTGTGGGACGACAACGGCATCTCCATCGACGGCCCGCTGTCGCTGTCGGACACGACGGACCAGTGCAAGCGCTTCGAGGCCTGCGGCTGGAAGACGATGCGCGTCGACGGACACGACCAGGCCGCGATCGCCCGCGCGCTGTCCCGTGCCAAGAAGTCCGACCGCCCGACGCTGATCGCCTGCAAGACGACCATCGGGTTCGGCGCGCCCACCCGCGCCGGCACGTCGAAGGCGCACGGCGAGCCGCTGGGCGCCGAGGAGCTCGCCGGCGCCAAGAAGGCGCTCGGCTGGACGCATGCGCCCTTCGAGATCCCCTCCGCGATCAAGAAGGCCTGGGAGAAGGCCGGCCGCAGGGGCCGCTCGGCCCGCAAGGCGTGGGAGCAGCGCTTCCAGGGCCTCCCCGCCGAGACCCGTGCCGACCTCGAGAGGCGCCTCGCCGGCCTGCCGCCGCAGGCGCTCGGCGCCGCGATCGCCGCCCACAAGCGCGCGCTCGTCGAGAGCCCCGCGGCGGTGGCGACCCGCAAGGCGAGCGAGGCGGTCCTGAACGCCGTCGCGCCGGCGGTGCCCGAGCTCGTCGCCGGCTCCGCGGACCTGACGCCGTCCAACAACGTCAAGGTGAAGACCTCCGTCCCCGTGAAGCCTGGCGACTTCGCCGGCCGCTACGTCCACTACGGCATCCGCGAACACGGCATGGCGGCGGCGATGAACGGCATCGCGCTGCACGGCGGCTTCCGCCCGGCGGGCGCGACCTTCCTCGTCTTCACGGACTACGCGCGGCCCGCCATGCGCATCGCCGCGCTCGCCGGCATCCCGGCGATCTACGTGATGACGCACGATTCGATCGGGCTCGGCGAGGACGGCCCGACGCATCAGCCGGTCGAGCACCTGGCCGCGCTGCGGTCGATGCCGAACATGCGCGTCTTCCGCCCCGGCGACGCGGTCGAGACCGCCGAGTGCTGGCAGCTCGCGCTCGAGCGCACCGACGGGCCGAGCGTGCTCGCGCTCACCCGCCAGAACCTCGCCCCGGCGCGCACGACGCACAGCGACGCCAACCTCTGCGAGACCGGTGCGTACGAGCTCTCTCCCGCGAAAGGCGCGGCGGCCGAGGCGACGATCTTCGCCTCGGGCTCCGAGGTCGAGATCGCGCTCGCGGCGCAGGCGCTGCTGGCCGAACGCGGCATCGCCTCGCGCGTTGTCTCCACGCCTTCGCTCGACCTCTTCCTGGCCCAGCCGGAGGAGGTGCGCGCGCGCATCCTCGGCGACGCGCCGATCCGCGCGGCGATCGAGGCGGGCGTGCGCTTCGGCTGGGACGCGGTGATCGGGAGCGACGGCGTGTTCGTCGGCATGGAGAGCTTCGGCGCGAGCGCGCCCTACAAGCGGCTCTACGAGCACTTCGGCATCACGGCGCAGGCGCTCGCCGACAGGATCACGGCGCGGCACAACGGCTGAGCCGCGCGCGCCGTCTCGGCGGCCCGTCGCGCGGCGGGACAGGACGCAATCGACGAGCCGGCGCGGCGCGCCGGCGCAGCACAGGGAGACGCGAGATGACGGTGAAGGTCGCCATCAACGGGTTCGGGCGGATCGGGCGCAACATCCTGCGCGCCATCGCCGAGAGCGGGCGCACGGACATCCGGGTCGTCGCCGTCAACGACCTCGGCCCGGTCGAGACCAACGCCCATCTGCTCCGCTACGACTCGGTGCACGGCCGCTTCCCCGGCACGGTCACGGTCGACGGCGACACGATCGACGTCGGCACCGGCCCGATCAAGGTCACGGCGGTGAAGAACCCCGCCGAGCTGCCGCATGGGGACCTCGGCGTCGACATCGCGCTCGAGTGCACCGGCATCTTCACCGCGCGCGACAAGGCCGCGCTGCATCTCGAGGCCGGCGCCAAGCGCGTCCTCGTCTCGGCGCCCGCCACCGGCGCGGACCTCACGGTCGTCTACGGCGTGAACCACCGGGCGTTGACGAAGGACCACCTCGTCGTCTCCAACGCCTCGTGCACGACGAACTGCCTCGCCCCCGTCGCGAAGGCGCTGAACGACGCGGTCGGCATCGACCACGGCTTCATGACGACGATCCACTCCTACACGAACGACCAGCCGTCGCTCGACCAGATGCACAAGGACCTCTACCGCGCCCGCGCGGCGGCCCTGTCGATGATCCCGACCTCGACGGGCGCGGCGAAGGCGGTGGGTCTCGTGCTGCCGGAGCTGAACGGCAAGCTCGACGGCGTCTCGATCCGCGTGCCGACGCCGAACGTCTCGGTGGTCGACTTCAAGTTCGTCGCCAAGCGCGCGACGACGGTCGAGGAGATCAACGCGGCGATCCAGGCGGCCGCGGACGGCCCGATGCAGGGCGTCCTCGGGTACACGTTCGAGAAGCTGGTCTCGATGGACTTCAACCACGATCCGCGCTCGTCGATCTTCCACATGGATCAGACCAAGGTGCTCGAAGGCACCATGGTGCGCGTCCTGTCGTGGTACGACAACGAGTGGGGCTTCTCCAATCGCATGGCCGACACGTCGGTCCACATGGCGGGCCTGATCTGACGCGGCGCCGTCCGGGCGATCGGCGCGGGCCGCGTCGATCGCCCGGCGTGTCCCGCCCGTCCCGCGTTTCCCGATCGGAGTGCCCGCCATGGCCGACCAGACCAGCGCCTTCCGCACCCTCGACGACGCCGACCCACGCGGCAAGCGCGTGCTCCTGCGCGTCGACCTCAACGTCCCGGTCGACGACGGGCGCGTCTCCGATGCCACCCGGATCGAGCGAGTCGTCCCGACGATCCGCGAGATCGCCGACAAGGGCGGGCGCGTCGTGCTCCTCGCCCATTTCGGCCGGCCGAAGGGGAAGCGCGTCGAGAGCGAGAGCCTGAAGGTGGTCGTGCCCGCCCTCGCCGAGGCGCTCGGCCGCGACGTCGCCTTCGCCGAGGACTGCGTCGGCGACGCCGCCCGCGAGGCGGTGGCGCAAATGGCGGACGGCGACGTGCTGCTGCTCGAGAACACGCGCTTCCATGCGGGCGAGGAGAAGAACGACGCGGACTTCGCCCGTGCGATCGCCGAGAACGGCGACATCTACGTCAACGACGCCTTCTCCGCCGCCCATCGCGCCCACGCCTCCACCGAGGGCATCGCCCACGTGCTGCCGCCCTTCGCGGGGCGCGCGATGCAGGCGGAGCTCGACGCGCTGACGAAGGCGCTCGAGCACCCCGAGCGGCCGGTCTGCGCCGTCGTCGGCGGCGCCAAGGTCTCCACCAAGCTCGACCTGCTCGAGAACCTCGTCTCGAAGGTCGACAGCCTCGTCATCGGCGGGGGCATGGCCAACACCTTCCTCCACGCCATCGGCGTCGGAATCGGCAAGTCGCTCGCCGAGCGCGACCTCGCCGCGACCGCACAGCGCATCCTCGACCGGGCGAAGACGACGGGCTGCGCCATCGTGCTCCCCGTCGACGCCGCCGTCGCGGAGACGTTCGAGGCGCACGCGCCGCACCACGAGTACGGCATCGACGCCATTCCCGAGGACGGCATGATCCTCGACGTCGGCGCGCTCTCCGTCGACCGCGTGCGCGCGGCGATCGGCGACGCGAAGACGCTCGTCTGGAACGGCCCGCTCGGCGCCTTCGAGAAGACGCCCTTCGACAAGGGCACGGTCGAGGCCGCGCGCTGGGCGGCGCAGCGCACCCGCGAGGGCGCGCTCGTCTCGATCGCCGGCGGCGGGGACACGGTCGCGGCGCTCAACCACGCGGGCGTGGCCGACGACTTCTCCTACGTCTCCACCGCCGGCGGCGCCTTCCTCGAATGGCTCGAGGGCAAGAGCCTGCCGGGCGTCGAGGCGCTGCGTCGCTGAGATCCGAACCGCACGAGACCGGAACGAAGGAAAGGAAACGGGCGCGATGAACATCGACCAGCTGACAGAGGTGGCCTACGCGATGGTGCAGCCCGGCAAGGGCATCCTCGCCGCCGACGAGAGCACCGCGACCATCCAGAAGCGCTTCGACGCGATCGGCGTCGAGAACACCGAGGACAACCGCCGCGACTACCGGGAATTCATGTTCCGGACGCAGCCGGCGATGCGCGAGCACATCTCGGGCGTGATCCTGTTCGACGAGACCATCCGCCAGAAGGCCAAGGACGGCACGCCCCTCGTCGAGGTGATCAAGCAGTCCGGCTCGATCCCCGGCATCAAGGTCGACGCCGGCGCGCGCCCGCTCCCCGGCTGCCCGGGCGAGACGATCACCGAGGGCCTCGACCGCCTGCCCCGGCGCATGCAGGAATACTACGACCTCGGCGCGCGCTTCGCCAAGTGGCGCGCGGTGATCGACATCGCCGACGGCATCCCCACCTGGACCGCGGTGAAGGCGAACTGCCACGCGCTGGCGCGCTATGCCGCCATCTGCCAGGAGGCCGACATCGTGCCGATCGTCGAGCCCGAGGTGCTGATGGACGGCGACCACGACATCAAGCGCTGCGCAGAGGTCACCGAGTGGGTGCTCAAGACCCTCTACCAGGAGCTCTACGAACTGCGCGTCGTGCTGGAGGGCACGGTGCTCAAGCCCAACATGGTCGTCCCGGGCAAGAAGTCGCCGAAGCAGGCCTCCGTCGAGGAGGTGGCCGAGCGCACGATCCAGGTGCTCGAGCGCTGCGTGCCCGTGGCGGTGCCCGGCATCGCCTATCTCTCCGGCGGCCAGTCGGACGAGGACGCGACCGCGCATCTCGACGCCATGAACAAGATCGGCGGCTTCCCCTGGCACATGACCTTCTCCTACGGCCGCGCCCTCCAGGCGGCCCCGCAGAAGGCGTGGTCCGGCAAGCCCGAGAACGTCGCCGCCGGCCAGGCCGCCTTCAACCACCGCGCCCGCATGAACGGCCTCGCCTCCACCGGCGAGTGGTCGAAGGACCTGGAGAAGCAGGCGGGCTGAGGCCGAGGCGCGCGGTCGATGCGATCGGGGAAGGGCGTCCGGGAGACCGGGCGCCCTTCTCGCGTGTGGGGGTGGGGCGCCTCGCGACGTCGACGATCCTGCTCGACGATGCGCGCATTTTTCGACAGCGCGCCCTAGGGCCTAGTCAGCTCATCGAGCTGGAGGGCAAGGGGCTCGGTGCCGCTCTGGAAGCTCGCGATCATCGCAGGGATGAAGCGTTCGCGGTCGAGCCGGTCGAGATGCAGCGGGTGACCAGCACGTCGTGCCAGCTCGGCCATGAAGACCATCTGTGCTCGGCCGTTTCCCTCCCTGAACGCGTGAATGGCGTTCAGCTCGCTGAGAAAATGGGTCGCACCGGAGACGAACTCCTCCCTCGCTAGGTCCACGAGCCGATTCTGGCCCGAGAGCCATCCGAACAGGTGCTTCAGCTGTTTTTCGATGTGCTCCGGGTAGCAGAACCAGTTCCCATCCCTCCCGGTGCGTACCGTGCGGATCTCGCCCGCCCAACCGTACACGTCCTGAAAGAGGTGGCGGTGGACGGCCGAGTAGTGGCGTACCGTCAATCGGCCCGTTGGTAGGGCTTCTTCGCCGCGCGTGAGGACCATCTCCTCTTCGAAGGCATCGAGCGCAGCCTGGTCCCGTAGGTCCAGCTTGTTGATGAGGATGGTCGTGCCCGGATAGCAGTAGGGATCGTTCTGGGCGTCGTACATGCGTGCGGCCTCAGCCCTCGCGGCTGTAGGCCTTCATGATCTCGGCCCGTCGCTCCGCGGGGCCGAGACCCTTCCGATCGAATTCGGCCAGCCGCGCCTTCGTGTCCTCGCCGGTGAGGATCCCCTCGAGGGCGTTGATCTTCATCATGCCGGCGCGACCGATCGCCATGCTCTTGGACATCACCTTGGCGGCCTTCACGGCCGCTTCCCGGGTAGGAACGGCTACGGTGACGCCCGTTCCAGTACGAGCGACGCGCCACCCCGCTCCGAGAACCTTGGTGGACGGGCTTCTGGGCTGCGAGGTCTTGCGCATGCTCGAACCATACCACACCTGGCACGAGGTCGCCTACCGCCGAGGCGCGGCGGTCGTCGACGCTGCGGAGGCGGCTCGAGTCGGCCCAGTCCCCCCGAACCGCCGCGCCCGGTTCACGCCCCATCCGCCTTCAGCACCAGCTCCGCGCTCGCGCGGTTGAGCGCGAACGGGATGTCGTAGAGGATCGCGAGGCGCATCAAGGCCTTGACGTCGACGTCGTGCGGGTGGGGCGTCAGGGCGTCGACGAAGAAGATCATGGCGGCCACGCGCTCCTCGGCGATGAGAGCGCCGATCTGCTGGTCGCCGCCGAGCGGGCCGGACTTGAGACGGGTGATCTCGAGCTGCGGCAGCGCCTCGGCGATGCGCCCGCCGGTCGTCCCCGTCGCGACGAGGCGGAAGCGCGAGAGCTCGCGGGAATGCGTGCGGCAGAACTCGACGAGATCGGCCTTCTTCTCGTCGTGGGCGACGAGGGCGACGATGGGGCGCGGGTCGGCGGCGGGCTCGCTTCGCATGCGGATCGTCTCTCCGGGGAGGGCGTCGGCAACCTCGCGCGATTCCCGATCGGCGGCAACCCTCGCCGCGGCGCGCGCGTTGGCCGGCCGACGCATCCGACCAGCGAGGCACCCGATGAAGCGATACCTCATGGAGGCGACGAGCCCGGGCTACGGGCGCGAGCGCCTGAAGACGCGCATCCGAAACGACCGCTCGCGGGAGATGGCCTATCGCCGGGCGATCGTCGCGACCTCCCTCGTCGGCATGGCCTCGATGGCCTTCGTCACGCTGTTCCAGACCGGTGCCGTGCGCCGCCTGCCGGACCCGCCGACGCGCCGGCCGAACTTCGACACCGCGACGGTGAACACGTCCGACGAGGCCTATTCCTACGGCATGCCCGACGGGCCGCTGACGCTCGCCATGCACGCGGCGAACCTGTCGCTCGCCGCCGCCGGCCCGCCCGAGCGCTGGCGGGAGCGCCCGTGGATCCCCGTCGCCGCGAGCGCCTTCTCCGGCGCGCAGGCGGCGGTGGCCGCGCAGTATTTGTTCTGGCGCATGCCCTTCGTCGACCGGGCCTGGTGCCCGTACTGCGTCGTCGACGCGCTCGCGCACTTCGCGAGCTTCGGCCTGTCGCTGCCCGAGACGGCGAAGGCGCTCGGCCTCGCCGACGGGCGGGGCGCCCCGCCGTCGCGCCGCCGGCGCTCCCCGCGCCCGGCGCCGCTCAGGGCCGGAAGCGATCCGGCACGCCCCCGTCTCGATCGGTGAAGCCGTAGAGGCGTGCGAGATCGGCGGTGGCGACGACCCGGCCCGCGTGGCGCGCGACCGCCGGGTCCGCCGCCAGCGCCGCCACCGCACGCCCGACGAAGAGCGGCGTCTCCGTCGCCGCGTCCGCCTCCCCCGCCTCGCGCACCCGCTCCGTCGCCACGTGGCCGGGCGAGAGCGCGAGCGCGGTAACGCCGTGGGGCGCGAGTTCCTGCGCGCAGGCGAAGGCGAGGCGATTGAGCGCGTGCTTCGCGCCGTCGTAGAACACGTCGCCGAGGTAGCCCCCGCCCGTGTCGAAGGACACGAAGCCGATCAGCCCCCGCCGCGCCGCCACCATCGCCGGCGCCACGGCGCGCGCGAGCAGCAGCGCCGGGCGCACACCCGTCTCCTGGAAGCGGCCCATCAGCCCCGCCGGGCGGCGCCAGAACGGCGCGCCCCAGCGCGAGCCGTCCGGGAAGGTCTCCCCGTCGAAGCCCTCGTTGCCGCCCCAGACCGACGAGATCGCCACGTCGATCCGCCCGAAGCGCCTGAGCGCCCAGGAGACGAGCCCGTCCACCTCGCGCTCGTTCGCGTGGTCGCAGACGTAGGGGTGCCCGCGCCCGCCCGCGGCCTCCACGGCACGCGCCGCGTCCTCGACGGTCTCCGGCCGGCCCTCCGTCCGCGCGCCGGCCTCGGAGGAGCGCCCGGTGACGATCACCGTCGCGCCCGCCTCGGCCAGCCCCAGCGCGATCCCCAGACCGACGCCGCGCGAGGCGCCGGCGACGAGGGCGACCGCCGAAGATGCATCGATAAGATACATATCAATAACTCCCAGTCATTTAAAACTATCTTGACGCATCACTATTCTGCTGGATATAACCCATCTATCGACAGCTTACCGCAGGAGCGTGGAACATGGCTATCTTGGGTGGAGCACTGGATATCGGGAGCAAGGTCCTCGGCGGCGGCGGCGAAGGGGGCGGGCTCTTCGGAGGGCTGATGAGCAAGATGCTGCCCGGCATCGGCGAGTTCGCGAGCGTCGTCACGAACCCCGGCGCGTTCATGGAGCAGCTCGGGAGCGACCCCATGGGCACGATCATGGGCCTCGCCGCCAAGGCGGGCGAGGCGGGTCTGCTCGGGCCGTGGGGCAAGGTCGGAGCGATGGCCTACGGCGCGCTGCAGGGCCAGGGTCTCTCGGACCTCCAGGCCGGCTCGCTGCTGGAGCAGCTCGGCGTCGACCCGCAGAGCTCGATCTTCGGTCCGGCGAGCCAGGTGATCGGCGCCGTCTCCCGCGGCGAGATGGACCAGCAGACGGGCATGGACGCACTCTCGACGCTGGCGGGTCTCGACCCGGCCCTCGAGTCGGCGCTCACCACCATCGGCGGCGGCGGCTTCGACTTCGGCTCGCTGCTCTCGGGCGCCCTCACCGGCGGCTTCGGCGGCCTGCCCGGCGCGGGCGGCTTCCTGCGCGACTGATCGCCGATCGCGCGACGGCGAGGAGCCGGCGCGCGCCGGGCGAGCCCGTCGGCTCGGCTCAGGGCGCGCCGGCTTCCGGCAGCGCCGCGGCCCCCGCCGCCGCGGCGCGGGCGAGGCCTTCGGTCTCGCCCAGATGCGCCTCGCCCATCCAGCGCGCCCGCGCGATCCGCGCGGCGTGCGCCGGATCGGTGTCGCCGGCGTCGAGCGCGGCCTTGGCGGCGAGCGCCTCCTCGGCGAGGCAGGCGACGCCGCGGGCGAGCGCGAACAGCCGCAGGTACGGCGTCGCGCCGGCGAGCGCGTCCTCCTGGCGGCCTTCGGCGAGCGCCGAAAGCATCCACGCGGTCGTCTCGTCGAGGCGCATGGTCGCCTCCCGCAGGCGCGCGGCGAGCATGCCGAAGCCCTCGTGCGCCTCCTTCGTCACGCGGGTCGCGACCGCGCGGATGCGCGCGATCTCGGCGCGCGCCGTGGCGCCGCCGGACACGGGCAGCTTGCGGGTGACGAGATCGATCGCCTGGATGCCGTTCGTGCCCTCGTAGATCGGCAGGATGCGCGCGTCGCGATAATGCTGCGCGGCGCCGGTCTCCTCGACGAATCCCATGCCGCCGTGCACCTGGATGCCGAGCGAAGCGACCTCGACCGCGATGTCGGTCGAGAACGCCTTGGCCAGCGGCGTCAGGAGCGAGGCGCGCTCGAAGGCCGCCTTGCGCGTCCCGGCTTCGGGGGCGCGCGCCGCCTCGTCGAGGGACGCCGCGGTGAGGAAGCAGATGCCGCGCGCGGCGTCGGTGAGCCCGCGCATGGTCGCGAGCATGCGCCGCACGTCGGGATGCTCGGCGATCGCGACCATGCCCTGGCCGCCGTAGCTCGCGGTACGGCCCTGCCGGCGCTCGCGGGCGTAGGCGAGCGCGCGCTGGGTCGCGCGCTCGGCGATCGCGACGCCCTGGACCCCCACCGCGAGGCGGGCGTTGTTCATCATCGTGAACATGCAGGCCAGCCCGCGGTTCTCCTCGCCGACGAGCCAGCCGATCGCCCCCTCGCGCTCCCCGTAGGCCATGGTGCAGGTCGGCGCGGCGTGGATGCCGAGCTTGTGCTCGAGCCCGGCGCAGACGACGTCGTTGCGCGTGCCGTCGGGCAGGATCTTCGGCACCAGGAAGAGCGAGATGCCGCGCGTCCCGTGCGGCGCGTCCGGCAGGCGGGCGAGGACGAGGTGGACGATGTTGTCGGAAAAGTCGTGCTCGCCGTAGGTGATGTAGATCTTCTGGCCGAAGATGCGGTAGGTGCCGTCGTCCGCGCGCTCGGCGCGGGTGCGCAGCGCCGAGAGATCGGAGCCGGCCTGCGGCTCCGTCAGGTTCATCGTCGCGGTCCACTCGCCCGACACGAGCTTGCCGAGCCAGCGCTCCTTGAGCTCGGGCGAGGCGTGCGCCTCGATCGCGTCGATCGCGCCCATGGTGAGGATGGGGCAGAGCGCGAAGGCCATGTTCGCCGCGTTCCACATCTCGACGCAGGCGGTGTTGACGAGGATCGGCAGGCCCTGGCCGCCGTGCTCGACGGGACCGGGCAGCGCGTTCCAGCCCCCCGCGATCCAGTCGCGATAGGCCTGCGGGAAGCCCTCGGGCGTGTGCACGCGCGCGCCCTCCCGTCGCAGCCCCGCGAGATCGCCCGGCCGGTCGAGGGGCGCGAGCCGCTCGGCGGCGAAATCGCCCGCCGCCTCGAGGATCTGCGCGACGAGCTCCGGCGTCAGGTCCGGGTAGAGGCCGGCCGCGACCTTGGCGTCGAGCCCCGCGACGGCGCGCATGGAAAACAGCATCTCGGACACGGGGGCGCGATAGGCCATGGCGGGCTCCTCGGGAGGTCTCTGGCGTTTCCTCTGGCGGCTCTCGGGCGAACCGTCTTCATGCGACGAAAGGCGAAGGCCAGGAGTAGTTCGGATGTGAACTTTCGGCAAGCGGCCGCGCGGTCGCGGGGCGAGCGGAGCATCGCCTTTACGGTTGCGTAGACGCGCGATTCTCGACGAAGGATCGGGTCTCGCATCGCTCGGACGAGCTCTTCGTGGTGGTGGAGGGGCGGCTCGAGATCGATCTCGACGAGGGGACGATCGTGCTCGGGCCGGGGCAGGCGCATCGCGTGCCGGCGGGGGTGCGCCATCGCACGCGGGCGACGACGCGCACGGTCAACCTCTGCTTCGAGCGCGCCGACGCCGAGACGATCTTCGACGATTGACGGGGTGCCGCACCCGGCTAAGCTCTCTCCTGCCCGATGCGAACGGCTCACGCGCGAGGCCGCGTGCGAGGGGAGAGACGATCATGTGCGACATCTGCGTGACCAACGCGGTCAAGGACCGCATGCTGAGCCGCCGCGACGTCTTCCGCCGCGGGGCGGGCGGCGCGGCGGCGATCGCGGCGGTGTCCGCCGGCGCGGCGACGCTCGGCACGAGCCCCGCCCGTGCGCAGATCGCGGGCGCGCCGGTCGACCTGACGCACACGCTTCACGAGGGCTTCCCGACCTTCTTCGGCGAGCAGCAGTTCTTCGTCGAGAACGTGTTCAATTACGCTGAGCACATGTTCAACCTCAACGTCCTGCGCGTGAACGAGCACACCGGCACCCACGTCGACGCGCCGCTTCACTTCTCGCAGGACGGCGCGAGTGTCGACGAGATCCCCGTCACGAGCCTCGTCGCCCCGCTCGCGATCGTCGACATCCGCGAGAAGGCGGCGCAGGACGCGGACGCGCAGGTCACGCCCGACGACCTCGAGGCGTGGATCGCGCGGCACGGGCCGCTGCCGGAGGGGTGCTGCGTCGCCATGCTGTCGGGCTGGGGCGCGCACGTGGACGACGATCGCTTCCGCAACGCCGACGGCGAGGGCACGATGCACTTCCCAGGCTTCCACGTGGAGGCGGCGCGGATGCTGCTCGAGGAGAGCTCGGCCGTCGGCATCGCGGTGGACACGCTCTCCCTCGACCACGGCCCCTCGCCGGACTTCGCCACGCATTACGCTTGGCTGCCCGAGGGCCGCTGGGGGCTCGAATGCGTGGCGAACCTCGAGGCGCTGCCGCCGGCGGGCGCGACGCTCGTCCTCGGCGCGCCGAAGCACCGTGGCGGCTCGGGTGGCCCCGCGCGGGTGCTGGCCTTCGCCTGATCGCTCCGGCGCCGCCCGCGGCGGATCACTCCGCCGTGCCGTATCCCCCGCCCGTCGGCGTGATCACGGTGACCGCCTCGCCCGCCTCCAGCACCGTCTGGTCGTTCCCCGCGAGTTCCTCCACGCGGCCGTCGAGGCGGCGCACCAGGGTCCTGCCGAGCGCGCCCGGCTCGCCCCCGGCGGCGCCGAAGGGACGCACCTTGCGGTGGGAGGCGAGGATCGCGCAGTCCATCCGCTCGCGGAAGCGGATCGTGCGCGAGGTGCCGTCGCCCGCCGTCCACCTGCCCTTGCCGCCCGAGCCCACGCGGATGTGGAAGTCCTCGAGCACCACGGGGAAGCGCTGCTCCAGGATCTCCGGATCGGTGAGGCGCGAGTTCGTCATGTGCGTATGCACGCCCGCGACCCCGTTCCAGCCGGGGCCGGCGGGAGCGCCCGAGCAGATCGTCTCGTAGTACTGGTAGGTATCGTTGCCGAAGGTGAGGTTGTTCATCGTGCCCTGGGACGAGCCCATCGCCCGGAGCGCGCCGAACAGGCAGTTCGTCACCGCCTGGCTCACCTCCACATTGCCCGCCACCACCGCCGCCGGATAGCGCGGCGAGAGCATCGAGCCGTCGGGGACGACGATCTCGATCGGCCGAAGGCACCCGGCGTTCATCGGGATCGCGTCGTCGACCATCACGCGGAAGACGTAGAGCACCGCCGCTCGGGTCACCGGCGCGGGGGCGTTGAAGTTGTCGGGCTGCTGCGGCGAGGTGCCGGAGAAGTCGACCCGCGCCGTGCGCCGCTCCCGGTCGACCGTGATCGAGACGCGGATGGCGCAACCCTGGTCCATCGGATAGTCGAACGAGCAGTCCCTCACGCGGTCGAGCAGGCGGCGCACGCTCTCGGCGGCGTTGTCCTGGACGTGCCCCATGTAGGCGGTGACGACGTCGAGGCCGAACGACGCGACCATCTTCTCGAGCTCGGCGACGCCCTTCTCGTTCGCCGCGATCTGCGCCTTGAGGTCGTTGACGTTCTGGACGACGTTGCGCACCGGGTACTTGGCGCCCTCGAGGAGCGCCACCAGCTCCGCCTCGCGGAAGCGGCCGCGGTCGACGAGCTTGAAGTTGTCGATGTACACGCCCTCCTCCTCGATGTGCGTCGCGCGCGGCGACATCGAGCCGGGCGCCACGCCGCCGACGTCGGCGTGGTGGCCGCGGGAGGCGACCCAGAACAGGATCGTCTTCTCGTCCGCGTCGAAGACCGGCGTGCACACCGTGATGTCGGGCAGGTGCGTGCCGCCGTTGTAGGGGGCGTTCAGCGCGAAGACGTCTCCCGGGTGGATCTGCGGGTTCTGCCGGATGACCGTCTCCACCGAGCGGTCCATCGAGCCGAGATGCACCGGCATGTGCGGGGCGTTGGCGACGAGGCTGCCGGTCGCGTCGAAGACCGCGCAGGAGAAGTCGAGCCGCTCCTTGATGTTGACGGAATAGGCCGTGTTCTGGAGCGTCACGCCCATCTGCTCGGCGATCGACATGAACAGGTTGTTGAAGATCTCCAGCATCACCGGGTCGGCCTCGGTCCCGACCGCATGGCGCGTGGCCATCGCCTCGACGCGGGCGAGGACGAGGTGGTCCTTCTCGGTCAGCCGCGCCTCCCAGCCCTCCTCGACCACGATGGTCTGGTTGGGCTCGACGACGATGGCGGGACCCGGGATGCGCTGGCCCGGGCGGATCGCCTCGCGCAGGTAGACGCCCGCGTCGTGCCAGCCCTTCGAGAATATCCGCGTGCGGCGCGCCGGCTCGGGCGTGCCCTCGACGGTCGCGAGCCCCTCGGCCTCGGCGAACTGCGCGCCGCCGCCGACCGCCTCGATCTCCACCGCCTCGACCACGAGCGCCTTGCCCTCGTCGACGAAGCCGAAGCGGCGCTCGTGCCGCGCCTCGAAGTCCGCCCGCATGGACTCCGCCGAAGCCGGCGCGATCGGCGCGTCGAGCGCGTCGCCCGAGAGCGTCGCCGCGTCGACCTGCAGCGGCGTGTCGGTGCCGGCGTAGCGCACGTGGGCGCGCACGATCACGGCGATGTCGTCGCGCGGCACGCCCTGGCCGGTCAGCTCCTCCACCGCCTCGTCGACGAGGCGCTTCGCCGCCACCCCGAGCGCCCGCGGGGCATCCGCGTCGAGCGCGGCGTCGACGGCGCTCTGGCGCGTGGCGCGGATGTCGGCGAGCCCCATGCCGTAGGCCGAGAGCAGGCCCGAGAGCGGGTGCACGAGCACCGTCTTCATGCCGAGCGCGTCGGCGACCTTGCAGGCGTGCTGGCCGCCGGCGCCGCCGAAGCAGTTGAGCGCGTAGCGGGTGACGTCGTAGCCGCGCTGCACCGAGATCTTCTTGATCGCCTCGGCCATGTTCGCGACCGCGATCTCCAGGAAGCCGTCGGCCACCTCCTCGGGAGAGCGCCCGTCGCCGATCTCGGCGGCGAGCGCCGCGAAGGCCGCACGCACCGCATCGGCGTCGAGGGGCGCGTCGCCGTCGGGGCCGAAGATCCGCGGGAAGAACTCCGGCAGGAGCTTGCCCACCATGACGTTGGCGTCGGTCACCGCGAGCGGCCCGCCGCGGCGGTAGCAGGTCGGGCCGGGATGCGCGCCCGCGGATTCGGGCCCGACGCGGTAGCGCGTGCCGTCCCACTTGAGCATCGAGCCGCCGCCGGCGGCCACCGTGTGGATCAGCATCATCGGCGCGCGCATGCGCACGCCCGCGACCTCCGTCTCGAAGGCGCGCTCGTAGGTGCCGTCGAAATGGGCGACGTCGGTCGACGTGCCGCCCATGTCGAAGCCGATGACCTTGCCGAAGCCGGCCGCGCGGCCGGTCTCCGCGAGGCCCACCACCCCGCCGGCGGGGCCGGACAGGATCGCGTCCTTGCCCTGGAAGAGCTCGGCGGCGGTGAGCCCGCCGGACGACATCATGAACATCAGCCGCGCGCCGGTGCGCGCGACGTCGAGTTCCTCGGACACCTGCGCCACGTAGCGGCGCAGGATCGGCGAGAGGTAGGCGTCGACCACGGTCGTGTCGCCGCGCCCGACGAGCTTCACCAGCGGCGAGACCTCGTGGGAGACCGAGACCTGCGCGAAGCCCATCGCGCGGGCCATCGCGGCGACGCGGCGCTCGTGGTCGGGATGCCTGTAGGCGTGCATGAACACGATCGCGAGCGCGCGGTGCCCCTCCTCCCGCGCCCGCTCCAGGGCGGCGCGGGCGCCCGCCTCGTCGAGCGGCGTCTCGACGGTGCCGTCCGCCAGCACGCGCTCGTCGATCTCGACGACGTCGTCGTAGAGCTCGTCGGGCTTGACGATGGCCTTGGCGAAGATGTCGGCGCGGGCCTGGTAGCCGATGCGCAGCGCGTCGCGGAAGCCCCTCGTGGTGAGGAGCAGCGTGCGCTCGCCCTTGCGCTCGAGCAGCGCGTTGGTCGCGACCGTGGTGCCCATGCGCACCTCGCCGATCGTGCCTTCCGGGATCGGCTCGCCGCGGGCGAGCCCGAGATGGTCGCGGATGCCCTGCACGGCGGCGTCGCGATAAACGTCCGGGTTCTCCGACAGGAGCTTGCGGGCATGGAGGCCCCCGTCGGGATCGCGGGCGATGACGTCCGTGAAGGTGCCGCCGCGATCGATCCAGAAGTCCCACACGCCGCTCATCGTCGCCTCCTCGATGGCCGCGCGCATCGCCTCGGCGGCGCGGCTCCTCCGTTCCCGTGGGTCATCATCGCCGACATCGACAAATCGTCAACATTTTTCCGATGAGTTGACGTTAGGATATTGACACGGTGTTCAGCGCAGATCACCCTTGCAGCATGCGCATGATAACGAGGGATGCGCGGTTGAGCCGCACGGCGCCTCGCGGCCGGCGGCGAGAAGGGAGCGACACCATGAACATCTTCGCACGCGTCTTCGCGGGCGTCGCCCTGTCGGCCGTCGTGGCCGGCGCGGCCTCGGCCCAGAGCTGGGACATGCCGACCCCCTACCCGGACGCGACGTTCCACACGGTCAACATCGCCGAGTTCGCCGACGCGGTGCGCGAGGCGACCGGCGGCGCGCTCGACATCACCGTGCATTCCGCCGGCTCGCTGATCAAGCATCCCGAGATCAAGCGCACCGTGCGCTCCGGCGTGGTCCCGATCGGCGAGGTGCTGATCTCGCTGCACGCCAACGAGAATCCGATCTACGGGCTCGACTCGGTGCCCTTCCTCGCCACGTCCTACGAGGACGCGCGCCGTCTCTACGCGGCCCAGCGCCCGGCGCTCGAGGAGGCGCTCGCGCAGGAGGGCCTCACGCTTCTGTTCTCGGTGCCGTGGCCCCCGCAGGGCATCTACGCCGGCCAGGAGATCGGCGCCATCGAGGACCTGCGCGGCCTGCGCTTCCGCACCTACAATCCCGGCACCGCGCGCATCGCCGAGCTGTCGGGCGCCACGCCGGTCCAGGTCGAGGTCGCGGACCTGCCGACCGCCTTCGCCACCGGCCGTGTCGAGGCGACGATCACCTCGCCCTCCACGGGTGTGAACTCGACCTTCTGGGACTTCGTCTCGCACTACCACGACACCCAGGCCTGGCTGCCACGCAACATGGTCGTCGTGAACACCGCCGCCTTCGAGGGGCTCGACCCCGGCGTGCGCGCCGCGCTGCTCGAGGCCGCCGCGGCGGCGGAGGCCCGCGGCTGGGAGATGTCGGAGGCCGACACCGCGGCCGCGACGCGGACGCTCGCCGACAACGGCATGACGATCGTCACCCCCTCCGAGGGGCTCGCGACCGGCTTCCAGGAGATCGGCGCGCAGATCGCCGAGGAGTGGGCGCAGAGCGCCGGCGACGCGGGGGCCGCGGTGCTCCAGGCCTATCGCGCGAACTGAGGCTCCGCCGAAACCACCCCACGGGGGAGCGGGGCCGCGTCCCGCAGCGGACCGGAGGGGGCGAGCCGTTCGCCGCTCGCCCCATCCGCCCCGCCGCGCTGGTCGACCGCTCGTCCGGGGCGATGGCCGTGCAATGACGGGTCGGCGGCCGTCGTCGACGTCGGGACTGGAGGACTGCATGCGTCGCGCGCTCGATCTCCTCTACGCCGCCGGCCTGTGGCTGTCGGCCCTGTGCATCCTCGTCATCGCGACGCTCGTCGGCCTCCAGGTCGTGGCGCGCGTGTGGGACGCGTTCCTCCAGGCGCTCGACATGCCGCGCTCGGGCTTCGTCATCCTCTCGCTCGCCGAGATCTCGGGCTACCTGTTCGCGGCGGCGAGCTTCCTCGCGCTGGCGGGGACGCTCAAGGCCGGCGCGCACATCCGCGTCACCATGCTCGTCAACGCCCTGCCCGCCCGTGCGCGCACGGCGATCGAGGCGGCGGCGCTCGCCTTCGGGGCGGTCGCGGCGGGTTTCGGCACCTGGGCGATCGGGGGCTACGCCTGGGAGAGCTGGCGCTTCGGAGAGGTCTCGCCGGGCCTGGTGCGGGTGCCGCTCGTCTGGCCGCAGGCGGCGATGACCCTGGGCGCGGCGCTCCTGACCATCGCTTTCCTCGACGAGTTCGTGGGCACGCTGAGGACCGGTCGCCCGAGCTTCCGCACCGCCGAGGATGCGGTCGCGCTGGGCCGGGAGGGCTGAGCCATGGAGCCGACGACCCTGATGCTCCTCCTCGTCGCGGTGCTGTTCGCGATCCTCGCCTGCGGCGTCTGGATCGCGGTGGCGCTCGCGACGCTCGGCTTCGTCGCCCTCGTCGTCTCGCTGCCGCTGCCGCCGGGCGCGATCCTCGCGACGGCGATGTGGCAGCAGCTCAATTCCTGGGACCTCACGGCGCTGCCGATGTTCATCCTGATGGGCGACATCCTGTTCCGCACGCGCCTGTCGGAGGACATGTTCGAGGGCCTCACCCCCTGGCTCGCCCGCCTGCCGGGCCGGCTCCTGCACGTCAACGTGCTCGGCTGCACGATCTTCGCCGCGGTCTCCGGCTCTTCGGCCGCGACCTGCGCCACGATCGGGCGGATCTCGCTCGGCGAGCTGAAGAAGCGCGGCTATTCCGAGGTGATGGCGATCGGCACGCTCGCGGGCTCGGGCACGATCGGGCTGATGATCCCGCCCTCGATCATCCTCATCGTCTACGCCACCGCCACCGAGCAGTCGGTGGCGCGGCTCTTCATCGCCGGCGTCGTGCCCGGGCTGATGCTGACCGCGCTGTTCATGGGCTACGTCGTCGTCTGGGCGCTCTTGAACCGCCACCGCATGCCTCCGCCCGAGCCGGTCATGCCGCTGCGCCAGCGCCTCGCCAAGCTCCGGCGCCTCGCCCCGGTCGTCCTCCTCATCGTCGGCGTGATCGGCTCGATCTACGCGGGCTTCGCCTCGGCGACCGAGGCGGCGGCGGTGGGCGTGTTCCTGGCGCTCGCCATCTCCTGGCGCGCGGGGACGCTGAACCTCGGCACCTTCCGCACGGCGCTCCTGTCGGCGACCAAGACCTCGTGCATGATCACCTTCATCCTCGCGGGCGCCGCCTTCCTGACCACGGCGATGGGCTTCACCGGCATTCCGCGGATGCTGGCGGAATGGATCGGGACGTTCGGCCTCTCGCAGGCGATGCTGCTGCTCGCCCTGACGCTGTTCTTCATCGTCATGGGCTGCTTCCTCGACGGCATCTCGCTCGTGGTGCTCACCACCTCTATCGTCATGCCGCTCGTCACGGCGGCGGGGATCGACCTGATCTGGTTCGGCATCTTCATCGTGCTCGTCGTGGAGATGGCGCAGATCACCCCGCCGGTGGGCTTCAACCTCTACGTCCTGCAATCCCTGACGGGGCGGGACATCTTCCGCCTGGGTCTCTACACCGCGCCCTTCTTCCTGATCATGTGCTTCGCCGCGCTGCTGCTCGCGCTGTTTCCCGACATCGCGCTGTGGCTGCCGCGGACGATGCTCGAATGAGCGGAGACGACGCCATGCGCCGCCGCGCCCGCACGACGACCGCCCCCGGCGAGGAACCCGCAGCCGGCGCCCGAGGCGTCGGCCCCGTCGTCTCCTCCGCCCATCTCGCCGAGACCGGGCTGCCGGCGCTCTCCGAGTTCGAATTCGGGCTGATCCTGGCCAGCCACGCCTTCGAGCGCTGGATGGTGCGCTGCATGGCGGCGGCGGGCGTGCCGGACGTCTCGGCGCTCGACGTGCTCATCCTGCACACGGTCAACCATCGCGGTCGCCCCAAGAAGCTCGCCGACATCTGCCTCGTTCTCTCGATCGAGGACACGCACCTCGTCTCCTACGGCGTGAAGAAGCTCGAGGCCGCGGGCCTCGTCGCCTCCGGGCGCGCGGGCAAGGAGAAGACCGTGGAGATCACCGAGCGGGGCCGGGCCATGTGCCTGCGCTACCGCGAGATCCGGGACGCCCTGCTGACGAAGCCGCTCGCGGCGACGACGCTCGACGAGGCGCGGCTGTCCGAGCTCGCGGCGATGCTGCGGGGGCTGTCGGGGCACTACGACCAGGCGGCGCGGGCGGCGGCGAGCCTATGATCAGCGCGGCACGCCCGCCCTGGCCAGCGCGTCCACACGGTGGTTGAGCGGGTCGTCGGCGTGGCCCTTGACCCAGTGCCAGCTGACGGCGTGGCGGGTACGTGCCTCGTCGAGGCGGCGCCAGAGGTCCTCGTTCTTGACGGGAGCCTTCGCGGCGGTGCGCCAGCCTTTCGCCTTCCAGCCGGCGAGCCAGGTGGTGATGCCGTTCCTGACGTACTGGCTGTCCGTGTAGAGGTCGACGGTGCAGGGGCGCTTCAGGGCCTCCAGCGCCTGGATCGCGGCCATCAGCTCCATGCGGTTGTTGGTCGTCGTCGCCTCGCCGCCGTTGAGCTCCTTCTCGCGCTCGCCGAAGAGGAGCAGCGCTCCCCAGCCGCCGGGGCCGGGATTCCCGATGCAGGACCCGTCGGTGTAGATCGTCACGCGGGGCGCGCCCGCGCCGGCCGTCGTCTCGGCGGTCATCGATCGAGCCCGTAGTCGGCGGCGCTCCCGGCGCGGCGGTGGAGGGCGAGCTTGCGGTCGTACTCGAGCGGATCCTTGGGCTTGACCAGCGCACCCGGCGGCACGTCGAGCCAGTCGACGAGGCGGGTGAGCAGGAAGCGCAGCGCCGCACCGCGGCACAGCGTCGGCAGCGCCGCCACCTCGGCGGGCTCGAGGCGGCGCACCCGCTCGTAGCCCGCGATCAGCGCGCGGCTCTTGGTGACGTTGAAGGACCCGTCCGGCTCGAAGCACCAGGCGTTGAGGCAGATGGCGAGATCGTAGGCGAGCTGGTCGTTGCAGGCGAAGTAGAAGTCGATCAGGCCCGACACCGCCTCGCCGATGAAGAAGACGTTGTCGACGAAGAGATCCGCGTGGATCACGCCGTCGGGCAGGCCCGCCGGCCAGTGCCGCTCGAGGTGGTCGAGCTCGGCGCGCGTGCGGGCGGCGAGGCCCGCGGCGACCGTGTCCGCCTGCGCCTCCGCCTGCGCGAAGAGCGGGCGCCAGGCGGGCAGGGAGAGTGCGTTGGCGCGGCGGATCGGGAAGTCGCGTCCCGCCTCGTGCAGCCGTGCCAGCGCCTCGCCCAGCGCGCCGCAGCGCTTGGCCGAGGGCCGACGGATCGACAGGCCCTCGAGGAACGTCGCGATCGCGGCGGGGCGGCCCGCCAGGCGGCCGAGCGCCTCCCCGCGCCGGTCGCGGACCGGCAGCGGGCAGACGATCCCGCGCGTCGAGAGATGCTCCATCAGGCCGAGGAAGAACGGCAGGTCCGCCTCCGCCACGCGCTTCTCGTAGAGCGTGAGGATGTAGGAGCCGGCCTGCGTGTGGAGGAAGTAGTTCGTGTTCTCGACGCCCTCCGCGATGCCCTTGAAGGAGAGCACGGCGCCGATGTCGTAGCCCTCCACGAAGGCGACGAGCGCCTCCTCCGGCACGTCGGTGTAGACCGCCACGGCTATTCGGCGGCTTCGCCGCGCAGGCCGCGCGGCAGGGGGAAGAACACGTCCTCGGTCACCGTCGTCACGGTCTCCACCGAGACGTCGTAGCGCTCGGCGAAGGCGTCGATGATCTCCTCGACCAGCACCTCGGGCGCGGACGCGCCCGCCGTCATGCCGAGCCGGCGGATGCCGGAGAACGCCTCCCAGTCGATCTCCGCGGCGCGGTTGGCGAGCCGGGCGACCTTGCAGCCGGCGCGCTCGGCGACCTCGCGCAGGCGTTGCGAGTTCGAGGAATTGGGCGAGCCCACGACGATGAGCGCGTCCACCTGAGGCGCGACCTTCTTGACCGCCTCCTGGCGATTGGTGGTCGCGTAGCAGATGTCCTCCTTGTGCGGGCCGACGATGGCGGGGAAGCGCGCCTTGAGCGCCTCCACGATCTCGCGGGTGTCGTCGACCGACAGCGTCGTCTGCGTCACGAAGGCGAGCGCCGTCGCGTCCGCCGGCGCGAAGGCGGCGACGTCCTCGAGCGATTCGATCAGCGTGATCGTGCCGGCGGGGAGCTGGCCCATCGTGCCGACGACCTCGGGATGGCCGGCGTGGCCGACGAGCAGGACGTGGCGGCCCTTCTTCGCGTGGACCTGCGCCTCGCGATGCACCTTGGTGACGAGCGGGCAGGTCGCGTCGATGGCGTGCATGCGCCGGCGCAGCGCCTCGTCGGGCACCGACTTCGGCACGCCGTGGGCGGAGAAGATCACCGGCGCGTCCCCGTCCGGGATCTCGTCGAGCTCGCGCACGAAGATCGCGCCCTTCCTGCGCAGGCTCTCGACGACGTACTTGTTGTGCACGATCTCGTGGCGCACGTAGACCGGCGCGCCGCGCTGGGCGAGCGCCTGCTCGACGGCGTCGATGGCGCGCACCACGCCCGCGCAGAAGCCGCGGGGGGCGCACAGGAGGATCTCGAGAGGCGGCTTCGTCATCGCGTACGGTCTGTGGCGAGACGCGCCGCGTGTCAAGCCGGCGCGAGGGCGCGCCTCAGGACGCGAGCGCCACCGCCGCGCCCGCGGCCGGCGCGCCCGTACGGGCCGCGCGGGCTCGCTGCGCGAAGTCGCGGCAGAAGCCGGGGATCGCCTCTGCGGCCATCGGGCGGGCGAAGTGGAAGCCCTGCACGAGGCTGCACCCGGCGCCGGTGGCGAAGCGCAGCTGCTCGGGCGTCTCGATGCCTTCGACGAGCGTCTCCGCGCCGAGCGCCTCGGCGAGGCGCAGCACGCCCTGGAGGACGCTCGCGCGGGTGTCCGGGTCGCCCTCGACGAGGAAGGACCGGTCGATCTTGAGGAGGTCGGGCTCGAGCCGCACCAGGTAGGCGATGTTGGAGTAGCCGGTGCCGAAATCGTCGAGCGCGAGGCGCACGCCCATCGCCGAGAGCGCGGCGAGGCTCGCGCCGACCTGCTCGCATTCGGCCAGCAGCACGCCTTCGGTGATCTCGATCTCGAGGTCCTCCGGCGCGAGGCCCCAGCGCGCCAGCGTCTCGGCCACCTCGCGGGCGAGCACCGCCGAGCGGAAGCCGTGGGGCGAGAAATTGACGGCGACGCGCAGCGCGAGGCCGGCCTCGCGCCAGCGCGCGGCGGCGCGGCAGGCCTCCTCCAGCACGAACCGGTCGAGGGTCGCGATCTGGCCGCTCTGCTCGGCGATGGCGATGAACTCGCCGGGGGGCACGATCCGGCCCGTGCGCCCGCAGCGCCAGCGCACCAGCGCCTCGGCGGCGACCACCGTGCCGCGCAGGACGTCGACCTGCGGCTGGAACTCGAGGAAGAGCTCGTGCTCGGCGAGCGCCCGCGCGAGCCCGTCGCGCAGCGCCTCGACGCGCCGCCGCTTGGTCATCAGGCCGGGGGCGAACGGCATCGTCGCGCCACGACCGGACTCCTTGACCGCGTAGAGCGCGGCGTCGGCGCAGGTGATGGCCTCCTCGATCGTGGGCGCGTCGGCGGGCCAGACGGCGATGCCGCAGCTGAAGGCGATCGGCACGATCTCGCCGCCGACGTCGACCGTGACCGGGCGTGCCCGTCGCGCGTCCAGGCGTGCGCGCAGGTCGGCGACGCCGCCGCGCCCGAGGGGCACGGCGACCACGAACTCGTCGCCACCCCAGCGCGCCACGATGCCGTCCTCGCCGAACTCGCGGCGCAGCCAGGACGAGGCGGCCTCCAGCATGGCGTCGCCGGCGGGATGACCGAGCCGATCGTTGACGGCCTTGAAGCGATCGAGGTCCAGGATCAGCACGGCGTGCGGCGACGCGTCCTGCGCCTCCATGCGCCGCGCCCATTCCGTGAAGCCGCGCCGGTTGGCGGTGCCGGTGAGGCTGTCGCGCCCGCTCGCCGTGCGCAGCTGCGAGACGATGCTGCGGTTGCGGCTGAACAGTCCCACCGAGAGGATCGACAGCACGAGGAGCATGAGGACGCTGCCGACGACGCCGACCCAGGCGCGGTTCGTCTCCGAGATCTGCCGGCGCAGGGCCTCGTCGATGCGGGTCTCGATTCCGCGCGTGTAGTCGTTCGTCTCTCGGACCAGCGCGGAGGCGAGGTCGCGCGTCGCGGCGACGCGCCCCGCGTCCAGCGGCGCGCCCGCAGCGACGAGGGCGTCGAGCCCGGCCATCAGATCCCGCGCGAGCGGCGCGAAGACGGTGCCCGGGTCCGTCATCGGGCCGCGGCTCAGTGAATCCAGCATGTCGAGACGCACGTAGAACCGGTCCGCCGCGTCCGCGACCACCGCGTGCGCGCGGGGATCGCCCGGCGTCGTCGCCGCCGTGGCGAGGAGGCCCTCGAGCGCGACGATCTCGGCATAGGTGTAGCGCAGGTGCCGGACCATGTACTGGCCGAGGTCGATCTCGCCACGCTTGATGCTGCCCGCGCCCCAGATCGCGACGAGGGTCGCGATCACGCCCGCGAACAGGATCAGCGTGCCGACCAGCGGACCGCCCCGGTCCCCCAGCACGAAGCGCAGGCGGCGAAGGACCCGCATGCCCTCACCACTCGATCTCGGCGATGAGCCAGACGCTCCTGTCGATGTAGATCCGGTCGTCGAGCTCGGGGTGGAGGTGCACGGGATAGAGCAGGCGGGCCGGCCCGCGTGCGCGGACACCGAGCGGCGCGCCGTCGACGCGCGTCGCCAGGACGAGCGGCCAGCGCTCCCAGTCCTCCCGTGGGATGCGCGCGCCGTAACCGTCGGCGCCGCGGAGCGTGACCGCGTCTTCGCCGTCGGCCCCGATCAGCGCGAGGACGTCGGCGAGGAGAGGCCCCCGGAAGTGCGTGCCCTCGCGGTCCATCGACAGCCCGCCCGGCACCTCGTGCATCGGCAGACGCTCGATGTCGGCGATCGACACCGTGCGGCCGGAGGCGGGAGGGCCGATGCGGATCTCGGGGGTCTCGGCGCGGGTCTCGGCACGCGCGCCGTCCGAGGCGGCGACACGCGACGCGCCGTCGGCGGCCGTGGCCGGGGCGAGCTGGAGGACCGCGGCGACGGTCGCTGCGACGAGAACGGGTATGCGCGGCACGGCTTTCTCCTCGGGTCCGCCTGGGCGGCTCGGTGGATACGAGCCATACCGAAGGGGAATGACGAAGAGCTTAAGCGGATCACGCAGCGGAAGCCGGGACGAGTCGCGCATCCCCGGGAAGCCGCGGCGGCTCAGGGTCGCCGGTGCGCGCACGCCGCAACTCGACCGCGCCCGCCGCCGGCCGCGCACACGAGCCATGCGCCTCGAGCATACCACGTCCGGACGACGAAGAGGGCCGGCGCGATCGGCGCGCCGCACCGCCTCACCGCGCTTCGCCTCATCCGGCGATCCGCCCGCCGAGCTCGTCCTCGACGTGGACGCGGATGATCTCGTCGAAGCTGTCCTCCGCCCGGAAGCCCAGCGCGAGCGCGCGCGTCGGGGCGAAGGCGCGGGGCCAGCCGGCGATGATGCGGGCGATCGCCGGATCGGGCTCGCGGCGGATGCGGGCGACGGCGGCGTCGCCCGCGACGCGCCGCAGCGCCTCGATCTGCTCGCCGACCGTCACCGCGACGCCCGGCATGTCGAGCGTGCGGTGCGGGCCGATCGCCGCGCCGTCGAGGGCGGCCGCGTGCAGGAGGAAGCCCACCGCCGCGCGCGGCGAGGCGTGCCAATGGCGCACGTCGTCGGAGACGGGCAGCACCGCCTCCTCGCCCACGAGCGGCTCGCGGACGATGCTCGAGAAGAAGCCCGACGCCGCCTTGTTCGGCCGCCCCGGCCGCACGCAGATGGTCGGCAGGCGAATGCCGACGCCGTCGAGGATGCCGCGGCGGGTGTAGTCGGCCAGCAGCAATTCGCAGATCGCCTTCTGGGTGCCGTAGCTCGTCAGCGGGGTGAGCGCGTGGTCCTCCGGCACCGGCTCCGGCAGCGGCGCGCCGAACACGGCGACGGAGGAGGCGAAGACCACGCGCGGCCGATAGCCCTCGCCGTGCGCCCGCACCGCCTCGAAGAGCGCGCGTCCGCCGTCGAGGTTGATGCGGTAGCCCTTCTCGAAATCGGCCTCCGCCTCCCCCGAGACGATCGCGGCGAGATGCACGATCACGTCCGGACGGTCCGCGACGAGCCGCGTCGCGGTCGCGGGATCGCCGATGTCGGCGGCGATCGTCTCGACGGGGAGGCCCGCGCCCGCGGGAACCGGCGGATCGACGACGTCGTGGAGCGTGAGGCGGGCGATCTCGCGCGCGCCGATGCGCCCGTCGGCGACGAGGTGGCGGGCGAGCTTGGCGCCGATCATGCCGGCGGCGCCGGTGACGAGGACGTGCATGGGGGTCGCGTTTCCTGTGCGAGGGTCGATCACGTGCGAGGGTCGATCACAGCGTCCAGCCGCCGTCGACGACGAGGGTGGTGCCGGTGGTGAAGGCGCTCTCGTCGCCGGCGAGGTGGACGGCCGCGGCGGCGACCTCGTCCGCCGTGCCGATGCGGCCCATCGGCTGGCGCGCGACGAAGCTCGCCCGCACGGCCTCCTCGTCCTGCCCGGTGCGGGCGGCGAGCGCCGCGATGCGCCCGTCGAGGGAGGGCGACTGGACCGTGCCGGGGCAGATGGCGTTGCAGCGCACGCCCTCTCGAATGAAGTCGATCGCCACCGCCTTGGTGAGCCCGATCACCGCCGCCTTGGTGGCGCCGTAGGCGTAGCGCGCCGGCGCGCCCTTCAGCGAGGAGGCACCCGAGGAGATGTTGACGATCGAGCCGCCGCCGCGCGCCAGCATGCCCGGCAGGAAGGCCTTGATCGTGCGGTGCATGGACTTGACGTTGAGGTCGAAGGAGAGGTCCCACGCCTCCTCATCGCAGTCGAGGACGGAGCCGTGCGCCACGTAGCCGGCGCAGTTGACGAGCACGTCGATGCCGCCGAGATCGCGCGTCACCTGCGCGGCGAGCGCGTCGACCGCCGCGGTGGAGGTCACGTCGAGGCCGATCCGCCGCGCCGCGGGCAGGCCGTCGAGATCCTCCGGGTGCAGCGTCGTGGCGAGGAGGACTGCGCCCTCCGCCGCGAAGGCCGCCGCGATGGCGCGCCCGATCCCCTGCCCCGCCGCCGTCACCAGCGCGACCTTCCCCTCCAGCCGTCCCGCCATCGCGCCCTCCCCGGTGCGTCCCGCCGCTCTCGCCCGCACTGTAGCGCGCCGGAGCGTGGGCGAAAGCCGGCAAGCCGCCCTCCCGCGTCTTCGCACCCGCGCGGGCGGGAGCCCGGGCGGGTGCCGAGGGGCGAGGAGCAAGCGGAGCCTTGGAGAGCGTCCGCCTTGGCAAGCGACGGAGGTATGGGCTAAGACTGCCGGGCGTGGACAAAACGACGAAAACGCCTACCACGCGGGCGTGTCGTTCCCTCGAACAGACGGAGACACGAGAACATGCACGCACAATTCGCCCTGAAGTCGACGCTGGCCGCCGCCACGATGGCGCTGGCGCTCGGCGGCGCCTCGACCGGCGCCATCGCCCAGCAGCAGCAATTCGTCTCGATCGGGACCGGCGGCGTCACCGGCGTCTACTACCCCGTCGGCGGCGCGATCTGTCGCCTGATGAACCAGACCCGCCGCGACCACGGCATCCGCTGCTCGGTCGAATCGACCGGCGGCTCGGTCTTCAACGTCAACGCCATCCGCGGGGGGGACCTGGACTTCGGCGTGGTCCAGTCCGACGTGCAGTACCAGGCCTTCAACGGGGAAGGCCGCTTCGCGGAGCAGGGCGCGCAGGAGAACCTGCGGGCGGTCTTCTCGCTGCACCCGGAGCCGTTCACCCTCGTCGCGCGGGCCGGTGCGGGCATCGCCGGCTTCGACGACCTCGAGGGCAAGCGCGTCAACATCGGCAACCCGGGCTCCGGCCAGCGCGCCCTCATGGACATCCTGATGGAGCGCAAGGGCTGGACGGCCGGCACCTTCGCGCTCGCATCCGAGCTCGCCCCGGCCGAGCAGGCCCAGGCGCTGTGCGACAACAACGTCGACGCCTTCGTCTACAGCGTCGGGCATCCGAACGGCTCCATCCAGGAGGCGGCCTCGTCCTGCGACGCGGTCCTCGTGGACGTGACCGGGCCGGAGGTGGACGCCCTCGTCGAGGAATTCCCCTTCTACTTCACGGCGGAGATCCCCGGCGGCATGTATCGCGGCACCGACGATACGACGACGACCTTCGGCGTCGGCGCGACGTTCGTGGCCTCCGCCGAGGTTCCGGAAGAGGCGGTGTACACGCTGGTGAAGTCCGTGTTCGACAATTTCGACAGCTTCATCGGCCTGCATCCGGCGCTGGCCAACCTCGAGCCCGAGACGATGATCGAGGCCGGCCTGTCGGCGCCGCTCCATCCGGGCGCCGAGCGCTACTACCGCGAGCGCGGCTGGATGCAGTGACACGCGGCCGGCGCGCCCCGAGCGGGCGCGCCGGCCCCGCGGTCTCCCGCCGCCCCGGCGGGAGACGCTTCCCGACGGCGCCCGCGACGGCTAGCCTCGCGGAGGAGCCGCGAGCGCGAGCGAAACGATGACCGACGAGACCCGGCCCGCGACGGAGAGCCCCGCGACAGCGAGCGGCGCGAGACAGGGCGGCGCGAGACAGGGCGGCGCGAGACAGGGCGGCCCGAGCAGGAGCGAGCTCGACGACCTCGTCGCGAAGACGGACACCGGCGCGCGAAACCCGCACGGCGTCGTCGGCATCGCCGTCACGGCCGTGGCGCTGGCCTGGGCGCTGTTCCAGCTCTACATCGCCTCCCCTCTCCCCTTCGTGCTCTCGCGGCTGACCGGGCTCCCGCTCGTCCTGAACGATGCGCAGATCCGCCCGATCCATCTCGGTTTCGCGCTGTTCCTGGCCTACTGCGCCTATCCCGCCCTCTCGCGCTCGCCGCGCGACCGGATCCCCGTCCTCGACCTGATCCTCGCCGCCGCGGCCGCGGCCTGCGCGCTCTACATCTTCGTCTTCTACCGCGAGCTCTCCAACCGTCCGGGTCTGTCGATCACGCAGGACCTCGTCGTCGCGGGCCTCGGTCTCGTGCTCCTGCTCGAAGCGACGCGCCGCGCGCTCGGCCCGCCGCTCGCCATCGTGGCGATCGTGTTCCTGCTCTACGTCTTCTTCGGCTCGTCGCCGTTCGTGCCGGACATCCTGCAATGGGGGGGTGCCTCGTTCTCGCGGGCGATGGACCAGATGTGGCTGACCTCCGGGGGCGTGTTCGGGGTGGCGCTCGGTGTCTCGGCGAGCTTCGTCTTCCTCTTCGTGCTGTTCGGCTCGCTGCTCGACAAGGCGGGCGCGGGGAACTTCTTCATCAAGCTGGCCTTCGCCCTGCTCGGGCACTTGCGGGGCGGGCCGGCGAAGGCCGCCGTCCTGTCCTCGATGATGACCGGGGTGATCTCGGGCTCCTCCATCGCCAACGTCGTGACGACGGGCACCTTCACCATCCCGCTGATGAAGCGCGTGGGGTTCTCCGCGGAGAAGGCGGGGTCGGTGGAGGTGGCGTCCTCGGTCAACGGGCAGATCATGCCCCCGGTCATGGGCGCCGCCGCCTTCCTGATGGTCGAGTACGTCGGCATCTCCTACACGGCGGTGATCACCCACGCCTTCCTGCCGGCGGTGATCTCCTACATCGCGCTGCTCTACCTCGTGCATCTCGAGGCGCTCAAGAACGCGATGCCGGCCCTGCCCAAGCGCGTGGTCCATCCGCTGCCGACGGCGCTCCTGCGGGCGGGCATCACCATCGCCTCGATCCTGATCCTCGCCGGGCTCGTCTATTTCGGCATCCGCGGCGTGCAGGCCGTCCTGCCGGACGTCTCGACGCCGGTCCTGCTCGCGATCGTCGGCGCCGTCTACGTCGCGCTGATCTGGCTCGCCTCGAAGGGGCCGGACCTCGAGATCGACGATCCCGACGCCCCGGTGATCGAGCTGCCGATCGCCACCGAGGTGCTCAAGACCGGCCTGCACTACATCCTGCCGATCGTCGTGCTGGTCTGGTTCCTGATGGTCGAGAAGCGCTCGCCGGGCCTCTCGGCGTTCTACGCGGTCATGCTGCTCCTCGTCATCCTGGTCACCCAGAAGCCGCTCAAGGCGCTATTTCGCCGGATGCGGGGCGCGCAGGTGATCGCAGCCGCGCGGGAGGGCCTCGCCGACCTGACGCAGGGCCTCATCCTCGGCTCGCGCAACATGATCGGCATCGCCTGCGCCACGGCCACCGCCGGGATCATCGTCGGCACCGTGACGCTCACCGGCGTCGGGCAGGTGATGGCCGAGTTCGTGGAGTTCATCTCCGGCGGCAACATCCTCCTCATCCTCGTCTTCACGGCGCTGATCTCGCTCGTGCTCGGCATGGGCCTGCCGACGACGGCGAACTACATCGTCGTGGCGACGCTGATGGCCCCGGTCATCGTCGAGCTGGGCCAGGCGAACGGGATCATCATCCCGCTGATCGCCGCGCACCTGTTCGTGTTCTACTTCGGCATCATGGCGGACGTGACGCCACCCGTCGGGCTCGCGTCGTTCGCCGCGGCGGCGGTGTCGCGGGGCGATCCGCTGAAGACCGGCTTCACGGCGTTCTTCTACAGCTTCCGCACCGTGCTCCTGCCGTTCATCTTCGTGTTCAATACCGATCTGCTGCTGATCGACGTCGGCTGGGCCCAGGGGATCTGGGTCTTCGTCAAGGCGACGGCGGCGATGCTCGTCTTCGCCGCGGCGACGCAGGCCTACTTCCTCGTCAAGAGCCGCGTCTGGGAGACGGTGGCGCTCCTCCTCGTCGCCTTCCTGCTGCTGCGCCCGGGCTTCCTGATCGACCAGATCGTGCCGCCCTACGAGCCGCTTCCGGCGACGCAGATCGAGGACGCTATCGCGGCGACGCCCGAGGGCGGGATCGTCCGTCTCGGCGTCTCGGGCCCGCGCTTCTCCGACCTCCAGGTCGAGCAGCGCACCCTCGCCTTCACGCTGCCGGGCGCCGACCTCGACCCGGCGACGCGGCTCGAGCAGGCGACGGGCCTCGTCTACCTGATCGAGGGCGAGCGCGTGCTCCTGGAGGAGCCGTTCGACCCCCGGAGCCCGGGCGGGCGCACGCTCGGCCACCTCGACTTCTACGATCCCGACAACGCGGTCGTGATCACCGCCGTCGAGGTGCCCGTGGAGCAGCCGGCGCGGGCCTGGTCCTACCTGCCGGCGGCGCTGCTGTTCGGGCTCGTCTGGCTCGCGCAGACGCGGCGCGCGAAGCGGCAGGACGACGAGGCGAAGCACGGGCGCGGGACGACCTCCGCGGCCGGAGGCGAGGGGGTGCGCGCCTGACGGCGCGGGAGCGACAGCTCGAAGGAGGTGCGACGATGTACCGGAACATCCTGCTCGCGGTGGATCTCGGCCACAGGGAAGCCGAGCAGCGCGCCGTCGATACGGTGGTGGAATACGCGCGCGCCTTCGGCGCGACGATCCACGTGCTCAACGTCGTGCCCGACTTCGGCATGGCGCTCGTCGGAGGCTTCTTCCCGGAGGGATTCGAGAAGCAGGCGCTCGCGCGCGCTCACGAGGAATTGAACGCCTTCACCGCCGCGGCGATCCCCGCCGAGATCCCGCACCGGACCATCGTCGGCCACGGCGGCATCTACCGCGAGATTCTGCATTGGGCGCAGGAGACGAAGGCGGATCTCGTGGTGATGTCCGCCCACCGACCCGAGCTCGAGGATTATCTCCTCGGCCCCAATGCCGCCCGAGTGGTCCGGCACGCGAGAACGTCCGTACTGGTGGTGCGGCCCGCGCCGGCGTGACATAGATGTCGCTCGGCGCGAGCGGGCCCATCGCCCATCGGTCGCGCTGCGAGGCGGGAGTTTCATGGCACTCTGGAAGCAAGCGCTCGTCGCGATGCTGCTCGTCGTGGGCGCTCTCGCGGGATGGGCGACGCTGTCGCCGGCGACCGCGCCGACGGCGATCGTCGAACTCGCCGCGCGCGTCGGCCTGCCCGTGGCCGAGACCGGGCCGGATCCGGCGGCCGGCGCGGCCCGCCGCGGCGGCTTCGGGCCGAGCCGCGTCGTGGTGGGCTCGGTCGCGCAGTCGCGCGAGGAGACGCGCCTCGACGTCATCGGCACCGCCGAGGCGGCGCGGTCCGTCACGCTCTTCGCCCCCGACGACGGCCTCGTCCGCGCCGTGCTGTTCGCGCCCGGGGACCGGGTCGAGGCCGGCGCGCCGCTCCTGTCGCTGGACGACCGCGAGCAGCGCATCGCGCTGGAGCGCGCCACCATCGCCGCCGATCTCGCCCGCGATCGCGCCGCGCGCCTGCAGAGCCTCGCCGAGAGCCGCTCCGCCTCCGCCGTACAGCTGGAGGAGGCGCAGGCGGCGCTGGCCGAGGCGCGCACCCAGGTCGCCGCCGCCGAGCTGGCGCTCGAGCGCCGCACGCTCGATGCGCCCTTCGCCGGGCGCCTCGGCCTGTCCCAGGTGGAGATCGGCCAGCGCGTGTCGACGCAGACGCCCGTCGCGGCGCTCGACGACCGCGGCCGCATCCTCGTGCGCTTCCCCGTGCCCGAGCGGCTCGCCGCCCGCGTCGCGCGCGGCGACACGGTCCTCGCCCAAACCGCAGCGTATCCGGGCGAGACCTTCCCCGCGACGGTCGCCGAGATCGACAGCCGCGTCGATCCCGACAGCCGCGCGCTTCCCGTGCGCGCGGAGATCGCCAACGGCGACGACCGGCTGCGGCCGGGCATGAGCTTCACCGTCACCCTCGCCTTCCCCGGCGCCGCCCGCGTCGCGGTGCCCGCCCAGGCGCTGCAATGGGACCGGGAAGGGCCGTACGTCTGGCGCGTCGCGAACGGTGCGGTGACGCAGGTGCGCGTCGCGCTCGCCGGCCGGGCGGAGGGCGTCGTCCTCGTGGAGGCGCCGCTTTCGGCGGGTGAGCAGGTCGTGCTCGAGGGCGTCCAGCGCCTGCGCGACGGGGCCGAGGTCGAGATCGCCGAGGAGGTCGTGCCCGGCGCCACCTCCCCCGGCGGCCAGCGGAGCTGATCGCATGAGCGCCTACTCCCGCGCCGCAGACGTCGCCTCCCTGTGCGTGCGCCGCCCGACGCTCGCGGCGGTGATGAGCCTGATGATCGTACTCGCCGGCCTCGCCGCGCTGTTCGGCGTGTCGGTCCGCGAGCTGCCCGACGTCGATCGCCCGGTCGTCACCGTCACGACCGAGTTCCCCGGCGCCACGCCCGCCGCCATCGACGCGCAGGTGACGCGCCTCGTCGAGGGCGCCGTTGCCCGCGTGCCCGGGCTCGTCTCCGTCTCCTCGTCGAGCGCCCGCGGGCGCAGCCGCATCGTCGCCGAGTTCGGCGAGGGCGTCGACCTCGACATCGCGGCCAACGACATGCGCGACGCGGTCTCCGGCATCGTGGGCCGGCTCCCGGAGGACGCCGCCGAGCCGCGCGTGGTGAAGGCGGACGCGGACGGCGACGCGATCCTGCGCCTCGCGGTCGTCTCCGATCGCCACGCCATCGAGGAGCTCTCGGCCCTCGCCGAGCGCCTCGTGTTCGATCGGCTCGCCGCGGTGGAGGGCGTCGCCGACGTCCAGGTCTACGGGCTGCGCGAGCCGGTCTTCCGGGTGACGCTCGACGTCGCCGCGCTGAACGCCCGGGGCCTCACCATCGCCGACGTCCGCCGCGCCCTCGACGGCGTCCTGTCGGACGCGCCCGCGGGCGACCTGCGCATGCCGTCCTCGACCGTGCTCGTCGAGGCGGGGGCCGCCGCACGCTCCGTCGACGAGATCGAGGCCACCTTCGTGGACCGTGGCACGCGCATCCGCGACGTCGCCTCCGTCTCCCTCGGGCCGGCCGAGGACGAGATGGTGCTGCGCTCGGACGGCCGCGTGGGTCTGGGCGCCGGTATCCTGCGCCAGGCGAGCTCGAACACGATCGCGATCTCGAGCGCCGTACGCGCGACGGTGGACGAGCTCAACCGCTCGCTCCCGGACGGCATCGAGGTCGCCGTGCGCTCCGACGACGCCGTCTTCGTCGGCAGTGCGGTGGCGGAGGTGCTGCGTACGCTGGTGATCGCGACGCTCCTCGTCGTCGTGATCATCCTGCTGTTCTTCCGCTCCTGGCGCGCGACGCTCATCCCGACCGTCACCGTGCCGATCGCCATCGTCGGCACGCTCGCGGCGATCTACATGATGGGCTTCTCCGTCAACGTGCTGACGCTGCTCGCCCTCGTCCTCGCCACGGGCATCGTCGTCGACGACGCCATCGTCGTCATCGAGAACATCGAGCGGCGCCGGGCGGAGGGCATGGGTGCGCGCGCCGCCGCGGTGCTCGGCACGCGACAGGTCTTCTTCGCGGTGGTCGCGACGACGCTGACGCTGGCGGCCGTGTTCATCCCGATCTCGTTCCTGCCCGGGCAGGCCGGACGGCTCTTCGCCGAATTCGGCTTCACCCTCGCCGCCGCCGTGCTGCTCTCCTCCTTCGTGGCGCTGACGCTCGCGCCGATGCTCGCGTCGCGCCTGCTGAAGGACGAGGCGCCGCGCGCGGACGGCGCGCCGCGGCGGCGGTTGGACCCGCTCGGCACGGTCGGCGGCTGGTTCGTGGCGCTCTACCGCGTCTTCCTCGTGCGCGCGCTCGCGCTGCCGCTCGTCGTGCTGACCGTGTGCGCGCTGTTCGGCGTCGCCGCCTGGATCGCCTGGTCGAGCCTGCCCGAGGAGCTCACCCCGCCGGAGGATCGCGGCTTCGTTCTCCTCGTCGTCTCCGCACCGCAGGGCGCCTCGCTCGCCTACACCGACGGCAAGGTCGCCGAGATCGAGGCCATCCTGGAGCCCTACGTCGAGGCGGGCGAGATCGAGAGCGTGCTGGCCGTGATCGGCACCTGGGGCCGCTCGAACCGTGCCTTCATCGCCGCCCCGCTGGTCGACTGGGCCGAGCGCGAGCGCGGCCAGCAGGCGATCGTGTCCGAGATCAACGGGAGGCTCGGCGCCGTCGTCGGCGTGAGCGCCCGCGCCATCTCGCCGAACTCGCTCGGCATCCGCGGCGGCGGCCAGGGGCTGCGCATCGCGGTGCTCGGCGAGGACTACGACGCCATCACCGACACCGGCCTCGCCCTCGTCGGCGCGCTGCGGCGCGAGCTGCCGGCGCTCACCAACCCCTCGCTGTCGATCGACGTCAGCCAGCCGCAGCTCTCCATCCGCCTCGACACGGCGCGCGCCGCCGATCTCGGCGTCGACCCCGCCGACGTCGCGCTCGCGCTGCAGACCGCCCTCGACGGGCGGCGCGTCGGCGACGTCTTCGTCGGCGACCGGGCCGTGGAGGTGCGGCTGCGCACGCCCGAGGGCGCGGTCTCCCAGCCCGACGACCTCGCCCAGATCCTGCTGCGTGGCAACGGCGGCGCGCTCGTGCCGCTCTCGGCGCTTGCCAGCCTCACCGAGGAGAGCGTGTCGCCCTCCCTGGAGCGGGAGCGCCAGCGCCGCTCGGTCACCGTCGAGGCGGGGCTCCCCGCCGACCTGCCCCTGCGCGCGGCGATCGAGCAGGTGCGCGCGGTGGCGACGCCGCTCCTCGCGCCGGGCCAGACCATCGCGTTCCTCGGCGAGGCGGCGGCGCTGGAGGAGACGTCGCGGGGCGTCGCCATCACCTTCGCCTTCGCGCTCGCCATCGTGCTCCTGGTGCTCGCGGCGCAGTTCGAGAGCGTCGCCTCGGGCGTGGTGATCATGCTCGTCGTGCCCTTCGGCCTCGGCGCGGCGGCGCTCGCCATGGCCGCGACGGGGACGAGCCTCAACATCTACAGCCAGATCGGCCTCGTGATGCTGATCGGGTTGATGGCCAAGAACGGCATCCTCATCGTCGAGTTCGCCAACCAGCTGCGCGACGAGGGCATGAGCGTGCGCGACGCCGCGCTCGAGGCCGCCGTCGTGCGCTTCCGGCCGGTGATGATGACGCTGATCTCGACCGTGCTGGGCGGCCTGCCGCTCGTCCTGTCGAGCGGTGCCGGCGCGGAAGCGCGCGCGGCGCTCGGCTGGGTCGTCGTCGGCGGGCTCGGGCTCTCCGTGCTGTTCACGCTGTTCCTGACGCCCGTGGCCTACCTTCTCCTCGCCCGCTTCGCCAAGCCCCGCGCCGCGGAGGCCGCCCGGCTCGACGCCGAACTCGCGGCGGCGGAGCGTGCGGAGGAGCGTGCCGCGGCGCGCGGCGACGGAGCCGTTCGCATCCCGGCCGAGTGACCCGTTCCACGGGCCGCGCACCTCACCCGCGCGCGACCATCTCGAGCGTCGCGCCGTCCGCGCGCCCGCCCCAGAACGCGTCGAGCCCGCGCTGGAACAGCGCCGCGTCCGCCGTTCCCTCCCCCGCCGCCTCGCGGAACAGCGTCAGGCACGAGCGCAGCTTCAGGTCGTCGGGGCTGCCGAGGATGGCGTGGATGTCCGAGCCCGCGTGGGGCAGGAGGAGGCCGACCGCCTCGCGCAGGCGCGGACCGAGCCGCGGATGGGCGAGGTAGGCGCGCGCCTCGGCGAGCCCGGAGACACCGTAGTGCCGGGCGGTGGCGCTGCGGCCGAGCTCCGCGAGTTGGGGGAAGACGAACCACATCCAGTGCGACCGCTTCGCGCCGGCCGCGAGCTCCACGCGCACGTTCTCCCAGACCCGATCCTGTGCGGCGACGAAGCGCTCGAGATCGTGATCGTCCGCCATCCGCTCGTTCCTCCCGTGCCCGCGACCGCGCGTCGCCGCAACGCGATCGCCCGCCGCCGCGTTCGCTCGCCCACAGCATACATGCATGCGACGAACGGGAGACCCACGATGAAGCTCGACCTCGACGGCAAGATCGCCCTCGTCACCGGCGGCGATTCCGGCATGGGCCGGGAGACGGCGCGCTTCCTGCTGCAGGAGGGTGCCGCCGTCGCCCTGAGCGACAAGACGGGGGACGAGCTGGCGGACGCCGCCCGCGCGCTCTCGGCGCACGGGCGCTGCGAGCCCTTCACCGCCGACCTGACGAAGCCCGACGAGGTCGCGCGCCTGAAGGCGCGGGTGGAGGAGCGGTTCGGCGCGCCCGACATCGTCGTCCACGCCGCCGGCACGACCGGACCCACCGGCGACTTCCTCGAGATCGACGACGCCGGCTGGCGGGAGGTGCTCGAGGTCGACCTGATGAGCGCCGTGCGCGTCGCGCGCGCCTTCATCCCCGGCATGCGCGCCAAGGGCTGGGGCCGGCTCGTGCTGATCTCCTCGGAGAACGCGGTGCAGCCCTACCCCGAGGAGATGCCCTACGACGTCGCGAAGGCCGGCATCGACGCGCTCGGCAAGAGCCTGTCGAAGGCCTTCGGCCCCGACGGCGTCAACGTCAACGTGGTCTCCCCCGCCTTCGTGGCGACGCCGATGACGGACGCGATGATGGACCGGAAGGCCGCCGAGGAGGGCACCGACCGCGCGCAGGCGATCGAGGGGTTCCTCGCGCAGAAGCGCCCCGGCATCGTCGTGGGCCGGCGCGGGCGCCCCGAGGAGGTCGCCGCCGTGATCGCCTTCCTCTGCTCGGAGCGCGCGAGCTATGTCGTCGGCGCCAACTGGCGCGTCGACGGCGGCTCGGTGATGACGACGACCTGAGCCGCGTCCGCGCCTTCACCAGAACCGGGTGCCCGGCCCGCCCTTGAACGGGCCGACCACCATGGACGTGATCCATCCGCCGTAGAACCCGCCCTCCTGCGGCACGACCCGCTCGCCGTCGACGAAGCAGGCCTCCACGAGCGCCGGATAGAACGTGACGTAGCCGGCCATCGGACCGAACGCGGCGGTCGGGCGCGGGTAGGACCAGGCGGCGCGCGGGACGCGCACGCCCCCGGCGACGACGTCGAAATAGGCCGCCTGACCCTTCCATTCGCAGATCGAGCCGCCGCCGGCGGGCACCAGCACCCCCGGTTCGACATCGTCCGGGGGAAGATAGTAGGATGGCGGGTGCGAGGTCTCCAGGACGCGGAAGCCTCGGCGCGTGCGCGCGATGGGGCGCCCGTCGAGGACGACCTCGATCAGGCACTGCGTCGGCTCGCAGATCGCGGGGCGGGGAAAGTCCCAGACGCTCTCCTGCCCGGGCGCGGGGGGAATGGGAACGGGTCGCTGGAGCATGGTGCGCGTCTCGCTTCATCATTCGTTGGAATCGGATCGGAGTTCCCGGGGATCGGCGAACCCCGCCTCGTGCGGCTTTGCGCGTTGCCCTCCCTCCGGTGAACGGGTCGGATCGTCGCCCGTGCACCTGGAGGCGTCCCCATGCCCGACCCGAAGCTCGACCCGCGGCTCGACCGCGCGGCCTTCGCCCCGTCCCGCAGCTTCGTCCCGTCGAGCGCCGTGCGGGCGGCGCTCCCGCCGGTGGGCGTCGTGAGCGGCAAGCGCACCCGCATCGGCGAGGCGCTCGACCGGCTCGCGCCGGACGCCCCCGAATTCGAGCGCGAGGCGATCCTCGACCACGCGCTCGACAGCCGCGGACTGGCGGGCGCGAGCCCGGAGACCGCCGCCTGGCTCTCCTTGGTCTCCTACGTCCGCCACGTGCTGACGGATTACGACGCGCTGCTGGCGGAGGGCTACGACCGCGACAGCGCCCGCCACTTCGTCGCCGACGAGACCGCCGAGATCCTCGCGTCCTGGGGCTGCCGCCGCCCACTGGAGGGGTGACCCCGGGGTCCTCCCCACCGGCGACAGCCGAAACGGCACGCGTCGAGCCGCGGGACCCCGCCCCTGGCTCGCTCGCTCGCCGTCCCCGCCCCGAGGGGGCGGGAGCGTCACGGCCTGCAGAACAGGTCGGCGTGGCCGATCGTGGCCGCGGTGGCGGCGACGCGGGCGACGCGCCAGACCTCGACCTCCGCCGGCGCGAGCCGCCCCGTCTCCGCCACTGCGGACGCCTGCCCCTCGGCGAGCGCCCGGATCAGGGCCGCATCGCGCGGGGCCACGAGCCGCCAGGGGCTCGATCCGAGATGCGTGGCGTACCCCTCGCCCGCGAAGGCGGAGGCGAGATGGCGGGTCGCGGCGGGGCCGGCGGCGACGCCGAAGCCCTTGTCCTCGCCCTGGTGCGCCACGAAGGCGGCGCGGAACGCCGCGTCGAGCGGATGCGCCGGCTCCCAGGTCTCGCGCCCGTCGTAGGTGAGAACCGTGTGGAACAAGGCGCGGCGCGCCGCGACCGCCCCGGCGAAGCGGGCGATGAAGGCCTCCCCGCACAGGTCGAACAGCGCCGCGGCGGTGACGAGGTCGGGCGCCTCGCCGAGCGCCGCGTCGAGATCGCCCGCGAGATCCGCCTGCGCGAAGGTCACGTCGACCAGCCGCCCGTCCTTCTCGAGCCGCAGGCCGTCCGCCCCGTCCGCGCGGACGACGTCCGCCCAGGCGGCCAGCCGGGCGCGGGCGCCGTCGAGGAGCGCCGCGTCGTAGTCGACCAGCCGCCAGGACTGCCGCGCCGGCAGCGCGCGGTAGAGGCCGCGCAGGTTCGAGCCGAGCCCGCAGCCGAGATCGACCACCCGGACGCTCTCGCGATCCGCGAGGCAGGAGGCGAGGCGCGCCTCGAGCCCGCGGTCGCGGGCGCGGTGGTCGGCGGGCTCGCGCAGGTCGAGCCAATCGGGCGAGAAGCCGCTCATCCATCCGTCTCCAGGCTCTGGCGCAAGGCGTCGGCGATGCGCGCCGCGGTGTCGTCCCAGCGCGGCAGGGCCGCGCCGGCGTCCCAGGCCGCGGCGGCCAGCCGCGCGCGGGTGTCGGGCTCGTCGATCAGCCGCGCCAGGGCCGCGGCGAGCGTGTCGACGTCGCCGGGGGGGACCTTCAGCGCGGCGGCGTCCGGCACCGTCTCGGCGGCTGCCCCGCCGGTCGAGGCGACCATCGGCAGCCCGCGCGCCATCGCCTCCGCCAGCACCATGCCGTAGCCCTCGTAGAGGGAGGCGGAAACGAACACGTCGCTCCGCCCGAGCAGTCCATCGCGCGTCGCGGCGTCGACGGCGCCGGTGAAGCGGACGCGCTCCGCGAGGCCGGCCGCCTCCGCCTGCCGGCGCAGCGCCGCCGCGGTGGCGGGATCGCGATCCGTCGGGCCGACGATCGCGAGGGTCCAGGGCCTGTCGGCGAGGCGGGCGAGCGCGGCGATCAGCACGTCGAAGCCCTTGCGCGGGGAGATCGCGCCGACGGCGATCAGGGCCGGTGGTGCACCCGTCGGCGCCCCCGTCGCCCGCGCTGCCGGCTCGGTGCCGGGCACGGCGACGCTCAGGCGCTCGGGACGCACGCCGTAGTCGGCGACGAGCGTGCGCGCGGTCGTCGGGCTCGCCGCGACGATCCGCGTCGCCCGCGCCAGCGCCCGCCGCTCGCTCTCGGCGAGCGCCGCGGCACGCCCGGGGGAGAGCCCGGTCTCGAGCGCGAGCGGATGATGGACGAGCGCCACGAGGGGTCGCGCCAGGGCGTCGAGAGTCGCCGCCGGCAAGGCGCCGTAGGCGAGCCCGTCGACGAGGAGCGCCGCATCGGCGGGAACGCCCGCGAGGAGCCGGGCGCTCTCGACGACGTCGCGCGTCGTCGGATGCGGGAAGCCGTCCGGCAGGCGCAGGACGGTCGCCTCGACGCCGTGATCCGGCAGCCGCGCCAGCACCGCGCGCGCGTACGCGTATCCCCCGGTCGCCGTCTCCAGCGCGCCGGGGATGGCGAAGGCCGCCGCGAGCGGGGCCGAGCCTGGGGAGGGCATCGTCAGAGCGCCGCCTCGTACCAGGCGCGCGCCACGTGGCTCTCCTCGATCGAGACGCGGATCTTCGCGATCGCCTCCCCGCCCGGCCCGAGCGCCCCCGCGCGGGCGGCGGCGGCCATGGCGTCGAAGACGTGCTTGCAGAGGAACTCGGTCGTCGTGTTGATGCCCGCGAACTCCGGCACCTCGTCGAGGTTCTTGTAGTTCAGCGGCCCGAGCGTCGCCTTCAGCGCCTCGTGGGCGCGGCCGATGTCGACGACGACGCCGTCGGGCGAGAGCGTCTCGCGGAAGAAGGCCACGTCGATGACGAAGGTCGCCCCGTGCAGCGCCTGGGCGGGCCCGAACAGGTCCCCCTCGAAGCTGTGGGCGATCATGATGTGGTCGCGGACCTCGACGGCGAACATGGGGAAGCCTCGTCGTGCGGTTTCAGGAATAGCGGATGGCGGTGGCGAGCCCCGGCGCGCCGGGAGCGAGCAGGCGCGGCAGTGCCCGCGGCAGGTCGTCGAAGGCGACCTCGTCGGTGATCAGCGCATCGAGGCGATCGTCGCCCAGGAGGTCGAGCGCCTTGGCGAGGCGCCGCGCATGGCTCCAGCGCCCGCGCCGGGCCGGCGCGACGCGCCCCACCTGGCTCGAGACGAGCGAGAGCCGCGCCGAGTGGAAGCGCGCGCCGAGTGAGACCTCCGTCGTCGCCTCGCCGTACCAGGACAGCTCGACGACGCGCGCCTCGTCGCCCGCGCAGGCGAGGGCGCAGGCGAGCCCCGCCGAGGTCGCCGAGGTGTGGACCACGAGATCGGCGTCGCCCGGCGAATCGAGCGGCTTGGCGAAGCGGCAGCCGAGCGCCTCGGCGACGGCGCGGCGGGAGAGGTCGACGTCGACGAGCGTCACCTCGGCACCGGGCAGCCGCGCCGCGAGCGCCGCGACGAGGCAGCCGACGACGCCGGCGCCGACGACGACGATCCGGTCCCCGGGGCCGGCGCCGCCGTCCCAGAGCGCGTTGAGCGCGGTCTCCATGTTGGCGGCGAGCACCGCGCGGCGCGCGGGAACGTGATCGGGCACGGGCTGGACGAGGGCCTCGGGAGCGTCGAAGAGGGTCTCATGCGGCGCGAGCGCGAAGACGATCCTCCCCACGAGCCCGGCCGGGCCGTCCTCCACGACGCCCACCGCGTTGTAGCCGTACTTCACCGGGAACGGGAACGCGCCCTCCTGCAGCGGCGCCCGCATGCGCGCGTGTTCCGAGGCGGGCACCCGCCCCTCGGACACGAGCCGCTCGGTGCCGCGGCTGAGGCCGCTCCAGAGCGTGCGGATGCGCAGGTCCCCGGGCTTTTTCGTCGCAATCGCCCGCTCGCGCAGAACCGCGCGCCCGCGACCGACGTACCAGAGAGCGCGTGCCGTCGCCTCCGGCGGCGCGTCCGTCACGGCGTCTCTCCCATTCGTCTCGCCGTCGCGCGGCATGGCACCTCCAGCGTCTTCCCGAGGACGGCTCGATGAACGATCTCGTGCGCCCGACCCTGCTGACCGGATCCCGCGCCCTCGAGGGGTGCGCGGACGGCCGCGCGGCGGGCGCGGTTCCTTCCCATACGGTCGAGCCGCCTGTCCAGACCAACACGATCCAGACCAACGCGATCCGGACCGATACGCACGCGGGACGCCGGTTCGTCGTCGCGGGGCTCACCCTCGCGGGCTTCCTCGCCCTGACGATCCCCGCGATCGCGATCCTCGCAGCGGACGGGCTCGGGGCGCTCGACGTCGTGATGCTGGCCGCCTTCGCGCTCGCCGCTCCCTGGACGGTGCTCGGCCTCGTCAACGCCGGGATCGGCTTTTCGATCGCCCGGCTGGCGCGCGACCCCTTCGCGCACGTGGCGCCCTTCGCCGCCGCCGGCGATGCCGCCACGCCGATTCGCGGGCGCGTCGCCGTGTTCATGACGCTGCGCAACGAGGACGCCGCGCGGGCGATCCGGCGGCTCGCGATCGTGCGCGACAGCCTCGCGGCGACGGGCGAGGGCGGCGCCTTCGACTGGTACGTGCTGAGCGACACCTCCGACCCGACGATCGCGGCGCGCGAGGAGAGCGAGGTCGCCGCCTGGCGCGCCGCCGCCGGGCCCGGCACGCGGATCGTCTACCGTCGGCGCACGCACAATGTCGGCTTCAAGGCCGGCAACGTGCGCGACTTCCTGGAGCGGTGGGGTGCGCGCTACGACCTCATGCTGCCGCTGGACGCCGACAGCCTGATGTCCGGCGCGGAGATCGTCCGCATGACGCGCATCCTCGAGGCGCATCCCGAGATCGGTATCCTCCAGAGCCTCGTCGTCGGCGCGCCCTCCACGAGTGCGTTCGCGCGCATCTTCCAGTTCGGCATGCGCCAGGGCATGCGCCCCTTCACGCTCGGCGCGGCCTGGTGGACGGGGGACTGCGGACCCTACTGGGGCCACAACGCGCTGGTGCGCGTCGCGCCCTTCCGGGAGCATTGCCGCCTCCCGACCCTATCCGGGCGCGGGCCGCTCGCGGGCGCCGTGCTCTCGCACGACCAGATCGAGGCCGTGCTGATGCGCCGCGCCGGCTGGGAGGTGCGGGTGCTGCCGCGGGAAGGCGGCTCCTGGGAGGACAATCCGCCGACCTTCCTCGACTTCTCCAAGCGTGACCTGCGCTGGTGCCAGGGGAACCTGCAATACCTCCATCCCAGGCTCCTCGGCATGACGGGCCTCGCGCCGACGAGCCGGCTTCAGCTCGTCTTCGCCATCATGATGTTCGCCGCCGTGCCGGCGATGACGCTGATCCTGGCGCTCGCGCCGGTTCTCGCGGCGACGACGGATCCAGCGACCTTCCCCGTCGGCGCGGCGCTCGGCTTCTACGCCGCCTTCCTCGCCCTGTCCCTCGCGCCGCGCGCACTCGGCGTGCTCGACGTCGCGCTGACCCCCGGAGGCATGGCGGCGTATGGCGGGCGGCGGCGCTTCCTCGCGAGCGCGGTGCTGGAATTCGTGTTCTCAGCCTTTCTCGGCGCCGCCGCCTCGCTGCGGTTGACGCTGTTCATGATCGGGCTCGCCTTCGGCCGCGCCACGGTCTGGAACGGCCAGGCGCGGGACGCGCACGGCCTCTCCTGGCGCGACGCGGCGCGCGGCCTCTGGACGACGACGGCCTTCGGCGTCGCGGTGATGGGGCTCGTCCTCGCGCTGATCCCCGCCGCGTGGCCGGTCGCACTGGTGATGTGCGCCGGCTATCTTCTCGCCGTCCCCTTCGCCGTCGTCACCGCCGAGCCCGCTTTCGGCCGCGTGCTCGCCCGCGCCGGTCTGTGCGCGATCCCCGAGGAGATCGCGCCGCCGCCGGAGATCGCCGCGCTCGCGCGCGGGGAGATCTCGCCGCAAGAGGGGGCGCGTGCCGGGCCGGCGCCGTCGCGGGTCGCCGCATGAGCCCCCGCGCCAAGGCGATCGGGCGCTCGCTGCGCCTCTATCACGGCGATCCGGCGCGTGCCTCTGCGCTGGACGCGCTCTACCGGCCGTTCGTGCCCGAGGGGGGGCTCGCCTTCGACGTCGGCGCGCACGTGGGCGACCGGACCGCCTCCTTCCGCCGGCTCGGGGCGCGCGCCGTCGCGCTCGAGCCGCAGCCGGCGTGCTTCCGGGCCCTGCGGCTGATCCACGGGCGCGATCCGCGGGTGACGCTCGTCGCCGCCGCTTGCGGGGACGCGAGCGGAGAGGTGCGGCTTCGGGTCAACAGCGCCAACCCCACCGTCTCCACCGCCTCCACCGGCTTCGTCGAGGCCGCCGTCGGCGCGCCGGGCTGGGAGGGGCAGGCCTGGGACGAGGAGATCGTCGTGCCCTGCCTGACGCTCGACGCGCTGGTCGCGGCCCACGGCCGGCCGGATTTCGTCAAGATCGACGTCGAGGGCTTCGAGGACCGGGTGCTGGCCGGCCTGTCCTTCGCGATCCCGTCGCTCTCCTTCGAGTTCACGACGATCGCCCGCGGCGTCGCCCATCGCTGCCTCGCGCGCCTCGCCGGGCTCGGCAACTACCGCTTCGCCCTCTCGCTCGGGGAGAGCGCGACGCTCGAGGCACCGGGCTGGATGGAGGCCGTGGCCATGGCCGAGCGGCTCGACGGGCTGCCCCACGCGGCCAACTCGGGGGACGTCTACGCCGCGCTCGTGCCGCCGGCTTGAGGGGCCGACGCCGGGATCGGTCGCGTCAGCGGCTCTGCGCCAGCAGCAGGATGGCCGTCTTGGCGCCGCGCCCGTCGGCGCCGAGCGCGAAACCGTAGCGGTCGAGATCCGCGTCGACGAGAATGTCTCGCCGGTTCTCCGACCACTGCTCGACGAAGCGCTCCACGTCGTCGCGGGTCGGCTCGGCGCCGCATCCCGAGCAGGTGGCGACGAGGGCGCGCACCTGCGCGAAGCGCGCGCCGGCTTCTCCCCGCAGGGCCGCGCCGAGATCGAGCGCCGGCGGCTCCAGGCTCGCGCCGCCGTCGGGCAGGAGGTCGCTTGCGGCGGCGGTCAGCGCCGCGTCGGCCTGGAGCGGCGGCACGCCGGCCGCCTCGCGCAGGGCGCCGATCGTCTCCCCCGCGGCATCGACACCGGACTGTGGATCGAGCGGATCGCCGGCCGCTTCGCCGGGCCCGCCGGGCCCGGCGAAGGTCTGGACCGCCAGCGTGCGCCGGCTCGCCGGATCGGCGGCGATGCCGAAGCCGAAGCGCGTCAGCCCCTCGCGCAGGATGTTGGCGCGGTGCCCCGGGCTCTCCATCCAGCCGCGATGCATGGCCTCGACGCGATCCTCGCCCGGCGGAACCGGGCAGCCCTCGCAGACACCGAGGTTCTCCGCCACGATCTCGCTCGTAGCCCCGCCCGCCGCGCGGAAGCGGTCGCCGACGGTCTCGCCCTCCGGCGAGGCGTGAGCGAAGTAGTCGCGCGCCAGCATGTCCTCGGCATGGCCCTGGGCGATGGCGTCGAGCGTGTCCCCGGGCTCCAGCGGCGCGAGGCCCGCCTCCTCCCGCGAGGCGTTCACCTCCGCGAGCGCCTCGGCCCGCAGGGCGGGGAGATCACCGGTGGCGACGTCCTGGGCGGTGGCGGGGAGGACGAGGGGAACGGCGAGGAGAGTGGCGGCGAGGAGAGTGCCGGCGAGCGTGGCGGGTCGTAGCTGGGCGGTCGGGACTGTCATGGCGCGTCAACGGTCGAACCGCCCCGGCGGTTCGTGCAGCGACTAAACCGCCGTCCGCCGCCTCAGCGCCGCCGACAGCGTCCCCTCGTCGAGATAGTCCAGCTCGCCGCCCACCGGCACGCCGTGGGCGAGGCGGGTGACGCTCACCGGAAGCCCGGCGAGCGCCTCCGTGAGGTAGTGCGCCGTGGTCTGGCCGTCGACGGTGGCCGGCAGCGCCACGATCACCTCGCGCACGGCCGGGTCCTGCGCGCGGGCGAGGAGGCCGGCGATGGCGAGCTGCTCCGGGCCGATCCCGTCGAGTGCCGACAGCACGCCGCCGAGCACGTGGTAGCGCACGTGCAGCGCCCCCGCCCGCTCGAGCGCCCAGAGGTCGGAGACGTCCTCCACCACGACGAGGATCGACGGGTCGCGGCTCGGGTCCGCGCACACCGCGCAGGGGTCGGAGGTGTCGACGTTGCCGCAGGTCGCGCACACGACGACCCGCTCGGCTGCGACGCGCATCGCCTCCGCCAGCGGCACGAGCAGCCCCTCGCGCTTCTGCAAGAGCGCCAGCGACGCTCGCCGCGCCGAGCGGGGCCCGAGGCCCGGCAGGCGCGCGAGGAGCTGGATCAGGCGCTCGATCTCGGGGCCGGCGACGCCGCGGGCCATGGCTCTGGGCTCTCGAACGGGGGACGGAGGTGTCAGAACAGCTTCATGCCCGGGGGCAGCGGCAGGCCCTTGGTGATCTCGGACATGCGCTCCTGCATCGCCCGCTCGGCCTTGACGCGCCCGTCGTTGCAGGCGGCGACGATGAGATCCTCGAGGATCTCGGTCTCGTCGGGGACCATCAGCGAGCGGTCGATGGTCACGCCCTTGAGCGCACCCTTGCCGGAGAGCCGCACGGTGACGGCGCCGCCGCCGGCCTGGCCCTCGACGATCATCTCCTCGAGCTCGGCCTGCGTCTCCTGCATCTTCTCCTGCATGGCCTGGGCCTGCTTCATCAGCCCCATCAGGTCCTTCATGGCGTGCCCTCCTCTCGCTCGCCCGGCGCCTCTCGCGAGACCGTGCGCTGGCGCGCGACGGTGTCGCGCAGCGCCGCCTCCTCGGCCGCGTCGTCGTCCATATGGCGCTTTCTGAGCCGTCGCACCAGGAGGAGGATCACCGCGAGGACGATCGGCACCGCGATCGCCGTGCCGACATAGGGCTCCACCGGCACGCCGCTCTCCGAGAGGCCGCGCAGGACGTAGAAGATCAGCCCCGTGATGTAGTAGGTGATCGCCGCCGCCGAGAGCCCCTCGACGGTCTGCTGGAGCCGCAGCTGGATGCGGGCGCGCTCGTTCATGGCGCGCAGGAGGTCGCGGTTCTGGCTCTCCAGCTCGATGTCGATGCGCGTGCGCAAGAGCTGCGCGGCGCGGGTGAGCTTGCGCGAGAGGTTGGCCTGGCGCTCCTCCATGGAGGCGCAGGTGCGGATCGCCGGCTGCAGGCGGCGGTCGAGGAATTCCGACCAGGAGTCGAAGCCGGTGAGCGCCTTCTCCTCCAGCGCGCCGAGGCGAAGCCGGACCAGATCCGAATAGGCGCGGGTCGCGCCGAAGCGGAAGAGCGCCGCCGCCGCCCCCGATTCGAGTTCCGCGGCGAGCCGGGTGATCCGGTCGAGCAGCTCGCGATTGCGCTCGAGCCCGTCCGAGCGCTCCATCGCCGCCATCACCAGCGGCAGCTCGGTCTCGATGCGCCGCACCGAGGGACCGATGGCCTGCGCCTCCGGCAGGCCGAGCAGCGTCAGGGTGCGGTATGTCTCGACCTCGAGAACGCGCTGCACGATGGCGCCGGCCTGGGCGCGCTCCATGCCCTCGTCGACGACGAGGATGCGCACGAAGCCGTGCGCATCGGTGCGGAAGTCCGTGGCGATGGTCGCCGCCCCGCTCTCGACCTGCGCCGCGGCGAGGTGGACGTCGCCGAACACGCTCTGCGGCCCCTTAGGCAGGCTCGTCGCGGGGATGAGGTGGAGGTCGGCGGCCACCATCAGCGGTCCGGGCTGCGGGACGAGCCGCATGACGCCCATCAGCCCGTCGACCGCCGGGCGGAAGGGTTGCGGCGCCGGCGCGTCGGTGACGCTCGGGTCGCCGAACTCCCACGAGTAGGTCGTGAACTCGCTGTGGCTCTCCCAGCGCAGGAGCGTGCCCGAGAACACGACGCGGTGGTGCTTGGCCCCCGCCGCCGGCCCGTCGAGGCCCAGCTGCGCGCAGAAGGCCGCGAGCGCCTCGCGATCGCGCTGCGCCGCCTCGCCGTCCGTCATGAAGGCGTAGTGCAGGATGCGCCGGGGCGTCTCCATCGGTGCGGACGGCCGCGCGTGGACCTCGGCGAGCACTCGCGCGCGCAATTCGTGCGGTGTCAGATCGACCGCCATGAACCCTCGATGCCCCTCGGGACGCCAGCCCCGCCGCGCCACGCGGCGGCGCACAACGATGGGGGAAGCGGGGCCGGGGTGCAATGGGTAAGTCCGGCGGCGGCGCGCGGAAGCGGCGCCCGCGCCGGTGCAGATGGACGGAGGGCCGATCATGATCCATATTGCCCCCATACGTGCGGATTTTCCGCAGGATTGGCCCGAAAACGGCACTCCGGGAGCCGCGGGAGACAAGGTGCCATGCTCATCCGCTTCGGGGTCGCCAACCATCGCTCGATCCGCGAATACCAGGAGATCTCCTTCGTCGCGTCGTCGCTCAAGGGCGGGACGAGCCAGACCTTCGATGCGCCCGCCCTCAAGCAGCGCCTGCTGCCGGCGACGCTGATCTACGGCGCCAACGCCTCTGGCAAGTCGAACGTGCTCGGCGCCCTCGCCGAGATGCGCCGGCACGTGGTGGCCTCGTTTCGCAAGAACGAGCCGATGGGTCGGATCACCCGCACGCCCTTCGCGCTCGCGGAGCGGAACGACGCGCCGACGACGTTCGAGATCGAGCTCCTGCTCGGGGGCGTGCGCTACGCCTACGGCTTCGACGTGACCGACCGGGCCTTCACCCGCGAATGGCTCCACGCCTGGCCGCACGGCCACCGGCAGGTGTGGTTCGAGCGCGACGCCGAGGGGCCGATGCGGTTCGGGAAGGGGTTGAAGGGGGCGAACAGGGCGATCGAGGGGTTTCTGCGGCCGAATGCGTTGTTCTTGTCGACAGCGGCGCAGCATGGGCATGGGGGGTTGACTGCGATCCAGCAGTTCTTCACACGCGAGACGGTGCTCGACCTCGCTATTCAGGTCTACGCTTCGGATATCGAGCAATGGTTGAGCGCACCGCACGGTGAGGGGCTCGCTCGCTTCCTGCGTGAAGCGGACGTCGGCATCGAGCGGATCTACGAGCGACAGCAACCCTCAAAAGGAGGGACCGTCTTCCGCATTGTCGATGGAGGGTTGGAGCCTACCGATGAAGAGGCCTTCTTGACGTTCCACGGCTTCGCCCACAGGGGAGCCGATGGACGGACATTTGAGGTGGGCATCGAGGAGGAGAGCCGCGGAACGCTGCGAATGGGCTCTCTCGTGCTGAAGGCAAACGATGTGCTGGCAATCGGCGGCCTACTAGTCGTCGACGAGCTCGACGCCAGCCTCCACACCGACCTCGTCCTGCGGATCATCTCGCTATTCACCGATCCGCGGATCAACACCAAGGGCGCCCAGCTCCTCGCCACCACCCACGACACCAACCTCCTCGCCTCCGACATCCTGCGCCGCGACCAGATCTGGTTCACGGAGAAGGATCGCGAGGGCGCGACCACGCTCTACCCGCTCACCGACTTCCGCACCCGGCGGGAGGACGACATCGAGCGGGGGTATCTCGACGGGCGCTTCGGGGCGGTGCCCTATCTCGCGCCGCTCGAGGCCTTCGCGCGCAGAAGCGAGGAGAGCGCCGATGGGTAGGGGCGGCGGCCGGCTGTCGCGACGGCCGCCGCGCGAGACGCCGCGCCTCAAGATCACGCTCTTCTGCGAAGGCGAGGTGACCGAGCCGGCCTATCTCCGCCATATCGCGGCGGAGGTCCGGATCAAGCTCGACATCCGGCGCGCGGGCGGCAAGCCGGCAGAGCTGGTCGAGGCGGCGATCGCCGCGCGGCGCGCCGCGAAGGGGGAGGGTTTCGCGGGCGCGCACGAGATCTGGGTCGTCTTCGACTGCGACGAGCACCCGGGCGTCCCAGAGCTGCGCCGGCGGGCGGAGGCCAGCGACGTGCGCGTCGCCTACTCCGAGCCGTGCTTCGAGGTCTGGGCGCTGCTCCACATGGTGGAAGGGCTCGGCCCCATGACCTCGGCGCAGGCGGTCGAGCGCGTCTGCGAACGCTTTCCGGGCTACCGCCGGGCCAAGCTCCTCGATTACGATGCGATCCGGCCGCACCATGAGGACGCGGTCATCCGCGCCGGCCGCCTGCGCGCGGCCCGCGAGCAGGACGGCGCCACCAACCCCTATACCGACGTCGACGTCCTCGTGGAGTTGATCCGCGAAAACGGCCGCCCCTAGCCCCGCGCCCCCTCCGCCAGCACCCGCACCGCCTCCACCAGCGTCCGCACCGCCGCCCCCGCGTCCGCCGCCGTGATGCGCTCCGCCGGGTTGTGGCTCACCCCGCCTTCGCAGCGCACGAACAGCATGGCGGAGGGGCACAGGCGCGCCATGGCCACCGCGTCGTGGCCGGCGCCGGAGGGCAGGCGGATCGTTTCCTCGCCGGCGCGGGCGGCGCCGGTCTCCAGCGCCGCGGCGAGGTGCGCGTCCATGGCGGTGGCCGCCTGGTTCATGAAGCGCTCCTCGGCGAAGGCGACGCCGCGCCGCGCCGCGATGGCGCGGCAGCCCGAGACGATCTCCTCCACCAGCGCCGCACGCACGGCGTCGTCCGGCGCGCGGATGTCGAGGGTGAAGCGGGTGCGCGCGGGGATGACGTTGAGCGCGCCGGGCTCGACCGTGCACACGCCGACCGTCGCCACCGCGTCGCGGGCGGCGCTGCCTGCGCGCTCGACGAGGGCGATCATCTCGGCCGTGGCGGCGAGCGCGTCCCGGCGCATGCCCATCGGCACCGTGCCGGCGTGGCCCGCCATGCCCTCCACCGTGCAGCGCGCGCGGGTCGCGCCGTTGATGGCGGTCACGACACCGACCGCGAGGTCCTTCGCTTCCAACACCGGCCCCTGCTCGATGTGGACCTCGAGATAGCCGAGCGTGCGCGCCGGGTCGCGCGCGATGGCTCCGATGCCCGCCGGGTCGCAGCCGAACGCTCGAAGCGCGTCGCGCAGGGTGACGCCTTCGGCGTCCGCGCCGTCGAGCCATTCCGGACGGAAATCACCGGCGAGCGCCGAGGAGGAGGCGAGCGAGGTGGGGAAGCGCACGTTCTCCTCGTCGCCGAACGCGAGGATCTCGAGCGCGAAGGGCAGGTCCTCCGCGCGCAGCGCATCGGCCGCGAGGATGCCGCAGACGACGCCGAGCGGCCCGTCGTAGATGCCGGCGTTCACCACGCTGTCGATGTGCGAGCCGATCAGGAGCGTCGGCGCGTCGGACGTCGGTCCCTCGCGGCGGCCGACGATCGTGCCGAGCGCGTCGCGGGACACGGTGAGCCCCGCGTCGCGCATCAGGGCGGCGGTGGCGTCGGCGCAGGCGGCGTGGGCGGGGGAGAGGTAGAGGCGGGTGAGCCGGCCCGGCTCGTCGGTGTGGCGGGCGAGATCGGCGATCATCGCCATCGCCCGCGTGCCCATCTCGTCCACCCTCGCGTTCCCCGCCATGCTCTCCTCCCTCGCGTCTCGCCCGATCGATCGCGGCGCACGATGCGGGAGACGGGCCGGCTTGTCGACCGCCCGGAGGCCGGCGCATGCCCGCCCCGCGCGGGCCGGGTTCCGCAGTCCGTTGCATCGCGCCGCCGGAACGCTTAATTCACCGGCTCCCATGCTGAGGAAACGAGGCCGCCCCGTGACCCGCGCCTACCCGCCCGTCGAGCAGAACCCGAACTTCCCCGACCTCGAGCAGAAGGTCGCCGCGCGCTGGAAGAGCGAGCGGACGTTCGAGCGCTCGATCGCGCAGCGCAAGGAGGCGGGCGCGCCGGAATTCGTGTTCTACGACGGGCCCCCCTTCGCCAACGGCCTGCCGCACTACGGGCACCTCGTCACCGGCTTCGTGAAGGACCTGGTGCCGCGCTTCCAGACGATGAAGGGCAAGGCGGTGGACCGCCGCTTCGGCTGGGACTGCCACGGCCTGCCCGCCGAGCTGCATTCCGAGAAGGAGCTGAACCTCTCGGGCCGCCAGTCGATCGTCGAGTACGGCATCGAGCGCTTCAACGCGCATTGCCGCCGCTCGGTGCTGCAGTTCACCGACGACTGGGAGTACTACGTGACCCGCCAGGGCCGCTGGGTCGACTTCCGCAACGACTACAAGACCATGGACCGCTCCTTCATGGAGAGCGTGCTGTGGGCCTTCAAAACCCTCTGGGACAAGGGCCTGATCTACGAGGGCTACCGCGTCGTGCCCTATTCCTGGGCCGTGCAGACGCCGCTCTCGAACTTCGAGACACGCCTCGACAACTCGTATCGCATGCGCCAGGACCCGGCGCTGACGGTGGGCTTCACCCTCGACAAGGCGCCCGGCGAGGACATCGCGCCCAAGCTCTACGCCTGGACGACGACGCCCTGGACGCTGCCCTCGAACCTCGCGCTCGCGGTGAACGCGGATGCCGACTACGCCGTGCTGGCCAAGGGGGGCGAGCGCGCCATTGTCGCGCAGGCACGGATCGAGGCGTACAAGAAGGAGCTGGAGGGCTACGAGCAGGTCGGCACGCTGAAGGGCTCGGACCTCGTCGGGCGCCGCTACACGCCGCTCTTCCCCTTCTTCGCGGACGCGCCGAACGCCTTCCAGGTGATCGCGGGCGACTTCGTCGAACTCGGCGGCGGCACCGGCGTGGTGCACCTCGCCCCGGCCTTCGGCGAGGACGACATGCGGGTGGCGACCGCCGCCGGCATCCCGGTGATCGACCCGGTGGATCTCGCCGGCAACTTCACCGACCAGGTGCCGCCCTACGCCGGCAAGAACGTCTTCGAGGCCAACAAGGACATCATCCGCGACCTGAAGGAAGCGGGCCGCGTGCTGCGCCACGAGAGCTACGACCACTCCTACCCGCATTGCTGGCGCACGGACCAGCCCCTGATCTACAAGGCGGTCCAGTCCTGGTACGTGAAGGTCACCGCCTTCCGCGACCGGATGGTGGAGCTGAACCGGGACATCCGCTGGGTGCCGGACCATGTGCGCGACGGGCTGTTCGGCAAGTGGCTCGAGAACGCGCACGACTGGAACATCTCGCGCAACCGCTTCTGGGGCTCGCCGCTGCCGGTGTGGAAGTCCGACGACCCGAACTATCCGCGCGTCGACGTCTACGGCTCGATCGCGGAGCTGGAGCGGGACTTCGGGGTCAAGCTCGAGGATCTGCATCGCCCGATGATCGACCAGCTGACGCGCCCCAACCCCGACGACCCGACCGGCAAGTCCACGATGCGCCGGATCGAGGACGTGTTCGACTGCTGGTTCGAGTCCGGGTCCATGCCGTTCGCCCAGGTGCACTACCCGTTCGAGAACAAGGACTGGTTCGAGAGCCACTTCCCCGGCGACTTCATCGTCGAATACGTCGCGCAAACGCGGGGCTGGTTCTACACCTTGATGGTGCTCTCGACCGCGCTGTTCGATCGTGCGCCGTTCAAGAGCTGCATCTGCCACGGCGTCGTGCTCGACGAGAACAAGCAGAAGCTCAGTAAGCGCCTGAAGAACTATCCCGACCCGGTCGACGTGTTCGACACCCACGGGGCGGACGCGCTGCGCTGGTACATGGTCTCCTCGCCGCTGCTCGCCGGCGGCGACCTCGCCATGCCCAAGGACGGGCGCGCCATCGCCGAGACCGTGCGGCAGGTGATGCTGCCTCTGTGGAACGCGTTCTACTTCTTCACGCTCTACGCCAACACCGACGGCGTGAAGGGCACGTTCCGCACCGACGCGACGGGCGAGCTCGACCGCTACATCCTGTCGAAGACCGGCGACTTCGTGCGCGCCGTCGACAGCGCGATGGAGACGCTCGACATCCCCCGCGCCACGGCGGCCTACCTGCCCTTCATCGACACGCTGAACAACTGGTACATCCGCCGCTCGCGCGACCGGTTCTGGGGATCGGAGATCACCCAGGACAAACGCGACGCCTACGACACGCTCTACACCGTGCTCGTCACCGCGACGCGGACGCTGGCGCCCTTCCTGCCGTTCCTCACCGAGCACATGCACGCGGTGCTCTGCGACGACGCGAGCGTCCACCTCGCCGACTGGCCGGACGCCGCCGCGCTTCCGGCGGACGCCGAGCTCGTGCGACGCATGGACCTCGCGCGCGAGGTCTGCTCGGCGGCGCTGTCGATCCGCACCGACAAGGGCCTGCGCGTGCGCCAGCCCCTTCGGTCGCTCACCGTGGCCTATGCGGACTGCGCCACGCTCGAGCCGATGCGCGCGCTGATCGCCGACGAGGTGAACGTCAAGGAGGTCCGCCTCGTCGACGATCCCGGCCGCTTCGGCAAGACCGTGGTCGCCGTCGACCCCAAGGTCGGCAAGCGCCTCGGCAAGGCGCTCGGCGCCGTGCGCAAGGCCGGGCTCGCGGGCGCCTGGACGCCGGGCGAGGCCGGCCGCGTCGTCGTCGAGGGCGCGATCGTCGAGCCGGGCGAGTTCGAGTTCCGCTTCGAGGCCGAGGGCGGCGTCGACGCCATGCCCTTCGCGTCGGGCACCGGCGTCGTCGTGCTCGACACGACGCTCGACGCCGCGCTGGAGCGCGAGGGCGTCGCCCGCGACCTGATCCGCCTCGTCCAGACCGCGCGCAAGGACGCCGGGCTCGACGTCGCCGACCGGATCGTGCTCGAGCTCCGTGGGCAGGCCGGTGTCCGCGAGGAGGTCGCGGCCTTCGCGGACATGCTCGCCGGCGAGACGCTCGCCACCTCCGTGCGCTGGACGGACGGCACGCCCGCCGGATTCCTCGCGCAGGGACCGCTCAAGGGCGGCGAGATCGAGATCGGGGTCGCCAAGGCGGGGTGAGAGGGCCGCTCCCGCCCCATCGGGGCGGGGACGATCCGCGAAGCGGATCAGGGGCGGGGTCCCGCGGCACGACGGTGTTCGGCTCCGACCGCCTCTCATCCGTCCGCCGGCGACGGCGCGGCGCCGCCGGCGAGGATGCCGCCGTCGAGCACGAGCTCGGCGCCGGTCATGTAGGGCGCCTCGTCGGAGGCGAGCAGGACAGCGAGCGCCGCGACCTCCTCGGGGCGGCCGAAGCGCTTCATCGGGCAGTCCGCCAGCGCCGCCGCCTCGCGGGCGGCGCGCTCTGGGCCGGTGCCGAGCACGACCTCCCACATCGGGGTGAGGATCGCCGCGGGGCAGATCGCGTTGGCCCGGATCTCGAGGCCCTGCGCCGCACAGTAGAGCGCCACGCTCTTGGTGTGGTTGCGCACCGCCGCCTTGGCGGAGGCGTAGGCGGCGGCGCCCGGTACGCCGACCATCCCCGAGCGCGAGGCTATGTTGACGATCGAGCCCGTCCCCGCCGGGCGCATGGCGCGGATCGCGTGCTTGCAGCCGAGGAACACGCCGTCGAGATCGACGGCGTGCACCGCGCGCCAGTCGGCGAGCGCGGCGTGCTCGGGATCGTGCGGCACCATGCCGTTCTCGAAGCCGGTGATGCCGGCGTTGTTGACGAGCACGTCGAGCTTGCCGCGCGCCGCGACGAGATTGTCGACCGCGGCGATCCAGTCCGCCTCCTCGCGCACGTCGAGCTTGGTGTGCGCGGCGCAAGGGCCGAGCTGCTCGGCCTGAGCGGCGGCGCCGGCCTCGTCGATGTCGGTGACGAGCACGAAGGCGCCCTGCGTGGCGAAGGCCTTCGCGATCGCAGCCCCGATCCCCCGCGCGGCGCCGGTGACGAGGGCGACCTTGCCGTTGAGGCGATGCATGGGCGGGCTCCTTGCGTGTCCTGCGGCGGGGCGGTGCGTGTGGCCCGGCGCTCATACGCGCTCCACGCGCGCCGGTCGAGGCGGGAGCGTTGCGGGAGGGGGGAGGCTGGCATGCGTAGGCATGGCGAGGGCATGGCGGGGCGGGACCGTGGCTCGGCCGGCACCTCCCCCTCCTCACAACCCCAACCCCGCATCCCAATACGGCGTCGGCCCATACAGCCTCTCCAGGAAATCGATGAACGCCCGCGTCTTCTGCTCCAGATGCCGCCGGCTGGGATACACCGCGTGGATGGCGACGCGGGCGGAGGAGCGCCAGGCGGGGAGCACGCGCACCAGCGCGCCGGACTTCAGCTCCGGCCCCACGTCCCAGGTCGAGCGCAGCGCGATGCCCGCGCCCGAGAGCACCGCCTCGCGCACCACTTCGCTGGAATTGGTGCGCAGCGGCGAGGTTATGCGCACCGTGCGCGGGCCGTCCGGGCCGTCGAGCCGCCATTCCGGCGTGCCGTGGACGAGCAGCGTGTGGCGGGCGAGCGCGTCGAGATCGGCGGGCGTGCCGTGCGTGGCGAGGTAGCCCGGCGTCGCCACCAGCACCCGGTGGCTCGGCGCGAGCTTCTTGGCGACGAGGCTCGAATCCGACAGGTCCGCGATGCGGATGGCGAGGTCGAGCCCCTCGGCGACGACGTCGACGAAGGCGTCGGAGAGCGCGAGGTCGAGGGTCACCTGCGGATGGGCGTCGAGGAAGCGCACGAGATGGGGCGCGACGTGCATGCGCCCGAACGAGGTCGGTGCGGAGACCCGCAGCAGGCCCCGCGGCTCGGCCGCCCCCGACATCGCCCACGCCTCCGCCTCCTCCACCGAGGCGAGGATCGCCACCACCCGCTCGTGGAAGCCGCGCCCGGCCTCCGTGAGCGCGAGGGAGCGCGTCGTGCGCTGGAGGAGCCGCACGCCGAGCCGCTCCTCGAGCCGCCGCATGCGCTTCGACACCACCGCCGGCGAGAGCCCGAGCTCGCGCCCCGCCGCCGACATCGAGCGCGCGGCGACGATGCGCGCGAAGACGTCGAGATCACCCAGCCGGTCCATGGTCGCCCTCGATTATGTCACGGGGGGAAACAATCTAGCGCAGGCGACGCCCCTGTTAAGCGGGAAGCGTTGCGCCTATTGTGAGATTGGAACCCGTCCGAACGAGACGGGAGGAACCGACCGCCCGACGAGGAGGACGCGCCATGTCGATCGCCTTCCCGCCCCCCGACGCCGGCATCCTGGCGCGGCGCGACGCCATCCTCGCAGGCCTCGCGCCGCTGGTCGCGCCGGACGCGCTGATCGTCACCGAGGACGAGCGCCGCGCCTTCGAGACCGACGCGCTCACCGCCTATCGCCGCCTTCCGATGGCGGTGGTGCTGCCCTCCTCGACCGAGGAGGTGTCGGCCGTGATGCGCTTCTGCCACGCGAACGGGGTCAAGGTGGTCGCCCGCGGCGCGGGCACCTCGCTCGCCGGCGGGGCGATTCCGCAGGAGGACGCGATCGTCGTGGGCGTCTCCAAGCTCGCGCGCGTGCTGGAGACGGATTTCGCGAACCGCACCATGCGGGTCCAGTCCGGCATCACCAACCTCGCCATCTCCCAGGCGGTGGCGCACGAGGGCTTCTTCTACGCGCCGGACCCGTCGAGCCAGCTCGCCTGCACCATCGCCGGCAACGTCGCCATGAATTCCGGCGGCGCGCATTGCCTGAAATACGGCGTCACCACCAACAACCTGCTCGGCCTCACGGTGGTGCTCGTCGACGGAACCGTGGTGGACATCGGCGGGGACATGCTCGATGCGCCCGGCTACGACTTCCTCGGCCTGATGACGGGCTCGGAGGGCCAGCTCGGCATCGTCACGGAGGCGACCGTGCGCATCCTGCGCGCGGCGGAGGGCGCGCGCCCGGCGCTGATGGGCTTCGATTCGGTCGAGGAGTGCGGCGCCTGCGTCGCCGCCATCATCGGGGCGGGCATCATCCCCGTCGCGCTCGAATACATGGACAAGCCGGCGATCGAGATCTGCGAGGCCTTCGCGCATGCGGGCTACCCGCTCGACGTCGAGGCCATGCTGATCATCGAGGTGGAGGGCTCGCAGCAGGAGATCGAGGACGCCTTCGCGCGCATCGTCGCCATCGCCGCGCCGTTCAACCCGCGCACGCTCAACGTCGCCCAGACCGAGGCCGAGGCCGCTGCGATCTGGAAGGGCCGCAAGTCCGCCTTCGGCGCCACCGGTCGCGTGGCCGACTACATCTGCATGGACGGCACGATCCCCACCGGCCAGCTGAAGCACGTCCTCAAGCGGATCGACGAGATCGTGGCGGGCTACGGGCTCCGTGTCGCCAACGTCTTCCACGCCGGCGACGGCAACCTCCACCCGCTGGTGATGTTCGACACCAACGCTCCGGGCGAGATGGAAAAGGCGGAAGCGGCGGGGGAGGACATTCTGCGGCTGTGCGTCGAGGTCGGCGGCTGCCTCACCGGCGAGCACGGGGTGGGCATCGAGAAGCGCGACCTGATGACGACGCAGTACAACCCGCAGGATCTGCGCCAGCAGCTGCGGGTGCGCGGCGTGTTCGACCCGATGTGGCTCCTGAACCCGGCCAAGGTGTTCCCCCTCGAGGGACGCGACCTCGACGACCAGGCTCTCGACGGGCGGGAGGCGGCGTGACGACCCACAGCCCCGCGAGCGAGGACGAGGTCCGCGCCCTCGTCTCCGACGCCGCCGCGCGCGCCGTGCCGCTGTCGATCGCCGGCGGCGCGACGAAGCGCGGCGTCGGCCGCCCGGCGCAGACGCAGGAGACGCTGTCGACCCGCGGCCTGACCGGCGTGACGCTCTACGAGCCCGCCGAGCTGGTCATCGCCGCGCGCGCCGGAACGCCGCTCGACGAGGTCGAGGCGACGCTCGCCGCGAAGAACCAGCGCCTCGCCTTCGAGCCGGCGGACTTGCGCTCGCTGCTCGGCACCGAGGGCGAGCCGACGATCGGCGCCGTGGCGGCGGCCAACCTGTCGGGTCCGCGCCGGATCATGGTCGGCGCCGCGCGCGACGCGCTGATCGGCGTGCGCTTCGTCAACGGCCGCGGCGAGGCCGTGAAGAACGGCGGGCGGGTGATGAAGAACGTCACCGGGCTCGACCTGGTGAAGACGTTGGCGGGCTCCTGGGGCACGCTCGCCGTGCTCACCGAGGTGACGTTCAAGGTGCTGCCGATCCCGGAGCGCACGGCGACGCTGGTCTATACCGGGCTGGACGACGCCCGCGCGATCGCCGCGCTTTCGGCGGCGCTCGGCTCGCCCTACGAGGTGACCGGCGCGGCGCACGTGCCCGGCGAGGGCGGCGGGGCGGGCACCTTGATCCGCATCGAGGGCTTCGAGGCGTCGGTGCGCTACCGGCTCGGCGAATTGCGGGCGCTCCTGTCGGACTGGGGCGACCCGGCGCTCGTCGAGGACGCGGACGGCGAGGCGCTCTGGCGCGGCGTGCGCGACGTGGCGCCCTTGGTGACGCCGCCGGAGCGCGCCGTGTGGAAGATCTCCACCGCGCCCGGCCGCGCCCCCGCGCTCGCCGCCGCGATCGCGGCCGAGACCGACGCGCGCTGGCTCTACGACTGGGGCGGCGGCCTGATCTGGCTCTCCACCGCGGCCGACGAGGCGGCGGCGCGGATCGTGCGCGCCGCGACCCGCGCCCATCGCGGCCACGCGACGCTGATCCGCGCCCCCGCGGACCTGCGCGCGGCGGTCGACGTCTTCGAGCCGCTGGCGGCTCCGATGATGACGATGACGAAGGGCCTCAAGGCGAGCTTCGACCCGAGGGGGATCTTCGAACCGGGGCGGATGTATGCGGGGGTTTGAGGACGGGACTGCGGGACGTTCCTCGTCCTTCCCTGTAGGGGAAGGTGGCTCGGCGAAGCCGAGACGGATGGGGCGCGCGGGACGCGCGTTCGGCGAAGCCGAAGAATGGCTCGACCTCCGGCAGACGTCGCGCCGCTTCCGCTTCGCGGAACGCGCTTCGCGCGCCCCATCCGTCACCGCGCTTCGCGCGGCGCCACCTTCCCCTACAGGGAAGGAGAGACGATGCATCATACGCGTAGGGTGAGAGCAGGGCCATGCAGACCAACTTCACACCCGAGCAGCTCCGCGATCCCGCGACCCGCGAGTCCGAGAAGATCCTGCGCACCTGCGTGCATTGCGGGTTCTGCACGGCGACGTGCCCGACCTATCTGCTGCTCGGTGACGAGCTCGACAGCCCCCGCGGCCGCATCTACCTGATGAAGGACATGCTGGAGAACGGTAAGCCGGCCAATGCGGAGGTCGTGAAGCACATCGACCGCTGCCTGTCGTGCCTCTCGTGCATGACGACCTGCCCGTCCGGGGTGCACTACATGCACCTCGTCGACCATGCGCGGGCCTATATCGAGGAAACCTACCAGCGGCCCTGGCACGACCGGCTGCTGCGCGCCACGCTCGCCGCGATCCTGCCCTATCCGAACCGCTTCCGGCTGGCGCTGATCGGGGCGAAGCTCGGCGCGCCGTTCAAGTCCGTGGCGCGGGCGATCCCGCTGCTGGGACCGCGGCTCGCGGGGATGCTGGATCTGGCGCCGAAGCGCCTGCCCTCGCGCTCGGCGATCGACGGGCCGCAGGTTTTTCCCGCGCAAGGCGAGCGGCGCGGGCGCGTAGCGCTGCTGCAGGGCTGCGCCCAGCGCGTGCTCGACCCCGGCATCAACGAGGCGACGATCCGGCTCCTCACGAGGAGCGGCATCGAGGTGGTGCAGGCCAAGGGCGAGGGCTGCTGCGGCGCGCTCGTCCACCACATGGGCCGCGAGCACGAGGGCCACGGCTTCGCCAGGCGCGCCATCGACGTCTGGACCCGCGAGATCGAGGGCGAGGGCCTCGACGCCATCGTGATCACCGCGTCCGGCTGCGGCACCACGATCAAGGATTACGGCTTCATGCTGCGCGAGGACGCCGCCTATGCCGAGAAGGCGGCGCGCGTCTCGGCGCTGGCCAAGGACGTGACGGAATACGCCACCACGCTGAAGCTGGTGGCGCCCGGGCGCGACGTGTCCGGCCTCACGGTCGCCTACCATTCCGCCTGCTCGATGCAGCACGGCCAGCAAATCCGGCTCGAGCCGAAGACGCTGCTGAAGAAGGCGGGCTTCACCGTGAAGGACGTGCCGGAGGGCCACATCTGCTGCGGCTCGGCCGGCACCTACAACCTGCTCCAACCCGAGATCGCCGGCCAGCTGCGCGCCCGCAAGGTCGCCAACATCGAGAAGACGAAGCCCGATCTCATCGCCACCGGCAACATCGGCTGCATGACCCAGATCGGCAAGGGCACGGACATCCCCATCGTCCACACCGCCGAGCTGATCGACTGGGCGACCGGCGGGCCGCTGCCGCGGGCGCTGGAGGAGGCCGGCTGGGCCGACCGGCCGATGACCGACGCGCCGCGGCGGGCGGCCGAGTAGCCCGCGACACGCGGCGTTAACCGCGTTCCTCGAGCACCGATTCACCCTGATTCGACGAACTGCGCGCGACCCCGCCCTCCCGCGCGCCGGACTCACCGCCCGGCAATCTCCACCGTCGCATCGTCTGCCCGTCATCGAGCGGGCGGAGGGACGCGATGCGGGCGGGATGCGCACGGCGTGGGGGAACGGGGCGGCTCGCGGCCGCGCTCGTCGTCTGCGCACTGCTCCTGCCCGCCGTCGTCGCGATCACCCCCGCCGCCGCCCGGGACGGCGAGCCCGCCCCCATCGTCACCGCCGAGCTCGGCGGCGGCTTCATCGAGTTCCTGTTCGGCCGCGGCGGCGCGCTGCGCCCGCAGCCGGAGCCGCAGCTTGCACCGCCGCCGTCTCCCGCGCCCGCGGCCTCGACTCCATCGCCGGCGCAGAGCCCCTCGGGCGTCCTCGCGACGCCCGCCGCCCCGGGCGTCGGCACGACGTTCTGCGTGCGCACCTGCGACGGCTACGCCTTCCCGCTGGGCACGCTGCGCGGTCGCGCCGACGCGGATCTGCACCGGCGCGCCTGCGCCGCCGCCTGCCCCGGCGCGCCGACCGCGCTCTTCGTCGGCTCGCGCAACGCCGGCTTCGCGCACGCCCGATCCATCGACGACGGCCGGCCCTACGCCGCGCTGGCCAATGCCTTCCTGCATCGCCGCGAGCGTGTCGCCGGCTGCGGCTGCGGCCTCGTCGCCGAGCCCGCCGCGCGCTGGGCGCAGGGCGACGCCACGCTGCGGCGGGGAGACGTCGTGGTCACCGCGGACGGCGCCCTCGTCTTCGACGGCGGCGGCCTCGTCGACTTCCGCGACAGCCGCGCGGCCGGCCCGGCGCTGCGCCGCAAGATCGACGACCGGCTCGGGCTCACAGCGCGCGAGGAGCGTCGCGCCGCCTGGCTGCGCGCGCGCCCGGCCGCGATGCCGGTCGCCGCGCCGGCGCCCGGCCCCTCCGCCGCGGCGAGCCCCCTGCCGCCGCCGCGCCCGCAGGAACCCGTGCGCATCGCCGAAGGCCCGACGCAGGACGAAGGCGAGTGAGCGCGCGAGTGAACGACCCGGCCGCGCGCGATCAGTTGAACACGGCCTCGTAGACGCGCTTGCCGTTGAGCTTCTCGACGTCCTGCATCGCGGGCACCACGGGGGTGATGAACACGCCCTCCATCAGCCCCTTCTTCGGGTGACGGATGTTGTACATCTGGTTGTCGAGGATCGGCGTCGGCGGGGTCACGAACAGGATGGCGAAGGCGCGCCGGCGCGCCGGCAGGCTCGGGTAGGGCGACAGGCGCGCACCGATCAGCTCCATCTCCACGCGCCCGCCCGCGCCCTCGAGCACGAACGTCTTGCCGATCTCGTCCTTGAAGTCCTCGTAGGTCAGCTGATCGAGCATCCCCGTCTCCCCTCGCGCCCCGCACCTCCCAGGGCACAGCAGGGATAGCGTGAGTCGGCGCGGCGCGAAACCTCCGGTCAGTCGCTCGAAGGTCGGATTCGGCGCGCCGCCGCCGCCCTCGCGCGGGTTGTCCTCAGCTTTCGACCGCCTGCGGCGCGTCCGCGCGCTGGAGCCGCTCGAGCCGGGCGTAGGCGCCCCCGCGCGCCACGAGCTCGGCATGAGTGCCGCGCTCGACGATGCGCCCCGCCTCCATCACCACGATCTCGTCCGCCTCGCGGACGGTCGAGAGGCGGTGCGCCACGACGAGCGTCGTGCGCCCCGCCATCAGCCGCGCGAGCGCGTCCTGCACGAGCCGCTCGGACTGCGAATCGAGGGCGGAGGTCGGCTCGTCGAGGAGCAGGATCGGCGCGTCCTTCAGGAAGGCGCGCGCGAGCGCCACGCGCTGGCGCTCGCCGCCCGACAGGCGCCCGCCCGCGGGACCGACGCGGGTCTCCCAGCCGTCCGGGAGCGCGCGGATGAAGTCGAGCGCGGCCGCGGCCTGCGCGGCCGCGACGATCTCGGCCTCGCTCGCGTCGGGCCGGCCGAAGGCGACGTTGGCGCGGATCGTATCGTCGAACAGCACCGCGTCCTGCGAGACGACCGAGATGGCGTCGCGCAGGCTGTCGAGCGTGACGCCGCGCACGTCCTGCCCGTCGACGCGCACGACGCCCTCCGTCGGGTCGTAGAGCCGCGGCACGAGGGCGACGAGCGTCGACTTGCCCGACCCCGAGCGACCGACGAGCGCGGTGACGCCGCCGCCGTGGACCGTGAGATCGATCTCCTCGAGCGCCGGCGCGTCCGCCCGGTAGCGGAAGCGCACACCCTCGAAGCGGACCTCGCCGGCGCCGACGACGAGGGGTACGGCGCCCGGCGCGTCCGCGATGCGGGGCACCTCGTCGAGCAGCGCCCAGTGCCGATGGAGCGCGGCGATCGCCTCCTGGACGATGGCGTTGAGGTTGCCGAGCGCCCGGATCGGCTGGGCCGCCATCAGGAGGGCGGTGACGAAGCCGGTGAAGTCGCCGATCGTGGTCTCGCCGGCCCCGATGCGCACGCCGATCAGCAGCAGCACGGCGGCCACCGCGGCGCCACCGGCGATCTCGAGCAGGGGATCGAGCCGCGCGCGCTGGGTCGCGGCCTTGATCTTGAGGTCGCGCACCCGGTCGAAGGCGCCGCGCGCGCGCCCCTCGAGCCAGCTTTCCATACGGTAGGTCTTGGCGATGCGCACGCCCGCCAGGCTCTCGGTGACGAGCCCGGCCATGTCGCCGATCTCCTCCTGCGTCGCGGTCGAGACCCGCCGCAGCCGCTTGCCGATCCGCGCGATCGGCGGGGCGACGAAGGGGGCGACGAGGGCCGCGATCAGCGTCATCCACGGGTCGATGATCAGCATGGCCACGACGAGCGCCAGGATCGTGGCGACGTCGCGGAAGAACACCGTGAAGATCCGCACCATCGCCTCGCGGATGTAGGTGAAGTCCGTCGTGAAGCGCTGGGTCAGCGAGGCCGGGCTCTCGGTGCCGAGCTGGGCGAGGTCGAGGGAGAGGAGGCGCGCGTAGAGCGCCGCCTGCATGTCCGCCTCGATGCGCGCCACGGTCCGCTGGGTCAGCGTCGTCTGGCCGAACAGCGCGAAGCCCTTGATGGAGGTGACGACGATGACGACGACGGGCGCCCACCAGATCAGCTCGAGGTCGCGCCGGTCGAAGGCGTCGAAGGCCTCGCGGATCAGGAGCGGGTAGAGCGCCGTCGCGCCGGCACCGATCGCGATGAGCCCGAGCACCACGGCGAGCGTGCGCCGATGCGCCCGCATCCGCTCGCGCCACAGCCGCCGCATGACGGGCCAGGTGTCGCCGGACAGGAGCGGCGGCCTCTTCTTCTTCGTCTCGGGCTCGGTCGTGTCGGGCTTGGTCTGCGTATCGGCCATGATGGTGCGCGCGCCTCCGGCAGGCGCGTCTAGCACGGTTCGGGCGCGGATGGCACGCGTGGGAGGCGCAGGACGCCGGCGGGCGCGAGCGTGCCCGTCGCACCGGGGACGACGCCGTCCAACGCGATCGCCTCGGCGGCGTAGCTCGTGACGAAGCGCACGTTTCCGCGGTCGCGCACGCGCAGGCCGTCGGGGAGCGCGAGCGTCGCGACACCCGCGGTCGCGGCGGCACGCCGCACGATCCGGTCGAGTGCCGCGTCGTCGGGCCAGCCGGCGAGGTAGGCGCGGCGCGGGTCGCCCACCAGCGCCGGCGTACCGTCCGCGCAGGTCTCCAGCACCGGCGCCGCTCCCTCCACGTGTTCCCGCCAGAACCGGAAGGCGCCGCCCTCGGTCAGCGGCACAGGGCAGTCCGCGCGCAGGGTCTCGATGCGGGTGACCCGGGCGTCGAGGCCGGGCACCTGCGGCGGCAGCGCGTCGGGAATGCGGAAATCCCTCGTCTTCGCGCCCGTGCGCGGCCCGACGAGCGACACGCCCTCGTAGGCGGCGAGCGCATCGCGAAGCGCCGGCGGCCAGATCGCGAGGCCCGGCGCGAGCACGAGCGCCCAGGGCGAGAGGTCGGCGGTGGTCGGCGGCACGATGTCGACGGAGAGCCCGGCGCGCCGCAGGGCGCGGTAGACGTCGAAGACGAGGCGGAAGTAGTCGCACTCCGCCCCCTGCCGCTCGGTCTCCCACACCCAGGACGCCTCGTAGTCGACGACGAGGCCGACCGGGGCGGTGCCCGTCTCCGGCAGGTCGGCGAGCGCGTCGGCCACGGCACGCGCCTCGGCGAGACCGGGCGCGGGCGCGCCGTCCGGGCGCAGCAGGCCCGCGTGCATCTGCTCCTGCGCGAACGGCGCCTGGCGCCAGCGGAAGTAGCACACGGCCTCGGCGCCGTGGGCGATCGCCTCCCAGGTCCACAGCGCGACCATGCCGGGGAGCGGCGCCGGGTTGTGCGGCGCCCAGTTCACCGGACCGGGCTGCTGCTCCATCACCCACCAGCGCCCCTTGCCCACGGCGCGGTAGAGATCGTGGTGGAAGGCCTGGAAATCGGGGTCGCCCTGGCGCGCGAAGCGGCGGCGCCAGTCCTCGCCCTGGTCGGAGCGGTCCTCCAGGAAACCGAGGGGGTAGCTGTCCCAGGTCGCGATCTCGAGGTCGCGCCCCACCGCGAAGTGGTCGAAGGACAGGATCCGGCCCATGTAGTTGTGCGACAGCGGCGCGTCCGTGTGCGGTCGCAGCGCCGCGACCTGCGCCGCGTTGAAGGCGACGACGCAGTCGGAGAGGAAGCGGCGCCAGTCGAGCACGTGCGCCGGGTTCGCCTGCGTCACCGTGAGGTTGGGCGGGTCGATCTCGTCGAACGAGGCGTATTCCATCGACCAGAAGACGTTGCCCCAGGCGTCGTCGAGCGCCTCGATCCCGCCGTGGCGCTCGGCCAGCCAGCGGCGGAAGCCGCGTGCGGCGGCGTCGGAGTAGCTCACGACCGTATCGTGGCAGCCGTACTCGTTGTCGATCTGCCAGGCGACGACCCGCTTGTCGCGTCCGTAGCGCTCCCCGAGGATGCCGGCGATGCGCGCGGCCTCGGCGCGGTAGCCCTCGTGGGCGAAGCAATAGTGCCGCCGGGAGCCGAACTTGCGCGGGCGCCCGTCGGCGTCCACCGCGAGCATGTCCGGATGCCGGTCGAGCATCCAGCGCGGCGGCGTCGCGGTCGGCGTGCCCAGCACCACCCCGAGCCCGGCCTCGCCCAGCGTGGCGATCGCCCGGTCGAGCCAGGCGAGATCGAGCTGGCCGGGCCGCGGCTCGAGCCGGCTCCAGGCGAACTCGCCGATGCGTACCAGCGACATGCCGGCCTCGCGCATCATCCGCGCGTCGAGCGCCCAGCGCGATTCGGGCCAGTGCTCCGGGTAGTAGCAGACGCCGAGCTTCGGGGTGGGCATGTGCCTCTACTCTCGGGACTCGGAGGAAAGGCCGTGCTCGACCTCGTGATTGTAGCGGGCCGTCCAGGCCGGGGCTTTGGCGACCTCGAGCGCGGCGCGCAGGTCGTCGGGAAGGTCGGCGGGGCGATAGACCCGCCGCGTGTCGAACGACTTCAACCGCTCGTATTCTCCAATCGACAGGAGAACGAGGTCGTCCCCGACACCTCCGGTGATCCTCACGGGCCTGCGACGCGCCCGCGACAGGTACTTCCCGGGATCGGCGCGGAATCTGCGCAGCCGAACACGAATCATCATGCGCCTCCGATGGGGGTTGAGATCGCCCCATCATACGCCGCCACGATCGCCCGTGCCCGTCGCCCCACCTCCTGCGCGTCGCGCCCCGGCGCGTAGAGCGCCGAGCCGATGCCGAAGCCGTCGGCGCCGGCGGCGAGCCAGGCGGGGAAGGTGTCGGCGTCGGCGCCGCCGACGGCGTAGACGCGCGTGCCGGCGGGCAGGACCGCGCGGATGGCCTTCAGGCCGGAGGGTCCCATCATCGAGGCGGGAAAGATCTTGAGCGCGTCCGCGCCGGCCTTCAGCGCGGCGAGGCACTCGGTCGGCGTGAAGGCGCCGGGATAGGAGCCGAGCCCGCGCCGCTTCGTCTCGTGGATCACGGCGGTGTCCGTGTTCGGCGAGACGGCGAAGCGCGCGCCCGCCCCGGCGACGGCGCCGACCTCCTCGGGCGTCAGCACCGTCCCCGCGCCGAAGTCGGCGCGGTCCCCCAGCGCGTCGGCCATGGCGGCGATGGAGGCGAGCGGGTCGGGCGAGTTCAGCGGCACCTCGATCAGGCCGAAGCCGGCGTCGACGAGGGCGCGCGCCACCGGCACCGCCGCGGACGGCGCGATGCCGCGCAGGATGGCGATCAGCGGCCGCCGGCCGGCGAGGGGCGTCTCGCTCACGGCGCGCCTCCCGCCCAGGCGGCGGCGAGGCCGGCGCGGGTCATGGCGGCGCCGTCGTGCAGGATCGCGCCCTGCCCCAGCGCGCCGAGCGCCTTGGCGTAGTGCCCCGCGAGCACCGCGTTGCCGACGACCCGCACCGCCGCCGCCTCCCGGAACGGCCCGAGCGCCGCGAGCTCCGCGCCGATCAGGAGGCCGGACAGGCGCGCGCGGCTCTCGCCGGGGATCGTGTCGTGCAGGAGGCTCTGCGCGCGGATGCGGAAGAAGGCGAGCGGCGCTTGCGCGGGATCGGCGGCGGCCTCCGCCACCGCGGCGGCGAAGATGCCCTCGTCCCACTCCTCGTCCATGACGTGGCGCAGCACCGAGCGCTCCGAGAGGAGCCCGAAGATCTCGCCCGTCATCGCCGTGCGGAAGGCGACGATGCAGCCGTCGGCGACGCGCACCCACTTGGTGTGCGTTCCGGGCAGGCAGACGACGCCCTCGAAATTCGGCTCGGCGGCGAGCAGCCCCGCGATCTGCGTCTCCTCCCCGCGCATCACCTCGGGGGGCTCGTCCTGGCTGATGCCGGGGAGGATCTCGACGAGGATGCCCGGTCGCGAGGTCGGCACGGCGCGGGGCTCGCCGATCGGCTTCGTCGGCGCGCGCAGGTAGGGCGCCTCGCGCCAGCCCTGGCGGGCGCCGACCATGCCGCAGGCGACCACGCGCACGCGGGCCTCCGGGTCCTCCGGAAGCCAGGCGCCGACCGTGTCGAACAGCGCGCGCTCGAAGTCGTCGCGGGTCGCGAGCGTGTTCATGCCCTTGCGTGCGCGGGCCTCGGCGAGGCAGGTCTCCCCCGCCATGGCGTAGGCGCGCAGGTTCGTCGTGCCCCAGTCGAGGCCTATCCACTCGGCCGCGATGCGCTCGGGCGCCGCGGCCGCCTCGGTTCCCTTGGCCGTCGTCTCGATCGTCTTCGTCATCCCGTCACCACGACCCCGCCGTCGATCACCAGAGCCTGGCCCGTCATCATCCGGCTCGCGCCGGACGCCAGGAACAGGCATCCGCCGACCATGTCGGCGGGCTCCAGGTGCCGCTTCAGGCATTGCTTGTCCAGATGGGCGGCGAGATCCTGCGGCGTCGCCCAGTGGGAAATCTGCTTTTCCGTCAGCACCCAGCCCGGCATCAGCGCGTTCGCGCGGATGCCGTCGGGCCCCAGCTCGCGGGCGAGCGCCCGGGTGAGGCCGGTGATGCCGGCATTCGCCGTCACGTAGGCCGGATAGCCGGCGTTGCCCATCATGTAGCTGATCGAGGACATGTTGACGATCGCCCCGCCGCCCGCCGCGCGCATGCCCGGCGCCGCCGCGCGCGCCGCGACGAAGTAGGGCGTGAGGTTGATCGCGAGGCTCGCCTCCCAAGCCGCCGCGTCGGTTTCGGCGATCGTGTGGCGCACGTCGTTCGCCGCGTTGGAGACGAGCACGGTCACCGGGCCGTGCGCGGCGGACGCGTCGGCGATGGCACGCTCGAGCGCCGGGGCGTCCGTGACGTCGCAGCGGATGAAGAGCGGGCGGTTGCCGGTCGCCTCCGCCATGCGGTCGCAGAAGGCGGCGGCGTCCGAGCGCTGCACGAAGGCGACCTTCGCGCCCTGGCGCAGGAAGCCTTCGGTCAGCGCCGCGCCGATGCCCGAGCCGCCGCCGGTGACGAAGACGCTCGCGCCGACGAGATCGGGGTGGGCGGGCACGACGGTCTCGGCTGTCGTTGCTGCAGTCATGGCGGGAGGATTCATGGCAGACGCTCTCCTTCGAGTACGAGGACGCTCTGCGGATCCTGGAGCGGCGGCGCGAGGCCGGCGCCGGCGAGGGCGGCGCCCGAGAGCGTGATCGCTCCGGACGCGAGCGGGTGGCCGCCCCGCGAGAGCGGCGAGACCGCGTGCGGGTCCGCGAGGGAGACTCGCCAGCGTGCGTCGCGGTCGAGGCCGGGGATGCGCAGGCGGACAGGCATTGCGCGCCCCGGCGTCGCGACCTGCGCGAGCCACAGCGCGAAGCGGGCTCCGTCGGGCGCGATGGCGATCTCGGCGAGGCGGGTCGGGTCGTCGGTGTCGATCCGCAGGCGCCGGGCCGGCATCAGCCAGTCGCGCCGCGCCTTCCACCAGGCGCATACGCCCGCCAGGATCTCCGCTTCCTCAGGGGTCAGCTCGCGGGGGTCCATCTCGAAGCCGAAATGGCGCTGCGCCGCCGTCCAGGCCCGCAGCCGCATCGGCAGGATGCGCCCGGACGTGTGGCAGGTGCGCGGACCGACATGGCTGCCGGTGACCTCGGGGATCAGGAAGGGCAGCGCATCGTGCTGGATGCGCAGCCGCTCGAGCGCGTCGTTCGAATCGGACAGCCAGACCCGCTGGGTGAGCGCCAGCGCCCCCCAGTCGAGCCGCCCGCCGCCGGACGCGCAGCTCTCGATCTCGACCATCGGATGCGCGGCGCGCAGCCGTGCCAGCAGCGCGGCGAACCCCTCGGCCTGCCGATGGTCCGGGCCGGGGAGCGCACGGTTGTGGTCCCACTTCAGGTAGTCGATGTCGTACTCGGCGAGCAGCGCCTCGAGCCGGCTGAGGAGGTGGTCGCGCACGTCCTCCCGCGCGAGGTCGAGGACGAGCTGGTTGCGGGCGCGCGGCTGGTCGGCGGCGCCGAGGATCCACTCCGGATGCGCGCGGGCGAGATCGGAGGCCGGGCTCGCCATCTCCGGCTCGACCCACAGCCCGAATCGCATCCCGAGCGCGCGCACGTGGCCGAGGAGCGGGTGGAGGCCCTCCGGATACTTGTCGGCGTCGACGATCCAGTCGCCGAGGCTGGTCGTGTCGTCGGCGCGTCCCTCGAACCAGCCGTCGTCGAGGACGAAGCGCTCCGCACCCAGCGCGGCGGCGCGGGTGGCGATCTCCTTCAGTTCCTCGATGTCGTGACGGAAGTAGACCGCCTCCCAGGAATTGTAGTGCACCGGCCGCGGACGTGCCGGATCGGGGAAGCGCACGATGCGCGCGCGCAGGTGGCGGTGGAAGGCGTCGAGCACGCCGTTCGCGCCCGCGCCCGAGCGGGTGGCGTAGAGCGGGCCGGCCTCGACGCGGGTCGCGCCGGCGGGGTGCAGCACCGGGCCGAGCATGACGTGACGGCGCCCGTCCGGCAGCTCCTCGACGACGAGGCGGTGGCCGGTGGATTGCCCGAGCACCAGGGCGAAGACCTCGCCGGTCTCGTGGCTCAGCGGACCCGCCGGCATCAGCAGGCCGGGATGGGCGACGTGGGAGGTGCGCCCCTCGCGGATCTCGCGCAGGTGCGGCCCGGCGGACCAGGGGACGTCCCGGCGCTGGAACTCGCAGGTCCAGCGCCCGGCGAAGGTCGTCACCGCCTCGCCGAGCGGCGGGCCGGGGAGCGCCGGCGCGGCGAGGTGGCGGATCGGCGCGGACGCCTCCAGCGTCGCCGAGAGGACCAGAACGTCCGTCTCGGCGTCGGCGTCGACCGCGAGCGCGTAGCGATGGCCGTCCCCGGCGAAGACGGCGCGCAGGCTGCGGCCCTCCATATAGTCCGCGCTCTCCAGCATCAGGCGCGGGCGCGCATCGCCGAGATCGGCCCCGAGCGCGCCGCCGTGCCCGTCGGCCGCGAGCGGGCAGATCGTCAGCGGCGGGCGCACGTCCGCCATGCCGCCCGTGACCTCGGTCGGCAGCAGCGCCGCGGCGAGCGCGTCGAGGTCCTCGTCCGCGGGCAGGGGCGCGCCCCAGTGCGCCACCTCCGGCAGGCCGCCGTCGCGGCTCGCGAGCACGAGCGTCTGCGCCGGCGTGTCGAGGCGCCAGGCCCGCCTCATTTGACGGCTCCGAGGGTGAGGCCGGCGATGAAGTGGCGCTGCATCAGGAAGAAGATCACGACCGGCGGCAGCGCGGCGACGATCGAACCCGCGCTCATCAGATGATAGGCCGCGCGGTACTGCGAGTTGAAGGCCGTGATGCCCGCCGTGACGGGCTGCGTGTCGGGGCCCTGGGTGAGCACGATCGCCCAGAAATAGTCGTTCCAGACGAAGGTGAAGATCAGCACCGAGAGCGCCGCGATCGCGGGACGCATGAGCGGCAGCACGACGTACCAGAAGATCCGAATCTCGGAGACCCCCTCCACCCGCGCGGCCTCGATCAGCTCGCGCGGCAGGGCCCGGATGAAGTTTCGCATGAACAGCGTGCAGAAGCCGGCCTGGAAGGCCACGTGGAAGAGCACGAGGCCGGTCTTGGTGTCGTAGAGCCCCAGATCGAGGGTGAGCTCGCGCACCGGCACCATCAGGATCTGGAACGGCACGAAGTTGCCGGCGACGAAGACGAAGAACACGGCGAGGTTCGCCTTGAATTTGTACACGCCGAGCGCGAAGCCCGTCATGCAGGCGAGCCCCACCGCGCCGATGACGGTCGGCACCGTGATCAGCACCGAGTTCAGGAGGTAGCGCGGCATGTCGGAGCGGAAGAACACCGCGCCGTAGTTCTCGGCGAGGTCGAACGACGACGGCCAGCCCCAGTAGTTCGCGTTGGCGAAGTCCGCGTCCGGCCGGATCGAGAAGACCGCCACCGCGATCAGCGGCAGGAGCCACAGCACGAGCGCGATCGGCAGCAGCGCCTGGTAGGAGCCGCGCCAGGCGGCGGACGACTTCGCGACGGGGGTGGGGAACATGTCAGGTGCCCTCCCGCGCGGGCAGGGTCGCGACGATCCGCCGGGGCAGCTTGGCACGCACGAGGTCGTAGGAGACGACGAGCCGATGCGCGAGCTCGTCCTCGGGCACGTCCTCCGGCAGGAGCAGCCAGGAGCGGTGGAAGTAGGGGGCGCGCGCACCCACGCCCGCCTCGATCAGCATGGATGCGGTCTCGACGTCGGCGCACTTCACGGCGACGCCCGGCGTCACGGAGCCGATGCAGGCGAACATCTTGCCGCCGACCTTCCAGGCCTCGTGCCCGCCGCCCCATGGATCGGAGGCCTCCGCCCCGGGAAGGGGCGCGCAGATCGCGGCGACGCGCTCGCGGAGGGAGGGGCTCATCACACCCCCTTCTCGTCGCGGTACATCTTGGCGAGGAAGAAGGCGATGTAGATCATCATGATGGCGAACAGCACCACCGCGATCGCCGCGCCGTAACCCATGCGGAAGCCGTATTCCGACAGCGCCACCTCGAACATGTAGTAGGCCAGCACCCGGCTCTCGCCGAAGGGGCCGCCGGCCGTCATCACCGAGACGAGGTCGAAGGAGCGCAGCGCGCCGATGATCGTCACGACGAAGGCGATGAACGTCGCCGGGCGCAGCTGCGGCAGGACGACGTACCAGAGCATGCGCCAGCCCCCGGCGCCGTCGAGCCGCCCGGCCTCGATCTGCTCGGGATCGACCGCGTTGAGCCCGGTGAGGTAGAGGATCATGCAATAGGCCGTCTGCGGCCACAGGCCGGCGGCGATGATGCCGTAGGTGACGTAGTCCGGGTCCCCCAGCACGGCGATGGGGCCGAGCCCGAAGAAGCCCAGCATCTCGTTGAAGAGCCCGAAGGTCGGGTCGTAGAACCACGAGAAGACGAGCCCGACCACGACCTGGCTGATCACGAACGGAAAGAAGAACAGCGACTTGTAGATCCGAATGCCCGCGACCGTCTGGTTCAGGAACAAGGCGATGAACAACCCCGCCGGGATCGCCAGCAGGTAGAGCACGAGCCAGATCACGTTGTTGCGCAGCGACGTCCAGAACGCGTCGTCCCACCACAGCTCCTCGTAATTGCGCAGCCCCACCCATTCCTTCGCGCCGAGGCCGTCCCACTCGTAGAGCGAGATCTGGAAGGATTGCAGGATCGGCGCGACGACGTAGAGCCCGAAGAAGAGCGCGCCCGGCGCGAGGAACAGCCACGGCGCGAGCGCGAGCTGGTTGCGGCGCCAGTACCCGCCGAAGGCGGAGGGCGCATTCGCCTTGCGCTTCGCCCCGCGCGGCGGGGTCGCGACGGCGACCATGGCGGGTCTCCTCGGTTCGTCGCTGAGGATGCGGTGCCGCGTTCCCGGACGGCCGCCCGGGAACGCGCACTTCGCCGGCTCAGTACACGCGCTGGCGCACGCGCTCGAGGCGCTCCAGGATGCGGTCGAGGTTGTCCGGGCGCACCATGAACTCCTGGAAGCCCTCCATGCCGGCCTTGGCCATCTCGGCCGGCGCGTCGCGGTCGAAGAACTGGGCGAGACCCTCGGCCGAGGAGAGCATCGCGAACCCCTCGTTCAGGAACTCGTCGTCCTCGATCGTCGCGCGCGAGTTGATCGGCAGCTGGCCGAGCTCGGCGTTGATGATCGTCTGGTTCTCCGCGTCGGCGACGTAGCGCAGGAAGGCGCGGGCGGCGTCCTTGTTGCGCGCCTGTGCCGGGATGTGGAAGGTGTCGGTGGGCGCCTCCTCGGCCATCGGGATGCTCGCGTCGATCGCCGGGAACTGGAAGAAGCCGAGCTGGTCGTCGGAGAGCCCCGCCTCGCGCAGCGGCGCGACGACGAAGTTGCCCATCAGGTACATGGCGGCGTCGCCCTGGACCATGAAGGGCAGCGCCTCCTGCCAGGAATAGGAGGTGTGGTTGTCGATGTAGGCGTTCATGTCGATGAGCTCGCGCCAGTTGGCGAAGGTCGCCCGCACGCGCTCGTCGGTCCACGGCACGCGGCCGGCGGTGAGGTCCATGTGGAACTCGTAGCCGTTGGTGCGCAGGTTGACGTAGTCGAACCAGCCCGCCGCGGTCCAGAGGAACTTCGTGCCGATGGCGAAGCACTTGACGCCGTTGTCGAGCAGCGTCTGGCAGTTCGCCTTGAAATCGTCCCAGGTCTCCGGCTCCGAGAGCCCGTACTGCGCGAACAGGTCCTCGCGATAGTACACGCCCCACTGATAATAGGTGTAGGGCACGCCCCACTGCTTGCCGTCCATCGTCATCGAGCCCTTGGTCGAGGCGAGATCGCGCGAGATCTCCTCGTCCCACAGGTCGGAGACGTCCTCGAAGAGCCCGGCCTCGACGTAGGGGGCCATGCGGTTGCCCGCGTGCCAGGTGGCGACGTCGGGCGCGTTGGCGGTGAGAAAGTTGCGCAGCTGCGTCTTGTAGGCCTCGCGGTCGATGATCGTCGTCTGGATCTCGAGGTCGGGATGCATCTCCTGGAAGCGCGCGATCATCCCCTCCATCGCGGCGCGGGGCGCCGGGTTCGACGTGTCGAGGAAGATACGCAGCTCGCCCGTGAGCGGGTCCTGCTGCGCGGCCACCGGCGCGGCGACGCCGGCGAGCATGGTCGCGGCGGCGAGAACGGCGAGCGTGGTCTTCGTGGCGGACGGCATTCGTGGTCTCCTCCCGGGAGGTTCCGACATCGGATTTGTTCCGAATAATGGAACCGTGTTTTGATTATTGAAAACGATGCCTCCCCTCGCTAGGCTTGTCAACCAGAAGAGCGCAGCCCGCGAATGCTGCGCCGCGGGATGGATACGAGCGGAGGGAACGGGCATGGACAAGCCCGCCGACGGCACGGTGGGGAAGGCGTTGACGCTGCTCGACGAGGTGGCCGGCTACGGCCGCCCCGTGCGCTTCGCCGAGATCCTCGCCGGCGCCGACCTGCCCAAGGCCACCCTCTACCGCCTGCTCCAGACGCTGGTGAGCCAGCGCATGCTGGCCTACGACGAGGCCGACCACACCTACGCGCTGGGCTCGCGCCTGATCCGCCTCGCCCACGCCGCCTGGCAGCAGACGACGCTGGCGCCTCTGGCGCGCCCGCATCTCGACCGCCTCTCCGAGGCGATCGGCGAGACCGTGCACCTCGCCAAGCTCGACAACGGCCAGGTCCTCTACGTCGACAAGCGCAACGCGCGCCGGCCGATACCGATGTTCTCGGACGCGGGCAAGATCGGCCCCGCCTACTGCACGGGCGTCGGCAAGGCGATGCTCGCCCATCTCGACGCGCCGGCGCTGGAGAAGGCGCTCGCGCAGCAGAGCTGGTATCCGCACACACCCGCGACACGGGTCTCGCCGGACGGACTGCGCGCCGAGCTCGCGGAGATCCGCGCGCGCGGCGTCGCCTTCGACCGCGAGGAGCACGAGCCCACGATCATCTGCGTCGCCGTGCCGATCCTCGACGAGGCCGGCCGCCCTCTCGGCGCGATGTCGGTGACGTCCTCGACGCTGCGGCATTCGCTGGACGACCTCGCGGCGCTGGCGCCGCGCCTCGCCGAGACCGCGGCGGCCATTGCCCGCGAGGCCGCCGCCTTCACCTTTCCCGGCGCGCGACGCGCCCCCAGCGACGGAGGGACGAGCGCATGACCGGCGTGAGCCTCGAGCGCGTGATCAAGCGCTACGGCGAGACACAGGTGATCCACGGCGTCGATCTCGAGATCGCCGAGGGCGAGCTGTGCGTCTTCGTCGGCCCGTCGGGCTGCGGGAAGTCGACGCTCCTGCGCATGATCGCCGGCCTCGAGGAGACGACCGGCGGGCGCATCGTCATCGCGGGTGAGGACGTCACCCGGGCCGACCCGTCCGAGCGCGGCGTCGCCATGGTCTTCCAGACCTACGCGCTCTACCCGCACATGACGGTCGCGCAGAACATGGGCTTCGGCCTGAAGATGACCGGGCACCCGAAGGGCGAGATCGCGAGGCGCGTGACGGAGGCCGCGCGCACGCTGCGGCTCGAGCCCTATCTCGCGCGCAAGCCGAAGGCGCTCTCCGGCGGCCAGCGCCAGCGCGTCGCCATCGGCCGCGCCATCGTGCGCGACCCCTCCGTGTTCCTGTTCGACGAGCCGCTCTCGAACCTCGACGCGGAATTGCGGGTCGAGATGCGCGTCGAGATCGCCCACCTGCACAAGGCGATGGGCGCGACGATGGTCTACGTCACCCACGACCAGGTCGAGGCGATGACGCTCGCCGACAAGATCGTCGTGCTGCGCGCCGGGCGCGTGGAGCAGGTGGGCGCGCCCCTCGCGCTCTACCAGGACCCCGACAACCGCTTCGTCGCGGGCTTCATCGGCTCGCCCTCGATGAACTTCCTCGACGGCCGCGCCGAGGCGGGCGGCGTCGCGATTCCCGCGCTCGGGCGCACTGTGGAGACGCCGGTGCGGCCCCGCGACGGCGCGGTGACGGTGGGCCTGCGCCCGGAGGACCTGACGCTCGCGCCCGGCGAGGGGCTCCGCGTCGACATCGTCGAGAACCTCGGCTCCGTCTGCCACGTGCACTGCGACGCGGGCACGGGCACGGGCACGGGCGCCGGCGCCCGGCTCGTGGTCGAGACCCGCGGCGCCCACGCCCCGCGCCCGGGCGCGCGGGTCGACGTCGTCGTCGACCCCGCCCGCGTCTACCTGTTCGATCCGCAGAGCGGGGCGCGGTTGCGGTAGCGGCCACTGTCACCCGCGGGTCGCGAAGCGGGCCCGGGGGCCCAGAACGGCGATCAGCCCCCCAGGATCCCCGGCAGCCTGAGCCCGTTCTCCCGGGCGCAGTCGAGCGCCTCCTCGTAGCCGGCGTCGGCGTGGCGCATGACGCCGGTGGCGGGGTCGTTCCACAGCACGCGGGCGATGCGCTTCGCCGCCGCCTCGGTGCCGTCGGCGCAGATCACCATGCCCGAATGCTGCGAGAAGCCCATGCCGACGCCGCCGCCGTGATGCAGCGACACCCAGGTCGCGCCGGACGCCGTGTTGAGGAGCGCATTCAACAGCGGCCAGTCCGAGACCGCGTCCGAGCCGTCCTTCATCGCCTCCGTCTCGCGGTTGGGCGAGGCGACCGAGCCCGAATCGAGATGGTCGCGGCCGATCACGACGGGCGCCTTCAGCTCACCCGTCGCAACCATCTCGTTGAAGGCGAGGCCGAGCTTGTCGCGCAGGCCGAGCCCGACCCAGCAGATCCGCGCCGGCAGACCCTGGAAGGCGATGCGCTCCCGGGCCATGTCGAGCCAATTGTGCAGGTGCCCGTCGCCGGGGGTGAGCTCCTTCACCTTGGCGTCGGTCCGGTAGATGTCCTCCGGGTCGCCCGACAGCGCCGCCCAGCGGAAGGGGCCGATGCCGCGGCAGAACAGCGGGCGGATGTAGGCCGGCACGAAGCCCGGGAACGCGAAGGCGTTCTCGAGCCCCTCCTCCTTCGCCACCTGACGGATGTTGTTGCCGTAGTCGAGCGTCGGCACGCCGGCGTTCCAGAAGGCCACCATCGCCTCGACATGGGTGCGCATCGACGCGCGGGCCGCGTGCTCCACGGCCGCGGGATCGCTCTCGCGCTTCTCGCGCCATTCGGCGACCGTCCAGCCCGCGGGGAGATAGCCGTTGATCGGGTCGTGGGCGGAGGTCTGGTCGGTGACGACGTCCGGGCGCACGCCCCGGCGCACGAGCTCGGGCACGATCTCGGCGGCGTTGCCGAGCAGGCCCACCGATTTCGCCTCGCCGGCCTTCGTCCAGCGCTCGACCATCGCGAGCGCCTCGTCGAGGCTGTCCGTCTTCTCGTCCACGTAGCGGGTGCGAAGGCGGAAATCGATGCGGTCCGGGTCGCACTCGATCGCGAGGCAGGAGGCGCCCGCCATCACGGCGGCGAGGGGCTGAGCGCCGCCCATGCCGCCGAGCCCCGCGGTGAGGATCCAGCGGCCCTTCAGGCTGCCTCCGTAGTGCTGGCGCCCGGCCTCGACGAAGGTCTCGTAGGTGCCCTGCACGATGCCCTGCGTGCCGATGTAGATCCAGGAGCCCGCGGTCATCTGGCCGTACATCGCCAGCCCCTTGCGGTCGAGCTCGTTGAAATGTGCCCAGGTCGCCCAGTGCGGCACGAGGTTCGAGTTCGCGATCAGCACCCGTGGTGCGTCCGCGTGGGTGCGGAAGACGCCGACCGGCTTGCCGGACTGGACGAGCAGCGTCTCGTCCTCGCCGAGATCGGTGAGCGCGGCGACGATGGCGTCGAAGTCCCCCCAGGTCCGCGCCGCGCGCCCGATGCCGCCGTAGACCACGAGCTCGTGCGGGTTCTCCGCCACCTCCGGGTCGAGATTGTTCATGAGCATCCGCAGCGGCGCCTCGGTGAGCCAGCTCTTCGCCGTGAGCTGCGGCCCGCGGGGCGCGCGGACGGTACGGGCGTTGTGACGCGGGTCGGTCATCGTGTCGTCTCCTCCAGGAGCGCCGGCAGGACGCCCTCGGCGATCACCGCGGCGAGGGCGCCCGTCGCGACGAGGTCGCGGGCGGCGGCGATGTCGGGGGCGAGCGTACGGTCGGCCTCGAGCGGCGGCGAGACCGCCCGGATGGCCGCGAGCGCCTCGACGAGCGCCGGGCTCGTCACGAGCGGCGCACGCAGCTCCACGCCCTGCGCGGCGGTCAGCGCCTCGATGCCGACGATGCCGTAGAGGTTCTCCGTCATGGGCAGCAGGCGTCGCGCGCCGTGGCAGGCCATGGAGACGTGGTCCTCCTGGTTGGCGGAGGTCGGCGTCGAATCGACCGAGGCCGGATGCGCCATCTGCTTGTTCTCGGACATCAGCGCCGCCGAGGTCACCTCCGCGATCATCAGGCCGGAGTTCAGCCCCGGGCTCTTCGCGAGGAAGGCGGGCAGGCCGAAGGAGAGCGCGGGGTCGACGAGGAGCGCGATGCGCCGCTGCGTCACCGAGCCGATCTCGGCCACCGCCAGCGCGATCTGATCGGCGGCGAAGGCCACGGGCTCGGCGTGGAAGTTGCCGCCCGAGACGACGCTGTCGTCGGAGAGGACGAGCGGGTTGTCGGTCACCGCGTTCGCCTCGATCTCGAGCGTCGCCGCCGCCTGGCGCAGCAGGTCGAGGCAGGCGCCCGCGACCTGCGGCTGGCAGCGGATGCAATAGGGGTCCTGCACCCGCTCGTCGCCCTCGCGATGCGCCTCGCGGATGCCCGAGCCCTCGAGCAGCGTGCGCAGCGCGACGCCGACGTCGATCTGCCCGCGATGGCCGCGCAGCGCGTGGATCTCGGCGCGGAACGGCGCGGGTGAGCCCATGGCGGCGTCCGTCGACAGCGCGCCGGTGACGATCGCCGCCCGCAGCGCCCGGTGGGCCTCGAACAGGCCCGCGAGCGCGAGCGCGGTGGAGACCTGCGTGCCGTTGATGAGCGCGAGCCCCTCCTTCGCCGCGAGCCGCACCGGCGCGAGCCCCGCGCGGGCGAGCGCGGCGGCGCCGGGCAGCCTCTCGCCGTCGACGACGGCCTCGCCCTCGCCGATCATCACGAGCGTCATGTGCGCGAGCGGCGCGAGGTCGCCGGAGGCGCCGACCGAGCCCTTCTCGGGGACGACCGGCAGCACGTCGCGGGCGAGCATGCCCTCGATCAGCCGCACGATCTCCGGCCGCACCCCCGAAGCGCCGCGCCCGAGCGAGATCAGCTTCGAGGCCATGACCAGCCGCACCACCGGCGCCGGCAGCGGCGCGCCGAAGCCGCAGGCGTGGGAGCGGATCAGGTTCTCCTGGAGCGTCGCCACGTCGCCCGCCGGGATGCGGATCGAGGCGAGCTTGCCGAAGCCGGTGTTCACCCCGTAGATCGGCTCGTCCCCCGCCGCGATCTGCGCGATGCGCGCGGCGGAGTGCGCGATCCCGGCGTCGCAGGCGGGGTCGAGCCGCGCGGGCGCGCCGGCGCGGTAGATGCGCTCGAGCGTGGCGAGCGGCACCCGCCCGGGCTCGAGCACGAGGGGCGCGTCGGTCGGGCTCATCGGGGCACCTCCTCCCCCGCGACGACGCGGGCGTGCAGCGGGTCGAAGCCGATGCGATAGACGAGCTCGGCCGGGGTCTCGACGTCCCATATCGCGAGATCCGCCGCCTTGCCGGGCTCGAGCGTGCCGATCTCGGCCAGGAGCCCGAGCGCGCGCGCCGCCTCGCGGGTCGTGCCGGCGAGGCACTCGCTGGGGGTGAGGCGAAACAGGGTGGCGGCCATGTTCATGGCGAGCAGCAGCGAGGTCAGCGGCGAGGAGCCGGGATTGCAGTCGCTCGCCAGCGCGATCCCCACCCCCGCCGCGCGCAGCGCCGCGACCGGCGGTGCCTGCGTCTCGCGCAGCGTGTAGAAGGCGCCGGGCAGGAGCACCGCCACGGTCCCGGCCTTCGCCATGGCGGCGACGCCGGCCTCGTCGAGGTACTCCAGATGGTCCGCGGACAGCGCGCCGCGGGACGCCGCGAGCGCAGCGCCGCCGAGGTTCGAGAGCTGCTCGGCGTGCAGCTTCACGGGGAGGCCGAGGGCGCGGGCGGCGTCGAAGACGCGGGCGATCTCGGCGGGCGAGAAGGCGATGCCCTCGCAGAAGCCGTCGACCGCGTCGACGAGGCCGCGGGCATGCGCCTGCTCCAAGCCCGGCAGGACCACCTCGTCGATGTAGTCGCCCGCCCGGCCGGCGAACTCGGGCGGCACCGCGTGCGCCGCGAGCCAGGAGGTGACGACCCGCACGCGCCGCTCGGTCCCCAGCCGGCGCGCGGCCTCGAGCATGGCGATCTCGGTCTCGACGGCGAGGCCGTAGCCGGACTTCACCTCGATCGTGGTCACGCCCTCGGCGAGGAAGGCGTCGAGCCGCGGCAGGGCGGCGGCGACGAGCCCGTCGACGTCGAGCGCGCGGGTGGCGCGCACGGTGGACAGGATGCCGCCGCCGGCCCGCGCGATGTCCTCGTAGCGCGCGCCCTCGAGCCGCATCTCGAACTCGCGGGCGCGGTCGCCGCCGTGGACGACGTGGGTGTGGCAGTCGACGAGGCCGGGCGTGATCCAGCGCCCGTCGCAGGCGACGACCTCGGCCCCGCGCGCCGCCTCCGCGGGAAGGTCCCGCTCGGGTCCCGCCCAGACGATGCGCCCGTCGCGGGCGAGGACCGCGCCGGCCTCGACGGCACCGATCCCGGGTCGGCCGGGGGCGAACGTGGCGAGCCGGGCGTCGCGCCACAGGCGCGCCGGGCGGGTCTGCTGCGCACGCTGGTCTGCCGCCATGCCGGGCCTCCCTGATGGGCCCAATTGTCTATACAAATCGGGCTCTGGTGCAAGCGGAATCGCGGGCGCCCCCGCCCCGCGCTTGTCGGTCGGCGGCGGCACCCCTACCTTGCACGCGATCCCCTTCGGCGTGAACGCGCCCGCACCCGAGCCCCCGCCGCCGATCCCCCGGACCCGGAGACCGCCCGTGCCCTCCCTCGCCGAACGCCTGCGCTTCCTCGTCTCGCCGCGCTTCCGCGCCGCGCATCCGCTCGTGCCGGTGGTGCGGCTCGCCGGCGCGATCGGGGTCGGGGTGGGCCTGCGCCAGGGACTGAGCTTCCAGGGTGTCGCGTCCGCGCTGGAGCGGGCCTTCTCCATGCCCGGCGCGAAGGGCGTGGCGCTCCTCGTCAACTCGCCGGGCGGCTCGCCGACCCAGTCGCACCTGATCCACCGCCGCATCCGGCTGCTGGCGGCGGAGAAGAAGCTGCCGGTCTGGGCCTTCTGCGAGGACGCCGCGGCCTCGGGCGGCTACATGGTCGCCTGCGCCGCGGACGAGATCTTCGCCGACCCGAACTCGATCGTCGGCTCGATCGGCGTCGTCTCCGGCGGCTTCGGATTCCACGAGCTGATCGGGCGCTGGGGCATCGAGCGGCGGCTCTACACGACGGGCGAGAACAAGGCGATCCTCGACCCGTTCCAGCCGGAGGACCCCGCCGACGTCGCGCGCCTGCGCACGATCCAGGAGCGGATCTTCACGGGCTTCAAGGATCTCGTGATCGAGCGCCGCGGCGCGCGGCTCGACAGGACGCAGGAGGCCGAGCTGTTCTCCGGCGCCTTCTGGGCGGGGGAGGACGCGAAAGCGCTGGGCCTCGTCGACGGCATCGGCGAGATCCGCACGACGCTGCGCGAGAAGCTCGGCGAGAAGGTGCGCCTGCGCCTCGTCCAGCCGCCGCGCCCGGGCCTCGTCGCGCAGATCCTGCGCCGCGGGCCGCAGCAGGAGGAGCCCTTGGCGGGGCTGCGGGGCGCGCTCGGGACCGGCCTCGTCGATCCCCGCGCGGCGCTCGCGACGCTGGAGGAGCGCGCGCTCTGGGCGAGGCTCGGGCTATGACGGCGGCCGGCGACGCCCCGCGGGAGACCGTGAACGGCCACGTTCGCCACTGGTGGAAGGAGGCCGTGTTCTACCAGGTCTGGCCGCGCTCCTTCCAGGATACGAACGGCGACGGCATCGGCGACATCCCGGGCGTCATCGCGCGGCTCGACCACGTCGCCGCGCTCGGCGTCGACGCGATCTGGCTCTCGCCGCACTACGACAGCCCCAACGTCGACAACGGGTACGACGTGCGCGACTACCGGAAGGTCGGCGCCGAGTTCGGCACGATGGCGGATTTCGACGCGCTGCTCGCCGCCGTGAAGGCACGCGGCATGCGGCTCATCGTCGACATGGTGGTCAACCACTCGAGCGACGAGCACGCTTGGTTCGTCGAGAGCCGCGCCTCGACGGAGAGCGAGAGGCGCGACTGGTACGTCTGGCATCCGGGCCGCGACGGCGGCGCCGCGCCGCCCAACGACTGGCGCTCCTTCTTCGGCGGCTCGGCCTGGGCGCGCGACGACGCGACCGGCGAGTGGTACATGCATCTCTTCCACGAGAAGCAGCCCGACCTGAACTGGGACAGCGCGCCCGCGCGCGCGGCGATCTTCGAGGCGATGCGCTTCTGGCTCGACAAGGGCGTCGACGGCTTCCGCCTCGACGTCATCGCCTTCGTCTCCAAGGATCCGGCCTTCCCGGACTACCCGCCCGAGCACCGCGACGCGCCGGAATACTACCACGCGGACGGCCCGCGCCTGTTCGAGCACCTGTGCGACATGCGCCGGGAGGTCTATCGCGGTGGCGACGAGGTGGCGCTCGGCGAGGCGTTCGGCGTGCCGCTGCCACGCGCGGCACGGCTCGTCGCCGAAGGGTCGGGGCCGCTCGACATGCTCATCCACTTCGACGCGGTGCGCATCGACCGCGCCGGCATGTGGCGCTGGAAGCCCGTGCCGCTGCCCACGTTCAAGCGCGTCTTCACCGACATGGAGCGGCTGCTCGGCCGCACCGCCTGGCGGGCGGTCTCGCTGTCGAACCACGACAACCCGCGCCTCGTCTCGCATTTCGGCGACGACGGGCCGCGCCGGCGGGTGCGCTCCGCCTGCCTGCTGGCGACGCTGACGCTGACGCTCAAGGGCACGCCGATCGTCTACCAGGGCGACGAGATCGGCATGACGAACTACCCCTTCGCCACGATCGAGGACTACGACGACGTCGAGGGCAAGGGCGCCTGGTCGGACTGGGTCGAGACCGGGAAGGTCGGGGCGGGCGAGTTCCTGGACAACCTCTGGCGCACCTCGCGCGACCACGCGCGCACGGCGATGCAATGGGACGACGGGCCGAAAGCGGGCTTCACCACCGGCACGCCCTGGTTCCACGTCCACCCCGATCACGACACGGTCAACGCCGCCGCCGCGCGGGCGGACGACGCGTCCGTCTACCACGCCTACCGGCGGCTGATCGCGCTGCGCAAGGCGTGCCCCGCGCTCGTCTACGGCGACTTCCGCGACCACCTGCCCGACGACCCGCGCCTGTTCGTCTACGAGCGGCGGATCGGCGCCGAGGCCTGCCTCGTGGCGCTGAACATGTCGGGGGAGGACGCCTCCTTCGCCGCGCCGGAGGGGTTCGCCGGCGCCGCGCTCGTCCTCGTCGACGGCGTCTCGCCGCGGGAGTCCGAGCCGCTCGGCAGGAGCGTCGACCTCGAGCCCTGGGAATCGCGGATCTGGCACCTCGCGGGGTCGTGAGGGGCGCGCGCATTCGTCTCGCTTTGCGCGGGAACGATGCCGGCCTAAGCTCCTTCCTGCGGGGGTGACGCGCGCCCCGTGGCGCGCGCGGCGACGAGGTGCGCATGAGCGACGAGCGCGAGCCGGTCCGGCTCAGCAAGAGGCCCGTCTCCGAGAGGCCCGTCTCCGAGAGGCCCGGCTCCGAGAGGCCCGGCTCCGAGAGGCCCGGCTCCGAGATGCCCGTCTCGGAGCCCGCGGCCCGAGCGTCTCGCCGACGTGCGAGCCGGCCGGGAGGCGCGCGCGCCGGCGGGTTCCTCGCCGGCTTCCTCTCCCGCCTTCGTCCCGACCGCGAGCCCGCCGATCCCCGCGATCGGCTCGATCGTCTCGTGCGCCGCGCCGGCCTCGCGCTCCTGTGGGAGCGGGCCTGGCCGGCGCTGTGGGCGCCGCTCGCGGTCGCCATCGCCTTCCTCTCCGTCTCCTGGCTCGGCCTGTGGGTCGGCGTGCCGCCGACCTGGCGCATGGCCGGCGCAGGCCTGTTCGCGCTCGCCTTCCTCGCCGCGCTCGTGCCGCTGGCGCGGCTCGCACTGCCCGGCGGGCGGATCGGGCGTGGCGCGGCGCTCGCGCGGCTCGACCGCGAATCGGGCCTTCCCCACCGCCCCGCCTCGACCTTCGAGGACGGACTCGCGGTCGGCGGTGGCGACCCGGGCTCGCGGGCGCTCTGGGCGCTGCACCGCGCCCGCGCCGAGCGCGCGCTCGGCGCGCTCAAGGCCGGCACGCCCCGGCCGGGCATGGCGCGGCGCGACCGCTACGCCCTGCGCGGGGCGGGCGTTCTCGTGCTGGCGGCGAGCGCCTTCGTCGCGGGTCCCGAGATCGGCGCGCGGGTCGGCGCGGCCTTCGACTGGCGCGCGCCCGTGCCCGCGGTGCCTGACTACCGCATCGACGGCTGGATCGACCCGCCGCTCTACACCCGCCGCCCGCCGCTGATGATCGACCTCGCCTCCGGCGGCGCCGACATGCGCGTGCCGGTGGGCTCGCGCGTCGTGGTGCGCGTCGCCGGCCGCGCCGACGCACGGATCGAGGCCGTGGGCGATCTCGTCGCCATCGAGGACGACGCCGCCGCCGCCCGTGCGCCCGTGACCCTGCGCGAGGGGGCGGCCGGCGCCGCGATCGCCGCGCCGGCGATCGTCGAGAGCCGCTTCCGCCTCGATGGCGACGGCGAGCTGACGGTGCGCACGGGGCTCGCGCCGGACGGAATCCTCTCACTCGAGGCGATCCCCGACACGCCGCCGACGATTCGCTTCGCCGGGCCGCCGGAGCCGGGCCAGCGGGGCGTCCTGGCGCTGCGCTACGAGGGTGGCGACGACTACGGCATCGCCCGTGTCGTGGGCGATGTTCGGCGGGCCGACGCCCCGGCCGTCGGCCGCACGCTGGTACCGCCGCCGACCCTCGACCTCCCGGTCCCCGCGACCGGCGCCAACGATCCGGTCTCCGAGGAGATCGACCTCTCCGAGCACTATTGGGCGGGCGCGCCGATCGACCTCGCCCTCGTCGCCACCGACGACGCCGGCCAGGAGGGGCGCAGCGAGACCGTTTCGCTGATCCTGCCGCAGCGGCCCTTCTTCGACCCGCTGGCCCGCGCCCTCGTCGAGCAGCGCCGCAACCTCGTCTTCGCGCCCGACGACCGCCGCCGGGTGCAGGTCGCGCTCGACGCGCTCCTGATCGAGCCCGCGCGCTTCACGCCGGAATGGGGCGTCTTCCTCGGCCTGCGCGCCGCGGCGAGCCGCCTGCGGGAGGCGCAGGACGACGAAGACCTCGTCGCCCTCGCCGACTGGCTGTGGGAGATGGCGGTCCAGATCGAGGACGGGGACCTCAGCCAGGCGCAGCGCGATGCGCTCGCCGCCGCCGAGCGGCTCGAGGAGGCGATGGAGCGCGGTGCGCCGCAGGACGAGATCGACCAGCTGATGGCCGAGCTGCGCGAGGCGATGGATCGCATGCTGCGCGAGCTCGCCGAGCAGATGATGCGCGAGGAGCAGAACCGCGAGCAGGCGGAACTGCCGCCCGACGCCGACACGCGGACGCTCTCGCGCCAGGACCTCGACCGGATGATGGAGGCGCTCGAGGAGGCCATGCGCCAAGGCGACACGGCGCGGGCCGAGGAGCTGATGAACCAGCTGCGCGACATCATGCGCAACCTCCAGACCGCCCGCCCCGACAGCCGCATGTCGGACCCGATGGCCCGCGAGATGGACCGCCAGATGAACGAGCTCGACGAGCTCATGCGCGGCCAGAGCGAGCTGCGGGACGAGACGTTCCAGGAAGGACAGCAGGGCCAGCAGGGAGAGCAAGGCCAGCAGGACGGCTCGCTGTCCGAGCGCCAGCAGGCGCTGCGCGAGCGGCTCGAGGACCTGCAACGGTCGATGCGCGAACTCGGCATGGAGGGCGAGCAGGGCCTCTCCGACGCCGAGCAGGCGATGCGCGACGCCGAGGGCGCGCTCGGCGAGGGTGAGCAGGGCCGGGCGGTCGAGGACCAGGGCCGGGCGCTCGAGGGCCTCCAGCGCGGCATGCAGGGCATGGCCCAGCAGATGCAGGAGATGATGGGCGAGGGCCAGGGCGACGAGGCCGGCCAGCCGGGCCGCCCCGGCCAGCGCGGACGCGCCGACGCGATGGCCGACGACCCGCTCGGCCGCCCGACCCGCGGGCGCGACTTCTCCGACGGCGACGTGCGCGTCCCCGAGGCCGGCGAGAGCGCGGCCCAGCGCGCCCGGCGCATCATGGAGGAGCTGCGCGACAAGCTCGGCGACCCGACCCGCCCGCGCGAGGAGCTCGACTATTTCGAGCGGCTGCTGCGCTCGAATTGAGGGGACTGCCTCACCCGCCCCCGCACCGCTCCGCCAGCGCCGCGCAGCGAGCCGCGAACCGCGCCTGCGCCTCGCTCGCGGGCCAGGGCTCGAGCCAGCCGGCGACGTCCCGCGGCGCGCCGTCGGGCGTGCCGAAGAAGGCGCGGGCCTCCGCGTCGGCGAAGCCGGCGAGCCGCGTGGCCTCGAGGTAGGCGGCGGTGCGGTCGGCGCGCTTGGTGAGCTTGACGAGCGCCTGCGACGGGATCGCGCGCAGGCCGAAGCGCAGGCGGATGGCCGCGAGCAGCCGCGCCTCGACCTCCTTGTAGACGTCGCCGATCACCGCCTTGAAGGGCGAGATCATGTCGCCGATGACGTATTCCGGCGCGTCGTGCAGGAGCACGCCGAGGCGCTCGTCGTCGCGGGCGTCCGGCGCGAGGCGGCGCGCCACGTCCTCGACGAGGAGGGAGTGCTGCGCCACCGAGAAGATCCGGCCGCCCCGCGTCTGCCCGTTCCAGCGCGCCACGCGGGCGAGGCCGTGGGCGATGTCGTCGAGCTCGATGTCCAGCGGCGAGGGATCGAGCAGGTCGAGGCGCCGGCCCGACAGCATGCGCTGCCAGGCGCGCGGGGCGGCCTCCTTGCGTGCCATCGTCTCAGCGGGTCTCGGCGTGGGCCGCGCAGGCCGCGTGGCGGCAGCAGCCGACGAGGTGATCGTTGGTCATGCCGGTCGCCTGCATGAAGGCGTAGACGATGGTGGGGCCGCAGAAGCCGAAGCCCTCGGCCTTGAGCGCCTTCGACATCCGCTCCGCCGCGGGCGTCTTCGTGGGCGCCTCGGCCCGCGTGCGCAGGTTCGGCTGCACCGGCCGACCGTCGACGAAGTCCCACAGGAAGGCGGAGAAGGAGCCGCGCTCCTGGATCGCGAGCCAGGCCCGGGCGCCGCGGATCGTCGCCTCGATCTTGGCCCGGTTGCGCACGATGCCGGGGTCCGCCATCAGCGCGGCGACCTTCGCCTCGTCCCAGCGGGCGATCGCGTCGGGCGCGAAGCCGTCGAACGCCTCGCGGAAGCGCGGGCGCTTCCTCAGGATGGTGATCCAGGCGAGGCCCGCCTGGAAGCCGTCGAGGATCAGCTTCTCGAACAGCGCCCGGTCGTCGTATTCCGGCACGCCCCATTCGCCGTCGTGGTAGGCGACGTAGAGCGGGTCGGTGCCCGGCCACCAGCAGCGGTCGAGGCCGTCGTCGTGGCGAACGAGCGAGTCGGTCATCGTGGTCAGTACCGTGGCCCGAACGGCGAGACGTCGAAGGAGTAGGACAGGCCCACGCCGAGACCGAACTGGTCGCGCGAGCCGCGGAAGCGGACGAGCGGCGCGTCGGCGACGTCGCCCATGAGGCGATCGTAGCGCGCGTAGCCCATCGCCGTCCACGATTGCGTGAGCGCCACCTGGGCGGAGGCGAGCATGCCTATGGAGCGCAGGCCGGGATCGGGATCGTAGACCGGCAGGCCGGAGCGGGCCGATTGCAGCGCGTCGACGCCGAAATACGTGTCCATGTAGTCGTTGCTCGCCAGGCGCACGCGCGGACCGATCGAGAGGGCGAAGGACGGCTCGGGCCGCACCACCCAGTCCGCGCCGAGGTCGGTGAGGATGCCGTCGTGGCCGTTGAAGCCGCGGCGCACGTCCACGGACAGGCGCAGCACGTCGGACGCCCAGATCTCGGCGAAGACGCCGATCTCGCCGGCCCACCTCACGTCGCCGAGACCCCGCAGATCCGCCGAGGCGCTCTCCTCGCGCGCCCCGCGGAAACCGCCGGAGATCCCGACCCGCAGGCGGTCGTGCTCCAGCAGACCCAACCGCAGCCCGTCGTCGGGGGCCTTCCACTGCGACCGCGTGCCGGCGCGGCGCACGGAGAAGATCGGCAGCGGCCGGAAGCGCATCTCGTCCGAGCCCTCGAACACCGGCACGGCCGCCCCGCGCGCGCCGACCGTCACGGTCCAGTCCCCGCGCAGGAAGTCGAGCGCGGTGGCGGGCGTGGTGACCAGCGCGCCGAGGGCGGCGCCTGCGAGGAGCACGAGCGGGCGGGAGGGCATGACGAGAGATCTCCGGAATACGCGACTGCGGGAGCGTTGACGAGAGTTGAAGGAAACCCGTCAATCCTTCGTTAATCTACCCCGATACCGGGCGTCTCGAACCCGATCCAGGAGGGCCGCTCCAGCGTCAGCCCGTGCCCGCCCGCGGCGAGCGGCGTGCCGGCTGCGATCGCGTCGGCGGCGCGGTCGAGGCGCACCATGACGAGCCCGCGACCACCGGCCGCGCTGCCCGTGGTGCCGATCCCGCGCTCGCCTGCGCGGATCTCCGTTCCCGGCGCGGGGGCGACGTCGGCCGCGAAGCGGGCCGGCAGGATGCGGGTGCGCGCCGTGCCGCGGTGCTGCATGCGCGAGACGACCTCCTGGCCGACGTAGCAGCCCTTGGCGAAGTCGACGCCGGCGAGCTGGTCCATCAGCGCCTCGTGCGGGAAGGTCTCGCCGAAGGCGAAGTCCCGCCCGCCCTCCGGCACGCCGAGCGCGATGCGCCGGGCATGGAAGGCGTCCTCGGTCGCATCCTCCAGCGCCGCCGCCTGCGCGGCGGGCACGATCGCGCGCCAGCCGAGCGCGGGCAGTCGCGGGTCCGGGCCGGCGACGACGCCCTCGCCCGCAGGCGGCGGCGCGTCCCAGCCCGCGAGCACCGCACGCTCCGAGGAGCGATCCGCGATCGCGACCTTCGCGCGCAGCTTGTAGAATCCGAGCCGCTTGGCCAAATCCGCCGCCTGCGCGCCCGGCGCGTCGAGGAGCAGCGTCGGCCCCTCGGCGCCGGCGACGCGGTGGATGACGAAGTCGAACAGGATCTTGCCCTGGGGCGTCAGCAGCGCCCCGAAGAGCGGCGGCCCGTCCGCCCGCTCGTCGACGTCGCAGGTCACGAGCCCGTCGAGGAACGAGACCGCCTGAGGGCCGGAGATCTCGATCACGGCGCGGTCGGCGAGATGGGCGACGGGCATGGGCGGCGGCTCCAGGGCGTGCCGCGGCGACGCTCGCGGCACCCCCGATCTAGGCGGTCCCGGCCGCCGTCTCAAGGCGGGCGGTCCCCATCGGCGCCCTCCGCGATCGTCTCACCCGCGATCGTCCATGCCGCGCAGCCACTCGATGATCGCCGAGAAGTCCCGCCCGCCGTTCCCCTGGCCGGCGAACAGCGCGTAGAGTTGCGCCGCCTCGGCGCCGAGCGGCGTCGCGGCGCCGGCCGCGTTGGCGGCGGCCTGGGCGAGGCGCAGGTCCTTGAGCATCAGGTCGGCGGCGAAGCCCGGCGCGTAGCCCTTGTTCGCCGGCGAGGTCGGCACGGGGCCGGGCACCGGGCAGTAGGTCGTCAGCGACCAGCACTGCCCCGACGAGGTGGAGGCGACGTCGAACAGCGCCTGGTGCGAGAGGCCGAGCTTCTCGCCCAGCGCGAAGGCCTCGGCGACGCCGATCATCGAGATGCCGAGGATCATGTTGTTGCAGATCTTCGCCGCCTGGCCCGCGCCCGGCCCGCCGCAATGCACGACCTTCTTCCCCATCGCGTCCAACACCGGCTTCGCCCGCGCGAACGCCTCGTCCGAGCCGCCGGCCATGAAGGTGAGCGTCCCCGCGCTCGCCCCGCCGACGCCGCCGGAGACCGGCGCGTCGAGCGAGAGGCAGCCCTGCGCCTGCGCGAGCGCGTGCGCGGCGCGCGCGCTGTCGACGTCGATCGTCGAGCAGTCGACGAGGAGCGCCCCCTTCGCGCAGGCGGGCAGGATCGCCTCCCACACGGCCTTCACGTGCCGACCGGCGGGAAGCATCGTCACGACGACCTCGGCCTGCGACACCGCCTCCTCGGCGCTCGCCGCGACCGTGGCGCCCGCGGCCCGCGCCGCCTCCTGCGCCGCCGGCGCGAGGTCGAACCCCACGACGGCGTGCCCGGTCCTCACGAGGTTTCCGGCCATCGGCGCGCCCATGTTGCCGAGCCCGATGAAGGCGATCGTGGTGGCGGTCATCAGAAGTCTCCCCGGTTCGCGACCCGCGGCGAGAGGAAGCACGTCGGCGCGCGGGTGTCGAGGCCGGGGCGCGGACGCGGGCATCCGCACGGGGAGACGCCCGGGCGGCGCGACGGCTCGTCGAAGCTTGACGGCGAAAGCAGAGCTGCTATCTTCGGTTATCACTCACGCGCGCGTAACTTCCTTCCGTAGCGATATGCCCCGAGAGGTCCATCCCGATGGAACCGACGCCCATCCCCGACGCCGTCCGCGCGCTGTGTAACGAGCTCGACAGACCGTTCTACCTCTACGATCGCACGAGGATCGAGGAGAACATCCGCCGCTTCCGCTCGATCTCCTATCCGCACACGAAGATCCACTTCGCCAGCATGGCGAACGACAACCCGGTGCTCCTCGGGATGCTGCGGGACAACGGCTTCGGCCTGTTCGTCAACTCCCTCAAGCATCTCGCGCTCGCGGACGCCGCGGGGATCGACGACGTGATCTTCGCCAGCACCGGCGTGCCGGAGCACGTGATGCGCCGGCTCGTCCAGCGCGGCGTGTGGGTCAACCTCGATTCGGTCGACCAGGTCGCGCTGTTCGGCCGCCTCTCGCCGGGAGGCCGGGCGGGCCTGCGTCTCAACATCGACGAGAAGTCGAAGAACAACGTCTTCATCGGCGCCGAGAGCCGCATCGGGGTCATGGAGAGCGAGATCGACGCCGCCTTCGACGCCGCGCGCGCCGCCGGCGTCACGCTGACGGGTCCGCACGTCTATCTCGGGACCGACGTGACGGACATCGCCGACCTCGTCGCGGGCGTGGACCGGACGATCGCGCTCTCCGACGCCTTCGCCGAGCTCGCGTTCGTCGACCTCGGCGGCGGCTTCCCGCTCGAGGCGGAGCGCTTCGACTTCGCGGCCTACGACGCGGCGCTGAACGAGCGCATGACGTGCCTCGCAGAGCGGCGCGGGCGCGCCGTCCAGCTCGTGCTGGAGCCCGGGCGGGCGATGTTCGGCGACGCCGCCCGGTTCTACGTCCAGGTCACGGACGTGAAGGAGCGGCCCGACCGCTGGATCGTCTGCACCAACGCGAGCGCGAGCCTGATCCCGCGGGCGATGTTCTACGAGGACTACAACCCCGTCGCCCCCGCCTTCCCCGACGGCGAAGCGCCCTTCGACAAGCCGGTGGACATCGTCGGCGCGACCACCTACTCGCGCGACTTCATGGCGCGCGGCGTGACGCTGCCGCGGGTACGGATCGGCGACTGGCTGCGCTTCGACCACGCCGGCAGCTACTGCTACTCGATGATCACCCGCTTCCTCGGCCAGGACATGCCCCCCGAATACCTCCGGGCGCCGGACGGCACGCCCGTGCTGATCCGGGAGGGCGAGCGCTTCCTCGAGGAGGCGGTGTGATGGCGCAGGCCGACGGCTGGCCCGCGGGCCGCTGGACGCAGGAGCATCTCGCCGAGGGCGAGATGCACTGCCACCGCATCGACGCCACGCTGCACCGGGCGGGCTCCGGCCTGCAGACGATCGAGGTCGTCGAGACCGGCGGCTACGGCCGCGGCCTGTTCCTCGACGGGCGCGTGCAGCACGTCGAAGCGGACGAGTACATCTACAGCGAGGCGATCGTGCACCCGCCCGCGGTGATGCTCGGGGCGCGCTGCCGGCGCGTGCTCGTGGTCGGCGGCGGGCCGGGCGGGGTCGTGCGCGAGGCGCTGCGCCACCGCGGCGTGGAGAGCGTCGTCCAGGTCGAGATCGACGCCGCCGTGCTCGACCTGTGCCGGACCTGGTTCGCCCACGTCGCGCAGGGCTGCTACGACGATCCGCGGGTGGAGGTCGTCATCGCCGACATCCGCGACTTCGCCCGCCGCACGGACCGGCGCTTCGATCTCGTCGTCAACGACATCAGCGAGCCGATGGAGGGCACGCCGGCGGCGGGCCTGTTCGAGGCGCCGATGCTCGACGCGCTCGCCTCGCTGCTGTCGCCGGAGGGGGTCTTCGTCACCTGGGCGGGGTCGGCCGGGCCGCGCTCGGACGACCTCGCGCGGGCGATCGACCGGGCGGTCTCGGACCGGCTGCCGCACACGGCGCGCTGGCTCTGCCACCCGCAGGCCTACGGCACCTCCTGGCTCACGGTCGCGGGATCGCACGCGCCGCTCGACCCGTGGCGGCTGTCCGCCGCCGAGATAGACGCCTGGCTCGCCGCGCGGGTCGCGGGCGAGACGATGCTCTACGACGGCGAGACCCACGTCCACATGTTCAGCCTGCCCAAGGACGTCCGCCGCCGGCTCGCGACGCGCGACGCCGGCCCCGCCGTCCTGAAGGTCGGCCCCGCGACGGAGGCGGCGCGATGAGCCCGGCGGACGCGACGGGCGGCCACGCCGCCGCCCCGGAGGACTTCGACGCGACGCGGCGTCTCTACGACGAGGCGATGGCGGGCAACACGATCATCCACGATCTCGTCTACCCGGAGGTCTTCGGCGCCGACGAGTATGTCGGCCAGTTCAGCGACAACAGCGCGAGCGAGCTCGCCGCGCTCGGCGCGGCGATGGCGCTGCCGGCGGGTGCGCGGGTGCTCGACGTCGGCTGCGGGCGCGGCGCGGTCGCCGCCTTCCTGGCCGAGCGCCTCGGCTGGCGGGTGACGGGCATCGACCTCGCGGGCGTCCCCCTCGCCGACGCGGAGCGCCGGCGCCGGACGCTCCCGCCGGAGCTGGCCGATCGGCTGGGTTTCGTGGCCGGCAACGTATACGACCACGCCTTCGACGCCCCCTTCGACGGGATCTACGGGACGGGCGCCTTCTGCCATTTCGAGGCCGACCGGCTGTTCGCCCGTGCCCGCGCGCTGCTGCGCCCGGGCGGGCGCATCGCCTTCATGGAGCGGGTGCGCATCGGCGCGATCGCGCCCGACGACTGGCACCGCCTGACGGTCGAATGGCGCTGCCCCTCCGTCTACACGATCGCGGAGTACGAGCGCGCGCTCGCCGCCGCCGGCTTCGCGGACGCGCGCGTCACCGACATGACGGAGACCTTCCGGACGTGGCAGGAACGCTCCGTCACCGTCCGCGAGGCGCTGGCGGAGGCGATCGTCGCGCGCACGTCGGAGGCCTACCACCGCACCGCGCTCGCGCACGCCCGCTACGAGGCGGACGTCACCCGTGCGGGCGGGCTCGGCTACGCGCTCGTCGTCGCCACGCGCGGTCCCGAGCCGGGGGACACGCCGTGACCCGCCGTCTCCCGCAGCAGCTCGCGCCCGGCGAGACGCACGAGCACCGCGTCGACCGCGTGCTCGCGCACGGGCGCACCGCGATTCAGGGCTGGGAGCTGCTCGAGCTCGGGATCTACGGCCCCGCGCTCGTGCTCGACGGCGCGATCCAGTCCACCGCGGGGGACGAGGCCTGTTACCACGAGGCCCTCCACATGCCCGCGCAGATGGCGCGTCCCGATGCGCGGCGCGTGCTCCTGATCGGCGGCGCCAACGGCGCCTCGCTGCCCCGCGTCCTGCTGTTGCCGGCGCTCGAGCACGTCACCCTCGTCGACGTCGACGCCGAACTGCACGCGGTCTCGCGCACGGCGCGGGCGGGCCTGCACGGCACCAGCCTCGAGGACCCGCGCCTCGACCTCGTCTTCGGCGCGCCGGACGCGGAGGTCGCGGCGCTCGCCGCCGCCGGCGCGCGTTTCGACCTCGTGATCGCCGACACACCGGATGCCACCGAGGGGAGCTATTCCGCGCGCCTCTTCGCGGCCGAGCGGATCGGCGCGATCCGCGACCTGCTCGCGCCCGGCGGGCTGTTCGTGACGCAGGCGGGGCAGGCCCACCCCCTCGCCTGCGGCTTCACCGCGCGGGTGCTGGCGACCCTGCGCGGCGCCTTCGCGGACGTCGCGCTCTACACCCACAACGTCCCGAGCTTCGGCACGCCGTGGTGCTTCGCGATCGCGGGCGGGGACCTCTCGGCCCTGCACGCCCTCGAGCCGGCCACGATCGAAGCGCGCCTCGCCCGGCTTCCCGCGGGCGCCCTCGTCGCCTACGACGGGGAGACCCACCGTCACATGCTCGCGCTGCCGCGCGCCCTGCGCGAGGCGCTCGCGCGCGCGGCGCCGACGGCCGAGCCGATCCGACTCGACGCGCCCGCGCACGTCGTCGTCGCGGGCTGAGCCCCGCGGCGCGCGCCACCCGACCCAATGAGCCCGATCACCCCCATGTCCATTCCCGTCGCGTTGCTGCTCGGCATCCTGGTCAACTGCATCTGGGGCTTCGCCTTCCTCGTCCCCCACCTGCTCTCGCAGGTCGACCCGGTGCTGCTCACGCTCGGCCGCTACCTCTGCTATGGCGCCGTCTCCGCCGTGATCCTCGCGACCTGGCGCGGGGCGAGCCTCGGCTTCATGACGCGGGCGGACTGGCGCATGGCGCTCGCCCTCGCCTTCACCGGCAACGTCGGCTACTACGCCCTCGTCGTGGTCGCGATCCAGCTCGGCGGCGTGCCGATCGCCGCGCTCGTGATCGGCACGCTGCCGGTGACGATGGCGGTGATCGGCAACCTCGCGCAGCGCGAGTTCCCGTTCCGCGTCCTCCTGCCGTCGATCGCTCTGATCCTGTCGGGGCTCGTCCTGCTCAACGGCCACGCGCTGACCCGCGCGGACGACGACGTCGCCGCCGCGCGCACCGCCTGGGGCCTCCTCGCGGCGATCGGCGCGCTCTGCCTGTGGACCTGGTACGGCATCCGCAACGCGCAATACATGAAGGCGCACCGCCACATCGACGCGAACGCCTGGTCGGTGGCGATCGGGCTCGCCACGGCGGGGCTCTCGCTCGCGGCCCTGCCCCTCGTCCTCGCCGCGCACGCCGTGGTGCCGGCGGTCGATCTCGCCGTGCTCGACGACGCGCGCCTGCTCGCCGCGCTGGTCGCCGCGAGCCTGTTCCTCGGGATCGTGGTCTCGTGGCTGGCCACCGTGCTGTGGAACCGGGTGGCCCGGGTCCTGCCGGTCGCCATGGCCGGGCAGCTCGTCGTGTTCGAGACGCTGTCGAGCCTCGTCTACGCCTTCGTGGCGGACGGGCGCTGGCCCCAGCCCGTCGAGTTCGGGAGCGCCGCGCTGATCCTCGGGGGCGTGGTGTTCGGCATCCGCGCCACCCTGCGCCGCGGCGACCTCGCGGCCGCCTGAGACTGTCGCTCGGCCGCGCCCCTCAGCGGCGCCCCTCGACGAGCAGCGCGCCGACGAGCGCGAAGCCCGCGACCCACAGCATCCACGAGCCGAAGACCTTGTCGAGGGCCGGATCGAGGGCGGGGAAGAACACCGCGAAGTGCGAGGCCACCGCCGCCATGACGAGCAGGAGCGGCACGAGGATCAGCGCGGCCGCGCGCACGGCCCGCGCCCGCGGACGCCCGGCGAGCCATGGCGCCGCCAGCCCGATCGCGAGCCCGAGCACGCCGCCGGCGACGAAGTTCGCCTGGAAGGCCTCCGTCGTATCGAGGAAGAAGAGGTGGCCCGCGTAGTGGAAGAGGGCGAAGAGGGCGGCGGTGACGAGGAGGCCGAGGAGGAGGGGGCGCATGGGGGCGATACAAATCAAATGCTGCTCTTCTTTGGAATTCGAAGGCTACGTCGCATAAGTTCTATGGATTCGCGTTCGTCCATTCGAAAAATCGGCATCACGACACCTCTGTTTTGAGCCCGCTGGTAATGTCGAGAGCTGATAATTTTCGGGTTCTGATTTTCCAAGAGAGCAATGACCTCCAGATCGTTGCGTTCGAGCCGCATCAATTCAAGGCGTAGAAGAAGCGCCTCATTCAACTTTTCGTTGGAACTGACGAGGTACACTGCTCCGACACTCGATTGAGCAAGCGAGGCGTTCGGCCTGATCACGATATCTGCAGGAAAATCATGAAGTTCATCGTTAACTGGCACGTTTTGATCGATGTTGGCTGCATGTCCCATCAGTTCCTTAACAGCGATGAGTGCATCCTCGCGGAATGTCGATCGAACGAAATTTCTGGTCAGAAGCTCGAGATCGCGCACCCTGATGAGACCGGACAGAAAACGCACGCATCTCTGACCCACCTGATCTGACAGAAATGGAAGCGTCCGAATTTCATACGTTTCTCTATCCCAGTAGGCACCGCAGCCGTCGAGGATCGAATCAAGCAATTGACCTCTCGTCCCTTGGTCGATGGCGATGTCGCTGGCGACGAGGTGCGAAAGATAAGAACCGTCGTCCTCCAAGGAGGCAAGATCTTCGTCGAAGGACAGGAAGAAGCCGATACGATCGCCAGAATCGTCAGCAAACGTCGAACCCACAGCAAAGCCGGATGCGGTCGGCGTAACTGTGAAGCCCGTGCAAAAGGTTTTGCAGAGCATCTCTTGAAGTTCTTCAGGGTGCATCGAGGTCCAAGCTCCCCTGCTGTCCGTCGTGCATTCTGAAAAAACCTCGCGCAGCCCGCCAGAAAGACGTGAGAGTCCATGCGCTCGTTCGTCTGTGCCTATGGCCTCCCGGAGGAAAACGTTCCAATCCACCAAAGCTCGTCGGCCCGGTCTCGACGCCGCTTCGCAGACAATCGGCGCGCGCGTGAACGCCAGGATGGTCACTGTGGTACTCGAAACGGCACACCACCGATGCGCCTTGTCCATCGATCAGGATAAGTGAAGCCTTGAAGTTGCCCCGGCGAGGATTGCACTCCGACAAGAGCACGAAGTCGCGATCTACGGATCGCGCGCGAACCGATCTCCACTGCCAACCGGCTCGCATCGGCTTCGTTCGTGCGTAGATTGCCGAGTGCTTCGGGGGCAGGTCTGTCGCGCTCCAACCCGTGTCCGACACCGAGTCTTTTCGCTCGCGGATCAATTCCCTGACACGCATCCCCCGCCCCTGGTCAGCAGGCTACCCACGCGCCATCTTCAATTGTTCCCGCCATATTGACAAGCGCCGATCGACCCGGATCCTCTGATCACCCCCGCACCCGCTCCACCCGCGCCCCGCAGCGCGTCAGCTTCGCCTCCAGCGCCTCGAAGCCGCGGTCGAGGTGGTAGACGCGGTTGATCGTGGTCTCGCCCTCGGCGGCGAGGCCGGCGATGACGAGGGAGACGGAGGCGCGCAGGTCGGTCGCCATCACCGGCGCGCCGCGCAGGCGCTCGACGCCCTCGATCGTCGCGAGGTCGCCGTCGAGCCGGATCTTCGCGCCGAGCCGGGCGAGTTCCTGCACGTGCATGAAGCGGTTCTCGAAGATGGTCTCGCGAATGCGCGAGGTCCCCTTCGCGCGGCTCATCAGCGCCATCAGCTGCGCCTGCAGGTCCGTCGGGAAGCCGGGGAAGGGCTCCGTCGTCACCTCCACCGGGGAGAGCCCCGCGCCGTTGCGGGCGACGCGGATGCCCGCGTTCGTCGGCTCGATCGTCACGCCGGCCCGCACGAGCGTGTCGAGCGCGCTCTGCAGGAGCGGCGCGCGGGCGTTCTCGAGCAGCACGTCGCCGCCGGCCATCGCCACCGCCATGGCGTAGGTGCCGGTCTCGATGCGGTCCGGCAGCACCTCGTGGCGCGCGCCGCCGAGCCGCGGCACGCCCTCGATCACGATCGTCGAGGTGCCGGCGCCGGAGACCTTGGCGCCCATCTTGTTCAGGCAATCGGCGACGTCGACGATCTCCGGCTCGCGCGCGGCGTTCTCGATCACGGTCGTGCCGTTGGCGAGCACCGCCGCCATCATGGCGACGTGGGTGCCCGACACGGTCACCTTCGGAAAGACGATCTCCGCGCCCTTCAGCCCCTTGGGCGTCTTCGCCACGACGTAGCCCGCCTCGATCTCGATCCGGGCGCCCAGCCGCTCGAGCGCGAGGATGAGGAGGTCGACCGGCCGGGTGCCGATGGCGCAGCCGCCGGGCAGCGACACCCTCGCCTCGCCGAAGCGCGCCACCAGCGGCGCGATCACCCAGAACGAGGCGCGCATGCGCGAGACGAGTTCGTAGGGCGCGGTCGTGTCGATGATCGTGGAGGCGCACAGGCGCAGCGTCTGCCCCGTCTCGGCCGATTCGCCCGGGCGGCGGCCCACCACCGTGTGATCGACGCCGTGGTTGCCGAGGATGCGCAGGAGGAGCTGGACGTCGGCGAGCCGCGGCACGTTGGCGAGTTCCAGCGTGTCGCCCGTGAGCAGGCTCGCGATCATCAGGGGGAGCGCCGCGTTCTTCGCGCCGGAGATCGGCAGGACGCCGGTGAGCGGGGCGCCGCCCGTGATGACGATACGATCCATCGATTGTCTCTTCCCACATGCGGGTGCGCGGCTGCGCACGGAGAAACTGGGGCGGATGGTTGAAGGAAAGGTAACACGACCGTGTCAATTTTCGGACGGCGACCGCGGGCAGGGCTCCGGGCAGGGCTCCGGATCCGGCGCGGCCGGCGCGCCCGCGTCCTGCCGCGCGGCGTCGCCCGTCGCGCGGACGCGGCTCTGCGCCTTGCGGCGCTTGAGATTCTCGCGCAGCGCCGCCTTGAGGCGCCGGGCGCGCTCGTCGTCGGCCATGCCCATCCTTTCGTCGGCGGCGCATCCCGCGGGCGGGTCCGCCGGGGTCTGTCACGGCGCCGCACCCGTCCTGCATCCGCCGGCCCTGCGGCTATATTCGCTCTGGACCATTTGATCAACGTCAAGGCAGATGGCCGAGAAACGAGGCTCAATCGTGCCGGCTCGCATCCCCCGCGTCCGTTCGTCCCCCGGTGAGATCATGGACTACACGCACTATTTCGAGAGCGCCGTCGCCTCCCTGAAGTCCGAGCGTCGCTACCGCGTCTTCGCGGACCTCGAGCGCATCGCCGGCCGCTTCCCGCGCGCGACCTGGCACGGCGCGCCGGGTGGCCCGCGCGAGATCACCGTGTGGTGCTCCAACGACTATCTCGGCATGGGCCAGCATCCCGACGTGATCGCGGCGATGGCGGACACGGCGCGGCGCTGCGGCACGGGTGCGGGCGGCACCCGCAACATCTCCGGCACGAGCCACCCCATCGTCGGCCTCGAGCGCGAGCTCGCCGACCTCCACGGCAAGGAGGCGGCCCTCGTCTTCACCTCGGGCTACGTCTCGAACCAGACCGGCATCGCCACGATCGCGAGGCTCATCCCGAACTGCCTGATCCTCTCGGACGCGCTCAACCACAATTCGATGATCGAGGGCGTACGCGGGTCGGGCTGCGAGAAGAGGATCTGGCGCCACAACGACCTCGCCCACCTCGAGCAGCTCCTGCGCGAGGCCGGGGACCGCCCGAAGCTGATCGTCTTCGAGAGCGTCTACTCGATGGACGGCGACGTCGCCCCGATCGGCCGCGTCTGCGACCTCGCGGAGCGCCACGGCGCCATGACCTATCTCGACGAGGTGCACGCGGTGGGCATGTACGGCCCCCGCGGCGCAGGCATCGCCGAGCGCGACGGGGTAATGGGCCGCGTCGACGTGATCGAGGGCACGCTCGGCAAGGCCTACGGCGTGCTGGGCGGCTACATCGCCGGGCGCGGCGCCGTGATCGACGCCGTGCGCTCCTACGCGCAGGGCTTCATCTTCACCACCGCGCTGCCGCCGGCGATCTGCGCCGCGGCCGCGACCTCCGTGCGCCACCTCAAGCAGTCGCGTGCCGAGCGCGAGGGCCAGCAGCGCCAGGCGGCGCGCACCAAGGCGGTTCTCGTCGAGGCCGGCCTGCCGGTAATGCCGACGCCCACCCACATCGTCCCGGTGATGGTGCGCGACGCCGAGGCCTGCAAGGCCGCCTCCGACCGGCTGCTGGAGCGCCACGGCATCTACATCCAGCCGATCAACTACCCCACCGTCCCGCGCGGCACGGAACGCCTGCGCATCACGCCCACCCCGCTCCACGCCGAGGCCGACATCCGCCACCTGCGCGACGCGCTCGTCGAGGTCTGGTCGGCGCTGGGCCTGCCCTTCGAGATGCGGGCGCAGGCGGCGGAATAGCGGGTTCGGGCGGGGGTTCGGGCCTGGGTTCGGGCCTACCGGGCGAACGACGTTTTTGCGCCTTGCGTCCCCGACCGCGATCCTCTATGCACCCCACGATGCTGCCGCGCTCCCTCCGGGAGCGCACGCGCCGCGTCCGCTGCCGTAGCTCAGTGGTAGAGCACTCCCTTGGTAAGGGAGAGGTCGAGAGTTCAATCCTCTCCGGCAGCACCAGCCGCTGGCCACCGCTCGGGCGGGGACGCGCCGGCCTGCGAGCTTCTCCTTCCGCCCGTCCCGCGAAGCGGGCGTTCCGATCACCGACCGCGCCGCGGACATCTCAGCGACCCGAGGTGCCGTGGAACCCGGCTCACGGCCGTGCCGAGAACGCGAGCTGGGCGCCGAGCGCGGCGAAGGCGCCGGCGAAGGTGCGGCGCATCCAGACCAGGACGCCGGGGTTCGAGACCACCATGCGCCGCATGGAGGCGGCGAAGGCGCCGTAGACGACGAAGACGGCGAAGGTCATCAGCATGAAGACGGCGCTGAGCGTCAGCATCCGCGACAGGACCGCCGGATCGGTCGGGCTGACGAACTGGGGCAGGAAGGCGAAGAAGAAGATCGACAGCTTCGGATTGAGGACGTTCAGCAGGATCCCGCGCACGATCGTACGCGAGGCGGAGATCGGCGCGAGGTTCTCGTCCACGGTCAGTGCGCCGTGCTCCTTCAGCGTGCGCCAGGCCATCCAGAGCAGGTAGGCGACGCCGAGATAGCGCAGGATCTCGAAGGCGAGCGCGCTCGTGTGCAGCACCGCCGCGAGTCCCGTGATCGCCGCCGCGATGTGCGGGACGATCCCCAGCGTGCATCCGAAGGCGGCCACGATGCTCGCCCGGGTGCCGCGCGAGAGCCCCGTGGCGAGGGTGTAGAGCACGCCGGTGCCCGGCGAGACGACGACGATCAGCGAGGTCAGGAGGAATTCGATCGACATGGACGGGACGCGCTCCGCAACCGGTTGCGGCGATCCTAGGCCGCCGACTCCGGGTGTTCAAGCGCGGTCTCCGTGTCGCCGGCCCGAGACGCACGCGATGGTACGACGGGGACCACATCCGGGCCTGCCGGGCGCGCCCGCCCCATTCCCCTTACCCCTTTCCCATTACCCCTCCCCCTTCCCCTCCCCGCGCTTCTCCCCTAGAAACCGGGGCAGGAGCGCGCGTCCCATGTCCCACAACACGTTCGGCCATCTCTTCCGCGTCACGACCTTCGGCGAGAGCCACGGGCCGGCGCTCGGCTGCGTGGTGGACGGCTGCCCGCCGGGCGTCCCGCTCACGGCGGAGGAGATCCAGGCGGAGCTCGACCGGCGCCGGCCCGGGCAGTCGCGCTTCACCACGCAGCGCCGCGAGCCGGACGCCGTGAAGATACTCTCCGGCGTCTTCCAGGACGAGCGGATGGCGGCGCAGGTCACCACCGGCACGCCGATCGCGCTCCTCATCGAGAACGTCGACCAGCGCTCCAAGGATTACGGCGAGATCCGCGACGCCTACCGCCCCGGCCACGCCGACTTCGCCTACGACGTGAAATACGGCGTGCGCGACTATCGCGGCGGCGGGCGCTCCTCGGCGCGCGAGACGGCGGCGCGGGTCGCGGCGGGCGCCATCGCCCGCAAGGTCGTGCCGGGCCTCGTCGTGCGCGGCGCCCTCGTGCGGATGGGCCCGCACGGGATCGACCGCGACGCGTGGGACTGGGAGGAGGTCTCCCGCAACCCCTTCTTCTGCCCAGACGCGAAGGCGGCCGAGCGCTGGGCGGACTATCTCGACGGCATCCGCAAGGCGGGCTCGTCGATCGGCGCGGTGATCGAGATCGTGGCCGAGGGCGTGCCGCCGGGCCTCGGTGCGCCGATCTACGCCAAGCTCGACGGGGATCTCGCCGGGGCGCTGATGTCGATCAACGCGGTCAAGGGCGTGGAGATCGGCGAAGGCTTCGCCGCGGCCGCGCTCACCGGCGAGGAGAACGCCGACGAGATGCGCCCGGGCAACGACGGCGCGCCGGTGTTTCGCTCCAACAAGGCCGGCGGCGTGCTCGGCGGCATCTCCACCGGCCAGCCGGTCGTCGCCCGCTTCGCGGTCAAGCCCACCTCCTCGATCCTCGCGCCGCGCGCCTCGGTGACCCGCGAGAACCAGGAGACGGAGGTCGTCACCAAGGGCCGCCACGACCCCTGCGTCGGCATCCGCGCCGTGCCGGTGGGCGAGGCCATGGTGGCTTGCGTGATCGCGGACCACTATCTGCGCCACAGGGGACAGGTCGGCGCCGTGCGCGGCTGGCCCCTGGAGCATCCCTTCGGCTAAGACACCCGCGCGGCACATCCGCCCGCCGACGAGCAGACATCATGCCCCAATCGGTCACCGACGCCATCGAAGCCTTCGCCCGCGGCGAGATCGTCATCGTCACCGACGACGACGACCGCGAGAACGAGGGCGACCTCATCGTCGCCGCCTCGCTGTGCACGCCCGAGAAGATGGCGTTCATCATCCGCAACACCTGCGGCATCGTCTGCGCGCCGGTGACGGCGGCAGAGGCGAAGCGCCTGCGGCTCGACCCGATGGTCGCCTCGAACGACGCGCCGCTCGGCACCGCCTTCACGGTCTCGGTCGACGTCCGCCACGGGCTGACCACGGGCATCTCGGCCGAGCAGCGCTGCAACACCGTGCGCGCGCTCGCCAACGGCAACATGGGCGCGGAGGACTTCGTGCGCCCGGGCCACGTCTTCCCCCTCGTCGCCAAGGAGGGCGGCGTGCTGATGCGCTCGGGCCATACGGAGGCCGCCGTCGACCTGTGCCGGCTCGCCGGCCTGCCCGAGGTCGGCGTGATCTGCGAGCTCGCCAACGACGACGGCACGGTCATGAAGGGAGACCAGATCGTCGCCTTCGCCGAGCGCCACGGCCTGAGGCGCGTCTCGGTGGCCGACATGATCGCCTATCGCCAGCGCCGGGAGAGCCTGGTGACGCGGGTGGGCACGTTCCCCGTCGAGACCCGCCACGGGCCGATGACGGGCTACGCCTACACCACGCCCTTCGACGCCGTGCAGCACTTCGCCGTCGTGCATGGCCGCGTCGGCGACGGCAAGGGCGTGCTCGCGCGCCTGCACCGCGCCAACGTCGTCAACGACGTGTTCGGCCCCACCGGCGCCGTCGACCGCGCCCTCGCGCGCTTCGCGACGGAGGGGCGCGGCGTGCTCGTCTACCTGCGCGAGGGCACTGCGGGCGTGCCGCTCACCTCCTATTCCGAGGAGGCGAGCCGCTCGGAGGCCGAACGCAACGCCGCCTGGCGCGAGGTCGGGCTCGGCGCGCAGATCCTGCGCGACCTCGGCGTCACCTCGATCCGCAATCTCGCGAGCTCGTCGCGCTCCTACGTCGGCCTCGCCGGCTTCGGAATCGCGCTGGAGGAGACGGTGCCGCTCGACGGATGAGCGTGCGGGGCGGGCGCGCAGGGGGCGGGCGCGGCTTCGCGCACGGCCGCCTCGGCAGGCGGCGCCCTCGCCGCGGGCGCGTTCCCGTGGTAGCGCTCGCGGGATGAAGGCACCCTCCACCCCCACCCGCGCCTCCGCGGACGCGATCGACGGCCGCCCAGCCTGGATCCGGCTCGCCCTCGCCGTGTGCCTGTCGTCGCTCGGCGGCGTGGGCATGTGGTCGATCGTCGTCGTGCTGCCCACGGTGGAGGCGGCCTTCGAGGCGAGCCGCGCGGCCTCGTCGCTCGCCTACACGGTGCTGATGCTCGCCTTCGCCGGCGGCGGCGTGACGATGGGGCGGCTCGCCGACCGCACCGGCATCGTGCCGCCGCTGCTCGCCGGCGCGGGCCTTCTCGCCGCGGGCTACGTCGCGAGCGCGGCGGCGCCGAGCCTGCCGGTCTTCATCCTCGCCCACGGGCTCGTGGGGCTCGGCGCGTCGGCGACGCTCGGGCCGCTGATCGCCGAGATCTCGCACTGGTTCCTCAGGCGGCGCGGCATCGCGGTGGCGATCTGCGCGTCCGGCAACTACGTCGCCGGCGCGATCTGGCCGCCGATCGTGCAGGCGCTCGTCGAGACGACCGGGTGGCGCACGGCGCACCTCGTCATCGCGGGCATCCTCCTCGTCGGCATGGTGCCGCTCGCGCTCTCCCTGCGGCGCCGTGCGCCTCTCGGCGACGCGGGGACGGCGCACGTCGTCCCCGCCGGGCGCGCGGCGCTCGGGCTCTCGACGAACGCGCTCACCGCGCTCCTCTTCGTCGCCGGCATCGCCTGCTGCGTGGCGATGGCGATGCCGCAGGTGCACATCGTCGCCTATTGCACCGAGCTCGGCTTCGGCGCGGGGGTGGGGGCGCAGATGCTCTCGCTGATGATGCTGTTCGGCATCGTCAGCCGCATCGCGTCCGGTTTCGTCGCCGACCGGATCGGCGGGCTCGCGACGCTGCTGATCGGCTCGACGCTGCAGGCCTTCGCGCTCCTGCTCTACATGCTCGTCGACGGGCTCGCGGCGCTGTACGTCGTCTCCGCCCTGTTCGGCCTGTTCCAGGGCGGCATCGTGCCGAGCTACGCCATCGTCGTGCGCGAGTACTTCGCACCGGCCGAGGCCGGCATGCGGGTCGGCCTCGTGCTGATGGCCACCATCCTCGGCATGGCCTTCGGCGGCTGGCTCTCGGGCGCGATCTTCGACGCGTCCGGCGACTACGCGCCGGCCTTCCTGAACGGGCTCGCCTGGAACCTGCTGAACATGGGCGTGATCGCGATGCTGCTCGTGCGGCGCGGGAGACGGCTCGCGGCGGCGTGAGGGGTGGCGCCCGGCTGCGCCACCGTCACCTGAAGAGCGACAGGCGCTCTTCGAAGTCTTCGCCGCCTTCGCCGGGGTCGCGCTGGAGCTCGTATCGATCGGGGCTAGGCTGCCACCTCGGCGACTCCACGTCAGAAAGCGTATCGACGTATTCGGCGTGCCGTGTCACGAGCTCGGTGAGCAGGGCCACGACATCGAGACCGTCGCGCGCTGCCATCCGCCGAGCGAGCTCGAACACCTCGGACGGCAGCTCGATCGCAACACATCCGCCGCTCATGTCGCCCTCCCGCAGGATCGAAAATCGACTCCGCACCATAGCACCAGCAGCCTGACGAGGTCTCCTCGAGAGCCTGATGCTCCGAGCGACTAGCTGAGGATCAGTCGTAGCGACAGAGGATCGGGTCGGCGACGGTGGCGGCGTTCTCCTGGATGAGGCGCGCATGCTCGGTCCCGGAGCACCCGAACCGGCGCCACGCGTCTTCACAGTTCTCCGGCTCGACGCCAACCATCGCGCTGATGCAAACGCGCGTGACCTCGTGCTGCGGCGGGTATCCTCTTGGTGCGAACCCGTGCTTCGCCATGAATGCCGTCTCGGTGTCGCCGCGCCACTTGAGCCTGTTGCACAGCATCCCGGCCTGAAACGCCGTGCAGTACTGGACCGTCAGCTCACGCCAGTTTCCCGGGCGGCTGTCGGCGACGGCCGGGACGAGTGCAGCGCCAAGAGCGATGGCGGTCATGCATGCGCGAACAGCGTGTCGCATGGGCGATCTCCTTGCGGCGTCCCGGGGGAGGATAGCGTGAGCGGGCCAGCTTTGCATGCAGCAGACAGCGGAGAATGCGACTGCCAGCCCTTTACGTTAGAAGCAACTCCAAACCTGCAATTCCCTTGGAGAGTCGGGGCCACGTCATTCCCTCGGAGCCGTCATGCGTTGAGCATGGCCGACGCGCGCAGCGGAGGGCACCCCGAAGGGGCCGGAACGAAGTGGAGGAGGGCGAAGCCCTTGCCTGGAGCGAGCACGTCGGCACCCTCGGGCATGATGCTTCGAGGAGCGAGCAAGGCGCCGCGCCTGAATGAATGCCCACCCTCATCGCACCATCACCACCGGCGTCCCCACCCGCACCCGCCGCATGAGGTCGAGCACGTCCTCGTCGCGCATGCGGATGCAGCCGTAGCTAGCGGCCGAGCCGATGGACGCGCGCATCGTGCGCGTCGTGCCGTGGATGGCCGTGAGGCCGTCGTCCAGCGTGAGGGCGGCGGCCCCCATCGGGTTCGAGGGGTGGCCGCCGGGGATGAGGTCGGGCAGGTGCGGCATGTCGCGGCGCACGTCCGGCGGGGGCGTCCAGGCCGGGGCGACGTGCTTGCCGTCGATGCGCCGCCAGCCGGTCCACATCTTGTCGGCGCGCGGCACCGCCACGCGGTAGCGGATCGCGGTGCCGTCGCCGAGGTCGAGATAGAGCGCGCGCTCGGAGGCGCGCACCACGATCGTGCCGGCGGGCACGTCGAGATCGAAGGCGACGCGCTCGCGCGCCTGCAGCGGCGCCGGCGCGAAGGCGAACCAGGCGGCGAGAACGAGGATCATGGTGAGACGCTGCATGGCGTCGGGCCTCCCCCGGGTGCGTGACGGGGGAGCGTTCTCGCGCGATCGCCGCCAGCAGCGGGTGAGGGAACGTGGTTGAGAGAGGCTCAATCGCGCGGCATGGTCGGCGGAGCGTTCACCAGACGCGTCGAATTGCGCGCATCCGCGTCCGGCCGCGTTCCGCTCGGGTGCATGCGCGTGCTACAGATCGATCGACAACAGTCGCCACGGCCGACATGACCCTCGACGGCACCCGCATCCTCCTCGTCATCGGCGGCGGCATCGCCGCCTACAAGGCGCTCGACCTGATCCGCCGCCTGCGCGAGCGCGGGGCGCGGGTGCGCTGCGTGCTGACCGAGGGCGCGCAGCGCTTCGTGACGCCGCTCGCGGCGGCGGCGCTGTCGGGGGAGCGCGCCTTCACCGACCTGTTCGACCGGGAGGACGAGGCGGCCATCGGCCATATCCGGCTGGCACGGGAGGCGGACGCGGTCGTCGTCGCGCCGGCGACCGCGAACCTGATGGCGCGCATGGCGAGCGGCCAGGCGGACGACCTCGCGACCACCGTGCTGCTCGCGACGACGGCGCCGATCCTGATCGCGCCTGCGATGAACCCCACCATGTGGCGCCACCCGGCGACGCGCCGAAACCTCGAGACCCTGCGCGCCGACGGCGTCGCCGTCGTCGGCCCGAACGCGGGGCCGATGGCGGAGCCGGAGAGCGGCCCCGGGCGGCTCGCGGAGCCGCTCGAGATCGCCGACGCTCTCGAAGCGCTCCTCGGCGCGCGCATTCCCGCGACGGCCGGGCCGCTCGCCGGCCGGCACGTGCTCGTCACGTCGGGGCCGACGCACGAGCCGATCGACCCGGTGCGCTACATCGCCAACCGCTCTTCCGGCAAACAGGGCCACGCCATCGCCGCCGCGGCCGCCGCCGCCGGCGCGCGGGTGACGCTCGTCTCCGGCCCCGTGACGGTTCCCGACCCGCCGGGCGTCGCCGTCGTGCGCGTCGAGACCGCCCGCGAGATGGAGGCCGCCGTCGAGGCGGCGCTGCCGGCGGACGTCGGGATCTTCGCCGCCGCGGTCGCCGACTGGCGTGCGGCCGAGGAGGCGCCGTCCAAGCGCAAGAAGGACGGCGGCGCACCCGCCCCCCTCGCGCTCGCGCTCAACCCGGACATCCTCGCCGGCGTCGCGCAGCGCACGGACGGACGCCCGGCCCTCGTCGTCGGATTCGCGGCGGAGACCGACGACGTGATCGCCAACGCCCGCGCCAAGCTCGCGCGCAAGGGCTGCGACCTCGTCGTCGCCAACGACGTCTCCGCCGCGGGCGGCGGGGTGATGGGCGGGGACCACAACACGGTCCACCTCGTCGATGCGGCCGGCGTCGAGAGCTGGGCGCGCGCCGGCAAGGACGAGGTCGCACGCCGCCTCGTGGACCGCATCGCGGCGCTGCTCGCGGCGCGACAGGAGGGAACCCCGTGACTGCGACCATTCGCGTCGAGCGGCTGCCGCATTGCGGCGATCTTTCATTGCCGAAATACGAGACCGAGGGTGCGGCGGGGCTCGACCTGCTGGCGGCGATCAGTCATACTACGTATCTCGAGCTGGGGATTCGAGAGAGGGTCCTGGTCCCGACCGGATTCGCGCTCGAGCTGCCGGAAGGCTACGAGGCGCAGGTGCGGCCGCGGTCCGGGCTGGCGGCGAATCACGGGGTCACCGTGCTCAACGCCCCGGGCACGATCGACGCGGATTATCGCGGCGAGGTCATGGTGCTCCTCGTCAACCTGGGCGACGCGCCGTTCCGGATCACCCGGGGGATGCGCATCGCGCAACTCGTCATCGCGCCGGTTGCGCGGGCGACGCTGATCGAGGTCGCCGCGCTCGGGGAGACGCCCCGCGCGGGCGGGGGATTCGGGTCGACCGGCGCCTGAGCGCCGGCGATCGGGGGAAACGAACGGCCGAACGGCCGCACGAGGGGTTCGCCGTCATGATCCTGCTGTCACGCCGTTCGCTGCTCGCCATCGCCGCCGTGGTGGACATCGCGCTCCACGCACGCCCGACGCCGGTGGCGGCGAAAGTGCTGGCGCAGCGCCACAACCTGCCGCCGCGCCACCTCGAGACCGTGCTCCAGGCGCTGGTGCGCTTCGGCATCCTCAAGGGCGTGCGCGGCCCGCGCGGCGGCTACGAGCTGGCCAAGGAGCGCCGGCGGATCACCGCCGGCGACATCGTGCGCGCGGCGATGAGCGTCACCGGCGAGGACGGGCTGCCGCCGCTGCCCGAGAGCCAGCTCGTCGACGAGGTCGTCGGCCCCGTGGTCAGGAGTGCGGGCGAGGCCTTCCTCGGCGAGCTCGACGCCATCACGGTGGAGGACCTGTGCACTCGCTCCGACGCGATCAAGGAGCCCGGCGCCAGCAGCGACGGCGCGCTCGATTTCGCCATCTGACATGTGAATTCGAAAACAAGCGCGACTTCACGCGTAAAATAGGCTAGAGGGGGCCGAACCGAAACACGGAGGCTCTCATGGCCGAGACCGCACGCACCGACGAGACGCCGCGCACCCACGGGCGCGGCCGCGTCTACGACTCGATCACCCAGACCATCGGCGACACGCCGCTCGTGCGCCTCGCGCGGCTGCCGCAGGAGCGCGGCATCGAGGCGAACATCCTGCTCAAGCTGGAGTTCTTCAACCCGATCGCCTCGGTGAAGGACCGCATCGGCGTCTCCATGATCGAGGATCTGGAGGCGCAGGGGCGCATCGCGCCCGGCGCCACGCTGATCGAGCCGACGTCCGGCAACACCGGCATCGCGCTCGCCTTCGTCGCCGCCGCGCGCGGCTACCGGCTGATCCTCGTCATGCCCGAGACGATGTCGCTCGAGCGGCGCAAGATGCTCGCCTTCCTCGGCGCCGAGCTCGAGCTCACGCCAGGGCCGCAGGGCATGAAGGGCGCCGTCGCCCGCGCCAGGGAGCTGGCCCAGGAGATCCCCGGCGCGGTGATCCCGCAGCAGTTCTCGAATCCGGCGAACCCCTACATCCACAGGGTGACGACGGCGGAGGAGATCTGGAACGACACGCACGGCGCGGTCGACGTGCTCGTCTCGGCGGTCGGCACCGGCGGCTCGATCACCGGCGTCGGCAAGGTGCTCAAGGCGCGCAAGCCCGGCGTGCGGGTGATCGCGGTCGAGCCCGAGGACAGCCCGGTCCTCTCCGGCGGCCAGCCCGGCCCGCACAAGATCCAGGGCATCGGCGCGGGCTTCGTGCCGGACATCCTGGAGCGCGACCTCATCGACGAGGTCGTGACCGTGGGCAACCAGACGGCCTTCGACACCTCCCGCGCGCTGGCGCGCGCCGACGGCATCCCCGGCGGCATCTCGACGGGCGCCAACGTCGCCGCCGCGCTGGAGATCGCCGCGCGCCCCGAGATGAAGGGCAAGACGATCGTCACCTTCGCCTGCTCCTTCGCCGAGCGCTACATCTCGAGCGCACTGTTCGAGGGGTTGTGAGGGCGAGCCGCGGGGTTTGGTATCGCAATCCGGGGTGACAGGATCGTCACCCCGGATTACGCGACGAGTGGGGACGGGAGTTCACGGGTACTCCTGCTACGGCGCATACGTTCATTGCGTGGGCGCGACTTCTGCGAAAAGCCGAGGCTTGGGCGGCTTCCGACAACAGTCAGAACTTACCTCAAAGGTCCAGGCCTAGCTGTTTCGGCTCGTCCAAGCGGATGACACCGAGCAGTAACCATGTCTGCGGGCGCGTCTTCGTGTTGCCCATGGCAAACACGACCCCGCGACGGGGATATTCTTCGTTGTATACCTGATTAAGGTAGGTCAGTGCTTCCTGTTCACTGCGTTCCCTTCGAAATTTCCAGAATGTGGCGTTCGTCTCCCAATCCTCACACGTGCCGTGGTGAATGCCGTCGGCGTCGGAGTAGCGAAATCGGAACACGTACGGAATCGGTTCGAGCGCCGTGAGATCCTCACGTTCGAAGATATCTCCTTGGGCGATCGCCCGCTCGTATCCCTCTCGCTCGTTCGCGATTGCGTCGCGCGATTTTCTGCGATGATAGAAGCGCACATTCGTAGGGCGAATTAGCGCCAATGTCTCGCCCGCATTCGCCGCGAGTTTCCACGATGGGCGAACGAGGGGTTCGAGAAATGCGGCTCGTTCCTTGGAAGGAAGACGCCCCGAGACAAAGAGAGATTCGTGAGCGACACGACAGCTCTCAGGTCTTCGATCGTCTCGCGGGACCGAATACCGGAAATCTATCCAATCCCACCGGCTGAATTTCTCCTTCATACGGCGGAAGCGGATAGGGAACAGCCGCTTCCAATACCGGTCGACAGTGACGCCTGCACAGCAAACCGTTTCACCGTATCTGCGGCTGGGGTGCGGAATCGCTTTCACGAGCACGACCACTCGGCAAGGCATGAGCGTGACGGACATAACGATTCGGCTCGTCTCCGAATAAGTCGAATGACGATATATTGCACGAACGCAACTCGTGAGCAATCATGGACCGATGACAATTCCTGGGGTCGCGTTCGAAGCAAAGAAGGCAAGTCGCTGTACAGCTTGCAAGCGACCTGAGAGCGCGCAAGCCCTCGATCGCTCCGGCTGTCCCCAGGTGTGCCCGGTAGATCGATTCGAATTCGCACATCCTGCCGGACCTCGCAGCCTCACGCCCCGGTTTGGGATCGCCCAGCTCGGGAAAGTGCCTGTAGGCGATGCCCCTCTCGGCCAATGCGATGCACAGCTTGTTCTTCGAAAACCCCTTCTTTCTGGATACGGGCACGGCTCGGACATCGGCGACGGTTTCGATGCCGACAATGATCAGCGTTTCAATGAACCGATCGATGTCGGTCCCTTCATAGCCGATCGTGAACAGAGTATGCATGCGGCCTCCGGGTCTCGACAATCCACTCGCGAGGTTTACAAGAGCCTTGCGTACTGGTCGACAGATTGAGCCTCCCTCAATGCGCCTCGTCCCAGTTCCCCGCCGCCCGCGCCTCGACCGCGAGCGGCACTTTCAGCGTCAGTGCGGGGTGGGGCGCGTCCTCCATGACCTTCGCCACCACCGGCAGCATGGCCTCGACCTCGTCCTCCGGCACCTCGAAGACGAGCTCGTCGTGGACCTGGAGGAGCATGCGCGCGGAGAGCTTCGCCTCGACGAGGGCGTCCTCCATGCGAGTCATGGCGCGGCGGATGATGTCGGCGGCCGAGCCCTGGATCGGCGCGTTGATCGCCTGGCGCTCGACGCCCGCGCGCTCCGCCGGGTTGCCGGCGCGGATCGCCGGGTAGTGGCAGACCCGCCCGAACAGGGTCGTGACATAGCCGTTCTCGCGGCAGAAGGCCTTTGTCTCGTCCATGTAGGCGCGGATACCGGGGAAGCGCTCGAAATAGCGCTTGATGAAGGCCGCGGCGTCCCCCTGCGGGATGCCGAGCCGCGCCGCGAGCCCGAAGGCCGAGATGCCGTAGATGATGCCGAAGTTGATCGTCTTCGCCTGCCGGCGCAGGTCCGGCGTCATCTGGTCGAGCGGCACGCCGAACATCTCGGACGCGGTGGTCGCGTGAATGTCGACGCCCTCGGCGAAGGCCGCCTGCATCTGGGGGATGTCGGCGATGTGGGCGAGGAGCCGCAGCTCGATCTGCGAGTAGTCGGCGGAAACGATGCGGTATCCCGGCTCGGCGATGAAGGCCGTGCGGATCTTGCGGCCCGCCTCGGTGCGCACCGGGATGTTCTGGAGGTTCGGGTCCGACGACGACAGCCGGCCCGTCGTGGTGGCGGCGAGCGAGAAGCAGGTATGCACCCGGCCGGCCTCGTCCATGTAGCCCGGCAGCGAATCCGAGTAGGTGGACTTGAGCTTCTGGACCTGCCGCCATTCCAGAATCTTAGCCGGCAACTCGTGCCCGGCCTCGGCGAGCTCCTCCAGCGCGGCGGCCGGGGTCGCCCATTGGCCGGACGGCGTCTTCTTGCCGCCGGGCAGCCCGAGCTTGCCGAACAGGATCTCGCCGATCTGCTTGGGGCTGCCCACGGAGAAGCGCTCGCCGGCGTCCTGCTGGATCTCCTCCTCCAGCCGGGCCATGGTCTGGGCGAAATCGGAAGATAGCCGGCTCAGTACCTGACGGTCGACCTTGATGCCGCGGCCTTCCATGCGCGCGAGCACCGCGGGCAGTGGGCGCTCCAGCGTCTCGTAGACGGTGACCTTCCCCTCCGCGACGAGCCGCGGCTTCAGCACCCGCCACAGCCGCAGCGTCACGTCCGCGTCCTCCGCGGCGTAGGTCGTCGCCCGGTCGATCGGAACGCGGTCGAACGACACCTGCGCCTTGCCGGAGCCCGCGACCTCGGCATAGGCGATGCAGGTGTGGCCGAGATGGCGCTGGGCGAGGTCGTCCATGCCGTGGTTGTTGCGCCCGGCGTCGAGCACGTAGGACATCAGCATCGTGTCGTCGAAGGGCGCGACCGCGACGCCGTGGCGCTGCATCACCAGCCAGTCGTACTTCATGTTGTGCGCGACCTTGAGGACGCCGGGGTCCTCGAGCATCGGGCGCAGCAGCGCGAGCGCCTGCGCGACGGGGATCTGGTCGGGCAGGAGCCCGGTCCCGGAGAAGAGGTCGCTCTCCGGGTCGCGGTGCTGGAGCGGCACGTAGCAGGCCCGGCTCGGGCCGGTGGCGAGCGAGACGCCGACGAGATCCGCCTTGTGCGCCTCCAGCGCGGTGGTCTCCGTGTCGAAGGCGACGACGCCCGCCGCCGTCGCCTCCTCGACCCAGGCGCGCAGGCGGTCGAGCGTCGTCACGCGCTCGTAGCCGTCCCGGTCGACCTTCACGTCCGTCGCCTGCTTCAGGCGCAGCGCCACGACCCGCGCGGGCGTCGCGTCCTCGTCCGCGGGCTTCGCGGACGTCCCGGCGGCCTCGGCCCCGCCCGACACGTCCGAGCCGGCACCGTCGCCGGGCGCGACCCCTCCCGCACGGGCGAGCGCCGGGTCGGCCTCGACCTCGTTGAGGTCGATCCCGTGGTCCGCCGCGACGCGCTTCGTCACGGTGGTGAACTCCATCGCCTTGAAGAAGGCGATCAGCCGGCGTGCGTCGAAGGCGCCGAGCCGCAGGTCGTCGACCGGCACCGGCATCGGCGCAGCGTCGTCGAGCAGGACGAGGCGCTTGGACAGCCGCGCCACGTCGGCGTTGGCGATCAGCGTCTCGCGGCGCTTGGGCTGCTTGATCTCGGAGGCGCGCGCGAGCAGCGTCTCGAGGTCGCCGTACTCGACGACGAGCTGCGCGGCGGTCTTCTGGCCGATGCCGGGGACGCCGGGCACGTTGTCGGAGGTGTCGCCCATCAGCGCGAGAACGTCGGCGATCCGCCCGGGCGGCACGCCCCAGCGCTCGGTCACCGCCGCCTCGTCGAGATCGCGCTCGGGCCGGTAGCCGGGCTTGCCCTTGATGCCGCTCTCGAAGTCGAAGAAGCGCACCCTCGGCCCGACGAGCTGCATCAGGTCCTTGTCGGCCGAGACGATCAGCACGTCCGCCCCGCGCGCGGCGGCCTCCTTGGCGTAGGCGGCGATCAGGTCGTCGGCCTCGTAGCGCTCGAGCTCGATCGGCTCGAGCCCGAAGGCGCGCACCGCGTCGCGCATCAGCGGCATCTGCGCCTTGAGGTCCTCCGGCGCGTCCGGTCGGTGGCCCTTGTACTCGGGGTAGACCTCGCGGCGGAACGAGCCCTCCGACTTGTCGAGCACGATCGCGAGGTGCGTCGGCGTCATGCCGGCGGCGCCCTTCTCGAGGAACTGCAGGAGCTTGACGCAGAACATGCGCAGCGCCCCCGTCGGCAGGCCGTCCGAGCGATAGTTGTAGCGCGCGTCCTGGTTCATCGACTGGAAGAAGGCGCGGAACACGAAGGACGAGCCGTCGACCAGGATCAGCGTGTCGCCGGCGCCGAGCGGGGCCGATGCGTCCTGGCCGGTCTGAGGGGTCGCTGTGGCGGTCATGGCGGAGCTCCGTGCGGTCTGCGGCGCGCACCCTAGAGCATCTTCCGAGCCGATGCGATCGTCTCGGAAGATCGCGTCGCTCCGGGTCGGCGCAGGATCTCCGCCTCCCGGGCGTTCCCGGTGTTGCACCGCCGTTTCCGTCGTCGCGCGCCCGATGCGTAGTCCTCCCGATCCTGAAAGAAACCGATAATAGTAATATTGGCGAAACTTCCCGGAGACGCCGATGTGGCTGCCACCCTTGAACAGCCTGCGCAGCTTCGAAGCGGCCGCGCGCGTCGGCAGCTTCACCCGCGCCGCGGAGGAGCTGCGCGTCACGCAGGCGGCGGTGAGCCAGCAGGTGCGCGCGCTCGAGGACCATCTCGGCTACAAGGTGTTCGAGCGCGGCCTGCGCACGGTGGTGCTCACGCCGCGCGGCGCGGCGCTGGCGACCGCCATCCGCCGGGGCTTCGGCGAGATCGCCGCGACGCTCGCCGCCGCGGAGCGCACGCCCGCCGCGGACCTGCGCCTGACCACGACGGGGGCCATCGCGGCGGAGATCCTGCTGCCGCGCCTCGATCTCCTGCGGATCGCGCCGGCGCGGCTCGTCGTCGACGGCACCGACCTCGTGCGCGACCTCGACACCGGCGCCCACGACGCGGCGCTGCGCTTCGGCCGCGGCGACTACCGTCGCCTCGAGGTGGTGGAGCTCGCCCGCAGCTTCTACCTGCCGGTGGCGAGCCCCGCCTACGTCGTCGCGATGGGCATGCCCGCGAAGGGGCCGGACCCGCTCGCGGGGCTCGCCGGGCACAGCCTCGTCGACAGCGGCGCCGCCGGCGACGGCTGCCACCCGAGCTGGGACGACGTCGCGGGCGCGGACGTCGTGCGTCGCGCCCGCGAGCGGCTGCAGCTCGGGCAGCAGCATCTCGCGCTGCGGGCCGTCCTGAACGGACGCGGCATCGGCCTCATCGAGCGCAGCCTCGCCGCCCTGCACCTGGCCGAGGGACGGCTCGTGGCGCTCCCCCACGAGCCGATCCCGGGGACGCACGGCTACCACCTCGTGACGCGCACGACGGACGCGAAGGACGAGCGCCTCGCGGCGCTCCTCGTCTGGCTCGAGGGCACCTTCGCGCCGCCCCCGGGCGCGGCGCCTCAGGCCGCCGCCGGGCGGGCCAGGGCCGGGGTCCAGGCGGGCGCCGAGACCGCCGCGTCCGGGAAGGCGTAGGGATCCATCGGGTCGCAGCTGCCCGATTCGATGACGAGCCGCTCGCCGATCGCGAGACGCGCGGCGTGCGCGGCCAGGATCTCGGTGACGACGTGGTCCTCCAGCGAGCAGCCGGTGGAGTCGAACACCGTGGTCGCCTCGCGCAGGGACGCGAAGGTCTCGGGCGCCTTCACCAGGCTGTGCAGCTCCGCGCCGATCTCGCCCGGGCGCACCTGCTGGCACTCGCCCTCCACCACCGCCTGCGCGGCGTAGTCCGGCGTGATGTACGCGCGCTCCAGCAGGGCGCGCGGCAGCTCGAACTTGCCGGGGATGTCGGAGCCGACGGCGTTGACGTGCAGGTGGCGCGCGAGCGGCCGATCGGAGAAGACCGGACCCTCACCCACGCCGACCGACGTGGCCGTCACCAGCACGTCCGCCGCCTCGAGCACGGCGTCGAGGGAGGAGGGGATCGCCCGCAGGCCCAGCCGCGCGACGCGGCGCGGGAAGTCGGCGAGGACGGCGGGATCGCGATCCGCGACGCGCACCTCCGCGAAGCGGTGGATCCGAGACAGCGCGTGCAGCTGCGTGACGGCCTGCGCCCCGGCGCCGACGATGCCGAGCGTGCGCGCCTGCGGATGGGCGAGGATCTCGGTCGCCACCGCGGAGGCGGCTCCGGTGCGCAGGGCCGTGGCGAAGCAGCCGTCGACGATGGCGAGGAGGTGACCGTCCACCACGTCGTAGAGGCTGTTCGTGGCGACGATCGTCGGCAGCCCCCGCCGGAAGGGATTCCCGGGGTGGTAGCCCACCACCTTCATGCAGACGTTCCGGTCGCGCCGGTAGCACGGCATGAACTCGACGAGCCCCGGCTCCGGGGTGTCGTAGACGAAGCCGGTCCGCTTCTGGATCGCCACGGCGCCGTCCCCGAAGGTGCGGAAGGCCTCGCGCAGGCCGACGATCGTCTCGTCCATGAGCGCGTCGAGGCCGACGGCCGAGACGATCGCGCCGATGTCGCGCTCGGTGAGGATGATGGTGGGTCGCTGGGACATGTCGGAGCCTTTCTGGTGGCGACGGCGCGCCCGTCTCGGTGCGCCCGTCGGGTTCGTGGAGGCGCAGGGCGGCGGGCGCCGCCCCGCGGCGGGTCAGCGCTGGTCGCCGGCGGCGATCGGGCGGATCTCGCCGCTCATCACCTTGCGGTAGAAGGACCAGTAGGACGGCTCGACGACCCGCATCTCGTCGCGGCGGCGCGCGTGCGCCTGCGCACAGCGGCCCATCGGGATGCCCGCCACCATGTGGTGGATCGTGTGGAGGTTGTTGCCGTTCGTGTACCAGCGGGCGAGCGCGCTCGCCTCGATCGTGCGCGTGTTGCGCGCCGGATCCGGCTCGCCGTAGACGTCGAGCCCGAAATGCTCCGGCAGCTCGATGAGGTAGTGCGCCGGCTCGGCGACGAGGACGAGCGGGACGAGCCAGGCGAGCACGAAGAACAGGTCGCCGGTGAGCACCGTGTAGGCGATCGCGACGGCGATCACGAGGCCGAACAGCCGGTACTCCGAGCGGATCTGCGCGGCGGTGCGCTCGTTGCGCACACCCTCGACGGGACGCCCGAGGCACGCGTCGACGATGCGGCCGGCGAGCGCCACGAAGCGGCCGGGCGAGAGCGCGGCGAGCGCGAGTTTCAGCGGGGAGTCGAGGCCGCGCTTGGGATAGTCGAAGAACTCCTCGTTCTCCGGGGTGCCGAGCCGGGCGTGGTGGCGCAGGTGCGAGTAGCGGTAGTGCGCGTAGGAGCTCAGCATCGGCAGCCCGCAGAGGATGCCGAGCGCGCGGCTGAGGCCCTGCGAGCGGAAGGCGTGGTTGTGCAGGAGCTCGTGCTGCAGCTCCGTGAAGTGGGCGTAGAACAGCCCCAGGACGAGCATCGCCCCGAGGACGGCCGGGACGCTCCAGGGCGCCGGGATCGCGTCGCGCAGCGCGATCACGCTCCCGGCGGCGACGATGACGCCGAGCGCGAAGCCGTAGACGAGCAGGAAGCGCGCGGGCGTGCGCTGGAGCGCGGCGAGGCGGGTCTCGCGGACGGCCTCGGCGGAGGCGGCCTGGGCCGGGACGGTCCGGGCGGAGGGCGCGGTCGCGGCGGTCGCGGCGACGAGAAGGTCGGTATCGGCCATGGTTCGGAGATCCTCGGCGGTGAGTGGGACCCCGCATCTCTCTACGTAGAATCACCTACGTAAAACCACGCAATGTAAAATCAGAAGTTATATATTACGCATCAGCGCTTCTAATGATCGGTATTCCTCGTCGCGCACGGCGGAGCCGACGCCCCGCCTTCGGGCGGGACGTCGGCTCGCGCGCGGGACGCGGCTGCGGCTCGGCTGCGACCCGGCTAGCTGCGCCAGGGCTGCGCCGCCGCGGCCGCCAGCGAGGGCGGCGGCGCGGGCTCCCGCGGCGCCCGCTCGGGGCCGAGGCGCGCGGCGTTGGTGAGCGCGGCGCCTGCGATGGTGACCATGCCGCCGAGCAGCACGCCGTATCCCGGCAGAATGCCCCAGTAGAGCACCTCGAGCGCCGTCGCCACGACGGGCAGGAGGTAGAGCAGCCCCGCCGCCCGACCCGCCGGAACGGAGCGCAGCGCCCAGGACCACAGCACGTATGCGGCGAGCCCCGGCAGCGTCGCGAGGTACAGGACCGCGAGCAGCGACGGGAGCGGCACGGTCCCCGACAGCATCAGGCTCGCGCCCTCGTGGCCGAAGGGCAGGAGCAGCAGCGTGCCGATCCAGATGCTGTAGGCGGTCAGCTCGAAGGGGCCCCATCCGCGCGCCAGGAGCCGCTTCGTGAGAACGAAGGCGATGGCCTGGAAGAACGTGGCGAGCAGCACGAACCAGGCGCCGGCGGTGAAGCGCACGCCCTCGCTCGCGTTCGTGGCGATGACCGTGACGCCGACGCAGGCGAGGCCGATCCCCGCCCAGCCGCGCCGGCCCATGCGCTCGCCCAGGAAGGCGAGCGCCAGGATCGCGGTGAAGACGGGTGTCGCGTTGTAGACGAGGCTCGCGGCGCTGGCGCTGAGCGTGAGTTCGCCGATGTTGAGGGCGAGCGCGTAGCCGAACACGCCGAAGAAGCCCAGCGCGACGAGCAGCGCCACGTCCGTCGCGCCGCGCGGCAGGCGCGGCCGCCAGACGAAGGCCGCCGCCACGAGGACGAGGGAGGTGGTCGCGTAGCGCGCCACGGCCATCTGCGCGGGATCGAAGGCCTCCATGGCGAGCCGGATGGCGGGAAAGACCGATCCCCAGAGGAAGACGGTCACGCCGAGGGCGGCCGCGACGCGGATGCCCCCGGAGGCTGCCGCGTCGGGCGCGGCGGAGAGTGGGGCGGCCACGGTCAGGCGCTCGCGCGCACGAGGCCGCCGTCCACGAGCAGGCTCTGGCCGGTGATGTAGGACGACTCGTCCGAGACGAGGAAGGCGGCGGTGCGGGCCACCTCGGCCACGGTGGCGTACCGGCCCGCCGGGATCGCCGCGCGGCGCGCCTCGTCGAGCGGGTAGGAATCCACGAATCCCGGCAGGATCGCGTTGGCGCGGATCCCGTGCTCGGCGTAGCGCTCGGCGTAGAGGCGCGTCCAGGCGCCGAGCGCGGCGCGCAGGGTGGACGAGACCGGCATGGCGAGATCGGGCGCGCGCGCCGTGAAGCTCGAGATCGTCACGATCGCCCCGCGGCCGCGCTTCAGCATCAGCGGCGTCGTCAGCCGCGCGAGCCGCGTCACGCTGAGCACGACGAGGTCGAAGCCGTGCCGCCAGGTCTCGTCGGAGAGGCCGACGAGGTCGCCCTTCGGGGGATGGCCGGTATTGTTGACCACCGCGTCGACGCGCCCCCAGCGCTCGACCGTGGCCGCGACGAGGCGCTCGATGTCGTCGGGCTCGGTCACCGAGCCGACGACCGAGAGGCCGCCGATCTCGGCGGCCACGGCCTGCGCGGCGCCGGAGGGAGACATGACGGCGACCCGCCAGCCGCGGCCGGCGAGCTCGCGGGCGATCCCCGCCCCGATGCCGCGGCCCGCGGCGGTGACGATGGCGACCGGAGCGTCCGCTGCCTTCGCCCGTGCTTCGTTGGATGTCATCACGGCCTCTTTCCATGCATCTCGATGTGCTGTTCAATTGGGGGTACGTCGCGGCCGCCTGTCGCGAGAGAAGCACGCATGCGGCGCGAGAGATTATCTGTCGGGCCGCCGGCGGCCCCCCGGCCCGGAACCCGGCCGGGGACGAGGCCGCCGAGACGGCCGCCGAGACCGCCGCCGAGACCCCGGCGAGAGGGAGCCGAGGAGCCCACCATGACGCTCAAGCCCTCGCCCTTCGGCCCGATGCCGCCGCTCAACGCCCTGCGTGCCTTCGAGGCGAGCGCGCGGCTCGGCGCCTTCGCGGCGGCGGCGGAGGAGCTCGGCGTCACCCAGGGCGCCGTCGCGCAGCAGGTGCGGGCGCTCGAGGCGGTGCTCGGCGAGCCGCTGTTCGAGCGCCGCGCCCGCGGGCTCGCGCTCACCACGCGGGGCGAGGCCTTCGTCGAGCCCGTGCGGCGCGCCTTCGAGCTGATCGGCCAGGCGACGGCGAGCGCGGCGGCGCCCGCGGCCCGGCGCACGGCGGTGACGCTGAGCGTGCCGCCGACCTTCGCCGCCCGCTGGCTGGTCCCGCGGCTCGAGCGCTTCACGCGCCGCCATCCGACCGTGGACGTGCGCATCCTCGCGGTGGAGCGGCGCGTGCGGATCGGCCCGCGCGGGGAGGCCGATCTCGGCGTGCGCTACGGGGTCGCGCCCTTCGAGGGACTGGTGGCGGACCGGCTCGAGAGCCTGCCGCTGGTGCCGGTCTGCACCCCGGCCTACGCCGACCGGCACGGGCTCGCCGGAGGTCCGGCGCGGCTCGCGGGCGCGGTGCTCCTGCACGACGCGCACGCCCTGTGGCCGTCCTGGCTCGCCGCCTTCGGCGCGGGCGGGATCGACGCGAGCCGGGGCTTGCGCTTCAGCCAGACCACGCTCGCCCTCGACGCGGCGCTCGGCGGCCAGGGCGTCGCGTTGGCCCCCGAGCCGTTCGTCGCCTCGGACCTGCGCGAGGGCCGCCTCGCGGCGCCCTTCGGCCCCGAGCGGGTGCTCGCGAGCGCCGCCGGCCTCTGGGTCGTCGCCGCGCCGGGCCGGCGCACCGAGCCCGTCGAGGCGATGCGCGCCTGGCTCGTCGAGGAGGCCGCCGAGAACGCCCGGTGAGCGCGGCCCGGCCTCGCGGCGCCCTCAGGCCACCGCGGCCCTCGGCGCGACATCCGCCGCCTGCGCGTCCACCCGCGCGGCCCCGAACAGGTCACCCTGGAGGTAGTCCACCCCCCAGCCCGCGAGCATGACGGCGGCTTCCTCGGTCTCGACCCATTCCGCCACGGTGGGGATGCCGAGGTGGTGGGCGAGGTCGATCAGGGTGCGCACGAAGAAGCGGTCGTCCGGCGAGCGGGCGAGGTTCTGGACGAAGGCGCCGTCGATCTTGACGAGGTCCACGGGGAAGTCGCGCAGGTGGCGGAAGGAGGTGTGGCCGGCCCCGAAATCGTCGAGGGCGATGGCGACGCCCAGCGCCTTCATCGCGTCGAGCCGACCGCGGGTCGCGTCGGGATCGCGCACGGCGACCGTTTCCGTCACCTCGACGATGAGCCGCTCGGCGACGCCCGGATGCGCGCCCAGCGTCGCGGCGAGGATGCCGAGCCAGTCCGGCGTCTCCAGCGTGAGGGGCGAGAGGTTGATCGACAGGCGCTCCTCGGGATGGGCGAGGAGCCGGCGGGCCGCGAGTTCGAGCACGCGCGCGTCGAGCAGGGGCACGAGCCCGGCGCGCTCGACGAGCGGGATGATGTCGGCGGCGCCGACGATGCGCCCGTCCTCCTCGCGGATTCGCGCGAGCGCCTCGTGGAAGGCGACGCGGCGCGTGCCGCCGGCCTCGACCACCGGCTGGCGGGCGGCGACGACGCGGCGCTCGTTGAGCGCGGCGATGACGTCGAGCTCGCGCCCCGCCCGCGGCGCAGGCCCGCCGCGCAGCGTGCCGGGGCGGTAGATCTGCCAGCCGGCGGCGGTGCGGCGGCTCGCGGTGAGCGCTTCCTCGGCCCGGCGCAGCAGGCCCGCCGCTTCGCTCGCGTGGTCGGGGGCGCTCGCCGCGCCGATGGCGACGCGCACGGAGACCGGGCCGCGGGGCGTCTGCAGCGGCGCGCCCTCGACGCCCGCACGCAGGCGCTCGGCGGCGATCGGCGCCTGATCGAGGGTGCAGGACAGGAGCGCGACGCCGAAGCGGTTCGAGGCATAACGCGCGAACACGTCGCGGCGGCGCATCACCACCGCCGCGCGGCGCATCGCCTCCTCGATGGCGAGGTCCGCGACCTCGAAGCCGTGCTCCTCGTTGAGCCGCTCGAGGCCCTCGATCGACATGACGAGGAGCGTCATCGGGCGGTTCGCCCGCGCCGCGGCCGTGACGTCACGGCCGATCTGCGCGAGGAAGGCCGCCCGCGTGTCGGGACCCGACTGCGCCTCGCGCGCGACCGGGGCGAGGCGCAGCACGCCGTGGGCGAAGACCGGGCGGCCCTCGGAATCCGCGTACCAGCGGCCGGTGTCCTCCACCTGGACGCAGCCGTCCGCGGCGGCGCCGTGGGTGCCGCGGGCGGCGGCGGGCAGGCGCAGCAGGTAGGTGGCGCGATAGGGCACGCCCGCGCCGGAGGCAGCCTGCGCGCTCTCCACCCGGCCGGCGTCGAGCACGGCGTCGTGTCGCGTGCGCCCGCCGATGTCCTCGCAGGCGAGCCCGAAGGCCGCACCGGTGGCGAAGGGCGCCAGGTCGGGCAGGCCGAAGACCTCGGGGGCGTTGGCGCTCCAGGCGAGCGCGTCGCTTCCCACGTCCCAGTCGTAGACGACCTCGCCGATCGAGGTGAGCACCGAGCGCGGGTCGAGGGGGCCGCGGGCACGCTCGGGCCGGCACGCGGCGGGCTTCGCTCCGGCCTCGCTGCGGCCGGTCTCGCGTCTCGCGCCGCCGGGGCGTGCTCCCTCGAATTCCATGACGTCCCCGTCCCCCGCCCGTCGCCGCGCGAGCCCGCGCGCGCAGGTTCTCGGCGACGACGATGGGAGCGGAGGGTTAACGAAGGGTGAAGAACGGCGCGAGACTTGCTAGCAAGGAGGCGTCGTCCACATCGGAGGCCGCGGCGTTGCATAACGAGACATTAACGCGAGGGACCGAATGCCGCGCGCTCGTGCCTCTGGAGCCGCGGGCGCGAACGTCGCGCGCGGCCGCCGGACGTCCCGACGCCGGCTTCCTCACCCAGCTCATCGCCTGCGAACGGCGGCTGCCGGCCTATCGCGAGCGCCGCCGCGCCGAGCCGGCGGACGGCGCGGCGCGGTACGGCGCGACGGCGGCGCCCGGCGCACGGCCGGGCTGGTCGCGCAGCCTCTGAGCCCGGGCGCATCCGAACCCCGACACCGGCCTGGAGCCCGACGCGTCCGATTCTGGCGCGATCGTTCAAGCCCCGCCCGCAGAACGCCGTAGCCTTCGATGATCGGGTCCGCCCGCGACCCGCCGGAGGTGACGATGGAGTTCGAGATCAACGGCGCGCGCGCGTCGATTCCAGAAGCCATGCGCGAGGATCGACTCCTCTGGGTCCTGCGGGACGCGTTCGGCCTGCGCGGTCCGCGCTACGGCTGCGGTGTAGGGGCCTGCGGCGCCTGCACCGTCCACGTCGACGGACGCGCGGAACGCTCCTGCCTGCTCACGGCCGGCGACGTCGCGGCCCGTCGCGTGGTGACCCTCGAGGGGCTCGGCGCCGGCCGGACGGACGGCCTGCATCCGGTCCAGCGCGCTTGGATCGAGGAGCGTGTTCCGCAATGCGGCTATTGCCAGAACGGCCAGATCATGACGGCCGCCGCGCTCCTGGGCGCGGCACCGCCGGCCGATTCCGAGGAGGTCGCGGCGACCCTGGACACCGTGCTCTGCCGGTGCGGGACGCACGACCGCATCCGCCGCGCGATCGCCCGCGCCCGGGTTCTCGTGCGGGAGGGCGCGTGATGGGGTGGTCGCGCCGCCGGGTTCTCGCGGCGCTCGGGTGGAGCGCCGCCGGCATCGTCGCCGTCGCTGCGTGGGGCGGCGCCCGCGCCGGGCTGCCCCCGCTGCCGCACAGGCGCCCGCCGACGACCGCGGATGCGGCTTTCTGGGCGAGCCTGAGGCCGGACGGCACGGTCGAGATCGCCTCGCCCCGCGCCGAGATGGGTCAGGGGATCGCGACGGCCCTGCGCCGGATCGCGGCGGAGGAGACGGGCGTCGGCTTCGCCCGGGTCTCCTTCGTCCACCCGCGCACCGATCGCATGCCGCCGTCCCGCGCCACCGTCGGGTCCGACTCGATCGCGGACTTCGCGCCGCTGCTGGCGAAGGCCTGCGCGGCGCTGGCGCTGGCGGCGCGGCGGCGCGCTGCGGCGGCGCTGGGCGTTCCGGTCGGAGAGATCCGCATCCTGGGCGACGCCGCCCTCGCCGAGGACGGACGCGCGGTTCCCCTCGCAGACCTCGCCCGGGCGCCGCTGGTGCTCGATGCCGAGGCGGTGGACGGCGCCACCGCGCGCAGCCTCGATCCCACGAGTGCCCGGTCGGTGATCGGTACCGCTCAGGAGCCGGACGGCATCCGCGCCCTGATCACCGGCGCTCGGCCGCTGTTCGCCGACGATGTCCGCCTGGCGCACATGGTCTTCGGCGCGGTCCTGCGCCCGCCCCGCCTCGGCGCGCGGCTCGAGTGGGTCGACGACGGTGCGGCGCGGGACCTGGCCGGCTACATCGGCCTTCGGCGGGACGGAGCCTTCGCCGGCATCCTCGCGCGCACGCAGGGCACTCTGGAACGCGCGCTGGCACTCGTCGAGACGCGATGGTCGGGCGGGACGCGGGCTTCGCAGCCGGAGATCGACGCAGCGGTCGACATCGATCGCGATCATCCCGACGGCGGCTCCGAGCACGGCCTGCGCGACGATCCCGTCGACGACGAGGCGCCGTTCGACGTCGCGCTGCGGCTCGAGGTGCCGATGGCGGCGCACGCGGCGATGGAGCCGCGCAGCGCCGTCGCCCGCCTCCTGGACGGGCGGCTGGAGGTGTGGACCGGCTCGCAGGACGTGACCTTCGTCCGGCGCGTCCTCGCCGATGCGCTCGACCTCGACGAGGCGCGCGTGGTGGTTCACGGGCAGCGCCTCGGCGGCGGCTTCGGCGGGCGCACGATCTGCACGGTCGAGCTCGAAGCGGCGCGCCTCGCCCGCGCATCCGGGCTCCCGGTGAAGGTCCGCTGGAGCCGCGAGGACGAGTTCGGACATGCCTTCCACAGGCCGCCGTCCACGCACCGGATCGAGGCCCGGCTGACTCCGGAGGGACGGATCGCCGCGTGGCGTCATCGCTTCCGCTCGGGGCACGTCGTCTTCACGTCGGCGGCGATGGGGCCGCTGCTCCAGCGGGCGACCTCCTTCGTCGCCGACCCGGGCGTCGCGCGCGGCGCGGTTCCCCCCTACGCGATCGGCGCGCTCCACGTCGGCTTCGAGGACGTGCGCCTGCCGGTGGACACCGGCCCCTGGCGCGGGCTCGGCGCGGCCCCGAACGTCTGGGCCGTGGAGACGGCGATCGACGCGTTGGCGCGGGCCGCAGGGCAGGACACCCTCGCGTTCCGGCTCGCCAATCTCGGCCCCGATGCGGCGCGCCTCGCCCGGTGTCTCGCACGTGTCGCGACACTGTCGCGCTGGAGCGAACGCCGCGCCACACCGGAGCTCGGCTACGGGGTCGCCTGCGGCGTCTACAAGGAGAAATCGTTCGCCGCGGTCGTGGCCGAGGTGAGGCTCGAGGGGGTTCGGCCGCGCGTCACGCATCTCTGGTGCGCGCACGATTGCGGCCTCGTGATCGATCCGGACGGCGTGCGCGCGCAGATCGAGGGCAACCTCGTCTGGGGCATCGGCACGGCGCTGCACGAGCGCCTGGAGCTCGCCGACGGCCGCGTGGCCGCCGGCAACTTCACGGACTACGCGATCGCACGCTCGACCGACGTGCCGTCGATGACGATCGATCTCGTCGACGAAGGCGACCCGCCCTCCGGCGCGGGCGAAACCGCCATCGTCGCCGCGCCGGCCGCGATCACCAACGCCATCGCGGCGATCACGGGCCGCACCGTGACGCGGCTGCCTCACGATCCGAGCCGCGGATGATCGCACGCAGATCGGCTAGGGTCGGAAGGCCGATGGTCGAGCGGACCGCCGGGCGAATGAAGGGGGTCGAGGTGGAGGATTTCGCGAGCGCGTCCCTCGTGGGCTTCGTGCGCGCCTCGCTGGCGCGACGCCGGCTCGACGTGGCGGACGCGCAGCCGCCTGCGCCCGGCGCACTGATCGCTCTGGACGCGAAGCGCGGATTGCTGCGCCGTATCGCGGAGGATCACGGCCTCGGGACCGTCCATGCGATCGGTACGGACATCCGCCACGCGCCGTTCGACCCGATCCTGCACATGCTGCTCGCCGCGCCGACCGGGGCCGACCTGATCGGGCGCTGGCAGCGCCTCGAACGCTACGTCCACTCCCGCCACCGCGTCCGTACGGAGCGGGCCGGCAGTCGCGACCTCGTCCTGGCGCACGTCTCCGAACGGGGAGAGCCGCCCGATCCGGCGGAGGACCTGCTCGTCGCCGGCCTCCTCGTCGGTCTCCTGGACAAGCGCGGCTGCGGGCCGGTGGACCTGATCCTGGTGCAGGAGGACGGGACCGAGATCGCCCCCGCGCGGATCGCCACGACCGGGGGCCCCGTGCAGACCCACCGCTGGCGGCTCCGCTGGCGCGCGGAGCCCACCTCCCCGACGCCGACGGTGCCCCTCGGCGCGGCCCAGGCGTCGGCGCGCGGATCGACCGCACGCGTGCTCGCGCGCCTCGCCGAGGACCCGGCCGGGCCCTGGTCGCTGCAGGGCCTGGCCGACGACCTCGGGCTCGCCGAGCGCACGCTGCAGCGCAGGCTCGCCGCCGACGGGCTGTCGCTCTCGACGGCCATCGCAGAGGCGCGCGTGCAGGAGGCCTCGCGCCTCCTGACAGAGACGCAGACGCCGATCGGCCTCGTCGGCCTGCTCGCCGGATATACGGACCCGCCGCATTTCAGCCGCGCGTTCCGGAAGCGGCTGGGCTTCACGCCATCGGAATACCGGAAAATCAAGGCGAAGCCGACGCGGGCGGGGGCCCGCTGACGCGAACAGCGGCCCCTGGTCCAGGGCCGCTGCCTGCCGAACGAGGGGCGACGCGACGGCGCGCGCCCGATATCGGTCGCCCGAGGAGGATCAGTCCTCGGACTTCACCGTCAGCACCTGGCGACCGCGGTACATGCCGGTCTTCAGGTCGATGTGGTGCGGGCGGCGCAGCTCGCCGGAATCCTTGTCCTCGACGTAGGTCGGGGCCTTCAGCGCGTCGGCGGAGCGGCGCATGCCGCGCTTGGACGGCGAGGTCTTTCTCTTCGGAACGGCCATTGTTCGTCTCCGGTCGGGTCTCAACGCCGGCGCGCGCACGCGTGCGCGGCTCGCCGGCGGGCAAGTCGGTCGAGGCGCGGTCTATATACGCTCGCGCCGCCGTTGCCTACCCCGAAAAACGAGCCGGCGCCGAATTCCGCACGCCCCGCGCGGAGCCCCCGCCGCGCCTCTGGCGCGACCCGCCGCCGCGCCCTACCTCGGAGCGACGAGACGCGTACAGGAGGAACGCAGCATGGCCGCCGAGACGCTCACCGCCGCCGAGCGCGACGCGATGCTCCCCGGGCTCACCGGCTGGAGCCTCGTGGAAGGCCGCGACGCCATCCACAAGCGCTACGACTTCGCCGACTTCGTCTCCGCCTTCGGCTGGATGGCGAAGGTGGCGATCGTGGCGGAGAAGCACGACCACCATCCCGAATGGTTCAACGTCTACAAGACCGTGGAGGTGACGCTCTCCACCCACGACGCGGGCGGCCTCACCCGCCTGGACGTGACGCTCGCCCGGGAGATGGACCGGCTCGCCGCCGGGTGAGCGGCCGTGATCAACGCGTCGCCGCGACGAAGCCGCCGTCGACCACGATCTCGGTCCCCGTGACGTAGCGCGCCTCGTCGCTCGCGAGGAAGGCCACCGCGGCGGCGACGTCGAAGGCGTCCCCCATGAAGCCCATCGGCACCTGCGCATTGCGGGTGGCGACGAAGCCGTCGTAGTCGCCGCCGGCGTACTTGTCGGCGAGGCGCCGCACCAGCGGCGTGCCGATCAGCCCCGGCACGACGGCGTTGAGCCGCACCCCCCTGGAGGCGTAGATCACCGCCGTCGTGCGCGTCATCTGCAGGAGCGCGGCCTTCGCCGCCGCGTAGGCGACCTGCGGCTTGCCGATGTAGCGCAGCGCCGCCACGGACGCGACGCTCACGACCGCCCCGCGCCCCTGCCGCTCCATCACAGGCAGAACGGCCTTGCAGCAGAGCCAGGCGCTCTTGAGGTTGACGTCGATCTGCGCGTCGAAGGTCTCCTCGTCCATCTCGACCGGGCCGCCGGGCTCGGAGCGGCCGACGTTGTTGACGAGGACGTCGATGCGCCCGTGCCGGGCGACGACGTCGGCGACGAGCGCCTCGACCGCGGCGCGGTCGGTGACGTCGCAGGGATGGACCTCGCAGCGGCCGCCCTCGCCGGAGACGATCCGGCGCGTGACCTCGGCCGCCTCGGGGTCGCGGTCGCAGCCCACGACGATCGCGCCGCGGCGCGCCATCAGCGTGGCGATGGCCTGGCCGTTGCCCCAGCCCTCGCCCTTCGAGCCGTCGGCCCGCGAGCCGCAGCCGGTGACGAGGACGATCCGGTCGGTGAAGTCGAGCATGAGGTGCCTCCCGGGCCCGGGGCGGGCCGTATGGTTTCCCTTATGTAAAGCACGTCGTTCGCGCACGTCTCGAAATGGAGCGTTCGTGCAAACCCGGCTTTCGGATCTCGATGCTTAAAGGAGTCCCGCAGCGAGGAGAACGACCATGTTCGATTTCGGGAAGATCGCCGTCGGGAAGATCGCCGTCGGGACGATCGGCTTCGGGAAGATCGGCTTTCGGAAGAACGAGGCCGGCAACGTCGCCATCGCCTTCGCGCTGACGCTCATCCCCACGCTGGGAATCACCGGCGCAGCGGTGGACTACACCCGCGTCAACGCCGCCCGCGAGTTCGCCCGCAGCGTGAGCGACGGCACGGCGGTGCGCATCGCCGCCGCGGACACCGACATCGCCGCGCAGGCGCTCGCCGGCGCGCGGACGTTGATCGAGAGCCGCTACGGCGACCAGCTCACGGCGATCGAGGTCACCGGCCGCTGGCTCGACCCGGCGCACTACGCCGTGCGCGTCGAGGCCGCCCTCGACACGCGGATCCTGGCTGCGGTGCCGGGCATGCCGCGCGAGATCCCGTTCACGCTGGAGAGCGTGACGCGGCGCATCCCGCCGACCTGGGTGACGGCGCCGCCCCACCAGTCGCTGCTCGAGCCGGAGGCGGCGGACTACAACCGCATCTCCATGTACTGCTACGATCCCGAGCGCGCCGGCGAGCCGGACGGCGGGCGCCGCGCGCTCACCCCCATCGCCGACAACGGCTCGCCGCCGACGGACTTCGCGGCGCAGGGGCACGTGCTCCCGACCTGCGGCCCCGGCGAGGTGGTGAGCTACATGCTCCGGAACGTCCGCAGCGCCCGTCGAAATCCGGCACGGTGGGACGACCCGACGCAGGAGGTCTACGAGTACTACGCCGACACGGTGCTCGACCCCGAGACCCGGGTGATGATCCACGATGTGCGCGGGTATCGGGTGACGAACGGCACCACGCGCACGTCGCTCGACATGCGCGTGAGCCCCATCCTCGAGACGATCCGCTGCGCCACGCTCGCCGAGTGCAAGCCGGTCTCGCAGGGGGGCATCATTCCCAACCGGCGCACGGGTCGCACGCCGCAGACGGCCACGCAGGCCTGCGCCGAGGGCATGTACATGTATTTCGGCTGGGAGGATCGCCCGCCGAACCTCGGCTGGACCGACCAGGACTACGACGACATCCGCCTCGTGGTGAACTGTCCCGTGCGCGAGCGGGTCACCGACAAGCAGGTGATGATCGTGCGCTGAGACGCACTCGGGGCACGCGGCTCGGGCTCAGATCCCGCCGCCGAGCTCGAGGATGCGTTCGCGCAGCCGCACGACCTCGGCCTCGAGCGCGCGGATGCGCGCCTTGAGCGCCGCCTCGCTCGGGGTGACGGCGAGAGTCGCCGCCGCCGGTGCGGCCGCCTCGGCCGGCGGCTCGCCCTCCGCCACGTCGAGGAAGGCGATGCCCGCCTCGCCGCCGCGGCGCCAGCGCAGCTCGGCGCGGTGTACGACGTTCATCTGCGGGATGACGATCTCGAAGTGCCCGGGCAGCGTCACGCCCTCGGAGATGTCGATCTTGGCGCCGGTCTCGGAGATGTTGCGCACCACGCAGTCGATCGTGACGGCGCCGCCGCCGTAGCGGATGCGCGCAGCCACGAGCGCCCGTCGCCGGGGCGCCGTCCGCTGCTCGCTCGTCTCCACGATCGTGCTCATGGTTCCGTCCTTCCGATCGCGCAGCATAGCGACGGGCTGCTGAGATCCGGTTAACGCGATGCGGGAGCGGCGGGCCAGGTGAAGTCGTCCGCCCGTCCGGGCGCGGCGGGAGGCGCCACGCCGTCCGCGAGCACGCGCTCGTTGAGGAGCCGCGTCGCCCGGTCGGCGAGCGGCGGCGCACGCACGAGCGCCGCCGATCCTCCCGCCGCGGCGGTCTCGGTGAGGGGGACGACGGGGCCGATGGCGGGCGGGGGCTCCTCGATCGCGACCGCGTCCGGCGCCTCGGGCAGTGCCGAGAGCCGCGCGACGATCTCGTCCACGGTGAGCGCCTCGAGGTCGCCGAGCGCGGCGAGGCCGTCCGCGGCGGGGGGCGGGGCGACGGCGGAGACCGGCGCGGGACGGTCGCGGGCGAGCAGCCGACGGATCTCGACGTCGGCGAAATGCGCGGCCTTGCGCCCGCCCGCGGGCGTGAGGTGGATGCCGTCGCCGGCGCGCAGGCGCCCGATCTGGCCTTCCAGCGTCGGCCCGTTGTCGGAATAGCGGTTGTCGTCGTCGACGAAGCCCTGCCAGATGTCGACCCAGATGCCGCCACCGCGGGTCACGCGCCCGCGCACGATCTCGTTGATCGCCTGCAGGTCCGTCGAGAGTCGCGAGGAACGCATCGGCGGCAGGCCGACCCAGACGAGCGGCACGCCGGCCGCGCGGAACTTCGCGAGGATCGCGTCGACGCGCCGTGCGTAGGCCTCCTTCCACTCCGGGCCGAGACGCGCGAGGCGCCTCTCGGGCGTCGCGATGTCCTGGCGGTCGTTCAGCCCGACGAGCACGACGCCGATGTCGAAGGCGCCCTCGCCGGTCAGGAACGGATCGATTTCGGCGCGCCAGTCGTGGAAATCGTCGCGCACCAGGCCCGAGGAGCCCTGCGCGCGGGTCTGCACCGTGACGTTCGGCTTGTCGGAGAGGACGTCGGCGAGGCCCTCGCCGAGATTGCTCGCGAGCGAATCGCCGAAGACGACCACCCGATGGGTGATCGGCACGTCCTGCGGCACGTCCTGCGTAACCGCCGCCGCCGTCTCGGCCTGCGGCGGGGAGACGGGCGCCCGTGCCGGCCGGGGCGCACGCCGGGGCCGCTGGCGCGCTGCGGGCGCCGGCTCCGCCGCCGTGGGCTGTGAGCGCAGGACCTCGAGCCAGATCCGGCGCTCGTCGTCGTTGGCGCGCACGGGCGCCGTTCCCGCCGCGATCGCCAGGACGAGCGCGGCACAGGCAAGGGCGAGACGGACGAGCGGGCGGGGCGCGCGCATCGGCATGTCCGACACCATAGCGCATCCGCGCCGCGCCGTCAGCGCCCGCGCAGCGCCTCGAGCACGGCGACGTCGGCGTAGCCGTCGGCGGTCAGGCCTCTGGAAAGCTGGAAGCTGCGCACCGCCTCGCGGGTCATCGAGCCGATCTTGCCGTCGACCGTGCCGTCGTAGAGGCCGAGCCCGGCGAGCCGGGTCTGCAACTCCCGGCGCTCGGACGCGTCGAGCATGCGCTCGTTCCGCGGCCAGTCGCCGCGTACCCCTCCGCCGCCGGTCAGCCGCTGCCCGAGGAGCGCAACGCCCATGGCGTAGCTGTCGGAGGAATTGTAGCGCTTGATCACGTCGTAGTTGGCGGTGACGAGGAAGGCCGGGCCGCGCGCGCCCGCGGGCAGGAACAGCGTCGCCTCCGCGCCGCCCGCCGGAAGCGCGCCGCCGGCGGCGGGCGTCACCCCGAGCGCGGCCCAGCTCGCGAAGGGCATCCGCCGCTGGGCGAAGTCGAAGCCCGCGGGCAGGCGCACCTCGACGCCCCAGGGCAGCCCCGTCCGCCAGCCGTGCTCCTTGAGATAGTTGGCGGTGGAGGCGAGCGCGTCGGGGATCGAGCGCCAGATGTCGCGCTTGCCGTCGCCGTCTCCGTCGACCGCGAAGCGCAGGTAGCTCGTGGGCATGAACTGGGTGTGGCCCATGGCGCCGGCCCAGGAGCCCTGGAGCTCCCCCCGCGAGATCTTGCCCGTCTCCAGGATCTCGAGCGCTGCGAGGAGCTCGCCGCGGAAGAAGTCTCCGCGATGGCGCGCGTGCGCGAGCGTGGCGAGCGACCGGATCACGTCCATGTTGCCGGTGAAGCCGCCGAAATTGGTCTCCATGCCCCACACGCCGAGCACGATCGCCTGCGGCACGCCGTAGGTGCGCTCGACGGAGGCGAGGATCGAGGCGTAGCGCGTGCGCGCGGCCTCGCCGAGGCGGATGCGCTCGGCGGAGACCGCGTTGTCGATGTATTCCCAGATCGGCCGGGTGAACTCGGACTGACGCTGCGTCAGTTCGATGATGCGCGGGTTGGGCGTCACGCCGGCGAAGGCGCCGTCGAACGTCGCGCGCGAGACGCCGCGCGCCTGGGCCTCGGGCCAGAGGCCGGCGACGAAGCTCCCGAACTCCCCCTGCGGCACGCCCTCCTGCGGGGCGCGCGCGTCGAGGCTCGCGGTCGCGACCCCGATCGGCTCGCCGATCCCGGTTCCCGCCCCGGCGACGGTGCAGCCGCCGAGGGGCAGCGCCGTGGCCGCGATCGCGACGGCGAGCGCGCGGGCGCGGCGCGGGAAGGGTTGTCGTGTGACGGTGCGGAGCATGGGCGATCGCTTTCGGGGACCGAGACTAACGCGTTGCGCCGGATGCCACCAGAGTATGGTGAAGATGGGATTAACCCGGACCGCCCGCCCCGCCGCGTCACCCCGCCGCGCGTACCCGCTCCCCGCCGTTGCCGAGCCGCCGCTCCCAGGCGAGCGCCTGGGCGACGATGGTGTCGAGGTCGGCATGGCGCGGCTCCCAGGCGAGGACCTCGCGGATCAGCGTCGCGTCGGCGACGAGCGCGGCGGGATCGCCCGCGCGGCGGGGCGCCTCGACGACGTCGAAGTCGAGGCCCGAGACGCGCCGGACCGTGTCCACCACCTCCCGCACGGAGGCCCCCGTCCCGTAGCCGCAATTGAGCGTGAGCCGCCCGCCCTCGCTGCGCAGGTGGCGCAGGGCCGCCACGTGGGCGTCGGCGAGATCGCTCACCTGGACGTAGTCGCGCAGGCAGGTGCCGTCGGGCGTCGCGTAGTCCGTGCCGAAGATCGACAGGCCGGGGCGCGCGCCGAGCGCCGCCTGGGCGGCGACCTTGATCAGGTGCGTGGCGCTGCGCGACGACTGGCCCGCCCGCCCCCGCGGATCGGCGCCCGCGACGTTGAAGTAGCGCAGCACCGCGTAGTCGAGACCGTGCGCCGCGGCCGTGTCGCGGATCATCCACTCGCTCATCAGCTTGGAGCGGCCGTAGGGGTTGATCGGCGCGGGCGCGCAGTCCTCGGCGATCAGCGGCAGGTCGGGCTCGCCGTAGACGGCGGCGGTGGAGGAGAAGACGAGCCGCTCGACGCCGGCGGCCACCGCCACCGCGAGGAGGGCCCGGGTCTTCACCGTGTTGGCGTCGTAGTAGCCGAGCGGATCGGCGACGGAGTCCGGCACCACGATCTTGGCGGCGAAGTGCATGATCTCGCGGATGCCGTACTCGGCCAGGATGCGCGTCACCAGCGCGGCGTTGGCGACGTCGCCGACGACGAGGCGCACCCCGTCGGGGACCGCGTCGGCGACGCCGGTGGAGAGATCGTCGAGGACGACGACGTCCTCCCCCGCGTCCGCGAGTGCGAGAACCGCATGCGCCCCGATGTAGCCCGCGCCGCCCGTCACCAGCACCGTCATCGTCCGCTCCCGCCTTTACGCCACGCTCGGGCCTCTGGCATGGTGCCGCGCAGCCCGGATCGGCGAATGATGCAACGAGACTGCTCGAGGAGCCGTTAAGCCGACCGGGCGCGGCACGCCGGCGCAACCGACGGCCGCGACAGACCAGCGAGGAACGAACGTCATGAAGCGCATCCGCAAGGCCGTCCTTCCCGTCGCCGGGCTCGGCACCCGTTTCCTGCCCGCCACCAAGGCGGTGCCCAAGGAGATGCTGACGGTGGTGGACCGGCCGGTGGTCCAGCACGTGGTGGACGAGGCGAAGGCGGCGGGCATCGAGCACTTCGTCTTCGTCACCGGCCGCGGCAAGGGCGCGATCGAGGACCATTTCGACATCGCCTACGAGCTGGAGGCGACGCTGGAGGCGCGCGGCAAGAGGCCGGCGCTGGACGGCCTGAAGGCGGATCTGCCGACGGCCGGCGGAACGAGCTTCACCCGCCAGCAGGCACCGCTCGGGCTCGGGCACGCGGTGTGGTGCGCCCGCGAGATCGTCGGGAACGAGCCCTTCGCGGTGATCCTGCCCGACATGCTGTCGAAGGGCGGCATGACCCAGATGCTCGAGGCCTACGAGCGCCACGGCGGCAACATCGTCGCCGCCGAGGAGGTGCCGATGGAGGAGACCTCGAAATACGGCATCCTCTCCGTGGCCGAGGACCACGGCAAGACCTTCCGGATCTCCGGCATGGTCGAGAAGCCGAAGGTCGAGGAGGCGCCCTCCAACCTGATGATCTCCGGACGCTACATCCTCCAGCCGGAGATCTTCGACGTCCTCGAGCGCCAGGAGCCCGGCGCCGGCGGCGAGATCCAGCTCACCGACGCCATGAAGACGCTGATGGAAAGCCAGGACTTCCACGGCATGCGCTACGAGGGCACCACCCACGATACCGGCTCGAAGATCGGCTTCCTGGTCGCGAACCTCGCCTACGGTCTGGAGGACCCGGAGCTGGGGCCGGCGCTGCGCCGGGAGATCGCGCGGTTGACGCGCTGAGGCGGACGGGGTGAGGCTGGCGGGGTGAGGCTGGCGGGGTTGAGGCGGGCGGTCTCGGAGGGAGCTTCCGCGCGGCGCACGACGCATGGCCGCAAGTGCCCAGCATTCGTGGAGCCGCATCTTATTGCCGTTGGCGAACGAGCTGCGGGCTGCTACTCGTACGCGGTTCGTTCGCGGAGGCCTCAGAGATGCATGACGAGCCGGACAATGCCATCAGGCTCACCGAAGACGCCGAGACGGGTGACCGATTCCTCGTCTACGGCACCGAGAACGGGCTGCGTCTCGACATCCGCTTCACGGGCGAGACGTTGTGGATGACGCAGGCGCAGATCGCCGCCCTCTTCGCTCGCGACGTGTCGAGCATCTCCCGCCACATCGCCAACGTCTTCAAGGAGGGCGAGCTCGAGGAAGAGGGGTCTTTGCAAAAAGTGCAAACAACCTCTGGTAAGGTCACGACGATTTACAGCCTAGATATGGTGATATCGGTCGGATATCGGGTCTCCTCCGCCCAGGCAACGGCCTTTCGGAGGTGGGCAACGAGCGTGCTCGTGCAATTTGCGAAGGCGGGCTTTGTTATCGACAAGCCGCGGCTTCGTGCTCCCGAGAGTTCAGATCGCATCGCCGAACTCAAGGAAATCATACGGGACATCCGTTCCGACGAAGCGAACGTCTATCGCGAATTGAAGCGTATTTGCTCGTTGTGTCAGGATTACGACGGATCTACAGAAGCGGCACGCACTTTCTATCAGAGGACACAGGCCAAGCTCATCTATGCCGTAGCTAGCCAGACTCCTTCTGAACTGGTCTCAGATCGCGCGAACTCGGATGTGCCTAACATGGGACTGCAGACCTGGCCCGCAGAAAATATTAGAAAGAAGGACATCTTCGTCTCGAAGAATTATTTATTCGAGAATGAATTGAAAGAATTGAATCGCTTGACTACCATCCTCCTGGACATCTTCGAGGACCAGCTCGATCTTGGCCGTATCGTTGTCATGAGCGACGCATCTCAACTCCTCGATGATCAGCTGAAGCGACTCGGCCGTTCAGTCCTCCGCAGCGGCGGCAGCGTAAGCGCCGGCGACGCCAAGGCGGTGGCGGAGCGGCATTACGAGGCCTTCCACGCGCAGCGCACACTAGCACGGCGGCGGGCGGCGGACCGAGACATCGCCGCCCTCGCGTCCGAGGCAAGGTCCGTGCGCAGTCCCAAGAAGGGGTGAGCGCCGAGCTACGCCGATCGCGCGCATGCCCGATGCGCGCCTGATGCGATTGCCCGCGCCCGATCCTCGGCCTAGACGGCTGTGCGTCGCCATCGCACCCGAGACCCGAGCCCTATGCCCGAGCCCACGCCGCGGGAGGCCGGCCCGCCGCCCCTCACCTTCGCCGGCGCCCGCACCGGCATGCGGCTCACGCTGCCGCTCGTGCCGGGCGTGATCGTGTTCGGCACCGCCTTCGGCGCGGCGGCGGCGCAGAAGGGGTTCGACCTCTGGCTGACGCTCTCGCTCTCCGCCTTCGTCTTCGCCGGCGCCTCGCAGATGGTGGCTCTGGAACTGTGGCGGGAGGTCTGGACCTGGCCGACGCTCCTCTACCTCGTCGCGGTCACCGCCACGATCAACGGGCGCATGGTGCTGATGGGCGCGGCCATCGCCCCCCACGTGAAGGCGATGCCGCGCGGCATCCGGCTCCTCAATTTCTTCGTGCTCGTCGACGCGAACTGGCTCGTCGCGACGCGCTACCACGGCGAGGGCGGGCGCGACCTCGGGGTGATCCTCGGCGCGGGCGCGATGCTCTGGGTGCTGTGGGTGCTCGCCACGATCCCGGGCTTCCTCGCGGGCGCGCTGGTGACCCGGCCCGAGGCCTTCGGGCTCGACCTCGTGATGCCGATCTTCTTCGCGGTGATGCTCGTGCCGCTGTGGAAGGGCCTCGCCCCGGCGATGCCCTGGATCGTCGCCGGGGCGGTGGCGCTCGCCACGAGCGCGCTCGTCGACGGCTACGCCTTCATCGTCGTCGGCGCGCTCGCCGGCGCGGCCGCTGGAGCGCTGCGCGATGGCTGAGAGCGCGCTCGCCGCCGCCTTCCTCGCCCACCCGGCGGCGGACTACCTCGCCGTCGCGCTGATGGCGGGCGCGACCTACCTGTGCCGGGCGTCGGGCATCCTGTTCATGAGCCGCATGCGCATCACGCCGCGCATCGACCGGGCGCTGAGGGCCCTGCCGGGCTCGATCGTGGTGGCCACGATCCTGCCGATCGCCGCCCAGTCCGGCCTTCCGGCGGTGCTCGGCCTCGCCGCCGCGATCGCGACGATGGCGCTCGTGCGGATCGAGCTCGCGGGCGTGGCGGCGGGGCTCGCGGCGGTGTCCCTGGCGCGGCTCGCGGGGCTGTGAGCGGCGACGCTTCCTTTTCGGCCCGTCCTTGGGCATGATGCCCGCATGGAGCGGGACACGATCATCGCCGACTTGTCGCGCCACGCCGACGCCGTGAAGGCGCGCGGCGCGTCCGCGCTGTGGCTGTTCGGGTCCGTTGCACGCGGCGACGCCCGGCCCGACAGCGACATCGACCTCTTCCTGGACTACGACCTCGACAGCCGGTTCTCGCTCTTCGATCTGGTGGGCATCAAGCTCTATCTCGAGGAAGCCCTGCGGCGCCCGGTGGACGTCACCACCCGCGACAGCCTGCACCCGAGGCTGCGCGGGGAGATCGAGGCGAACGCGGTGCAGGTGTTTTGACGAGCCGGCCGATCGGTATCGTCCTCGACGAGATGCTCGACGCGATCGATCACATCGAAGAGGCTTGCCGTGGCAAGACATCGGCCGATCTGGAGGCCGACTGGCTTCTCGCCCGAGGGGTGGAGCGAGGCTTGGAGATCCTCAATCTTCGTCCTCAACTCGTGCTTTTTCGTCGATCTGCGCTTCACCGGTGTACTCTTCGTCGTCGGGCTCTTCGGCGCCCGAGACGAAGAAGTGGTGTGCGTGCGAGGTCGCAAGGTAGGTCTGTAACTCCGTGCGGGCCTTGGCGATCGTCTCGTAATACGCCTTGAACGGCGCGGACACTACGTCGGCGCGCTGACGGCTCGGCGGCACTGGAATCGAGATCTCGAGGTAGCGCTTTCCCACGTCCTCGCGATTCGTCTGCATGAAGATTACCCGCCGCCACTGATCGCGCACGATCTTGAGCGTCATTGCCCACAGCAGGTAGAACATGTCGAACGGAGCCTCACGCCCCGGCCGCAAGACGATGATCTCCTTCGTCGTGAGCACCTGCTCTTGTCCCGGCATAAGCAAGCAGAAATCCCCGATGTTCTTGGAGGTGCGCTCCGGGCACACAAGATCGAAGGCTTGGAGCCCCGAAGACTTTCCACGCCAGAATTTTTCCGCCACGGTGCGCGTTACCCGATTCGTCGGGTTGATGTTCACCAGCCCCGCCCGCAGGTCTGAGACCTTGATGTAGGGGATCTCGCCGATCCGCTGCTCTTGCGAGGGCGAGCCGTGGCCGCCGCGGATCAGCAGCCGGTTCGTCTTCGCCAGCTCGCCGAGCGTCGCCGAAGAGAAGCCTTTCAGCGCCTCATCCTCGGCGAGCGCCGCCTGGAACGCATCGTCATAGCGGTGATCGTAATAAACCGGCACCGCGCATTTCAGGCTTACCTTCTCCGCCGGCACGAAGGTCAGGGTGGCCGGGAGATCCTCTTCATCACCGTCCGGCACGCCCTTCAGCTTTACAAGGGCTTCCATGTCCTCGAGCAGCTGATCGTTGACCGCATCGACCAGGCCGCCCGTCTCGGGGTCGACCACCTGGAGGCGCTGCGCCGTCACCGGGTCGACCTTTTTGAGCAGCCGGCCGCCTTTGGTCAGACCACAGGTCGGCGCCGTCGAGACCATCACATGGTCCTTGGAAAACCATTTCGGTTTGTGAATCGCCATCATCAATCCTCCTCGTCGTCCGCCGCCGGCGCCAGCACCGTGTCCGAGCCCTCGCCCACTTTTTCGAAGATGTAAAAGTTCGTCTTGGCGCGGCAGAACTCCTCGAAGGCCTCCATTGCGATGTTCATCATCCCGCGCAGCTCGAGCCTTCCCTCCATCCAGCCCGGAAGCCACCGGTAGCGCTTGGAGAAGAAGTACGTCTCTGGCAGCACGATGCCGATGCGTCCGCCCACCTGGAGCAGGCGGTGCGCTAGCTCGAGATAGACGAGGCCGATCTCGAGATCGGCGTACTTGCCGGGCTTCATCGCCGCGTGCTGCGAGATCGTGTAGGCCGAGGCCTTGCAGTCGGCCGCCTTGACCTTCAGGTCCTCGCCAAAGGGCGGATTGGTGATTACCACCGTGAACTGGCCCAGCACGAACGGCGCGCCCGGCTGACCCAGCTGATCGCGCAGAGGGGTGTAGCGCCGCCCCCACTCGCCGGCGCGTACGGCGTCCCCAAGCAGGACGTGCGTCGAGCCGTCCCGCATCGCCACCATCATCGCGCGGGTGAGCTTCACCCCGATATCGTCCTTGTCGACGCCGTAGAGGTTGTCGTTCGCCCATTTCACGAGGTTCCAGGCCTCGTCGGGGTTCGGAAATTCCTTCGCCGCCACCTGGCGCAGCGCCTCGATCAGAAAGCCCCCCGTCCCACAGGCCGGATCGATCACCTTGTCCGAAGAGGTGATGTCGAGCGCCATCACCGCTGGCCGCACCACGCGCAAGGGCGTCAAATATTGACCCTCGCCACTCTTCAGCGCCGAGGTGCGAAACGTCTGGAAGGCCTTGGCCAGCATGTCGATGCCGTCGCCCATGATGCGGAACGGCCACAGCTCCGCGACGACCGCATGAATCGTCTGATCGGTCAGCAGCAGCTCGTCGCGATCGTGCGGGAGAAAGATGCGCGTGCGCTGCCGCCTGAAATAATCCCTGAACAGCGCGCGGATCTTCTCGGCCGTGCGCGTCACGCGCTCGGCGGGCGCGCCATATAGACGGAACTCCATTTCGTCACTTTGCCGAGCTGAGCGGCTGTAGATGGCGTCATTTTCAAGCTTGACCAGCACGATGTGCAGCAATTCGCGCAGCTGGTCTTCGCGCCGCGTGACGGCCGAGTCCGAAACAACAACAGTTGCAACAATCCGCCGGAGCACAGCCGAAAGCTCGGCCTCGGTCGGCTCACGGATGGAGTTCCAGGTTGGCGGCTCGTCGGGCGCCTGAGTGAAATCGTCATCGGGGTCGGGCATCTTCGCACCCGGTACCTCGACCCATTCTGCCGTATGGCGCTTATAGATCGCCAACGTCTCGGAGCCATTGGTCCAAAAACCCATCCTGGCCATCGGCTCAGAGCTGAGGTAGCGCATCAACTGAGTCTTGCCTGCGTCGATATCGGGCTCCTTGAATTCGAAGATTACTTGCAACGCGTGCGCCTCGCCGCTCGCATCAGCGAAGGCGACTAAGTCAGCTGTGCCGCAGATCTCGTATTTCTGGCCGCGCTCGCGCTTTGTCAGATCGTGCGGCGTTTTCGGCACCGGCCACTCCGGTTTCCATCGAAGCTGAGCTTCCAGCCACCCCAAACGGAGCAACTCCTTTATCACGTTCTGTCGAACCGCCTCCTCTAGCTTCGGGCGGGGATCCGCATGCGCCCCTTGCGATTCAGCCTCACAATGCATTTTCATGGGCCACCCTTTTCTGCGAGATAGATACGAGCACGCCGAAAAAAGGGCAACCCGTTTTTCTGGAATGTGCAAGACCCTTTTTTGGCCTCGCAAGCTTTGATCCCGCCAGCTCGCCCCACCTCACCTCAGCCGCGCCTTCACCCGCTCGACCAGCCAGTCCCGCGTCGCGCGATAGGCGTCCATCCGCTGCTCGCGGGTGCCGGTCTCCAGCGTCGGGTCGGGGGTGGGCCAGTATTCCACGTCGGCGGCGAGATAGCGGGTCAGCTCCAGGGCGGCGTGGTGGGCCTCGGGGGTGAGGCTGACGATCAGGTCGAAGCTCAGCCCCTCGTACTCCTCCAGCTCGTCGAGCGTGCGGCACTTGTGGCGGGTGGCGTCGATGCCGAGCTCGTCCATCGCCGCGATCATGAACGGGTCGGGCTCCTCCTCCTTGCGCACGCCCGCCGACTGGACGTAGGTCGAGCGGCCGAAGAAGTGGCGCGCCAGCCCCTCCGCCATCGGCGAGCGCACGGCATTGAAGTTGCACACGAACAGGACGGAATGGACGCGCTCGCCCGCCGACGCCACGGGCTCAGCCCTTCCAGTGCAGCGCGAAGATCAGCGTGAAGATGCGCCGCGCCGTGTCGAAGTCGATCTCGACCTTGCCGGAGAGGCGCTCCACCAGCAGCTCCGCCGCCTCGTTGTGCAGGCCGCGCCGGCCCATGTCGATCGCCTCGATCTTCTGCGGGGAGGCGGTACGGATCGCGGCGTAGTAGCTCTCGCACACCGTGCGATAGTCGCGGATCACGCGCCGGAACGGGGTGAGCGAGAGCAGGTGCGTCATCACCGGCGCGCCGTCCTGCGTCTGGATCTCGAAGGCGAGCTTGCTCTCGACGAGGCCGAGCCTGAGCGCGTAGGGCCCGTCGTCGCGCCCGGGCACGGCGAAGTGGTTCGCCTCGACGATGTCCCAGATGGCCACCGCGCGCTCGTGCTCCTGATCGGGGTTGCCGCGGCCGATCGAGGCCTCGTCGAGCACGACGCGCACGAGCCCCTTTCCCTTGCCGTCGCCCATGGTCGCTCCGTCCCGCCTCGCGCGAGGCGACCCTAGCGCGCCGGCGCCGCCCGCGCAAAGGCCCGCGCTCTCGTGGCGACCGGGACGCGCGATTTTCGCGCCTTGGCGGCGCGCCCGTTCCGTGTTCCCGTCGCGTCGAGAATCAGGACAGGACCCCGAGAGCCCCATCGTGCCGAGCCCGCAGACCGCAGACGTCCTCATCGTCGGGGGAGCCGCCATGGGCTCCTCGCTGGCCTATCATCTCCTCGCCCATCCCGGGTTCTCCGGCCGCGTCGTCGTGGTGGAGAAGGACCCGACCTACGCCCGCTCGGCCTCGGCGCTCTCCGCCGCCTCGATCCGCAGCCAGTTCACCAGCGCGGTGAACGTGCGCATCTCGCTCCACGGCATCCGCTTCCTCCGGTCGATCGGCGAGCACCTCGCGGTCGACGGCGAGGCGCCGGAGATCGGGCTGACGGAGGGCGGCTACCTCTATCTCGCGAACGCCGCGCAGGAAGCGGGGATGCGCGCGGCCCATGCGCTCCAGCGCGCCGAGGGCGCGGACGTGGCGCTGCTCGACCCCACCGCCCTCCTCGCCCGCTTCCCCTGGCTGAACCCGGGGGAGGACGTGGTGCTCGGCTCGCTCGGGCTCTCCGGCGAGGGCTGGTTCGACGGCTGGGGCCTGCTCCAGGCGTTCCGGCGCAAGGCGAAGGCGCTCGGCGCGCACTACGTCGCGGGCGAGGTCGTGGACCTCGTGCGTGACGGCTCGCGCATCACCCGGGCCGTGCTCGCCGACGGGGAGCGGATCGCCTGCGGGACGGTGGTGGACTGCGCCGGCGCCGGCGGGCGCGCGGTGGCGGCGATGGCGGGCGTCGACCTGCCGGTGTTCGCGCGCCCGCGCTACGTCTTCACCTTCTCCTGCCGCGGCGACGTGCCGAACTGCCCCTTGATGATCGACACGTCGGGCGTCTACGTGCGCCCGGAGGGCGAGAGCGCGGAGGGGCGCCGGTTCATCTGCGGCGTCTCGCCGGGCCGGGCGGAGGACGAGGGCCTCGCCTGGCACGACGACGATCCGGCGACCCAGGCGGTCGACTGGTCCTATTTCGAGGAGCGGATCTGGCCGGCCCTGGCCGCGCGCGTCCCCGCCTTCGAGGCGATCCGCCCCGGCGCGGCCTGGGCGGGCCCATACGACATGTGCGCGCTCGACTCGAACGCGCTGATCGGCCCGGTGGCGCCGTTCGGCCCGGGCAACTTCCTCGTCTGCAACGGCTTTTCCGGGCACGGCCTGCAGCAGGCCCCGGCTGTCGGCCGCGGGCTCGCCGAATGGATCGTCGAGGGCGGCTATGCGACCCTCGACCTCTCCGACCTCGGCTACGCGCGGGTGATGGACGGGCGGCGCGACGTCGAGCGCAACGTCATCTGACGGCGCGCCGTCCGACGGCGGGCGGCCGGGAGGCGCGAGTCGGTCTGCGGCGCCGCCTCACTCGGACGTCGTGCGCGGCTTCTGGCCGGCGAGAATGGCCCGCGCGATCGCCCAGCTCGCCGGCACCGCGGCGAGGACGCCGACGGCGGCGGCGGCGACGATCGGGATCGCGTTGGCGAGCGACGTGTCCGCGGTGAGGACGCCGATGACGAGCGTCCCGGCGAAGGTCGGGGCGGTGAGGATGAAGATCAGCACGGCGAGCTTGAGCATGGCGGCCTCACGGAGTGGTGGCGAACCCGACATCACCATGGCGAGGCTCGCCGCCCCGCGCGTTGAGCGAGATCAAGCCGCGCTCGGGCACGCGGCCCCGCCCCGATGGGGCGGGAGCGCTCCTACCCCATCGGGGGAGGTGGATCGGCGCGCAGCGGCGAGACGGAGGGGGTGCGTCGAAAGGCGCTTCGGCGGCAGCCGAACTCCCACGCGTCCTCCCGCGGGACCCCGCCCCTGGCTCGCTGCGCTCGCCGTCCCCGGCCTCGAAGGAGCGGGACGCGGCGCCCGCCACCCGACGTGCGTCACTTCGGCTGCATGCGCAGCGCGCCGTCGAGGCGGATGGTCTCGCCGTTGAGCATGTCGTTCTCGACGATCGCCGCGACGAGCGCGGCGTATTCCGAGGGCTTGCCGAGGCGCGACGGGAAGGGCACGCCCGCCTCCAGCGCCCTGCGGATGTCCTCCGGCACGGAGGCGAACATCGGCGTTTCGAACAGGCCGGGCAGGATCGTCACGACGCGGATGCCCACCCCGGCGAGATCGCGCGCCACCGGCAGGGTGAGGCCGACGACGCCGGCCTTCGAGGCGGCGTAGGCCGCCTGGCCGATCTGCCCGTCCTGCGCCGCGACCGACGCCGTCGACACGATCACGCCGCGCCCGCCGTCGGCGGTCACCGGGTCGAGGCCGGCCATGGCGGTGGCGCACTTGGCGATCATCGCGAAGGTGCCGACGAGGTTGATCTGCACGGTGCGGGCGAAGGTCTCGACGTCGTGGGCGACGAGCGCGCCGGTGTCGCGCTTCTTGGCGACGGTGCGCTTGCCCGGGGCGACGCCGGCGCAGTTGACGAGCAGGCGCTCGACGCCGTGCGCCGCGCGGGCCGTCTCGAGGCCGGCGTCGATCGTCGCCTCGTCGGTGACGTCGACGGCGCAGAACAGGCCGCCGATCTCGCCGGCGACCGCCTCGCCGCGGGCGGCGTCGCGGTCGAACACCGCGACCTTCACGCCGGCCTGCGCGAGCCGGCGCGCCGTGGCCTCGCCGAGGCCGGAAGCGCCGCCGGTGACGATGGCGGCGGAGACGTCTGAGAGCTGCATGGAAATCCTCCGTGTCGCGCCCGGTCTAGCCCGCGCGCGGGTGCGGGAAAAGGGGGTGCGGACGGGTGTGGCGCGCGCGGGGGGGCGCGCGGGGGCCGGACGACCGCCCCAGGCGCTTTCCCCGCGTCCCCCGCGCATGTTAAGGACCCGCATCCGACGAGACCGGACGAGACCGGGATGCCCGCCACCATGCCCTCGAGCCTCCGTGCGACGAAAGGAGCGCCCTCATGAGCGCCGACTCCCTCAAGCGCGAGGCCGCCGCGCGCGCGCTCGCCCTCGTCGAGCCCGGCATGCGCCTGGGGCTCGGCACCGGCTCGACGGCGAAGCACTTCGTGGCGCTCCTCGGCGAGAAGGTCCGCGGCGGCCTCGACGTCGTCGCCGTGCCGACCTCCGAGGCGACGCGGGCCCAGGCACGGGCGGAAGGCATCCGCCTCGCGACGCTCGACGAGTACCCCGAGCTCGACCTCACCGTCGACGGGGCGGACGAACTCGACGACGCGCTCAACCTCGTCAAGGGCGGGGGCGGGGCGCTGCTGCGGGAGAAGATCGTCGCCGCGGCCTCGCGCCGCATGGTGGTGATCGCCGACGCCTCGAAGCGGGTCGCCGTGCTCGGCGCCTTCCCGCTCCCCATCGAGGTCGTGCCCTTCGGGCTCGGGGCGACGCGCCGTGCGGTGGAGCGGGCGATCGCCGCGGCGGGCGCGTCCGGCACGCTCGGCCTCAGAAACGCCACGGACAACACGCCCTACCTCACCGACGGCGGCCACTTCGTCCTCGACGCGCGGCTCGGCCGAATCGACGCCCCGGACGCGCTCGCCGCGGCGCTCGCCACCGTCCCCGGCGTCGTCGAGCACGGCCTCTTCCTCGGGCTCGCCACCGGGGCCGTGATCGCGACCGAGGACGGCCTCGTCACCCTGGGCGACCTCTGACACCGACAATCCCGACAATCCGGAGCCATCCGCACCATGTTGAGACCCCTTCTCGCCGCTTCCACGCTCGCCGTCGCCCTCGCGCTCGCCGGCGTGGCGACGACCGGCGCCCGCGCGCAGACGGAGGCGACCCCCGCCGCCCAGGCGCAGTTCACCGACAGCCACCTCGCGATCGCCCGCGAGGTCGTCGCCTCCTCGGGCATGACGCGCTCCTTCGAGGCCGTCATCCCGCAGATGCAGGAAGGGCTGCTGCGGCAGTACGGCCGCAACCCCACGCTCCTCGAGGACGCGAGCGCGGTGATCCGCGACCTCGGGCCGGAGATGGAGCTCCAGCGCCGCGCCATGCTCAACCGCGCCGCGCGCGTCATCGCCTCGCGCCTCGCGGAGGAGGAGCTGACCGCGGTGGCCGCCTTCTTCGAGAGCGAGGCGGGGCGCCGCTACGTCGAGGTCCAGCCGGCGATCCTCGACGGGCTGATCTCCGAGATGCAGGTCTGGTCGCAGGAGCTCAACCAGTACCTCCAGATCCGCGTCCAGGCGGAGATGGTCGCGCGCCGCGAGGCGCAGGCCGCCGGCGGCGGCGCGGCGCCGGCGCCCCAGTGAGCGGCGTGCACGCGAGGAGACCCACGCGATGAGCGGCGAGCACGACGGCGGCGCCTACGATCTCGACCTGTTCGTCATCGGGGGCGGCTCCGGCGGCGTGCGCGCGGCGCGCATCGCCGCGGGCCACGGCGCGACGGTCGCGATCGCGGAGGAGTTCCGCTGGGGCGGCACCTGCGTGATTCGCGGCTGCGTTCCCAAGAAGCTCATGGTTCTCGCCTCGCGCTTCGCGGACGACTTCGCGGACGCCGCCGGCTACGGCTGGGACGTGGGCACCCCGACCTTCGACTGGCATGCGCTCGTCGCCGCCAAGGAGCGCGAGATCACCCGACTCGAGGGCGTGTACCGCACGAACCTCGAGAAGGCGGGCGTGCGCGTGCTCCACGGCCGCGCCGTGATCGAGGGGCCGCACGTCGTACGCCTGACCGCGACCGGCGAGATCTTCCGGGCGCGCCACATCCTCGTCGCCGTCGGCGCACGGCCCTCGCTCGAGCCGAAGATCCCGGGGGGCGAGTTCGGCGTCACGTCGAACGAGATCTTCGACCTGCCCGAGCAGCCGCGGCGCATCCTCGTCGTCGGGGGCGGCTACATCGGCGTCGAGTTCGCCGGCATCTTCGCCGGGCTCGGCTCGCGGGTGACGATGTCGCTGCGTGGCGACAAGCTGCTGCGCGGCTTCGACGAGGACCTGCGCGACCGCCTCGGCGCGGCCTACCGGCGCAAGGGGATCGCGCTGCGCTTCGGCACGACACTGGAGCGACTGGAGAAGGACGCCGACGGTGCCATCGCCGCGACCTTCTCCGACGGGTCGAGCGATACGTTCGACCGGGTGCTCGTCGCCACCGGGCGCAAGCCGAACACCGCGGGCCTCGGGCTCGAGGCGGCGGGGGTCGCGCTCGGCGCCGGCGGCGAGATCGTCGTCGACGGCTACTCGCGCACCCTCGTGCCCTCGATCTCGGCGGTGGGCGACGTGACGAACCGCGCCGCGCTCACGCCCATCGCCATCCGCGAGGGGCACGCCTTCGCGGACACGGTGTTCGGCGGCAGGCCCCGCATGGTCGATCACGAGATCATACCCACCGCGGTGTTCTCGACGCCCGAGATCGGCACCGTCGGCTGCTCGGAGACGCTGGCGCGCCAGCGCACGGGGGAGGTCGCCATCTACGAGACGTCGTTCCGCTCCATGCGCGCGACGCTGTCGGGCCGCGACGACCCAGTCTACATGAAGATCGTGGTCGACGCGACGAGCGACGTCGTCATGGGGCTGCACGTCTTCGGGCGCGATGCCGCCGAGATGATCCAGCTCGCCGGCGTCGCCGTGACGATGGGCGCGACCAAGGCCGATTTCGACCGCACCGTCGCCGTGCATCCGACGGCCGCGGAGGAGCTCGTCACCATGCGCACGCGGGCCCGCTGACGGCTCGGGCTCGCGGCGGTTTCAGGATCCGGCGGCGCGCGGGGCGCCGCCGCGCACGATCCGGCGCATGACGATCTCCATCGGCCCCCGCGCGAAGGCGCGCCGCCACAGGGCGAGGAGCGCGACGATCGCGCCGTAGGACGCGAGCGCGACGGCGAGGATCGCCGCCGCGTCGAGGGCGCCCCAGAGGCCCAGCCCCCAGCCGAGGAACACGCCCCCGAGCAGGACGGAGTGGAGGAGGTAGCCCGACAGCGCGCTCTCCCCCACGATCGCGCAGGCGCGCACCAGGAGCGCGTCCGGCCGGCGCCGCGCGGCGTCGAGGACGACGACGGCGAGGCCGAACGACAGGATCGGCGCCGCGAGCCCGAGGATGCCCGCCGCCGCGACCACCGCCGCCGGCGCGAGCGCCCCCGGCGAAACGAGGGCCGATACCAGCGCCGCCCCCGCGGCCGCGCTCGCGAGGCCGCCGAGCGCGAGCGCGAGGGGCGCGCGGCGTCGCCAGGCGGCGAGCCGCTCGGGGCTCGGCGGGAACGCGCCGGAGCGCGCGGCGAGCCTGCCGGCGAGCACCATCGCGAAGGCGGCCGGGCCGTTGAAGGCGAGCAGGAAGACGAGGGCGCTCGGCAGGTCCGCCAGCCGCGCGGCCACCGTCTCGCCGAGCCCGCCGAGATAGCCGACGCCGGCGATCCGCTCCACCGGGCCGCCCCCGGAGGCCTCCGCCAGCGCGAGCGCGATGATTCCCGCCTGGGCGCAGACCGCCAGCGCGAGGCTCCCCGCCGCGATCGCCGCCAGCCGCCGCGGCGCCGCGTCGCGCAGGGCGACGAGCGCCACCCCGAGCAGCGCGTAGAGCATCAGGATGTCGCCGTAGAACAGGAGCGTCGCATGCGCCGCGCCGATGGCGAGGAGCGCCACGAGCCGCCGGCGCAGCGGCGCGCCCGATCCGCCCGGGCGCGCCGCGCGGTCGAGGGCGACCGAGAGGCCGAAGCCGTAGAGGAAGGAGAAGATCAGGAAGAACTTGCCCGCGCCGAAGGCGAGCGTCGCCCAGGCCGCGATCCGGTCGGCCGGCGCGGCGAGCGCGGGGCCCGCGTCGATCGGCATGGCGAAGATCGGTGCATTGACCACGATGACGCCCATCAGCGCGAAGCCCCGGAGGGCGTCGATGCCGCGATCCCGGGCGGGGGCGGGGGCGGGCGGGACTGCGAATGCCGACATCGGAGGCTCCGATTTCGAGATGAAATGATATCAGCGAGGACTCGCTCATATCTGGCGACGGGCGTTCTCTTCGGACGCGTGTGTCACCCGTCCGCCGCGAGCGCGCGGGCGAGGAGGTGGCGGGTGCGCCGCGCCGACGTCGCGCCGTCGAGGAGGTCGAGGCCGCCGGCGGAATAGACCCCGTCGGCCAGCGCGAACAGGAGGACGCCGACGTCGCGCGCTTCCAAACCGTCGGCGAGCGCGATCTCGCCGCGCGCCCGCGCGTCCGAGACCCGCTCCGAGAGCGCCGCCACGAGCCGCTCCTGCGACGCCGCCAGCGCCTCGTGGACCCGGGGGTTGCGCAGGGCTTCGGCGAAGATCTCCGCCCGCAGCCCGAGCGCGCGGCGCTCGCGGCCGGCATGCGCCAGCGCCGCCAGGGCGGCCTCGACGCTGGCGAGGAAATCGGCACCTTCGAACAGCTCCGCGAAGAAGGCGAGGTCGGACTGGAGGTCCTCCTCCACCATGGCGAGCACGAGGTCCTCCTTCGAGGGAAAGTACTGGTAGAGGTTGGCGACGCTGACCCCGGCCTCGCGGCTGATGTCCGCCGTGCTCGCGGCATGGAAGCCGCTCGCGAGGAATCGCCGCCGGGCCGCCGCGAGAATGCGGGCGCGGCGCTCGGCGCGGGCGCGTTCGTCGACGGGGCGGCCGCGGCGCGGCGTGGGGGCGGGCGTGATCATGCGCCTTCATATACATGAGCGCTCGCTCTTGTAAATAAGCATCGTTCCGCGCATGGATGTTGCGTCCCTCGGTAGTATTCCGCGAGGGCGCGACGAAGGCTCGCGTCGGCTTCCCAAAGCGGCTATAACGCCGCGGCGCCCGACCTGCCGGGCGCATCCCGTCACGAGGGACGACACGGCACGCGCGGGGACGCGCGGATTTCGAGGAGCGAGGACCATGAGCGAGCGCTGGACGCCCGACAGCTGGAGGGGCAAGCCCATTCGGCAGGTGCCGGCCTACGAGGACCAGGACCTGCTGCGCGAGGTCGAGGGTCAGCTCGCGGGGTTTCCGCCCCTCGTTTTCGCGGGTGAGGCGCGCAAGCTCAAGGCGAGCCTCGCCTCGGTGGCGCGCGGGGAGGCCTTCCTGCTCCAGGGCGGGGACTGCGCCGAGAGCTTCGCCGAGCACTCCGCCGACAACATCCGCGACTTCTTCCGCGTCTTCCTGCAGATGGCGGTGGTCCTCACCTTCGCGGGGTCCTGCCCGGTGGTGAAGATCGGCCGCGTCGCCGGCCAGTTCGCCAAGCCGCGCTCGTCGGACGACGAGACCGTCGACGGCGTGACGCTGCCGAGCTACCGCGGCGACATCGTCAACGACATCGCCTTCACGCCGGAGAGCCGCAAGCCCGACGCCCGGCGTCAGCTCGACGCCTACCGCCAGTCGGCGGCGACGCTCAACCTGCTGCGCGCCTTCGCCACCGGCGGCTTCGCCAACCTCGAGAACGCGCATCGCTGGATGCTCGGCTTCGTGAAGGACACGCCGCAGAGCTCGCGCTACGCCGACGTCGCCGAGCGCATCACCGAGGCGATCGCCTTCATGAAGGCGATCGGCATCGAGGCCGACCGCCATCCGGAGGTGAAGAACACCGAGTTCTACACGAGCCACGAGGCGCTGCTGCTCGGCTACGAGGAGGCGCTCACCCGCGTCGACTCGACCTCCGGCGACTACTACGCCACGTCCGGCCACATGATCTGGATCGGCGACCGCACCCGGCAGGCGGATCACGCCCACGTGGAATACGCACGCGGCGTGAAGAACCCGATCGGCCTCAAGTGCGGCCCCTCGCTGGCGGCGGACGACCTCCTGCGCCTGATGGACGCCATCGACCCCAAGAACGAGCCCGGGCGACTGACGCTGATCTGCCGCTTCGGCGCCGACAAGGTGTTCGACCACCTGCCGGCGCTCGTGCGTGCGGTGAAGAAGGCCGGACGCACGCCGGTCTGGTCCTGCGACCCGATGCACGGCAATACGGTCAAGGCGGGCTCCGGCTACAAGACCCGGCCGTTCGACCGGATCATGCAGGAGGTGCGCAACTTCTTCGCCGTCCACCAGGCGGAAGGGACGCATGCCGGCGGCATCCACCTCGAGATGACCGGCAAGAACGTCACCGAGTGCACGGGCGGCGCCCGCGGGCTCGGCGACGCGGACCTGTCGGATCGCTACCACACCTACTGCGACCCGCGGCTCAACGCCGAGCAGGCGCTCGAGATCGCTTTCCTGACCGCGGAGCTGATCAAGCGCGAGCGGCTCGGCCGCGAGCGGCCGCGGGTCGAGGCCGCCGAGTGAGGCCTTCCGCAGCGGGGCCTTCCGCAGCGGGGCCTCGCGTGTGACGTAACCCGGCGGGCGCGCCGGATCCGGTGCGCCCGCTCGCCGCCCGCGGCTTCACGTCGGCTCTGTGGAGCCGCCGGCGCCCGTGGCGCGGACCAGGCGGGCGGCGAAGAAGCCGTCCAGCCCCGGCGCATCCGGCGCGATCCCCAGATGCGGGAGCGCGCGCAGGTTCCCCGCCGCGTCGACGAGCGCCGCCGCGCCGCCGATCTCCTCGGCCCGAACGGAGTCGCGCGCGAAGCCCGGATGGCGCGCGAGGAAGGCCTCGATCTGCGCCTCGCCTTCTTCCGGCTCGAGCGAGCAGGTGCAATAGACGAGCCGCCCGCCCGTCCGGGTGAGCGCGGCCGCCTTGTCGAGGAGCTGCGCCTGGAGGCCGGCGAGCTTGCCGACGTCTTCGTTGCTCTTCGTCCAGGCGACGTCCGGATGGCGGCGCAGGGTGCCCGTGGAGGAGCAGGGCGCGTCGAGCAGGACGGCGTCGAAGCCGTCGCCCGGCTCGAGCGCCAGCGCATCCACCGCCCGGGTCTCGGCGGAGAGCCCGAGGCGCGCGAGGTTCTCGGAGAGGCGCGCGAGGCGCTTCGCCGACCGGTCGACGGCGAGCACGGATGCGCCGGTTGCGGCGAGCTGGGCGGTCTTGCCTCCGGGCGCCGCGCACAGGTCGGCGACGCGCTCGCCCGCCCGGGCATGGAGCAGCCTCGCGGGGAGCGCGGCGGCGGCGTCCTGCACCCACCAGGCGCCTTCGTCGTAGCCGGGGAGTTCCGGCACCGGCGCGCGGGCGCCGACGCGCAACGTGCCCGTGGGCAGGAGCCGCGCGTCGAGCCGCTCGGCCCAGGCGGCGGCATCCGCCTTCGGCGTGAGGTCGAGCGGCGCCTCGCTGCGATGCGCGCGGGCGATCGCCGCCGCCGTCTCCGCGCCCCATGCGGTGCGCCAGCGCGCGGCGAGCCAGGCGGGGACGTCGCGCATCGCGTCCGCCTCGGCCTCGGCGAGGATGGTGTCGCGCTCGCGCACGACGCGGCGCAGGACGGCGTTGACGAGCCCGCCCGCCTTCGCGAGCCGCTTCTCCTCGCGCGCGAGGTCGACCGCGGTGCCCACCGCGGCGTGGTCCGGCACGTCGAGGAACAGCACTTGGGCGGCGCCGACGACGAGCAGCGCCTCGAGCCGCGGATCGCTCACCGGTGCCGACAGGCACTGCGCCAGCGCGGCGCGAATCGTGCCGAGCCGTCGCAGCGCCGTGACCGCGATGGCGCGGGCGAGCCCGAGGTCGCGCGCCTCGAGCGCCGCCGCCGGGGCGCGGACGGCGAGCACGTCGTCGAGGGCACGGCGTGCGCGCAGGGTTTCCTCGAGCGACGAGAAGGCGAGCCGGCGTGCGCCGAGGCCCGGCTGGGTATCCGCCACGATGGGTCCGTCTCCTTCGGATGGGTCGTGCGCCGATGCCGCGCACGGCACGGCGGCGATGTCTCCCCGCCCTCTACCTCATCCCCACGGCCCGCGCGAGCGCCTCCCGCCCCACGGACCCGGCGCGGGAGCCGCGGACGCCGCGGGCGCGCCCATTCCGGACTCACGGGCCATGGCGACGAGTGCCGCGACGCGGTTCGCCGTGGCGGGATGGGTGGAGAACAGGCCGTCGATGGCCCCGCCCTTCAGCGGGTTGACGATGAAGAGCGGCGCGGTCGCCGGGTGGTTCTCCGCGTCCTGGTTGACCGTGCGCGAGACGCCGCCGGCGATCTTCTCGAGCGCCGAGGCGAGCCAGAGCGGATTGCCGCAGATCTCCGCGCCGATCCGGTCGGCGTCGTATTCCCGCGCCCGGGAGATCGCCATCTGCACGATCATGGCGCCGAGCGGGGCGAGGATCATCATCGCGAGGAGGGCGAGCGGGTTCTGGCGCTCGCGCCCGCCGAAGATGAAGCCGAACTGCGCGAGCGTGGCGAGCGCGCCGGCGAGCGTGGCGCTCACCGTCATGATCAGCGTGTCGCGGTTCTTCACGTGCGCCAGCTCGTGCGCCATCACGGCGGCGACCTCCTCGCGCGAGAGGACGCGCAGGAGGCCCGTCGTGGCCGCCACCGCGGCGTTCGCCGGGTTGCGGCCGGTGGCGAAGGCGTTCGGCTGAGGATTGTCGATGAGGTAGACCCGCGGCATCGGCAGGCCGGCGCGCCGGGCGAGCTCCTCGACGAGCCCGACGAGTTCCGGCGCCGTGCGCGCGTCGACCTCGCGGGCCCGGTGGGCCTTCAGGGCGAGGCGGTCGGAGTTCCACCAGGCGTAGAGGTTCGTCGCCGCCGCGAGGCCGAGCGCGATCAGCATTCCGCCCGAGCCGCCGATCCAGTAGCCGACGACGCCGAACAGCGCGGTCAGCGCAGCGAGGAGCAGAGCCGTCTTCACGACGTTCATCGTGGTGTACCTCCGGGGGCGGACGCCTATATCCAGGCCAGAGCGAGAATGTGGTATCGGCGGGACGGTTCCGGCAAGCCCCTCGGGCGGCCGGCCCCGAGCGCGAGAGTGAGAGCGATGCAGGACGGGAAGGACGAGACGGCGCCCTTGGGGACGATGCCGGTCGAGGCGCGGCCGGTCGAGACGCGGCCGGTCGATTCGAGGCCCGTCGAGACGGCGGAGCCACCGGGCGCGGCTCCCGGCAAGGCCCTGTCCCCGGCCGCGCGCCGGGCCCTGGAGGAGGCGGCGGCGCGGCGCGCGGCGATCGACGCCCGCGCGGCGGAGATCGCCGCGCAGCCGGAGACGGCCGGGCGCGGCGGCCTCGAGCCCGTGCGCTACGCCGACTGGGAGATCAAGGGCATCGCCTGCGACTTCTCCTGACCGACGGCATCCGGCGCGCCCTCGACCGCGGGGGGCGTGCGGGCGAGACGAGGCGCGGTCGCGTTCCAGGAGATCCCATCATGAGCCGAGCCGCGCAGGACGAGACGCACGAGGCGGCGCACGATCCCGCCGTCGACCCGCAGGAGGTCGCCCGCTTCGAGAAGATCGCGCGCACCTGGTGGGATCCGAAGGGGCCCATGCGCACCCTCCACAAGTTCAACCCGGTGCGCCTCGCCTACATCCGCGATCGGGTCGCCGCCCATTTCGGGCGCGACCCGAAGGACGCCGCGCCGCTCGACGGCCTCACGCTGCTCGACGTCGGCTGTGGCGGCGGCCTCCTCACCGAGCCCCTCGCCCGGCTCGGGGCGCGGGCGCGCGGGCTCGACCCGGCGCCGACCAACGTCGAGGTCGCGCGCCTCCACGCCGAGCGCGCCGGCGTCGCCGTCTCCTACGCGCAGGAGACGGTGGAGGCGGTCGTCGCCCGGGGCGAACGTTTCGACGTGGTGATCTCGATGGAGGTGGTGGAGCACGTTCCGGACCCGGACGCCTTCGTGCGCACCTGCGCGCAGGCGGTCGCCCCGGGTGGGCTGCTCTTCATGGCGACGCTCAACCGCACACTCAAGGCGTGGGGGCTCGCCATCGTCGGCGCGGAGTACGTGCTCGGCTGGCTGCCGAAAGGCACGCACGAGTGGGAGAAGTTCGTCACGCCGGCCGAACTCGAGGCGTCGATGCGCGCGGGCGGGCTCGCCGTGCGCGAGGTCACCGGCGTGACCTACGATCCGCTGAAGGACGCCTGGGGCCTCTCCCGCGACACGGCCGTGAACTACATGGCCTTCGCGGAGCGCTCCGCCGGCTGAGACCCGCCGCCACCGGGACGCCGCCACCGGGACGCCGCCACCGGGACGCCGCGCCGCCGGCCGGGCCGGCGGGGCGCGACGGCGCCGGGAAACGGGCGCGTCAGCGGCGACCGGGGACGGCAGCCTTCTTGCGCACGGGCAGGAGCCCCTCGCGCTGGGCCTGCTTGCGGGCGAGCTTGCGGGCGCGGCGCACGGCCTCGGCCTTCTCGCGGGCACGCTTCTCGGAGGGCTTCTCGAAGGAGCGGCGCTTCTTCATCTCGCGGAAGACGCCTTCGCGCTGCATCTTCTTCTTGAGCACGCGCAGTGCCTGGTCGACGTTGTTGTCGCGAACGAGTACCTGCAAAAACTCTCTCCTCGTGGTGCGCGGCGCCGGGCGCCGACGGAATCGATGACGGTCGCGCTCCCGGCGGCTGCCGGGCGGCCGGACTCGGATGAGCGAACGAGTCGAGGCGCGGGCGGGGGTCCGACGGACCCGTGGATCGGAGCCGCCTACGGCTCCAGCCGGCCGCGAGAAGCGAGCCGGCACGAAACCCGCGCGGGACGGGCCGTGCGGGAAAGCTCGATTATGGGCTTTCGGGCGGGAAATGCAAGCCGTGACGCCCCGCGCTCAATTCCGCTCGTCGGGCAGGATCGGCAGCGGGGCGATGGGGACGCCTTCCTCGATCAGTTCCGCCACCTCGTCGCGATCGGCCTGGCCGATGATCGGCCGCTCGGGGGCGTCTCCCGCGTGGATGCGGCGCGCCTCGTCCGGGAAGGCGCGCCCGACGTTCTCGGCGGTCGCCTCGATGTGGGCACGCAGGCGCCTCAGCGCCGCGCGCATCTCGCGCTGCGCCTCCGACAGGAGCACCACCGGCGGCGCGGGCGGCGGCGTTCCCGGCGCGGGAGGGACATCGGCCGGGGTGGCGTCCGCGGACGGCGCGGGCACCGCCGGCGCGGACGGCTCGATCGCCGTCTCCCGCGCCCCGCGATCGGTGCGGGCGACGGAGGGCGCCATGATCTGCTTCTCGACCCGCGTCTCCCCGCACACGGGGCAGGCCACGAACCCGCGCGCCGCCTGCTCCTCGAAGGACTCCGAGGAGGGGAACCAGCTCTCGAAGGGATGGCCGGACGCGCAGGCCAACGCGTAGCGGATCATGGCGGAAGCATGCGCGACGTCGGCGAACAGGTCCTGAAGCGGCGTGCGTCCCTCATGCCGGCGCCCCGCCGACCTCGACGAGCGGGGCCGCGCGACCGTGGCGCAGGCTCGGCACGCGCCGGCGCGCCTCCGCCACCGCCTCGCGATCGATCTCGGCCAGGACGAGCCCCGGCTCGGCGTCGCCCTCCGCGAGCACGCGCCCCCACGGGTCGACCACGATCGAGTGGCCGAAGGTCTCGCGCCCGTCCTCGTGCCGCCCGCCCTGCGCGGCGGCGACGAAGAAGGCGCCGTTCTCGATGGCCCGCGCCCGGGCGAGCGTGCGCCAATGCGCCTCGCCTGTCTGGCGGGTGAAGGCGGCGGGCGCGGTGAGGATCTCGGCGCCGGCCTCGGCATAGGCGCGGTAGAGATAGGGGAAGCGGATGTCGTAGCAGACCGCGAGCCCGATGGCGCCCACCGGCGTGTGCGCCAGCACCGCGCGCTCGCCGCCGAGGTAGGTCGCGCTCTCGCGCCAGGTCTCGCCGTTGGGGAGATCGACGTCGAAGAGGTGGATCTTGTCGTAGGTGGCGAGGATCTCCCCGTCGGGCCCGATCAGCACCGCGCGGTTCGCCACCTTGTCGCCGACGCGAATCGCCAGCGAGCCGATGTGGACGGTGAGCGCGCGGGCACGCGCCACGGCGCGCAGCGCCGCGATGGTCTCGTCCTCGTCCTGGGTGCGGATCTTGTCGAGGAGCGCGGCCTTGTCGCGCTCGAGCAGGCCGGTCATCTCCGGCGTCTGGACGTAGGCCGCGCCGGCGTCCGCCGCCGCGACGACGCCGGCGATGGCGGCCTCGCGGTTGGCGACGGGGTCGCGCCCGGAGCGCATCTGGACGCAGGCGACGACGAGACGGCTCATGCGGGCCTCCTCACGCGGAGAGCAGCGGGTCGAGACTCCCGGCGCGATCCAGCGCCGAGAGGTCGTCGAAGCCGCCGACATGGGTCTCGCCGACGAAGACCTGCGGCACCGTCGTGCGGCCGCCCGCGCGATCGATCATCTCGCGCCGGCGCTCGGGCTCGCGCTCGATGTCGACGACCGTGTAGTCGGCGCCCTTCTCGTCGAGGAGCGCCCGGGCGGCCGTGCAGTAGGGGCACCAGGAGCGCAGGTAGATCTCGATCGGCTTCATCGGGTGTCGATCCTTCGTTCGCAGCCATCGATATGGGGAACATCGCTCCGTCCGCCAAGCGCGCGGCCTGGAGCATCATCCAGCCGAGTGGAATTCAGTTCCAGGGCGAGATGACGCTCCCAACGAGACTCTAGAGCGCAAGGTCCTGCGCGTAGACGCGCGCGATCCATTCCGGCGGACCGGGCCGGACCTTGACGAGCACTCCACGCTCGAAGGTCAGCACGAGCTTGGGGGGGCCGACCCGCTACGGAGTTGTCGTAGACGAGGCCCATCGCGGCGAGTCGGACGGCCTCCCGGATGAGCGGCGCGCAACGATCGTATCGCTCTCGGATCTTGACCTCGGGAACACCGTGTCCACCGGTCTCGACCCGATGCGCGACGCGCGCCACCGACAGGTCGGGACTATCGACGCCGACGTGCAGCACCCAGACGGCATATCCCCGTCCGCGCGCCTCTCGTACGAGGTCGAGCTTCGAGGGATGCGAGAAGACGGTCTCGGTGACGAAGTCGCCTCCCTTGGACAGAATTTCGCTCCGCCACCTCGTCGCGATCTCTGCGGCCCTGTAGGCGGCATCGGGACTGTCGTCGCCCATCTCCTCGCGCTGGATGATGTCGGCGCTGATGAAAGGACCCGCGAAGGCGGGCGCCACGCGGGTCCGGTAGAGGGTCGACTTGCCGGCTCCATTCGGGCCGGCGAGCACGATCATCGTGGGGCTCATTCTTCAGGCCGAGCTTCCGCGTAGACGATTCTCCCGGAAGGATCGAGACCGACGGCCCTGCCGCTCGCGCGCAGTTCCGCGAAGAATGCTTCCTCGCCGATACCGGGCTCGGACATCTTCGCGAGAAACCGGTCCGCCCAGACCGCTCTCTCCTCCGCATTGAGAGCAGTCGTCTCGAGCTCGCCCGCGAGCACCCGAGAAAGCGTCACGTGGTCCATGCCGCCCGATCGCTCGATGGCGCGGCCGATCCGCGCCCAGTGCGTTATCTGGCCGGCGAGGGACCTGCTCTGAATCTCGGCAGCCGCGCGCGCATCGTCGACGAATGCGTCGTCTGCGAACTTCACCGATCGAGCCATGGGTCACCTCCGAACGCAAAAGGTAGCCTTTCGCCACCCGAACGTCAACATCAGCGAGCCACGTCGCCCTCCCCCTCCAGTGCGTCGCGCGGCGCGCGCGCGGTCTCGGCGAGCTCTTCCGACGACGCCCGCGGCAGGCTCCCGAAGGTCGGCGCGGCGTCGACGATGTAGCGGCGCGAGGTGATGTCCGGTCTTCTCGTGCATGGGCACGAGAAGGGCGTGGGCGTGCGCGCTGTCGCCGCCCGAGAACAGGAACGCCAACCGGTCCACCCCGTAGAGGCGCTTCATCGCCCGCGCCAGGCGCTGGCCGAGGACGAGGATCTCGGCCGCGAGATCGGGCGGCGGCACCTCGAGCGTGTCGTAATGCGCCTTCGGGGCGATCTGCACATGACCGGGCCGGATCGGCTTGATGTCGAGGAAGGCGACGAGGCGCGCATCCTCGTGCACGATGCTCGCCCAGATCTCCCCGCGCGCGATGCGGCAGAAGAGGCACGTGGAATCGTGCGGTCGCCCGTCGTCATCGAACTCCCTCCTCTCACACCGGCGGCCGTGCGACCCCGGTCTTCTCCGGCAGGATGCCGCGCGGCGAGAAGCGCAGCACCGTGAGCAGGATCACGCCCATCAGGAAGAGGCGCAGGTGCGGCGCCGAATCGAGCAGGTGCCGGCGCAGCGCGTCGCCCTGCTCCATGCCGGCGGTGAGCGTGTTCATAAGCCACAGGCCGGCGGGCTCGGCCTGGACCCAGACGAACCAGATCACGAAGGCGCCGAGCACGGCGCCCAGGTTGTTGCCCGAGCCGCCGAGGATCACCATCACCCAGATCAGGAAGGTGAAGCGCAGCGGATTGTAGGTGCCGGGCGTGAACTGGCCGTCGAGCGTCACCAGCATGGCGCCCGCCAGCCCCACCACCGCCGAGCCGATGACGAAGATCTGCAGGTGGCGGCGGGTGACGTCCTTGCCCATGGCGGCGGCCGCGTCGCGGTTGTCGCGGATGGCCCGCATCATCCGCCCCCAGGGCGAGTTCAGCGCCCGCTCGGCGAGCACCACGAGGACGATCAGCACGGTCGCGAACAGCGCGGTGTAGACGAGCGACACGGCGACCGAGGAGAGCGTCGTCGCGCGCATGCCGAGATCGGCGGCGAGATCGACGAACCAGGCCTCCCGCTGGAGGTCGATCTCGTACGGCGCCGGGCGGGGCAGGCCGCTGACGTTCTTCACGCCGCGGGTGAGCCAAGCCTCGTTCTTGAGGAGCGCGATCACGATCTCGGAGATGCCGAGCGTCGCGATGGCGAGGTAGTCCGAGCGAAGCCCCAGCGCCACCTTGCCGATGAGCCAGGCGGCGCCCGCCGCGAACAGCGCGCCGACGATCCAGGCGAGGAGGATCGGCAGGCCGAGCCCGCCGAGATAACCGGTCGCGGCGGCATCGTAGCCCTCGATCGCGTCGGTGGCCTGGTCGCCGAAATAGCGGATCACGAAGTAGCCCACCGCGACGACGAGGATCGTCGCCGCCGTGCGCCGGCCCTTGTGCGGTCCTTTGGGCAGCATGCGCCGCACGGCGATCGCGGCGGCGATGGTGCCCAGGAGAGCGAGCGCCGCGAAGAGCAGGTTCCAGGAACCCGCCGCCCAGGCGCCCGGGACGGGGGGCATCGAGACCAGCACCGCGGCGATGCCGCCCAGCGCCGCGAAGCCCATGACGCCGACGTTGAACAGGCCGGCGTAGCCCCATTGCATGTTCACGCCCAGCGCCATGATCGCCGAGATCAGCGACAGGTTGAGGATCGCCAGCGCCAGCGTCCAGCTCTGGAAGACGCCCACGGCGAAGAGCGCCGCGGCCATCGCGGCGAAGCAGACGACGGTCTTGACGGACAGGCTCATATCACGCGCCCCCGCAGGATGCCGGTGGGTCGGAGCAGGAGGACGAGGACGAGGATGATGAAGGAGACGGCGAACTTGTAGTCCGTCGACAGGAGCTGCGCGAGCCCGCTCGGCATCCAGTCCTCCGGCACGACGTGGCCGAGCACGCGCCGATAGGCGTAGGTGAGCCCGACCTCGGAGAAGGCGACGACGAAGCCGCCGATCACCGCCCCGAAGGGCTTGCCGATGCCGCCGACGATGGCCGCGGCGAAGATCGGCAGCAGGAGCTGGAAGTAGTTGAACGGCCGGAAGCTCTTGTCGAGGCCGTAGAGCACGCCCGCCAGCGTCGCGAGCGTCGCCGCGAGCGCCCAGGTGATCAACACCACCCGCTTGGGATCTATCCCCGAGAGCAGTGCCAGATCCTCGTTGTCGGAGAAGGCGCGCATGGCCTTGCCGGTGCGGGTGCGCTGGAGGAACCAGAACAGCGCCGTCACCGCCAGGAGCGTCACGACCACCGTGAGAACCTGGCTCGTGCGCAGCGCCAGCCCCTCGGCGAGGCCGGTCAACTCCTGGAACTCCCGCGGGCGGATCACGAAACGCTCGCCGTCCTCGAAGCGCCGGTCCTCGACGCCGATGAAGAAGCGCACCAGCGCGTTGTAGATGAACATCACGCCGACGGAGACGATGACGAACACGACCGGCGCCGCCCGCCGCTGGCGGTAGAAGCGGTAGACCACCCGGTCGGTGCCCAGCGCCAGCAGCACCGCGGCGAGGATGCCGAGCGGCAGGACGAGCAGCGCGGTCGGCAGCGGCCCGAAGCCGACGCCCATCGACTGCAGCCACCAGGTGCCGAGGATCGTGGCCATCGTGCCGAAGGCCATCAGGTCGCCGTGGGCGAAGTTCGAGAAGCGCAGCACCGCGTAGATCAGCGTCACGCCGAGCGCGCCGAGCGCCAGCTGCGCGCCGTAGGCGAGCCCGGGGATCAGCACGAAGTTCGCCAGCACCACGAGGGCGTTGAGAAAGCTCTCCACGGGTCGTCAGCCTCCCAGGAAGGTGCGGCGGACCTCGGGGTCCGCCAGCAGCGCGGCGCCGGTGTCGGTGTAGCGGTTGCGGCCCTGGACGAGGACGTAGCCCTTGTCGGCGATCTCGAGCGCCTGGCGGGCGTTCTGCTCGACCATCAGGATGGCGATGCCGGTGGCGGCGACGTCGAGGATCTTGTCGAACAGCTCGTCCATGACGATGGGCGAGACGCCGGCGGTGGGCTCGTCGAGCATCAGCACCTTGGGCTTCGTCATCAGCGCCCGGCCCACCGCCACCTGCTGGCGCTGGCCGCCGGAGAGCTCGCCCGCCGGCTGGCGGCGCTTCTCGCGCAGGATCGGGAACAGCCCGTAGACCTGCTCCATGGTCTCGCGCGGGTCGTCGGTGCGGATGTAGGCGCCCATCTCGAGGTTCTCCTCGACGGTGAGCGCGCGGAAGACGTTGTTCGTCTGCGGCACGAAGCCCATGCCGGCGACGACCCGCTCCTGCGGGGAGAGACCGCCGATGTCGCGGCCATCGAGGGTCACCGTGCCCTGGCGCAGGCCGAGCATGCCGAAGATCGCCTTCATGGCGGTGGACTTGCCGGCGCCGTTGGGGCCGACGATCACGGCGATCTCGCCCTTCTCCACGCCGATCGTGCAATCGTGCAGGATGTCGGCGCCGCCGTAGCCGCCGGTCATGTGCGCACCGGAGAGGAAGCTCATGCCGGTGCTCCCGGGTCGGCGGCGGGCTCTCCCGTGCTCCCCGCGGTCGCCGCCGACCGGGCCGCCGGCGCGTCGGGCCCGACCGGCTCCCTGCGCCGGTTCCTCAGCCCGCGGCCGAGATAGGCCTCGATCACGCGCTCGTCGGCGCGCACCACGTCCGGGTGGCCCTGGGTCAGGACCTTGCCCTCGGCCATGACGATGACGGGGTCGCACAGGCGCCCGATGAAGTCCATGTCGTGCTCGATCATGCAGAACGTGTAGCCGCGCTCGCGGTTGAGCCGCTCGATGGCGTGGCCGATGGTCTTGAGCAGCGTGCGGTTCACGCCCGCGCCGACCTCGTCGAGGAAGACGATCTTGGCGTCGACCATCATCGTGCGGCCGAGCTCGAGCAGCTTCTTCTGCCCGCCGGAGAGGTTGCCCGCCAGCTCGTCGGCGACGTGGTTGAGGTGGAGGAAGTGCAGCACCTCGTCCGCCTTCTCCCACAGGGCCCGCTCCTCGGCGGCGATCTGTCCGCGGCGGAAGAAGGTGTTCCAGAGCGTCTCGCCCGACTGCCGGGGCGGCACCATCATCAGGTTCTCGCGCACGCTGAGCGTCGAGAATTCGTGGGCGATCTGGAAGGTGCGCAGGAGCCCGCGGCGGAAGAGCTCGTGGGGGGGAAGGCCGGTGACGTCCTGCCCGTCGAGGGTGACGCGGCCGGCGGTCGGCGTGTAGTGCCCGGCGATGACGTTGAACAACGTCGTCTTGCCGGCGCCGTTGGGGCCGATCAGCCCCGTGATCGAGCCCTTGGCGATCTCCAGGCTCGCTCCGTTCACGGCCTTGATGCCGCCGAAGCCGAGATGCAGGTCGTCGACGCGAATCATGAATGCGGTGCTCCGAGCGACGCCGGCCCGGGCGGAAGGCCCGGGCCGGCGCGCGGTCGCGATCAGCGGAAGCCGAGCGTGACGATCTCGCCGTTGTCGATCTCGAAGATGCGGTACGAGCCGGAGGCCTCGCCGGGCCCGATCAGCTCGATGCCGGTGGCGCCGACGTAGTCGATCTCGCCGCCGCCGGCGAGGATCTCGAGCCCGCGGGCGATCTCGCCGGGGCCGATCTGCTCGCCCGGCGCGTTGGCGACGCTCATGACGTTGGCGGCGATGCCGGCGCGGGTGGCCTCGCCCGCGGCCTGCATGGCGAGCACGATCAGCGCCGCCGCGTCGTAGCTCTCGCCGGCGTAGGTGCCGGTGGAGTCGACGGAGGAGCCGGCGGTCATCTCGGCGAAGATCCGGGCGCCGTCGTTGTCCGTGCCCGGGACCGCGCCGATGACGCGGCCGTCGAGCTCGGAGCCGATCGCCTCGATGATGCTCTCGCCGAACATGCCGTCGCCGAAGACGAACTGGTCGAAGGCGCCGGTGTCGAGCGAGGCCTGGACGATGCCGCGTCCGCCGCCGTCGGCGTAGCCGAACACGGCGAGCGTGTCCGTGCCGGAGGCGGAGAGCGCGCCCACCTCGGCCGAGTAGTCGGCCCGGCCGTCCTCGTGCGCGGCGGAGATCAGCACCGAGCCGCCGAGCGCCTCGAAGGCGGCGGCGAACGAGTCGGCGAGGCCCTTGCCGTAGTCGTTGTTGGTGTAGGTGACGGCGATCTGGTTCACGCCGCGCTCGTTCAGGAGCTCGGCGATGACCTGGCCCTGGCGGGCGTCGGACGGCGCCGTGCGGAAGAACAGGCCCTGGTCCTCGATCGTCGACAGCGCCGGCGAGGTCGCCGACGGCGAGATCGTGGGTACGCCGTTGGGCACGGAGACGTTGTTGACGACCGCGGTCGTGACGCCCGAGCAGTCCGGACCCATCAGCGCGACCACCTCGTCGGAGGTGATCAGGCGCTCCGCCGCCGCCGTGGCCGCGGCCGCGTCGATGCAGGTGGAGTCGGCGCGGATCACGTTCAGCGTCCGCCCGCCGAGGAGCTGGCCGGACTCGGACGCCTCGGTGAAGGCGAGCTCGGCCGCGTTGCCCATGTTCGGCATGATCGACTCGAGCGGCCCGGTGAAGCCGAGGATGATGCCGACGGGGATGCCGTCGTCCTGCGCCAGGGCCGGCGCCGTCACCAGCGCGGCAAAGGCGGTGGCCGCAATGAGCTTCTTCATGTTGGCTCTCCCATACGTTTCTCTCTCCCGCCGGGCATCGGCCGTTCCCACGCGCTCCGACGGGGTCGGGAACAGTCCTAATGCAAGGCTTCGCCCGGCGCTACGGCGCAACGCCCGGATTCTCCCGGTTTTTCGCACCACGCGGCGGCGGGACGGCCGGAGCCGCGCCCCGGCCGCCGCCCGTCGCGCCCGAGAGCACGCAAGAGCACGCCCGCGCCTTGCCTGTCCAGGTGTTTTCCGTTAAGACGCCGCGATCCGTGAGGACCTCCGCGAGGACCCGTCCGGCGTCGCGCCCGCCCGCAGGGCGCCCGCGCCGGCGCGGGACCGTCTCGGACGGTTCGCGCGGACGAGAGATCGTCACCGCCCGCCGTCGTCGCGCCGGCCCGCTCCCTGATGAAGCAGGAGCGGCAGCCCGACGGGTTTCGCGAGAGCGCGCGCCCCCGGGTGCGGCGGTAGGTGGCGCAACGCAGCACGAGCCCGCCGGTGCACGCCCGACGAGGGCACTAGGAGATTGAATGTCCGCTTCCATGCAGAACGCGCCCAGCCGCGAGGATTTCGCGGCCCTGCTCGAGGAGTCCTTCCAGCAGAACGAGGTGGCCGAGGGCTCCGTCGTCAAGGGCAAGGTCGTCGCGATCGAGAAGGACGTCGCCGTCATCGACATCGGCGCCAAGACCGAGGGGCGCGTCGCCCTCAAGGAATTCATGGGTCCCGGCCGGGACGAGCCGATCGAGGTCGGCTCCGAGGTCGAGGTCTACGTCGACCGCGTCGAGAACGCGCTCGGCGAGGCGGTGATCTCGCGCGAGAAGGCTCGCCGCGAGGAGAGCTGGGTGAAGCTCGAGAAGGCCTTCGAGGCCAACGAGCGCGTCTCCGGCATGATCTTCAACCAGGTCAAGGGCGGCTACACGGTCGACCTCGACGGCGCCGTGGCGTTCCTGCCGCGCTCGCAGGTCGACATCCGCCCGGTGCGCGACGTCACCCCCTTGATGGGCGTGCCGCAGCCGTTCCAGATCCTGAAGATGGATCGCCGCCGCGGCAACATCGTGGTGTCGCGCCGCACCGTGCTCGAGGAGAGCCGCGCCGAGCAGCGCTCGGAGCTGGTGGCCAACCTCGAGGAAGGCCAGGTCATCGAGGGCGTCGTCAAGAACATCACCGAGTACGGCGCCTTCGTCGACCTCGGCGGCATCGACGGCCTGCTGCACGTCACCGACATGGCGTGGCGCCGCGTCAACCATCCGTCCGAGGTGGTGCAGATCGGCCAGTCGGTGAAGGTCAAGATCATCAAGATCAACCACGAGACGCACCGCATCTCGCTGGGCATCAAGCAGCTGCTCGCCGATCCGTGGGAGGGCATCGCCGCCCGCTATCCCGTGAACGCCCGCTTCAAGGGCCGCGTGACCAACATCACGGACTACGGCGCGTTCGTCGAGCTCGAGCCGGGCATCGAGGGGCTGATCCACGTCTCCGAGATGTCCTGGACGAAGAAGAACGTCCATCCCGGCAAGATCGTCTCCACCTCCCAGGAGGTCGAGGTCCAGATCCTCGAGGTCGATCCGGTCAAGCGCCGCATCTCGCTCGGCCTCAAGCAGACGCTCCAGAACCCCTGGGACGCCTTCGCCGAGGCGCATCCCCCGGGCACCGAGGTCGAGGGCGAGGTCAAGAACAAGACCGAGTTCGGCCTGTTCATCGGCCTCGAGGGCGACGTGGACGGCATGGTCCACCTCTCCGACCTCGACTGGAACCGTCCCGGCGAGCAGGTGATCGAGGAGTTCAAGAAGGGCGACATGGTGCGCGCCCAGGTCCTCGACGTCGACGTCGACAAGGAGCGGATCTCGCTCGGCATCAAGCAGCTCGCGGGCGACCCCTTCGCGGACGCCGGCGAGATCCGCAAGGGCCAGGTGGTCACCTGCGAGGTCGTCGAGGTGAAGGAGGCCGGCATCGAGGTGAAGATCGTCGACACCGATCTCGGCACCTTCATCCGCCGCGCCGAACTCGCCCGCGACCGCGCCGACCAGCGCCCCGAGCGCTTCGCCCCCGGCGAGAAGCTCGACGCGCGCGTCACCCAGTTCGACCGCAAGGCGCGCCGCGTCCAGCTGTCGATCAAGGCCCTCGAGATGGCCGAGGAGAAGGAGGCGATCGCCCAGTTCGGCTCGACCGACTCGGGCGCCTCGCTCGGCGACATCCTCGGCGCCGCCCTCAAGGCCCGCGAGAAGAAGTGAGCCGACGCCGCCGCGCCCCGGCGCGGCGGCTGGCCTCGACCACGCGAAGAAGCCCCGCGCGAGCGTCCCTCGCGCGGGGCTTTTCGCGTCTCGGGGCTTCTCTCGTCTCGGGGCTTCTCTCGTCTCGGGCCTTCGCTCGTCTCGGGGGCTCGCCTGCGCGACCGCCGCTCGATCGACGCGCCCGGCATCGCGGGGGCCGGAGCGTCCGAAGCGTCATCCAGGCGTCACCCGGACGGCGTAGGGTCGTCTATGGAAACGGTTCCATAGGCGGCGACATGTCGAGGCGGAAGAAGGCGACGATCCGGGAGGTGGCCCAGGCGGCGGGTGTCGCCGTCGGCACGGTGTCTCGCGTCCTCAACGGGTCCGGCGCCGTCGCCCCGCAGACGGCGACCCGGGTCCGCGAGGCCATCGCGGTCCTCGGCTTCATGCCGGACGCCGCCGGGCGGTCGCTGCGCTCGGGCGCGAGCCGCGCGATCGGCGTCCTCGTGCCGACCCTCTCGAACCCGATCTTCGCGCGCTCGCTCGAAGGCATCGAGCGAGCCGCCGCGCAGCGGGGCTTCTCGACCATCATCGCGAGCTCCGGCTACGCCCCGGCGCGCGAACTCGACGTCGTGGCGACGCTGGTGGCCCGCGGCGTCGAGGGGCTCGTCCTCACCCTCACGGACACGCGACCGGATCGGATCGCCGCGGTCGCCGGCCAGGGCGTCCCCTTCGTGCTCGCCTACAACCAGCCGGAGCCGAACGCCGGCCCGCCCGCGTTCGCGCTCGCGACGGTCGACAGCCGCGCGGCGTTGCTCGAGGCGACCGCGCGGCTGATCGCGCTCGGCCATCGCCGCATCGCCTTCCTGGGCGGCGCGTTCGCCTCGTCCGACCGCTCGCGCGCCCGCTACGAGGGCTATCGCGCGGCCATGACGGCGGCCGGGCTGCCGGCCTGGGACGCGGTGGAGATCCCCTTCGACGCGCAGGACGAGGCCTACGAGGCCGCACTCGGCGACCTGATCGGGCGGCTCGCGGCACCGACGGCGTTGATCTGCTCGAACGACCTGCTGGGCCTCCACGCGGTGGCGGCCGCGCGGCGCCATGGCCTCGCCGTGCCGGGCGACCTCTCGGTCGTCGGCTTCGACGGCATGCCGATGGCGCGCATCGCCGAGCCGAGCCTCGCGACGGTGGCGCAGCCGGCGCGCCGCATGGGCGAGGCCGCCGTCGATCTCCTCTTCGGCCTGATCGCCGGCGGGCCGCCCCGCCAGCTGATCCTGCCGCACACGTTCCTCGAGGGGGGCACGCTCGCAGCCGCCCGCGCGGATGCCGATCCGTTGCGAGCCGGATCGGCGCACGTCCTCAGACCAACGAAGCCCAACCGGAGCCCCAGATGACCCGCAAGCTTCTCCAGGCGAACCTCGCCGCGAGCCTCGCCGCCGGCGCGCTCCTCGCGCTGTCCGCCCCCTCGGCGCAGGCCGCCGACGCGATCTGCTACAATTGCCCGCCCGAATGGGCGGACTGGGCGTCCATGCTCTCCGCCATCGAGACCGAGCTCGGCCTCGTCGTGCCCCACGACAACAAGAATTCCGGCCAGACCCTGACTCAGCTCCTGGCCGAGCGGGGCAACCCGGTGGCCGACGTCGCCTATTACGGCGTGACGACCGGCATCAAGGCCGGCGCCGAGGGCGTGGTCGAGCCCTACATGCCCGCCGGCTTCGACGACATCCCCGACGGCCTCAAGGATCCGGAAGGCCGCTGGTTCACCATCCACCAGGGCACGCTCGGGCTCTTCGTCAACGTCGACGCCCTCGGCGGAGCGCCGGTGCCCGCCTGCTTCGAGGACCTGCTCGATCCCGCGTATCGCGGCATGGTCGGCTACCTCGACCCCTCCTCCGCCTTCGTCGGCTATGCCGGCGCGGTGGCGGTGAACCAGGCCTTCGGCGGCGACCTGTCGAACTTCGATCCCGCGATCGACTATTTCTCCCGCCTCGCCGAGAACGACCCGATCGTTCCCAAGCAGACGTCCTACGCCCGCGTCGTCTCGGGCGAGATCCCGATCCTGTTCGACTACGACTTCAACGCCTACCGCGCCAAGTACACCGAGGAGGGCACTTTCGAGTTCGTCCTCCCCTGCGAGGGCTCGGTGGTCGTGCCCTACGTGATGAGCCTCGTCGCGGGCGCGCCCAACGCCGAGAACGGGAAGCGCATCCTCGACTTCATCATGTCGGACGAAGGCCAGGCGATCTGGACGAACGCCTACCTGCGCCCCGCGCGCCCGATCGAGCTGCCCGAGGACGTCGCGGCGCGCTTCCTGCCGGCCTCCGAGTACGAGCGCGCGACGCCGGTCGACTACGCCGAGATGGAGCGGGTCCAGGCCGCCTTCGGCGAGCGCTACCTCGCCGAAGTGCGCTGACGAACGTCCGCTGATCCATCGCCATCCGGGAGGGCTCCGCCGCGAGCCCTCCCGAACCCTTCGCCGAGAGCCGCGCGATGCGCACCCGCTTCGACCTCCTCCTGATCCTGCCGGCCGGGCTGTTCGCGCTCGCCTTCTTCCTCGTGCCGATGGCGCGCCTCGCGCTCGTGGGCGCCTCCGGGCCGGAGGGGCTGGGCGCCTACCTCTCCGTCGTCACGAATCCGCGCCATCGCGACGTGATGCTCGCCACCCTCGCGCTCTCCACGGCGGTGACGGTCGCGACGCTCGTCCTCGCCACCGCCGCCGCGCTGTTCCTGGCGCGCCATCGCTTTCCCGGCCGCGGGCTGCTCGTCGCGATGCTGACCTTCCCCCTCGCCTTCCCCGGGGTGGTGATCGGTTTCATGATCATCCTCCTGGCGGGCCGGCAGGGCCTCGTCGGGCAGGTGAGCGATGCGATGATCGGCGAGAAGATCGTCTTCGCCTATTCCATGGCCGGGCTGTTCGCGGGCTACCTGTACTTCTCGCTGCCGCGCGTGCTGATCACGGTGATGTCGGGCGTGGAAACCATCGACCCGGCGCTGCCGGAGGCCGCGCGCTCGCTGGGGGCGACGCCTCTGCACGTCCTGCGTGACGTAACCCTCCCCGCTCTGAAGCCCGCCCTCGTCGCGGCCGGCGCCATCGCCTTCGCGACCGCGATGGGCGCCTTCGGCACCGCCTTCACGCTGGCGACGAACATCGACGTGATGCCCATGCTGATCTACACCGAGTTCACGCTGCAGGCGAACTTCGCCACCGCCGGCGCGCTCGCCATCGTGCTCGGCCTCGTCACCTGGGCGGCACTCCTCGTCGCCCGCGCGTTCGGAGGCGCCGGCGTGGCGGCCGCCGGATGACGGGCACGCCGTTCCCCGACGAGACGCCGGCGCGGCGACGGGAGGGCTACGGCTCGCGCCTCTCCTTCGCGGCCGGCCTCGCGCTGACGCTCGCCATCGCGAGCTTCCTGATCCTGCCGGCGATCCTCTCGATGCTCGCCGGCGTCACCGTCAACTACTTCCGCGGCCTCTCGTCCGGCCTCACGCTGCGCTGGGTCGGGGAGGTGCTGGCGCTGTATTCCGACACCCTCGTCCTCACGATCGGCCTCGCGCTGGCGACGCTGGCGACGACGCTCGTGCTCGGCGTGCCCGCGGCCTGGTTCCTCGTGCGCAACCCCTCTCGCATCGGCCGGGCGATCGAGGAACTCCTCACCCTGCCGATCGCCGTGCCCGGCCTCGCCATCGCGCTCGCCATGATCCTGGTCTGGGGCGGGGTGGGCGACCTGCGCAGGTCCTGGGTCTTCATCCTGATCGGTCACGTGCTGTTCACGCTGCCCTTCATGGTGCGCGCGGTCGCGGCCAACCTCCAGTCCATCGACGCGCGCACGCTGGAGGAGGGCGCCGCCTCGCTCGGCGCCGGGCCGTGGCGGCGCTTCGTCGAGGTGATCGTCCCCAACGCCCGCCCGGGGATCCTCGCGGGCTCGCTCATGGTGACGACGCTGTCGGTCGGCGAGTTCAACCTCACCTGGATGCTGCACACGCCGCTGACAAAGACGCTGCCCGTCGGCCTCGCCGATGCCTACGCCTCGATGCGGCTCGAGGTCGCCTCCGCCTACACGCTGGTGTTCTTCGTCATGATCATACCCCTCCTCGTCGCCATCCAATGGCTCGGCGGCCTCGGCGCGCCCGGCGGGAGGGCGCCGCGATGATCGGCCCGACCCGCATCGAGGCGCGGGCCTGCGCCCGCACCCATCGCGACGGCACGCGCGCCTTGCATCCCACGGATCTCGGCGTCGAGCCCGGCGAGCGGCTCGTCCTGCTCGGGCCTTCGGGCTGCGGCAAGACGACCATGCTGCGCATCCTCTCCGGCCTCGACCGCCCCGATCCGGGCGGGCGCGTGCTGTTCGGCGCGGACGACGTCACCGACCTGCCGATCGAGCGGCGCGACGTCGGCATGGTGTTCCAGTCCTACGCGCTCTTCCCCAACATGAGCGTGGCCGAGAACGTCGCCTACGGCCTGCGCCTGAAGGGCGTCTCGCGTGCCGAGCGGGAGGCGCGCGCGGCGCATTACCTGCGCCTGTGCCGCATCGAGGCGCTCGGCGCGCGGCGCATCGACCAGCTCTCCGGCGGGCAGCGCCAGCGCGTCGCCCTCGCCCGCGCGCTGGCCGCCGAGCCCCGCGCGCTCTTTCTCGACGAGCCGCTGACGGCGCTCGACGCGAGCCTGCGCGAGACCCTGCGCGAGGAGATCGCCGCGCTCCTCGCGGAGCTTTCCGTCACCTCCGTCTACGTCACCCACGACCAGGCGGAGGCGATGGCGATCGCCGACCGGATCGTGGTGATGAGCGCCGGGCGGATCGAGCAGATCGGCACGCCGCGCGAGGTCTACGAGCGCCCCGAGAACCTCTTCGTCGCGACCTTCTTCGGCGAGACGAACCGCCTGCCCGACGGGGACGGACGCATCCGCCTCGTGCGTCCCGAGCACATGCGGCTCGTTCCCCCGGGCGAGGGCCTGGCCGCCCGCGTGGTGTCGACCACCTATCTCGGGGCGACGACCCGTGTCACCCTCGACAGCGAGGCCGGGCCGATCCGCGTCCTCGACCACGAGGTGCGCCGCCTCGCGCCCGGCGACGCGATCGGCGTCCTCGTCGACGAGAGCCGGGTGATGACCTTTCCCACGCAGCCCATGCCGGAGCCCCGACCGTCTTGACCCTCGTCGCCCAGCTCTCCGACCTGCACATCCGCGAGGGCGGCGCCCTCGCCTACGGCCTCGTCGACACCCGCGGCTTCCTGGCGCGCGCCGTCGATCACCTGAACGCGCTCGCGCCCCGGCCCGACGCGGTGGTCGTCTCGGGGGACCTCGTCGACCTGGGGACGGCGTCCGAATACGCCGTGGCGCGCGCCGAGCTCGATCGCCTGGCGATGCCGTGGCTGCCGATCCCCGGCAATCACGACGGGGACGCCTTCTGGGTGGCGTGCGCGGACCGGATGCGCGCGCCCGTGCCCGACGTCGGCTGGGTCGCCCGCGTCGGGAACGTCCGCATCGTCCTTCTCGACACGCGGGTCGCGGGCGCACTCGGCGGCGCGATCGACGAGACGCGGGCGCGCTGGCTGTCGGAGCGCCTGGCGGAGAGCGACGCGCCGACCCTCCTCGTGATGCACCACCCACCGATTCGCACCGGCATCGCGCACATGGACGCGATCGGCCTCGCGGGCGTCGATCGGCTCGAGGCGGCCCTCGCCGCCGGGCCGGCGCCGCTCGCGATCCTGTGCGGGCACATCCACCGCATGATCGTCGGTCGGCTCGGCGACGCGCCGGTGATCGTCGCACCCTCGCCGGCCCACGCGGTGACGCTCGATCTCGCGCCCGACGCGCCGTCGACCTTCCATCTCGACCCGCCGGGCGTTCTGCTGCACGCGGTTTCGGGGGGCCGTCTCGTCACCCACCTCTCGTTCGTCGGCCCCTTCCCGGGGCCGCACCCCTTCTTCACGGAGGGCGGACGGCTCGTCGGGTCGTGACGGCGGGCTCCGCGCGAGACGCACGACGGTCCGAGCCCGAATTCCGCGGCGCCGTCATCGAAACGTTGCGCAGCTCCGATATCCGATGCGGCTTGGCGTTCGGTCGTGCTCGGGGCCCGCATGGAACACATCGCCGCCGACGATCGCTGTCGTACGGGCGCCTGGGCCCTCGAGGCCAGCGGCGTCGGCAAGTCCTTCGACGCACCCGTCCTGCGGGGTATCGACCTCACCATCGCGCGCGGCGAGGTCCTGGCGCTTCTCGGACCGTCGGGATGCGGCAAGACGACCTTGTTGCGGATCGCCGCGGGACTGCTCGCTCCCAGCAGCGGACGGGTGTCGATCGACGGCGTCCTCGTCGCCGACGGCGAGCGCCACGGCCTGCCGCCCGAGGCGCGCGGGATCGGGATGGTGTTTCAGGACTACGCGCTCTGGCCGCACCTGAGCGTCCTGGCGAACGTGGCGTTCCCCCTGCGCATGCGCGGGGTCGCCGTCGGCGAGCGGCGCGGGCGCGCGATGGGCGCGCTCGAGCGGGTCGGGCTCGCGCATCTGGCGCAGCGCGATCCCGGAACGCTCTCGGGCGGGCAGCAGCAGCGGGTGGCGCTGGCGCGCGCCATCGTGGCGGAGCCTCCGTTGGTGCTGTTCGACGAGCCCCTGTCCAATCTCGATCGCGAGCTGCGCGAGAGCCTCGCCCTCGAAATGGGGGCGCTGCTGCGCGAGCTGAAACTGTCGGCGGTCTACGTCACGCACGATCACGCCGAGGCCTTCACGATCGCGGACCGCGTCGCCGTGATGCTGAACGGCGCGATCGCCCAGCTCGATACGCCGGAGACGCTCTTCACCGATCCCGCGACGCCGGAGGTCGCGCGGTTCCTGAACATCGGCGCGCTGATCGACGGCGAGGTGTCGGCGCGCCGGTTCCGTTGCGGAACCGGCGCGATCTGCGTCGAGACGCCGGGCGAGGCCTGCGCCGACGGCCCCGCGCAGCTGCTGATCCCGCGCACGGCCGTCGGCCCCGCGGCCGACGGCCCGCTCGAGGCGCGGGTCGCGCGCTGCCAGTTCCAGGGCGACCGCTACCTCCTCCATCTCGAGCTCGGGTCGGGCGAACGCCGTCTCGTCTGTCCGTCGGATACGCCGGCCCGGCCGGGCGCCCGCATCGCCCTCGCCCTGGACCGCGCGCGCCTGCGCCTGTTCCCGCAAACATCGCAACCACTACGAGAAGGACACGCATCATGATCCGCACGGCCATCCTCGTCGCGTCGCTCGGGCTCGGGGCCGTCTCCGCCCAGGCGCAGACGCTGACCTTCTACACCGCCGGCCCGGGCGGGCTCGCGGACGCGCTGGCGGAGGCGTTCCGCGCCGAGACCGGCATCGCCGTCGACGTCTTCCAGGGCACGACCGGCCAGGTCATGGCCCGCCTGGAGGCGGAGGAAGCCAACCCGCAGGCCGACGTGGTCGTCTCCGCGAGCTGGAGCTCCGCGGAGGACATGCATGCGCGCGGGCTCCTGATGGAATACGTCTCGCCGCAGGCGCAGACCATCCCCGACTTCCTCAAGCACAGCCACTACGCGGCCCAGGGCGTCTCGGCGCTGGCGATCGCCTGGAACACGCAGAGCGGGACGCCGCGCCCGAGCGACTGGTCGGACCTGACGGACGAGGCGTACCGCGATCTCGTCACCATGCCCGACCCCGCGCAGTCCGGCTCGGCCTTCGATCTCGTCGCCGGGCTCGAGGCGTCGATGGGCGACGAGGCCTGGACCCTCATGGCGGATCTCGCCGAGAACGGCATGATCGTCCCCGGCCCGAACGCCGCGGCGTTGAACCCCGTCCTCCAGGGCGCCAAGGCGGTCGTGTTCGGCGCCGTGGACTACATCAGCTATGGTCAGGCGGCGAGCGGCGAGACCATCGAGGTCGTCCTGCCCGAGAGCGGCACGGTGATCGCGCCGCGCCCGATCATGATCCTCGAGTCGACCGACAATGCCGATGCGGCGAAGGCGTTCGTCGACTTCGTGCTGTCGGAGCAGGGCCAGATGCTCGTCGCGCAAACCTACCTGATGCCGGCGCGCACGGACGTCGAGGGGCTGCGCCCGGGCATCGCCGAGCTGAAGGTCATCGAGACCGACGCCGATGCCGTCTCCGCCCGCCGCGACGAGATCCTCGCCCGCTTCGACGAGACCGTCGTGCGCCGCTGAGCATGCGCACCCGACCGATCGATCCCGGCCCTCCGGCCGGGGTCGCACGCACCGATCGAATCCTCGGCCGGCTCCCCCGGTCCGAGCACGTCGTCACCGCGGCGGCCGCGCTCGCGCTCCTCGTGCTCGTCGGCATCCCGGTCCTGTTCATCCTCCTGCAGGCGGTCTTCCCCGACTTCGCCCGCGGATCGCTGGCGGAGCCGTTCTCGCGGCTGGCGATCCTCACCGAGAACGACCGCCTCCTGACGCAGGCGCGCAACACGCTGCTCCTCGCCGGCGCGGTCCTCGTCGGATGCGTCGTCTTCGGCCTGCCGATCGGCATCCTGCGCGGCCTCTTCGACGTGCCTGGCGCGCGGATCTGGGACGTGGTGTTCCTCGTCCCCTTCCTGATCCCGCCCTTCATCGCCGCGATCGCCTGGATGATGACCCTCCAGCCCCGCGGCTACCTGGAGCAGTTCACCGGCGTCGATCTCGGCGACCTCCTCTTCACCTTCGTCGGCGTCGCCTTCGTGATGACGCTCAACCTGTTCCCGCTCGTCTATTTCGCGGTCTCGCGTGCCGTCGAGGCCGTCGGCGGACGTTTCGCGGCCGCGGCGCGCGTCCACGGGGCCGGCCCCTGGCGGGCGTTCTTCCTCGTCACCCTGCCGCTGAGCATCCCGGCGATCGCGGCGAGCCTGCTGATCGTCTTCGCGCTGTCGATCGAGGAATTCGGCACCCCCGCCGCGCTCGCGGCCCGGACGGGCTTCGAGGTCCTCGTCACGGGCATCTACACGCGGCTGTCGGACTGGCCGATCGACCTGTCGGGCGCGGCGGTGGGATCGGTGATGCTGATGGCGCTCGTCCTCGCGGCCTTCGTGCTGCAGAACTGGATCGCGACCCGGCGCTCCTACGTCAGCCAGACCGGCAAGCCCGCCGTGGTCGAGAAGGCGCGGCTCGGGCCGTGGCGCTGGCCGGTCCTGGCGCTGTTCGGCCTCGTCGCGGCGGTCGGGGTCGTGATCCCGCTCGCGGCCATCGTCGCGACCTCGATGCTCGGCACGATCTCCGGCGGGCTGGCCTGGAGCAATCTCGACCTGCGCCACTACGCGCCGATCCTCTCGCCGGGGTCGCGGGCCGCGCAGGCGCTCGCGACGAGCGGCTGGCTCGCCGTCGCCACCGCCTTCGCGACGGCGCTGATCGGCGGCGTCGTCGCGCACATCGTCGTGCGCGGGACCGGGCGCGGGCGCGCCGTGATGGACGGGCTGTCCGTCCTGCCCAACGCGATCCCCGCGATCGTGCTGGCGGTCGGCGTCATCCTGGCGTGGAACAGCCCCTTCCTGCCGCTGACGCTCTACGGCACGGCGGCGATCCTGCTCGTGGCGTACGTTGGCATCCTCCTGCCGTACCCGATCCGGTACGCGGTCGCGCGCCTGCGCCAGATCAGCGGCTCGCTCGACGACGCGGCCCGGGTGTCGGGGGCGAGCCGGACGCGCACCATGCGCCACATCACCCTGCCGCTGATGGCGCCCTCGCTGATCGCGGCGATGATGCTCGTCTTCGCCATCGCATCGCGGGAGCTCGTCGCCTCGATCATGCTCGCTCCGGCGGGCATGCGCACGGTCGGGACCTACGTCTTCTCGCAGTTCGAGCAGGGGTCGGTGCAGACCGGCATGGCGATGAGCGTGATCGCGATCGCGATCACGTCCGGCATCCTGCTCGCCGTCAACCTCCGGCTCGCGCGGGGCGGCGGCGGCGCATTCGCGGGGTGAGCGGAGGCCGAGATCGGCCCCGGCGGCCTCACCGGCGGCCTCGCGCGGCCTTGGTCGGCACCACCGCGTGCGCGACGAAGCGGGTGATCTCGGCGGTGCGGCGCGTCGGATCGAGCACCTGCGCGTCGATGCCGTGGCGCCAGGCGAGGTCGCAGCGGGCGGGATCGGCGTCGAGCGCGCGCAGGTCCGCCGCATAGGCGCGCGCGCCGGGAACATCGGCGAAGAAGCCCTCGCGGGTCAGCGGCTCGGCCAGCCGATCGACGATCGCGGCGAGCTCGGACAGCGAGAATTCCGGGTGATACTGCACGCCCCAGAACAGGCCGCCCGCATGGCGGATCTCGGCCGCCTGGATCGGCGCGAGGCGGTTGCCGGCGAGCACGGTCGTGCCCTCGGGCGCGGTCTCGACGATGTCGAGATGCACGGCGGGCGCCTCGTAGGCGGCGGGCCTGTCGGCGAGCATGGGATGCTGCCGGCCCGCCGGGGTCGGAACGATACGCCGGGCGAAGCCGACCTCGCGGCCGGCGGGGTTGCGCACCACCGTGCCGCCCGCGGCGGCGGCGCCGACCTGGAGACCCCAGCACGAGCCGAAGGCGGGCGTGCCCGAGGCGTAGACCGCGCGCATCAGGTCGATCTGGCGCGTCACCGCCGGCCCGCCGTCGTAGAGGTTGAGTGCCGAACCCGTGAGGAAGACGCCGTCCCAGCCCTCGAGCCCGCCGGAATCGGGCAGGTGCGCGTCCGCGTCCGCCGGGCAGACGATCTCGCACGCCGAGCCGGGCACCAGCGCCCCGACCAGGGCGGCATAGCCGGCCGCATAGGTGGTTCCGAAAACCCGCTCGTGCATCTCGCGCTCGGCGCGCGCGTTGCCCTCGACGACGAGAAACCGTAGAGCCATGAGTTGACGAACGCTCCCGTGAGACGCGGTGACATAGCGCAATGGCGGACGCCCGCAAGCGAAATGAAGCGCAGACGCCCGCGGCGAGAGCGTCCCGCCTGCCGGCGGGCGCCTCCGGCCGGGCCTACCTGCTCCTGACGATCACGGCGCTGTCGTGGGGCGGCAACGCGGTCGCCGGGCGCCTCGCGGTGGGCGAGATCTCGCCGATGGCGCTCACGGCCCTGCGCTGGCTTCTCGTCGTGGCGATCCTCGCCCCGTTGGCGCGCCGGGACCTCGTCGCGCATTGGCCCACGATCCGGGCGCATTGGCGGCGCATCGCGCTGATGGCGGCGATCGGCTTCACGGCGTTCAACTCGCTCATGTACGTCGCGGCGCATTACACGAGCGCGGTGAACCTCACCATCATCCAGGGCGGCATTCCCGTCGTCGTGCTCGTCGGCGCGCTCGTCGTCTACGGCACGCGCATCACGCCCCTCCAGATCGCGGGCATGGTGGTGACGCTCGCCGGCGTCGCCGTGGTGGCGGCGCAGGGGAGCCTCGCGGCGCTGATGGCGCTCTCCTTCAACCCGGGCGACGTGCTGATGATCGTCGCGAGCCTCGCCTATGCCGGCTACACGCTGGCGCTGCGCGCGCGCCCGGCGATGCCGCAGCTCGCCTTCTTCACGGCGATGGCGGCGATCGCCTTCCTCACCTCGCTGCCGCTGCTCGGCTTCGAGATCGCCACCGGCCGCGTCCTCTGGCCGGGGCCGGAGGGCTGGCTCATCCTGGCCTACGTCTCGCTGTTCCCCTCGCTGATCGCGCAGCTGTGCTTCATGCGCGGGGTCGAGCTGATCGGGCCCGGCCGCGCGGGGCTGTTCGTCAACCTCGTGCCGGTGTTCGGCGCGATGCTGGCGGTGGCGATCCTGTCGGAGCCCTTCCGGCTCTACCACGCCGCCGCGCTCGCCCTCGTGCTCGGCGGCATCGCGCTGGCGGAGCGCGGCAAGGGGCGCTGAGAGCCGGCAGGCAGAGGCGCGGGCCCCTCACGCCCCGTCGTGCGGGCGAAGCGCCGCCTCCGGGTGCTCGGCCAGGAAATGGCGCAGCGCGCCCATCAATTGCCGGGCGTGGCCGACGTCCCTGCGGCGGACGGCGGCGCGCACGTCGTCGAGGATCATGTCGCGGATGCGCTCGGGGCCGTGGGCCTCGTGCAGCAGGTAGGCGCCCAGCGTCGCGGCGACCATCTCCGGCACGTGCTCGTGCTCGGCGAGCGCGGCGATCTCCTCCTCGGTGAGGTCCGACAGGCCGATGGCGTCGATCAGGCTGATCATGGGTCGTCTCCTCGGTTCATCGTTGATTTTCGAGGAGAATACACCCGTCCGCGCCCCGGCGCATTGACGAGACGCAAAGCCGGCGAAGGACAGGCCCCGCCCCTCACCCGAGCGGGCGCGCCTCCTCCGGCAGCATGATCGGGATGCCGTCGCGGATCGGGTAGGCGAGCTTGGCCTGGCGGGAGACCAGCTCCTGGGCGGCCTTGTCGTACTCGAGCGGGCCCTTGGTCAACGGGCAGACGAGGATCTCGAGGAGCTTGGGGTCGATGGCCAGCAGCGCGGCCGCGCCCGCCTCCTCGGGGCCGGCGGACGGGGCGGGGGTCTCGTCGGTCATGGTGTCCCTCGAACGGTCATTGCAGGGTCGGCTCGCCGTCGTCGTCGCCCGAGCGGGCGATCTCGATCTCGGTGAGCGCGATCAGCGCCTCGGCGCGGCTCTTCAGGTCGGGGGCCTCGAGCAGCGCCTGCTTCTCGCGCACGCCGAAGGGGGTCATCATGCACAGGGCGTTCACGAGCGCCTCGTTCGGCGCCTGCTCGACGCCACGCCAGTCGACCTCGACCTCCATCGCCTCGACGAACTGGCGCAGCGTGCGCAGGACGCCCTCGCGGTCGACCGCGTCCTCGCCGGCGCGGGCGGTGAAGTCCTGCGCGAAGGGCGCGAAGTCCGCCTCCACCTGGCGGTAGGGCGTCATCGCGGAGAGCTCGCTCACGACGCGGAAGCGTGCGATGCCGGTGAGCGTGATCAGGTAGCGTCCGTCGCCGGTCTCCGCGAGCTGGGTGATCCGGCCCGCGCAGCCGATGCCGTAGAGACGGGGCGCGCCGCCCTGCCCGCCCGCCTCGGCGTCCGGCTGGACCATGCCGATGATGCGGTCCGTGCGCATCGCGTCGTCGACCATCGCGAGGTAGCGCGGTTCGAAGATGTTGAGCGGCATCTGCCCGCGCGGGAGCAGCAGCGCGCCGGGCAGCGGGAACACGGGGAACGTGCCCGGGCAGTCCTGCGGCCCGCGATATGTGGCGTTCATCGCCATGTCCGCTCACCCATGTCCGGTTACCCCGCGCTCTGGTGTTCCGACGGTCGGCGCCGGCCGCCCCGCCGCGATCGCGAAAGCCCGCGATCTCGGAGCCCGCGATCTCAGCGGAAGAGGACCGAGGAGAGCTTGCGCCGGCCCGCCAGGGTTGCCTCGTCCTTGGGACCCCACGCCTCGAAGAACTCCACGAGCTGCTTGCGGGCCCCGTCCTCGTTCCAACTACGGTCGCGGCGCACGATTTCAACCAGTGCCTCGGCGGCGCGTACGCGGGCGTTGCGGGCGTTGAGCGCCAGCGCGAGGTCGAAGCGGGCCTGGTGGTCGTCCGGGTCGGCCGCGACGCGGGCCTCGAGCTCGGCGGCGTCGCCGAGCGCCGCCGCCTGGCGGGCGAGCTCGATCGCCAGGCGGGCGGGGGAGAGCGCCGGGTCCTGGGCCTTCTCGGGCGGGGCCATGGCGAGCACGCGCTCGGCACCCTCGAGGTCGCCCATGTCGACGTGCAGTTTCGCCATGCCGCCCAGCGCGACCATGTTGTCGGGCTCGCGCTGCAGCACCGCGGCGAAGAGCTCGGCGGCGCCCTGCGCGTCCCCGGCGGCCGCGCGGGTCGCGGCCTCCTCCAGCGCCTGCTCGATCGGCGAGGGGCCGGCGGCGCCCGAGAGCTTGTCGATGAAGGCCTTGATCTGGCTCTCGGGCTGGGCGCCCATGAAGCCGTCGACCGGCTGGCCCTGGACGAAGGCGATCACGGCGGGGATCGACTGCACGCCGAGCGCCTGGCTGATCTGCTGGAAGTAGGCCGGGTGCTCGTCGATGTTCATCTTGACGAGCTTCACCTTGCCCTTGGCGGCGCGCACCGCCTTCTCGAGCACGGGGGTCAGTTGCTTGCAGGGGCCGCACCACGGCGCCCAGAAATCGACCAGGACGGGCGTGCGCATGGACGCGGCGATCACGTCCTCGCGGAAGCTCGCCGTCGTCGCGTCCTTGATCAGGTCCGCCGGGGCGCTCTCGGGCAGGCCGCCGCCCGGGTTCATCGCGTCTGAGAGCATGTGGCTTCGGCTCCGGTTCGGGTCTGCGGGCGCACGTCGCGCGGCCCGCGGGTCTGGGGCTCAAGATGGGGTGCGACGCTCTGGGCCGCCAGAGGAATTTCCCTAGGGTGCGCCCGCCTGGACGGTCGCCCCGGCGTCCGGCGGCGCCGGCAGGTCGACGAGCGTCGGGGGATGACCGATCGCGGCGAGGAAGGCGACGAGCGCCGGCGTCGGGATCGTCGTCGTCATCGTGTTGACGAGCGGATGGACGTTGATCGTGTCGCAGGCCGCGAGCGTGCGGTCGAGGAAGAAGCGCACCCGCCCCGCCCGGTCGTTGGCGAGCGCGAGCGGCGTCACCGAGCCGGGCTCGACGCCCAGCGTCTCGCGCAGCAGGTCGGCCGAGCCGAAGGACAGCCGGCTCGCCGCACCGAGCGGACCGTGCAGCCGCTTCAGGTCCACCGCCGCGTGCGCCTCCGCCGTGACGAGGAAGAGGCTGCCCTTCTTGTCCTTGAGGAAGAGGTTCTTGGTGTGCCCCCCGGGCAGATCCCGCTCGATCGCCTGCGACTGCGCCACCGTGAACACCGCCTCGTGCGCCACGGTGCGGTGGGGCGTGCCGTGGCGATCGAGGAGCGCGAACAGCGCCGGCGGGTCGAGCGGCGTCGCGGGAGGAGGCGGGGCCGAGGAAAGGGGGGCGGTGTCGTCCATGCCGCCGGTTCTACGCGATCCGGGGGGAGAGGCTCAAGGGTCCGCGACGAACCCGGAGGCGCCTCCCCACCCCTCCCCGCGCGCGCCTCCCGGGGCGTCCCGCGCAGCCCGCATTTTTCCGCTTGCAATCCGTTTTCGGGTGGTTCATATCACCGGCCTCGACGGCGGGCGCGCCCCGCGGTCCGGAGCGAGCGGGTGTAGCTCAGGGGTAGAGCACAACCTTGCCAAGGTTGGGGTCGAGGGTTCGAATCCCTTCGCCCGCTCCAAATTCTCCT